>NZ_JBEVCB010000010.1:0-63456 GCF_040513385.1 Sporolactobacillus caesalpiniae
TGTAAAAAAAGTTCTTAATTGAAGATTTCTTTGCTTATAGAAGAGTAGCAAAGAAATACAGTTGCATAGCGGACGGAAGATGTGCAGCAATCAGCTTAAAAAATGCGACTGTCCAGACCTGAATAGCTGAGGAAATAAGGGTGATTTTTCCGGTTATATGCATCATAGGTTTGTTTCATGGGTAAATAAGGGTAATTTTTCCACTTATTCAAAGAAAAGCTCTCCATTTTCACGTTTTTCGATTCGATAAACGGAATTTCTCCGTCTATTTAAGCGATTTTTTTATTAATTTTCTAATTAAGGGTAATTTTTCCGTTTATTTATCAGAGCTGGCGCTTTACATGATCGCCCAACCGATAAGATCGAATCCTCTTGATCCCAGATATGGGAATCCTTTGAATGCATGAGGCTAAATTTAAACCGGGTTTATGTTAATCACCCTAAATGGAATTTTATGATATACACAGTTAAGCGAGCGTAAATAAGCGGAGGTCTTCAACTGTTCGCTTTAACTTTTCACGAGTTAGTTTTAACTTTTGTATTTCACATTCTCAGTTCCGCATTAACTTGTACTATGGCTGGCCTTCATACTGCGCACTCCGTCTTTACTGCGCACTCCGTCTTTACTGCGCAGCATCACATCTTTTAATTTCGTATAAATTGTTTCGAAATGAGACAGGTTCAGATGCTGATCTTATGGCTAATGGCGTAACTCCCCCAAATCAAAATGTTTTCAGAAAAAAGGATCCACCTAGTGTACCCTGACTTATACGGCATGAAACGAATAGTTAGGTTGGATGATTCTGTTAACGAATTCATATTTGGTTCACAGAGTGCGGTTACACTAGGGAAATCATAGCAGGGCTTTCTTTTGAGATTATATGTTTTTAGATTGGAGATGAGTAAATGATTCGTTTGGCAAGGTATATGAGACCGTATCTATGGCCGGCACTTTTTTCGGTTATTTTTGTCTTCTTGCAATCATTAGCAAACCTATATTTGCCAACATTGATGGCGGATATTGTGGATACGGGTGTAGTGAAAGGCGACATGCCGTACATCTATAAAATGGGTGCCTATATGCTGCTGGTGACACTGGCTGCAGGCGTTCTTACAGTGCTTGCTAACTATTTGGCATCAAAGGTCGCCGCCGGATTTGGCCGTGATGTGAGGAATAAGATGTTTTCACATGTTGAGACCTTCTCGCTAAAGGAATTTGATCAGGTGGGAACAAGTTCACTCATTACGCGGACGACCAATGATATTGCGCAGATTGAACAAGTATATATGATGATTCTCAAAATGATGACCATGGCTCCGCTGATGTGCATCGGAGGAATCATCATGGCCGTTTCCAAGGATGCAAAACTGTCGCTAGTCCTGGTTGTCGCATTGCCGCTCCTGATTGTTTCAATTTCCGTGCTTGCGCGGAAAGGAATGCCTTATTTTAAGGCTATTCAAAAGAAAATGGATCGACTCAATTTGATTCTGCGTGAAGAGTTGACCGGTATTCGTGTGATTCGATCTTTTAACAGGACAAAGCATGAAGTGCAGCGCTTTGATGAAGCGAATAAAGACATCACGCAGACATCGATTCGAATCAATCAGATCATGTCGGCTGCGATGCCGCTGATGATGCTCATTATGAACTTGTCGATGGTTGCAATCGTCTGGTTTGGCGGGCTGCGCATTAATAGCGGATCCATGCAAGTAGGCGATTTGATGGCATTCATCCAGTATGCGATGCAGATTATGTTCTCGGTCCTCATGGGTGCAATGATGTTCATTATGATTCCCCGTGCTCAGATTTCCGCGACACGTGTCAATGAAGTACTTGACATTCAACCTGATATTCAGGATACAAAGCGTAATGGGTCAGAAAAAATTGATGAAAACGAGCAAGGTGTGGAATTTCAAAATGTGACATTCACTTATCCCGGAGCTGAAAAGCCTGCGTTGTCGGCTATTTCTTTTACAGCACAAGTCGGAGAGACGACCGCCATCATTGGGGGAACGGGTACGGGAAAATCAACGCTGCTGAATCTTATTCCACGATATTTTGATGCAACTCATGGCAGTGTTCGAATTAATGGTGCCGATGTTAAAACAGTTTCCTTAGATAAACTGCGCCGAATGATTGGCTATGTGCCGCAAAAATCTATACTTTTCACTGGTACTGTTGCGGATAACATTCGCTACGGAAATGAGCGGGCGACAGATGAAGAGATTGAGGAGGCTGCGCGAACGGCACAGGCAGATGATTTTATCCGTGAGATGGGGGAAGGATACGACTCTGTCATCGCTCAAGGCGGCAAGAACATTTCCGGAGGACAGAAGCAACGCTTAGCGATCGCCCGCGCTTTAGCTCGTCAGGCAGAGGTCTATCTGCTCGATGATAGTTTCTCAGCACTTGATTACCGCACTGATGCGCGTCTGAGGTCAGCGCTCGGCCGCATTACTCAGTCAGCGGCGGTGATAATTGTCGCGCAACGCGTAAGCACCGTGCTTCATGCCGATAAAATTATTGTTTTAGATGACGGCAGGATCGTTGGTATGGGCACACATGATCAGCTGATAAAAACATGCGCCGTATACAAGGAAATTGTTGCCTCGCAGCTGGATAAGGAGGAATTGGCATGAGCGACAAAAAGAGCAGCAGCCGCAATGGCGGTGGATTTGGCCCGGGTCATATGCGCATGCCTGTCCAAAAGCCAAAAAATTTTCGTAAAACCTTTCACCGCCTGATGGGGTATCTGCGTCCGCATAAAGCGGTACTGGTTGCCGTTTTTATAACGGCCATCCTTAGTACAATCTTTACCATTATCGGACCAAAACTAATGGGGAACGCGACGACCAAACTTTTTGAAGGTATGATGTTGAAAATTAAAGGGGTTCCGGGTGCGCACATCGATTTTAACTATATATGGGGCATCGTTGTCACCTTGGTTATCTTGTATGTTCTTAGTTCAGTCTTTACCTTTATCATGCAGTATCTAATGAGCGGCGTCTCGCAAAAAATGGTCTATACACTGCGCAAACAGGTGAATGAGAAGTTGGCCCGATTACCGGTCGACTATTATGATGCGCATCCAAATGGCGATATACTTAGCCGTGCTGTCAACGACTCGGAGAATATCAGCAATACACTGCAGCAAAGTCTAACGGCATCGATTACATCAATCGTCTCATTGATCGGTGTTATTGTCATGATGCTAACGATCAGTCCTTTGTTGACGCTCGTGTTGCTTGTGACGATTCCGCTCAGTTTCGTAGGCATTTCTCAAATTACAAAACGGTCTCAAGGATTTTTTAAGCAGCAACAGGTGCAAATCGGTCAATTAAATGGCCATGTCGAAGAGATGTTTACCGGTCATCAAGTCATCAAGGCATTCGGAAAAGAGCATGAATCTGTTAGTAAATTTAAAAACATTAACGGCAAACTCTATCATTCTGCGTGGAAGGCGCAATTTCTATCGGGAATTATGATGCCGATGATGATGTTTGTCGGCAACATTGGTTATGTATTGATCTCTGTTGTCGGCGGTATTCTGGTTGTAAAGCGTTCGATTGAAATCGGTGATATTCAAGCATTCATTCAATATGCGCGTCAATTTGGCCAGCCGCTCAATCAAATCGCTAACATCTCAAATATTATTCAATCTACAATTGCATCGGCAGAACGAATCTTTGAGATTCTGGATGAAGAAGATGTGAAACCGGATAGTGCAAAATCAGAATCGCTTGCGCAACCGGCAGGTCATGTGGCTTTTGATCATGTGAACTTCCGCTACAAAGAGGATCAACCCTTAATTGAGGATATGACGCTTGATGTGAAAGCCGGACAGTCGGTAGCGATCGTCGGACCGACCGGTGCCGGAAAAACAACTCTTGTTAATTTGCTTATGCGCTTTTACGAATTGCGGCATGGGAAAATCACGGTCGATGGTGTCGATACCCGCCTCATTAAACGAGAACAGCTTCATCGGCTCTTCGGCATGGTGCTGCAGGACACTTGGCTATTCAAAGGCACGATTCGCGAAAATATCGCGTACGGCCGCGAAGGCGCGACGGAAGAAGAAATCGTGCGTGCTGCGGAGGCGGCACATGCTGATCATTTTATTCGAACCTTGCCGGATGGCTATGATACGGTTTTAAATGAAGAGGGGACGAATATTTCTCAAGGCCAGAAGCAGCTCCTGACGATTGCGCGTGCTATTCTTGCCGATCCGGTCATCCTCATTCTTGATGAAGCGACTAGCAGTGTTGATACACGAACTGAGATGCATATCCAAAAAGCGATGAACAGACTCATGACGGATCGTACCAGCTTTGTCATTGCCCACAGGTTGTCAACGATCAAGGAAGCCAATTTGATTTTGGTCATGAATCACGGCCGTGTCATTGAGCAGGGGACGCATCAATCGCTGCTTGAAAGAAAAGGCTTCTATGCTGACCTGTATAACAGCCAATTTACAGAAGAAACGGAGCATCAGGAAATTAGATAATGACACGTAATACAAGCGATCGGGCCTTTGCCCTGATTGCTTTTTTTTGATTGAGGGGGCATGCTAGTATGCGATGCGCCAATTAAATTAGAATTGGAATGATCCTGATACAAAATGAATACATTCACAATCTTTTTTTGTTTTTTTGTTTTACTTTGTGAGCAAGTATATTAAACTTTTAAAAAGTGGGAGTAAAAGAAAAAAGCGAGGCAGAGCAATGGTAAAAAAAATTGTGTTTACCGGCGGAGGTTCAGCGGGGCATGTTACCCCAAACCTGGCGCTTATTGACGAATTAAAGAACTGTGAAATTACGTACATCGGCTCAAAAAATGGAATTGAAAAAAATCTGGTGCAAGCACATGGAATTGACTATCGAGCCATTTCAAGCGGCAAGCTTCGCAGATATTTCGATATGAAAAATTTTAAAGATCCATTCAAGGTTATTGCAGGAGTGATGCAGGCCTATTTGATCCTAAAAAAGATCAAGCCCAATGTGATTTTCTCTAAAGGCGGATTTGTCTCTGTACCGGTTGTCATTGCCGGGTGGCTGAATCATATTCCGGTTTACATTCATGAATCGGATATTACACCCGGACTAGCCAATCGAATAGCGATTAAATTTGCGACTAAATTGTTTGTGACCTTCGAGGAGGCCGCGGCACATCTGCCGAAGGATAAGGTGATGTATACCGGCGCGCCAATCCGTGACGTCTTGCTCAAGGGCGATCGAAAAAAAGGACTGGAATTTCTCGGGTTTCAAGGAAACAAACCAGTACTTCTTATTATGGGCGGCAGTCTCGGCGCAAAGAAGATCAACGAAGTTGTTCGAGAGTCGCTTCCTGAATTACTTAAGAGCTATCAAATAGTGCATTTATGCGGCAAAGGAAATGTTGATGCTGAATGTGCATCGACGGCAGGCTACAAGCAATTTGAGTATATCGACAAGGAATTGCCGGATGTCATGGCTGCGTCGTCGATCATTCTGTCGCGGGCGGGCTCAAACGCGATTTTTGAGTTCCTTGCTTTAAAAAAACCCATGATTCTCATTCCACTGCCACTCCGATCAAGTCGCGGTGACCAGATTCTGAATGCGGAATCGTTTAAGAAAAAAGGCCTGTGCGAAGTGCTGGAAAATGATTCGTTGACCTCCGATGAGCTGCAGCAGACTATCGCTAATGTCTATAAAAACCGATACGATTATATTGATCGGATGACAGCTGCTCAAGTTGCGACCCATGGGATCAAGAATATATTGAGCGAACTTAATAAGTAAAAAATGAGCGATCCGAATGTATTCGGATCGCTTTTTCAATACTATTTTCAGCTTATTTGCTTTACGTCAACATCCACTTTTAGATTTTGTTTCGGTGTACCATGGTAGACACCTTTGACAGGGACGATATCTTTGTAATCGCGTCCGTAAGCGAGAATGATGTAGCGCCAACCAACCGGAACATCATTTGTCGGGTCAAATCCTGTCCAACCGACTTCAGGAATATAGGCTTCAATCCAGGCATGAGAAGCTTGTTCAAAATCCGCGTTCCCACCGCTGAGATCCGATATGTATTGATAGCCGCTCACATAGCGCGCAGGAATGCCGATGCATCGGCAAAGTGCGATCATGAGATGGGCAAAATCTTGGCAGACACCGCGGCGCAGCTTAATCATCTCGTCAATTTTTGTTTGGACCTGTGTCGCGGCTGGATCATAAATATACTCCTGCTTAATGGCTGTCGTTATCTCGGCTAAGAGTTGTGAGACAGATGGCATCGATTGGCTTAGAAAGCGGTTCACGATGTTGTTAACATCAATCGTATTTTGCGTGTAATCTGTCGGTGCCAAATACTCGGCGAACTGGTCGAGAAATGCGTCACTTTTCATAATTGTTTGTTCCTGTTCAAAAGGAAGGATGCTTTCTCTAGGCGCTAAAGAATCATTGGTCACTACAATGGATTGGGCGGTGATTCTCAGTTCTGAATGAGGATCGGCGATTGAAAAAGCATGCACGCGATTTCCAAAATAATCTTCATAGGCGTAGAGCGGCGCGTGCGGATATGTGGAAATCGCGTGCTGATAGCAGGACTGATTTCCGTTCGTTCTGGGCGATAAGCGAATCTCATTGACACTGTCCGATACTTCTCCATCATATTGATAATGTGTTGTATGCACTATTTTGAATTTCATCGTTTGGCGCGTGACTGCTGATTGAAAGATGAACGCTCAAAAAGTCAGCACGTTGACCCCCTTTGCTGAGAACATTTGTCCAATTTCTGATCCGATTGTGTTGCATCGACGCACTTCAAGGTCGAGAAAATCGGCGACCCCATTTCGAACGATTTCGGAAGGATCCATGTAATTGAGCTGAGCGTGCATTTTGCCGATCAATTTCCGAACATTTTTAATAGAGTGGGAAATCCCTCCTTGAGAATCGGATAGTTTAGCAAGATGTTCGTTCAGATGGCAGAGTGAAAAACGTGTCGATCTTGGAAAAACAGCGCTGAGCATTAAAAATTCGAGCATAGTGACTGTTGAAATTTTATTTGAGAGACATTTTCGGAAAGCTTCATAGCCGCTGACTGACTTAAGCAGGGCGAGTGCGTCGCCAAAAGAAAGTTCTATGCCATTTTCACAATAAACCACACGCAAAATGCGCAATGTGTTTTCCGCGCGCTCAAAGTATTTTCCTATTTCAAGCATATGCCATTCTTGACCGCGAAGCATGGTTGATTCAACGATACCTTGAAACAGCGCTGTTTGATTCTTGATTTGTTCAAAAAACGTGTGGGGGTAGACTAATAGATTGTCCAATGTCTGTTTATCAAGCCAGATGTGAAAGCCGTTGATCGCGTTCCAAAGCTCACTTGGAAGCCGCTCACGAATCGCTTGCATGTTTCCACGCGCGCTGGTCACACAGGAACGAATAGAATTTGTATTGTCTTTGTCAAAGATTATGGTGCTGAGCACAGTGGATTCGTTGTAGGGTAATTTCTGTTCTTGAAACGCTCGTACATCCGCCAGCGTTTCAATGAGCTCTTTCCATGGATACTGATCCCGTTCTGTGTGTGTAGCTTGGCGGTGATAGTCGACATCAATAAGTCGGGCGTGATTTTCGATGCGCTCTAGATAGCGTCCAAGCCAGTAAAGTGATTCTGCAATTCTACCGATCATACGGATCCCCTCTTACTGATTCCTTTTGTATTTTTACTGCTCCCCGTACAAGGGGTGTCGCGCAGTTAAAATTAAACAATCCAAGTGTCTTTGCTTCCGCCGCCTTGTGATGAGTTGACTATAAGCGAGCCTTTTGTCATGGCGACACGGGTCAAGCCACCGGAGATGACGGAGGTTTTTCTGCCCTGAATGATGAACGGGCGCAGGTCAATGTGTCGGTTTTCAATTTGACCGTCGGTGAGTGTTGGGACTGCGGAAAGACTGATGGTTGGTTGAGCAATGTATCGATCCGGATGCTCAAGAATCTTTTGACGGAACAAGTCAATCATTTCCGGAGTGGATTGCGGGCCAATCAGCATGCCGTAGCCGCCGGACAACGAGGTCTCTTTGACGACCATTTTTTCCAACTGATTAAGCACAAACTCTCGATCTTCTTTTCTCTCCATATGATATGTGGGTACATTTTTCAGGATAGGCTCTTCATGCAAATAGTAACGAATCATGTCCGGTACCTTTGTATAAACAGCTTTATCATCGGCGACTCCAGTGCCAGGCGCGTTGGCTATGGCAACATTCCCGGCCCGGTAAGCGTTCATTAGACCGGCGACACCAAGAAGTGAGTTCGGATTAAAGGCGAGCGGATCGATAAAATCGTCATCGAGCCGGCGATAGATCACATCCACCTGTCTTAATCCTTCAATTGAATTGATGTATACCTTTTGGTCGACAACGCGCAGATCCGGTCCCTCTACGAGTTCGATGCCCATTTGCTGCGCGAGAAAGACATGCTCAAAGTACGCGGAATTATATCTGCCCGGAGTCAGTAGTACGATGACGGGATCCTGTTTGTGATGAGGTGCTAGGTCATGCAGCGCTGTGAGCAGATCCTGGGTGCCTTGCTCAATGCTCTCGACGTGTGAAGAAAAATAGAGTTCAGGGAAATAGTGCATCATGAGCGAACGATTTTTGAAGACGTAAGATAGACCGGACGGTGTGCGCAAGTTGTCTTCGAGCACGTAGTACACACCAAGCTCGTCACGGATCAAATCAATTCCGGAGAGTGCGATATAAACATTTTCCGGAACGTCGACATTGGCCATCTCCGGCAAGAAATATGGATTGTTAATAATCTGTCTTCTGGATAGTAGGCCGTCTTTAATGATCTTCTGTTGATGGTAGACATCATAAAGGAAATGGTTCAGCGCTTTAACACGCTGTCTGAGGCCTGCGCTAATGTTTTCCCAATCCTCACGCGGAATGATTCTCGGTATGATATCAAAGGGAATGATACGCTCACTGGCTTGGTTTGCTGTATACAGTTGAAAGGTCACGCCCTGACGCACCATTTGTTGCTTAATCTCTTTGGAACGGTCAAGGAGTTCATTTTCACCAAGCGTTTGCAGACAATCGAACAAATTTTGATAGTGTGCTCTGATCCGGCCGTCCGGTAGAAACATTTCATTGAAACAGCTTGTTTTCGAATGGTCGATTGTAAACATACAGACCGTCTCCCTTAAGGAGGGCTATTCAAATAGCGGGAACTGCGCAATTTGAACAGACGCTGACCTAATTAAGTTGATTAAATTTTTTAATAATTTTAATAAATTATAATCACTCTTGTGTCTAGCTGTCAATGCTTGCTAAAAAAAACAATGTATCGCTCATGATTTAGTTACTGCGAGGGCACGATGCAAGCCCAGAAAACATACACTAGGAAGGTCAGGAAATGAGCCAAATCACTAATAATAGGCAATGGTAACTAGCTTGATAGTCGATTAATGAATAGTTTTTTAATGTATAGGAAAAACTGAGTGTGGAGGTGAACATGATGACAATGCGGGAACAGGATCATTTGGAGGAGACATGCTTAATTTGCGGACAGCAAAATGTTGAAGGAATTCATATCTGCAATCAACTAATCTGTGAATCTTGCCAGAAAAAAATAGTTGAGACGGATGTGACAAATTGGAAATACAAATTCTATATGAATAAATTAGCCAAACTTCGAATCGGCCAAAGTCAGCAAGCAGTGACACGGGTTGTGATTCAGGCAGGAGCGGCAGGGGAAGCAGATAAACACTAATGCTTCTTTTTTTTGCAAGAAAAAATTACGGAGGGGGGCTGTAAAGCGCAACATAGGTATTGCAAACGTCAAATGATGTGTAATTAGTATTTTACGAGCCGCTTCTTTTTTTGCTACACTGTATGCGAAGGAAGTGATGGGTCAAATGGAATGAATTGGTGAGTAATCGCCTGTTCGTTTACATTGTGTAAAGCGCTTCTGAATCTATTTCGCGGGGAGGCGGCCCGATGACTGCCAAATCAATAAATTTATGGAAGCGATGGCTGCTCTTGGGCTGTCTCTGCGCTTCGCTTCCTGCATCCATAGTATTATTAATGGTGAGAGAAACGAGCGGCAATCCGGTTTTTAATTATGGGCTGCCCTATGTCTCCTTCCTCTTTTGTTTCGGACTAGGAATCTATTTTTGGTCGCTAAATCAGTCGGAGAAAGGGGAGCAGAGACTAGTCATTTTTTTAACAGTCCTCAGCCTGTTATGGCTGACGGGGAGTGCCGGCCGAACAGACTTTGAACGACTTGTCTGCCGCGATTTGTACCTAATTATTTATTTAACTTCCCTTGTTTTATCGATGAGAGTGCTGAAGAAATTTTTTTCATACTGGAGCCTTGTTTGGGTGTCTGCGCGGACTGAAATCATTGGTGCTGCTTGCGCTGCATTGACACTGATATCCGTAATTGCGGGTCAATGCGTCGGTTTAGCAGGTGCTTGGTTACTGGCTATAGTTGTCATCGCAGCATTGATGCTTTTCATAATCATCTGTGCCATACGCGCTTTAAGGCGTTACGATGATGCGGCGTACACGCCCATGCTGCAGGTAGTGACAATCGGGCTGCTTTTTGCATTCATACCGAACCTTATCTTGTCGCTTGTTCCTTCACTTGTTCAAAATGAGTTAGTCGTTCACTTGCGGTTGGACATTTTTTTATTAATATGGCCATTACTCTTGTCTTATTTAATTAACTCCAATCGCTTTATGGATGTTTCATTTGTGGTGACTCATGTCGCTTACTGCGCGCTGATTGCGGCACCACTGGCAGTCCTGCTTGGCGTACTATTTCATGTGGTGGCCGAATGGAACATGGTCGCTTACGCTCGAAGTGATGGTTACCGTTTCATGATCGCCGCTTTTGTCGCTTTGTTCGTGATCTTTTACATAAAGCAATATTTGGATTATGCACTTAGAAAGAGGCTTTATCCCAAACAGCAAGACGTAGAGACAAGTTTGAACCGATTTTTACAGTGGATTAAACCGGATTCCGACTTAAGTGATGTCGGCCGGATTATTAAAAGAGAGATGGAAGCTTGTTTGCCCGTGGAACAAGTCGGACTATCACGGATTGGTCAGGAAGAACGAAGCATGTCTTTACATGTTGAGAAGGCGTATCAGGAAAGTGAACGGGATCTGAATCAATCTCAGGATGAACTTGGAAAACTTTTCATGACTCTGGACGGTTTCCGCATTATATTATCAAAGAGCGCGCATGGGAAAATTGTTATTGACGGAAAGTGGTCCATGCCCCGAAGGCGCCTGAATCCGGACGAACGCGTTTGGCTTGCGACACTAATCAATTATGCGCAGATGGTAATTGAGAATCTGTCAAATACAAAAGAAATGATGGAAAAATTGGAAGAAACTTCTCTTCAGGCCGTATCCGTTCCGCTTACAATAAAAAAAATGATGCTGCGTATTTCGGAACGTGAACGCTGGAAACTGTCGCGCAAGCTGCATGACCAGAACATGCAGGATCAGCTCGATATTGCTCGCCAGCTTGATGCTTGGAGCACACATGCTGAAGACCCGGAAACGAAGGCACTGATGGTCAAATTCCGTGAGCAGGTATTAGACAGCGTATATGTGCTTCGCCAGGTCATCAATGATCTTCACCCTGAATTCATTTATCGGACAGGCCTTCGAAAAGCGCTCATGGAGTTGTTTGATAAGGTTAATCTGCGCGCTGATTTCACGCTTCAAGCCACGATTGACGAACATTTGGAAGGGTTCCAGCGGGAATGGGAAATAGCGGTTTACCGGGTAATCCAAGAATTACTAAATAACGCGCGGAAGCATTCGCACGCTCGCCAGGTTCACTTAAGTTTAGAAAAAGAGAATGGCCAATTTACACTTACCTATGCAGATGATGGGATTGGTCTTGATGTTTCTAAAATCGGCCAGTCATTTGGAACGATGGGCTTTCCAGGGATGATCGGGCGAGTAGAAGGCCTCGGTGGACGCTTTAACATTTGTTCGAAAAAAGGAAATGGTGTTGAAATCACTATTCAATGGACGAATAATGAGGCTTATAGCGGATGATTGGGAGAGGTTTGGATCGAATGAGTAAAGAAAAAAGAAAACAATGGGCACGTTCGATTATTTTTGGGATTGCACTTGTCTATTCACTGACACTCGCCATTCATTTTATGACCGTAATACTTGATCGTCCTTATGTCGGCATCTACACAGTTAGTGACGGCAAACAAGTAAAAGTCAGTTCGGTTGCGCCCTACAGCTGGGCCGAAACGGCTGGTGTACGGCCCGGCGATGTCCTAATCAGTATTGATGGAAAGCTTTCGGCAGACAATCGGAATATAGTGAATTTCAATATGGTTGGTCAAGCGAAGCATTTGAGCCTTGCCAGAGGCTCAAACGTGTTTTTTTTGACTATTAATAATGACGCCTCCCAATGGGCGCTGCTTTTCTATCTGATTATTCCGCTTGCCTTTTTTTTGACCTGTTTTGTGGCTGTTCTGTTCCTATACATGCGTAAAGAGAGCAGCCCCGTGGTTCATGTATTAATTGCGCTGTTGATCACGGTTAGTCCGGTTCTATTTGAAATGTCTGCCAACGCCCGGCACGACAGCTGGAGTCTGAGACTTACGAGTGTGGCCATTGTATTTACGCTTATCTTTCTGATTCACTTTCTCAGAGATTATTTTTCAGCGTGCGGTTTTTTTCTTGTATCCAACTGGTTACTTGGCTGTCTCTATTTGTGCGGATCGCTCATTGTTTTGAACAGTTGCTTGTTCACTTCAAGGGAGGTCAACGCCTACTATCTGCAAGAGCTGGTGTTCTCTGTTTTTGTATTCGTTCTGCTCTGTATCCAATTAATACGGCTTTATTATCGAATCAGAGCATCCGAATATGGGCGGATTATTCATTTATTGATGGCCGGATTTTTTGTTGCTCTGTTCCCTTTTATCGCGTTATACGCGGTTCCAAATATGTTTATCGGGACATCATTTGTCCCTGTGGAGTGGACGACACCATGGATGACTATGCTGCCGATTACCTTGTGCTATATCGTCTTATCCTCTGCGCTTATTGATATGTCTTTCTATATTGGGCGGATCGGCTACTATTGTGCGCTCAGCTTTTCTATTACGCTATTGATTCTGTTTGGCTTTCTTGGTCTTGTGCAAGGGCATGTGCCGGAGAGCCCAACAGACATCGCGCGAATTGGTTCGCTATGCTTCATCATAGGTTTGATTGTACTCTATACAAAGGAATACACGGATTATCGTTTGCGAGCTTATCTTCATCCGAAACGAAGCTCGGGGCAGGATACTTTAAACCGATTCCTGCAAAAATCGAAGACGGAATACACATTGCGTCATGTTGATCTGATGCTGCGTCGAGCGGTTCTGTCTGAACTTCCTATTCAAGAAACAGCCTTGTTCCTTGTGGGTCAAGATGGAAGAATGCGTGAGGTGAATTCGCGTTCATCAGGCACTTTGGAGGACATTGCGGTTATTGTTGATGGTGAAATTAATTTGAAGAAAAGCGATCTGGGGTTCTCTGCCGTCCTTAAAGAGGGAAAGGAAGAGAAGGTTGTCTTTGTCGGCAGGTGGATGAAGCCTGGACGGAACCTGAATTTGGATGAGAGTATGTGGCTTGAGACGCTGTGCAACTACGCACGAGTCATTGTCGATAATTTGTATAAAATGGAAGGACTGATGCAGGAATTTCACAATCTTGAGAATGATCGCAAAAAGATTCCGCCGACAATGAACCGCTGGCTGTTCTCTATTTCAGAGCAAGAACGAGCACATTTATCAAGGGATATGCATGATACAAACATCCAAGATCAATTGGCGATTGCTCGTGAGATGGATGCGGCTGCAAGAAAAGTTACTGATCCGGAAAGCGCGCAACAACTGAGCTATATTCGTGAGCGTATTCTTGACAATGCCGAGGGAATGCGCAAAATGATCAGAGAGTGGTATCCTGCGGATATTTTTAGGGGCAAGTTGGAAAGCTCGCTCAATGCACTGGTTCAACGTGTGAATTTATCGGCGAATTTTCTGCTTGAAACATGTTACTCAGGTGTTCCTCAAGGCCTTTCGCAAGAATGCGCACTGTGTATTTACCGATCATTTCAGGAATTATTGAGCAACGCTATAAAGCATTCGGATGCCGCGCATGTACAGCTGACTTTGATTTTTGAAAGCGGGCACTGCTTGCTTAGCTATTATGATGACGGAAGGGGACTAGGTGAGCATTCTATTGATCCTTTTTTCAGCACAACAGGTCTGCCGGGATTAATAAGCAGGATTGAAGGACTTGGCGGAAAGATTCTGTTTGGCGCAGAGAAAGCTGACCGTACGGCGGGTGGGTTCTCTGCACAAATCAAATTACCTATAAAAGATACATATTGACATTGAGGGAGATGGAGCGAATGACATCAGTATTAGTGATTGATGATCATGCTGTTGTTGCCAGTGGAACAAAAGCGGTACTTCAAAGCGCGGGTTTTGAAGTGGAGACGCAACAATCAGCAAAAAATATTCAACAAATCATGAATCAAACGCATTATGACCTATTTCTAGTGGATCTAAATATGCCGGATATGGATGGGATGGCTGCCTCAGATCTCATTCTGGATTTGGACCCTGAAGCTAAGATTGTTATTTATACAGGCTATGAGACGGAAATCGAACAGCTATTTGCATCAATGATTGAACGTGGTATCTCAGGGATTGTGAGTAAATCCGCATCCATTGATTCACTGATTGCTGCGCTGCATGCGGCACTACGTGATGAGGTGCTGCTTCCAATATGGCTGTTCCAACGTTTACGCGTAAATGAAGTAACACGAACGAGCACGTCTAAAGTTCATTTCAATCAAATTGAGCGGGCAACTCTTGCCGGCGTGATGAGGGGAGATACCAATCGTGAAATTGCGAGGAATTTATTGATCGGTCAGAGAACTGTTGAAAAATATTTGACCGGAATCTTTCAAAAATTAGGCGTTCATTCACGAATTGAGGCAGCTGAAAAAGTCAATGAACTGGGCATGGCTGAAGAACTGCAAAATGAATGGAAGGCTGCCGGACAAACGAACACGGATAAATAGTTTACTGTGATGCGGTTCAACCGCCATCGGTTCCTTTACGTGCCCCCTCAACGTGCGGGACACCGCATGATAAATGCGGTGTCCCGCATAAAAAATGCGGGTTCATGCGGTCTGATTTGTATTATTATTGATCTAAAGGATTCCGCAATTGTGAAGGGTGATGGTGAGATGAGCCATGTACTTAATCCGACAATTTTTGAATTTTTTCTCACTTATAGTATTTTGCTTTCCATAAGTTTGCTGTGGGAAAAATATGTGAGAAGATCGCTTACGTATAATCATGGTGTTTTTTTGTCGCTTTTTATTGGTTATATGCTCATTACACTGCTGCTTACCGTTCAACCGATGAGTACCGCTGAACGCTCTATCGTCACGCCTGATGCAGCTTTGGTTAATTTCGAACCTTTTCGAATGATTACTTTGCAGATGCAAAGTGTCCAAGGACACTGGCTGCTTATGTGGAGTATTTGTCTTCCTGTTCCTTTCATGTTTTTTCTTGGCTTTTTTGCGCAAGGGCGAGTCTCTTTTCCCGGACTCGTCGCTATGGGCATCATGTCCTCTGTAGCGATCGAACTGGCGCTCTTTCTCATGAATGGCATTCCTCAATTTCCAAAACATCTTTTCGATATCGACGCTTTGATACTCAATTCACTCGGTGTTTTCTCCGGCGCGCTTCTTTTCTGCTGGATGGAAACCAAACAATGGATGAAAGACTGCATCTCAGATACAATGTCCGCTAGATAAAACCTCATGTGATTAATTAATAGTTGATGCTGAAAAGTTAATTTCTTGTTACTGCAGTGGCATTAATGTTCCTCCTTGATTGTGCATTCCTCAATTTGTGGTTGAAACCTCTCCCTTTGGAGTTGATCGATGTGAAACAAACTGCCGGATTTATTTTAGGTGTACTGCTTTTGTGCCTTAGTCTCGCAATTTTTAATTACGGAGCCTCCAACGATATCGCGGCTCTTTCTCTACTTATCATTTCCTTGTTAATTATTGGCGTAACGGAACTGACGACGAAGATGGGAAAAAAATAGAGGGCAGAATACACCTTTTGATCACTGCTTTCGGGTTCAATGATCTCGTACGGGTGATTTGCTGCACCTAATTGAATTTGAATCAGCTAAAAATGGTTGAAAAATCTCCGACTATGATAAAATGAAGGTATTAAATGTCAAGGAAGTCGCCATATGGATCAGAAACGAACACCTGTCTTTGATGGTTTAATCGAGTATAGTAGAAAACAGGCGTATTCCTTTCATGTACCTGGTCATAAAGATGGGCATGTGTTTCCCGGAAAAGCCGTACGCTCATTCAAATCGATTTTGGCGCTTGATGCCACGGAAGTCGCAAATTTGGATGACCTATATCATCCGACCGGAATACTTCGTGACGCGCAGCAGCTGCTTGGCACTTACTATGGCACGAAGTCCAGCTATTTTCTTGTTGGCGGCTCAACGATTGGCAATGTGATCATGATACTTGCGGCATGTGAACCTGGTGATGTTGTCTTCGTTCAACGTGATAGTCACAAATCTGTCATTAACGCGTTGAAATTGGCTGACGTCCGTCCCGTATTCCTCGCTCCGTCAATTGATCCGGGCTCAGGTCTCCCCGTGGGGATTGAGCCGCAAACTTTTGATGAGAGTTTGCGCCGATTTCCACAGGCGAAGGCGCTTATTTTGACTTACCCGAATTATTATGGAATTGCTGCCCGTTCTGTCCGTTATTTGATTACTCAAGCGCACGAACGCGGACTGTCGGTATTAGTGGACGAGGCACATGGCCCGCATTTCAAAATAGGTGCCCCCGTACCGCCGTCAACACTGGATATGGGGGCAGATATTGTCGTTCATTCAGCACATAAAATGCTGCCGGCGATGACAATGGGCGCCTATCTCCATGTTAATTCAGAACGGATTTCGACGGAGAGGATTGAGCGCTTTCGATCAATGCTGCAGAGTTCAAGTCCATCCTATCCAATTATGGCCTCACTGGATTTGGCACGCCACTATATGGCGACGCTTGATCGAGTAAACGTCAGCAAAATGATCGCGAGTCGTAACGCGTTTGTCCAACAGTTGCAGAAGATGAATCGATTGACTATACTGCAGGCGGACCCGGATCGGTTTATGCTCGATCCATTTAAGGTTGTGCTGTGTCCGAGCACGCGCGAGAATGGTTTTGACGTACAGGACAAGCTGATCCGCTTAGGTTTGTATCCCGAAATGGCTGACCCAAATCATGTTCTCCTTGTGCTTGGTTTAACTGAAACCATTAATTACGAGCGAGCGATTCGGAGCGTGGCGGAGGTATTATCTCAGTGCGCGTCTCGATCTTTTGAGAGACAAGAACAGGCGCCTTCATTTCCGGAAATAGAGACACTTGCCGATTCTTATCGGAAACTATCTTCTATGAAGAGTGAAACGGTTGATCAGAGTCAGGCGATTGGACGAATCGCGGCGGAACAGGTCATTCCTTATCCTCCCGGCATTCCAATTGTTGTTGAGGGCGAGTACGTGACGCGGCGCGGGTTGGATCTGATCCGCTACTGGCAGCGAGCCGGAGCGGTCTTTCAAAATGAAAGCGCGAATAAAAGAAAAATCAAGGTTTATCAGGCGGGGGAGCATCATAAGAATGACACATAAAGGACTTTTTATTACCTTTGAAGGACCTGACGGTTCAGGGAAAACGACACAAATTCAGCGATTGGCGGAGGAACTGGAGCATCGTCATCGTCCATACCTGCTCACCCGGGAACCCGGCGGAACAAAGATTGGCGACAAGATAAGGACGATTATCCTAAATCCTGATCACGCGGAACTGGCGGATAAGACAGAGATTCTTCTTTATGCCGCTTCTAGGAGTCAGCATGTCACCGAAAAAATAGTTCCTGCAGTTGAGGAAGGGAAGATCGTCCTCTGTGACCGCTTTGTCGATGCGTCGATTGCCTACCAAGGGTATGGATTAGGCGAGTCCATCGATACCGTCAAACAGATCAACGCTTTTGCGACTAATGGCCTCACACCGGACCGGACCTATTTGATCGATGTCTCTCCTGAAACGGGTAGAAGCAGAATGAAGCGCCGAAGCGGCGAACCCGAAGAAGGTGTGACACGCGCTGCTAACGATTTGGACCGGATTGAAATGCGCGCGTTGGCCTATCATCAGCGCGTTCGAGAAGGATTTCATGCAATCTATGCAGAACATAAATCAAGAATCTGCTTGATTAATGGTGAGCAGGATCATGACCATGTTTTTCATGACATCATGGATGATTTTTTTCGCTTACTTGACTGATTATAAAACTAAAGTCCAAAAGGAATGATTACGATGAAGTTGATTGTAGCCGTAATTCAAGATAAGGATAGCATTCTGTTGCAGCAGGCACTCGTAGATGCTGATTTTCACGCGACAAAGCTCGCGAGTACCGGTGGATTCCTCCGATCCGGTAATACAACGTTCATCATTGGTACTGAAGATCATCAAGTCGACGGATTACTTGAATTAATTAAAGAGCATTGCCATAGCCGCAATCAAGTGATTTCACCAATATCTTCACTTGACGCGAATGCGGATGGCTATATGATGCATCCGGTAGAAGTCGAGGTAGGCGGGGCAACGGTCTTTGTTCTTGATGTGGACCAGTTTAAGCACTTCTAAGGCAGGCAGCTTAAGTTTAGTAAAGGAGCGTAATCATCTATGGCAATTAAAATAGATCAGCGCACGAATCTTGGTGACTCCGTAGCGAAGCGGGAAAGTACCGCGCCGCAGCCGCATGCGACGTTTGAGCGCACGTTAAGCGCTCAGAAAAAGTCAATGCAAAGTGATGCCCTTAAAGCGCTGCTTAATAAGGTCGATGAACAGGCAAAGCGGGTGTCGGTATCGCGTACGATACGCGATTTACACGTGTACAAGAACTATGTTCGTTCCTTTTTACAGGAAGCAGTTCAGACCGGACTTGGTACAGCACAATCACGTTCATGGCAGCAGGGCGGCGCCCAGCAAACGTTGGTAAAGACTGTGGATCAGAAACTGATCACAATGACGAATGATTTATTGGACAAAAATAAAGATGAACTCAAACTGCTTGATCAGCTGGATGAGATTCGGGGCATGCTGATTAATCTATATATATGAATGCCGCAAATAATTGGATCAGAGAGTGAGTGTACACAAAGCATGGACTGGCGGGAACTAAGTAAGCAGCAGCAAACAGTGGCGAAGGTGCTTCGTCATGCTATAACGAGAAAAGAATTAGCGCACGCTTATTTGCTTGAAGGACCAAAGGGAACCGGAAAGCATCAAACCGCCATGCTTGTCACGCAAACATTGTTTTGTGAGTCACCAACTGAACAGGGACCGTGCATGGAGTGCAGGAATTGCCGGAGAATCGGCTCGGGCAATCACCCGGATGTAATCTGGGTTGCGCCCGAAGAAGGCGCGGCATCAATTAAGAAGGAACAAATCGCCTATTTAATGAAAGAGTTCGCCTATCGAGGGGTTGAATCGGGACGCAAGGTATTTATCATTGAGCAGGCAGAGAAAATGACTGCTCAGGCAGAGAACAGCTTGCTGAAATTCATTGAAGAACCCCATCCCGGAACGCTGGCATTCCTTGTGACTGAGCATATTCATCAGTTGCTTGATACAATTATTTCGAGATGTCAGGTGCTTACTTTTGTTCCGCTCTCTGACCGCGCGCTTGAGGAGCGAATGACCCAAGACGGCTTACCAAGACAATTGCTGAAACCGGCGGCTGCGCTGACGCATGATTATGAGGAAGCCTCGCGATTATGCAAAGAGGAATGGTTTGCCGAGGCACGTTCTCAAGTGTTACAATTGATGCAAAGACTGTACAAGTCTTTAGAGTCAGCACTACCTTATATCTATGAAAAATTCACTCCCAACTTTGATAATACTCAGAAAATGGCTGTCGGTTTAGATTTGATGCTTTTTTGGTACAGAGATCTTCTGTCGCTGCACTTGAATCGTCAAGAAGAAATCGTCTATGAGGATCAGATGGACGCGTTGAAGGAGCAGATGCTCTCGCGCTCATCTGATCAAACGATTCGGGCAATGTCACTTATTCTGGATGCCCGGAGACAATTGGACGCTCATGTTAATGGGGTGAGCGTCATGGAGCGGCTGGTGATCAGGTTAGGAGGTCAGTAATAAATGAACTATGATATTGTCGGCATTCGCTTCAAGAAAGCCGGTAAGGTCTATTATTTTGATCCGGAACAGCTGTCTATACCCGATAACGCGCATGTTGTTGTCGAAACAACGCGCGGTATTGAATGCGGGACAGTAGTGATCGGAAGAAAAACAGTTGACGAGGAGGACGTTGTCTTACCACTTAAGAAAGTGGTACGGATTGCGACGGAATCTGATGAATTGCAGGTGCGCAAGAACAAGGAAGACGCACTGGCTGCAATGGACATTTGCCTTCAGAAAATATACAATCATCAGTTGGAAATGAAGCTGGTGGATGTTGAATATACATTTGATCGCAATAAAATAATATTTTATTTTACGGCCGATGGTCGCGTCGATTTCCGCGAATTGGTCAAAGATCTTGCGGCAGTGTTTAAAACGAGAATTGAACTGAGACAGATTGGTGTACGTGACGAAGCTAAAATGCTTGGCGGAATTGGACCGTGCGGACGAATGCTCTGTTGCTCAACATTTCTCGGAGACTTCGAGCCCGTTTCAATTAAGATGGCCAAGGATCAGAATTTGTCGCTGAATCCTGCCAAAATATCAGGTGTTTGCGGACGATTGATGTGCTGTTTGAAATACGAAAACGATAATTATGAATCAGCGAAGAAGGCGCTGCCGGACATCGGCGCGCCAATCACCGTCAGCTATGGACCGGGCCGCGTCGTTGGATTGAATATTTTGGAGCACTTGGTTCAGATCGAACTCAAGGAAGAAAATAAAGTTGTTGAGTATACATTGGATGAGCTTATTGAAGAAGGGGTTATTTCTTCGCAAGCCACTAAATAAGAGGTGGATGAACTTGGAGAAGAAGGACATTTTCTCACAAGTCAGTCATTTGGAGGAGCAGCTGGGGCAAATTTTTGTGGATTTCGGCAATGTGAAAGCGCAGCTTGGCGCACTGCTTGAACAAAATCAGAATCTTACTTTGGAAAATGAGAATCTGAGAAAACGTATTGAAGATGCCGGAAAGCACGGTCAGAATTCACAAAACCAGCAAGTGCGGAAGTCGGGGGCTGTTTCAGAGCCGGATATCGGTGAGGGCTACGACAACTTGGCGCGACTCTACAAAGAGGGCTTTCATATTTGCAATCTGCATTATGGCAGTGTCCGCAACGACGGCGACTGCTTGTTTTGTCTTTCGTTTCTGAACAAAAAATGATCGCTCAATTTGGGCGCTGTAGTTTGAATGCATAGTATGGGTGAAGAAAATGAACGAGCAGTACGATCACAACAACGAGCGAATTGATTATCTTTTTGATACCGATTTAAAAATCATCCAATCCAGCGATCTCTTTCCCTTCTCGCTGGATTCTGTTCTATTGGCGCGTTTTGCCTATGTGCCCATTCAAAAGGGCAAGTTGGTGGATTTGTGTGCCGGGAACGGTGTGATTCCTTTTCTTTTATCAAGGCGGACGAAAGGACAGATCACCGGCGTTGAGATCCAGCCCGAAGTATGCGCACTGGCCAAACGCGGCACGGCATTGAATCATTTAGAAGAGCGTATCAATTTTTTGTGTGCGGATGCCAAAAATAGTGAAGAAAAAATTGGGCGCGGAACCTGTGATGTTGTGACGTGCAACCCGCCTTATTTCACAATGGAGGCTGCTCGCGATGTTAAGCTGAACAGGCATCTGGCCATCGCGCGTCATGAACTGCTCATTACGCTGGCGGAGGTGCTGGCGATCGGCGGTCGTCTGTTGAAACCGGGCGGGAAGTTCGCGCTGGTACACCGGCCGGAACGACTTGTCGATATTCTTGAAGGCATGCGTGCGCAAGGAATGGAACCGAAACGGATCCAATATGTGCATCCTCACCGCCACAAGCCGGCTAATATTGTTCTCGTTGAAGGTACAAAAGGTGGCAAACCGGGTCTTTCCGTGTTGTCTCCAATTGTTGTTTACCGGTCAGATGGACGTTATACGGAGGATGTGTGTCCGACGTCATGAGCCATTACAGTGTGTATATTTTAGAATGTGCCGATGGCAGTCTTTATACGGGTTACGCCGCTGATGTCGTCAAACGTTTTGCACTTCATTGCAGCGGAAAAGGCGCAAAATATACGCGGAGTCATAAGCCGATTCGCATTGTTTATCAGGAAGATCTTGCGGACAAACAGTCGGCGATGCGGCGCGAATGGGCGATCAAGCAGTTAACGAGGCAGGAAAAACAGGAACTAATAAAAGGGAGCGGCACAGATGTGGGAACAGCGCAGTTTTCAAAGCGATCATGAAGGAAAAGGCAGCTTGTTTCTAGTGCCAACGCCTATCGGCAATCTGGACGATATCACGTACCGCGCGCTTGAGGTACTGAAAAAAGCGGACATCCTTGCCGCTGAAGATACTCGGCATACCATGAAACTGTGTTCACATTTTGATATCCACGCGCCGTTATTCAGTTATCATGAGCATAATAAGAAAACAAGCGGAACCAAGTTGGTCGCGGAACTTGAAAATGGAAAAAATGTTGCCTTGGTCACGGATGCCGGAACACCAGGTATATCGGATCCAGGAGCTGATCTTGCCGCTGCCTGCATTGCACATGAGATTCCTGTTGTGCCCCTTCCCGGAGCTAACGCCGCGATCACCGGATTGATCGCTTCAGGAATTTCTACCGACCACTTTTTATTCTATGGTTTTCTTCCCCGCGCGAAAAAGGAGCGCGGCCAAGCGCTGGATGCGCTCAAGAAGTTTCCCTACACGGTCATTTTCTATGAATCGCCATTTCGCGTGAAAGAGACATTGAAGGATTTATATGACGTTTTTGGCAATCGAAGGATCGCGATATCGCGCGAACTGACAAAGCGCTATGAGACGTTTGTTCGCGGGACACTTGACGAAGTGCTTGCGTTCCTAAATAGCGGCGAAGCGCCAAAAGGCGAGTTTTGCGTGATTGTTGATGGAAATCGTGAATTAGAGGAACGCGGGGAAGAATTATGGTGGTCGACACTTACGGTGCAAGAGCACGTAGACCATTATATCCGCAATAAACAAGTGACATCGAAAGAAGCGATCAAACAGGTGGCGCTGGATCGTGCTCAGCCGAAACGTGAAATCTATGGTATCTACCATCAAATTGAAAACGAATAAATTCAGGATTCGCAAACACGAGCGAATCCTTTTGAATAGGCTGATTTATTTGTGGCAAAGATTGGATTTAAAAGGAGCTGTGATGCGCGATTAATTTGGCCGTTGCACGCTCTATGCTTTCTTGACATTCATTCCGGTGAAACGTATAGTTTTTAAAGATAGGAATACTTTGGAAACGGCATTAAATAAGGAGGCTGCACGGGTTTATGACTGAAGAACGGAAATCTTTTTATCTGACAACGCCTATATACTATCCAAGCGGTAGACTACATATTGGTCACGCATACACAACGGTGGCCGGAGACGCGATGTGCCGTTATAAACGGCTGCGCGGTTATGACGTGATGTTTCTGACGGGAACAGATGAGCACGGACAGAAAATTGAGGAGAAAGCCAAAGCAAAAGGTATCTCTCCAATTGAGTATGTGGACGGCCTGGTGGCTCAGATTAAGCAACTCTGGGATAAGCTTGATATCTCTTATGACGACTTTATCCGAACAACGCAGTCGCGTCACACGAAAGTTGTTCAGAAGATCTTTACCCAGCTTGAGAAGCAAGGCGATATCTACCTTGGTGAATACGAGGGTTGGTACAGTATACCGGATGAAACCTACTACACAGAGTCGCAGCTTGTTGATATTGAGAAGAATGACAAAGGCGACGTGATCGGCGGGAAGAGCCCGGACAGCGGCCATCCGGTTGAGAAGGTAAAAGAAGAGTGCTATTTCTTCAAAATGAGCAAGTATGTTGACCGGTTGCTTAACTATTATGAAGAGCATCCCGATTTTATTCAACCGGAATCGCGCAAAAACGAAATGATCAATAACTTCATCAAGCCTGGTCTGGAAGATCTGGCGGTTTCTCGAACATCGGTTTCTTGGGGGATTAAGGTGCCGAATAATCCGAAGCATGTTGTGTACGTATGGCTGGATGCACTGACCAACTATATTACCGCACTTGGATACGGTTCTGAAGATGATGCGAATTATAAGAAATTCTGGCCGGCGGATGTTCATCTAGTTGGGAAGGAAATCGTCCGTTTCCACACGATCTATTGGCCGATTATGTTGATGGCGCTTGGTCTTCCGCTTCCGAAAAAAGTGTTTGGACACGGCTGGCTGCTGATGAAAGACGGCAAAATGTCCAAATCAAAGGGTAACGTTGTCGACCCTGAACCGCTGATTGATCGCTACGGGCTGGATGCGCTGCGCTATTATCTGCTGCGTGAAGTGCCGTTCGGCTCGGATGGATTGTTCACTCCGGAAGCGTTCGTGGAACGCATTAATTTTGACCTGGCCAATGACCTTGGCAACTTGTTGAACCGTACGGTCGCGATGTGCAGCCAGTACTTTGGCGGAAAGGTGCCGGCTTATGACGGTCATGTGACTGATTTTGATGCAGGGCTTGAAGATGCGCTCGCAGAGGCCGTTTCTGTTGTCGAAAAGCAAATGGAAAACTTGCAGTTCTCCGTCGCATTATCAGCAATTTGGAAGCTGGTCGGCCAGACGAATAAATATATTGATGATACGCAGCCTTGGTTCTTGGCTAAGGATGAGGCGAAGAAGGCTGAACTTGCTTCAGTTATGGCGCATCTCGTGAACACTATTCGCGGGATCGCCATCATGATTCAGCCGTTCTTCACATCCACACCGACGAAAATGTTCCGTCAGCTTGGGGTAACCAATCAGGCGGATCAAGCATGGGATACGATTGTGCGCAATGATGTTAACAAAGGTCAATGGACCGTTCACAAGGAAGAGCCTATCTTCCCACGTCTTGATATTAAAGAAGAAGTTGCCTACATCAAATCACAGATGCGCGGCGCGGCGAATACGAAGCCAAACGGCAATAAAGAGAAAAAATCAAAGGCAGTTGCAGAAGCACCGGCACAAATTAATTTGGAAGATTTCCAGAAAATTGATTTACGCGTTGCAGAAGTGCTGCAGGTAGACAAGGTTAAAGGTGCCGATAAATTGCTCAAGCTTCAACTTGATTTGGGCTATGAGAAGCGGCAGGTTGTCTCCGGCATTGCCGAGTTCTATAAACCGGAGGAGCTGGTTGGCCTGAAAATTATTGTCATTGCCAATCTGAAGCCGGTGAAACTCAGAGGCGAGCTTTCTCAAGGAATGCTGCTGGCAGGCGATGCAAATGGTACCCTAAAGGTGGCGACGGTTTCAGGACCGCTGCCGAATGGTACTAAGATTCGCTGATTCGCGAGCGAATGGAACAGAGCAGGCGGGAGATGAGCGTTTTGCGCGCAGATCCCGCTTTTTTGTTTCCGGCGTGCGTTCGGAAAAAATAGGAGGATCTTCATGCTCTTTGATACACATACCCATATTAATGATGAAGTATTTGACAAGGATTTTCCCGACGTACTAAATCGCGCAAAGGGAGTCGGCGTTGATCAAATGGTCGTGGTTGGCGTTGACCGTCCGACGATTGAGCGGGTCTTTCCGATCATTGATCAGCATAAGCATATCTATGGCGCGATTGGCTGGAATCCTGAAGACGCGATCGATATGATTGAAGATGATTTCCAGATGATCAAACATGAGTTGGGCCATCCTGGAATCGTCGCACTCGGTGAAATCGGGTTGGATTACCATTGGGATAAATCGCCGAAGTCTGTACAGCATGACGTGTTTCGCAGGCAGATTCGATTGGCCAAGGAAGCAGGACTCCCTTTAATTATCCATAATCGAGAAGCGACTGAGGATGTCGCGCGCATTCTTCGCGAGGAGCATGCAGAGACGATCGGCGGCGTCATGCATTGTTATAGCGACAACTGGGAGTGGGCGCAGAAATTCATTGATTTGAATTTTTATATTAGCTTTGGCGGGCCGCTGACTTTTAAAAATGCGCAGCTTCAACGAGAAACGGCCGCTGAAGTGCCGCTTGATCGCCTGTTGATTGAGACGGACTGTCCTTTTCTTAGTCCTCATCCGTTCCGTGGCAAACGCAATGAACCGGCGCGCGTTCACCTGGTTGCGGAAAAGCTTGCCGAGCTCAAGAACATGTCTTTTGAAGAGATAGCAAAAGTGACAACTGAAAACGCAATGCGCTGTTTTCATATTTAGTTAAAAGTCAGAGCAAGGAGAAACTTATGATTGTTAAGGAAATCATTGTTGTGGAAGGCAGAAGTGATACGGAGGCAATTAGCCGCGCGCTGGATGCCGATACGATTGAAACGAACGGATCACGCGTCAGCAAGAGAACCATTCGCGCCATTCAAAATGCGCAGGCTCGCCGGGGCGTAATCGTGTTCACGGATCCGGATTACCCCGGGGAACGCATTCGGAAGATTGTTAGCCGCGCCGTTCCCGGTTGCAAACACGCATTCATTACACGGTCCGAGGGAAAAGGCGGAAAAAATGAAAGTCTTGGAATTGAGCATGCGTCGCCACGCGCGATTCTCCGCGCTTTGGAGAAGGTCTATACTCAGTTTGAAGAACCGAAGGAACAGATCAGTATGCAGACGCTGAGGGCGCTGGGGCTGCTCGGCGGTAAGACATCGCGTTCGCTCCGGGAACAGCTTTGCGATCATCTGAGTATCGGCTATGCGAATGGAAAGCAATTGTACAAACGGCTACGCATGTTTCAAATTGCTGAAAGCGATCTGATACAGGCGCTGGATGCCATCCGATCGAAGGAGTGAGCGATATGAACAAAAGGATGTCTTCACCTAAGACCATGCAGGATGTCATTCGTAAGCACCAATTTACGTTAAAGAAGAGTCTCGGTCAAAACTTTCTTATTGATGAGAACATCCTGAACAATATTGCGTCGGCTGCCGGGATTGATGGAGACAGCTATGTGTTGGAAATCGGTCCGGGCGCGGGCGCGCTCACTCAGGTGCTCGCCGCCCAAGCCAAAAAAGTGATCGCGGTGGAAATTGACCGCCGGCTGGAGCCTGTACTGAGTGACACGCTCCAAGACTTTGATAACGTGTCCATCCATTTTGGTGATGTATTGAAATTGGATCTTCATCAAATTATCGGAGAGGAATGTCCTGCGGATGCTTCGGTGACCGTGGTGGCCAATCTGCCATACTATGTGACGACGCCGATTTTAATGAAGCTGCTCACGGCCGGACTTCCCATTAATACGATTGTGGTGATGATACAAAAGGAAGTTGCCAGCCGGCTTCAGGCTGACCCTGGGGAGAAGAGCTACGGCTCACTGTCGATTGCCGTTCAATATATGGCTGAGCCGAAGATCGTGATGACGGTGCCGAAAACGGTGTTCGTGCCGCAGCCCAATGTGGATTCTGCTGTGATCCGTCTGGATGTTCGGAAGGAGAAAAAAGTCAAAGTAGCAGACGAAGACTTTTTCTTCAGGCTGATAAGGGCAAGCTTCGCGCAGCGCCGGAAGACATTAATGAACAATCTGGTCAATAACCTATATGATAAAACGCAGAAAGAAAACTTGCTTCGGGTATTGGAGCGGGTTGGAATTGATCCGGGTCGGCGCGGTGAGACGTTGTCAATCGAAGAATTTGCGCGGCTGAGTGATGCGCTTGGAGATCGACCATAGGGATCATATTAGTCAAAGCGCTTAATGAGCACAAAAGAAGGTTCGTATTCATTTTTGAATACGGGCCTTCTTTTTGCGTGCGCCCGGCATTCAGGAACGACTGCCTCAATCATTTTTTTGATGTGCACATATTTTTTTCATCGTGATCATAGCATGAAAAGGATGGCTCTGATTTTTTGGCGGATTTCGGATGCGCGTGGAAAGAGGGAGTGGAACATGACAGTTCAAGTAGGAGATCTAGTGGCGCGGACTTCGTACCATTGCGACCTTCCTTTTCGTGTGGTAGCCATTCATGAAGAAACGAAGAGTGCTGAGCTGAACGGCCATGATTTGCGTCTTTATGCGGACGCGCCGCTCGACGATTTGGTACTGGTGACCAAAGACGAACGCGAGGAATATGAAAAAATGACAAGCTCCAAAGAGGCGGAATCCTACAAGCTTTTTAGGCAGGATTACAAGCAAATGAAGTTGAAACGAGGCTATACGGCGACAAACGGTTATAGGGAGGGTGCCTCTTATTTTGAAATGCCCGGGCGGGTACTTCATATCGATGGTGATCCGTACTATTTAAAAAAATGCCTCACTTTTTATGAGAAGTTGAGGGTTCCGGTGATCGGCAAATTTATGCGGGAGTCCGAAATGCCGGATCTGGTTCCGAAACTGGTTAGCCAAATACGTCCGGATATTCTCGTTCTAACCGGACATGATGCTTTTATGAAAAACAAAGGAACGGCAAATGAAATCAAGGCTTATCGTAATTCCGGATACTTTATCCGAACGGTCAAAGAAGTACGCTATCATTGGCCGAGTCTTGATCAAATGATCATTTTTTCCGGGGCGTGCCAGTCGCATTTCGAGTATTTGATCAGAGCTGGATCAAATTTTGCCAGTTCTCCCGATCGTGTAAATATTCACGCGCTCGATCCGGTCTATCTTGCTGCGAGAATCAGTTTCACTTCATTTATGGAGAGTGTTAATGTGTGGGAGGTTCTGAGAAACACACTGACAGGAGCAGGCGGCTTAGGCGGAGTCGAAAGCAGAGGCATGCTGCGTACCGGATTGCCTTATCCATCGGAATAAACATGATTGGGACGGCAAAAATAGTCGAATAATTCAAGAAAAAAGTGGCGGCAATTTTTGACAAATATATTGACAGTCACAATGGTTTCTTGATATAATTCATACTATTTGATTTTTTGACGTCCATTGTGGTATACTTATAATTAAGCGAGGTGGATTGTCGAGATGGGAAAAACCATTGATGATATCAAAGGCACTCTAGATGAACGTGTCGGCGAACGTTTGACATTGAAGGCAAACGGAGGCAGACGTAAAACGATTCAACGCATTGGTGTTTTGGAAGGTACCTACCCGTCGGTTTTTATTGTGAGGCTGGATAAAGATTCGAATGCATATGATCGCGTTTCGTACAGCTACACGGACGTGTTGACGGACTCGGTGGAACTCACCTTTATGGAGGAAATGGCGAGCGGTCAATAATAAAGAGCTTACCCAATTTTCCATGATGACAGACCATTTATTTGTAGCGGATGCGCGCACCCTTATGTTCGGAATGTGAGAGCATAATTGGGAATGCGCGTTTATGCTTTTCTCATCAGAATTCATTTTAACACGTTTAACGAATAGAAGGAAGTGAATTGGCACAACCTAACTTTTGCTCGACCATTGAAAGGAGTTGTGCCGATCATGTCCAGACACAAAGGCATCATGTCTGAATCATTCAAAGAGGAACTTGCCAAAGAACTGGGTTTTTATGATACGGTAAAAAGTGAAGGCTGGGGCGGAATCAAGGCCCGCGACGCAGGCAATATGGTTCGCCTCGCCATTCAAAAAGCTGAAGCGCAACTAGACAAACGCTAAAAAGCAGTACGATGATTGAGCATGAAAGAAGGGGATTCTGTCCGTAAAACGGATGGGACCCCCTTTTTCTTCACGCTTGTTTCCTTTATAGTAATCATAAGCAGTGTGAAGGGGACCGAATGGATAGAAGCGGATGGCGATCGGCATGGGCAATGTGGCGAATTTGCCGGTCTGGGCTATCTGTTGCTATCGAAGTATATCTAGTAACTGAAATGAGGGAAACGTTTGAAAGTACTTGAGAAAGCGCCGGCGAAAATTAATCTATCCTTGGATGTACTTGGGAAACGAAGCGATGGCTATCACGAAGTTAAAATGGTGATGACGTCGATTGATTTGGCAGATCGAGTGGAATGCGGCGATTTGTCTGAAAATCGAATTTTGGTTCGGACATCAGCCCCTTATGTTCCTGAGGACGAGCGTAATTTTGCCTATCAGGCCGCTCAATGTATAAGAGAAACGTATCGTATTAATCGCGGTGTGGAAATTATGATTAAAAAAAATATACCCGTGGCAGCGGGCTTGGCTGGCGGCAGTACAGATGCGGCAGCGACAATCCGTGCGTTGGACAAGTTGTGGGGAATTGGTATGTCCTATGAAGAAATGCTGGAAATCGCTGCGAAAATTGGGTCTGATGTCGCTTTCTGTATTAAAGGAGGAACAGCACTCGCAACCGGCAGAGGAGAGAAAATCACCCCTCTGTCGTCCTTGCCGCCTTGCTGGGTTGTTTTAGTGAAACCCACTGTTTCAATTTCTACGGCGCAAATTTATAAAGAGTTAGATAGTCAGCCGATCATGCATCCGGATGTTGAAGCAATGATGCGGGCGATCGAGGAAGAGGATTTTCAAAAAATATGCCGCTTGCTCGGCAATTCTCTTGAATCAGTGACGATGAAAAAAGTTGCTGATATCGCAAAAATAAAGGAGCAGATGAAAGGGATTGGCGCAGAAGGAATCTTAATGAGCGGCAGCGGACCAACCGTATTTGCGCTGACGCAACATGAATCACGGATGCAGCGTTTGATGAACGGTATGAGGGGGTATTGTTCTCAGGTGTTTGCCGTGCGGCTCTGTAAACCGTTCCCCCTCTTGTCCGAACACGAATAATGGTGTAAAATTGCCTTAAAATATTCGGGTTTGGAGGATTGTCATGAAACTTAAGCGAAGCGGCAGACTTGTCGATATGACGGAATATTTGCTGCGCCATCCTCACCAGGTGATTTCGCTTTCCTATTTTTCAGAACGGTATGAATCTGCCAAATCATCGATAAGCGAAGATCTGACTATTATCAAGGAAAGCTTTGAAACCCAAGAAATCGGACGGCTCCAGACGCAGGCGGGGGCTACGGGCGGAGTATGTTACATGCCATCCATGGGCTGCCTCGAAGCCGAACGATTGCTTGTTCGATTGCAAGGACAAATGACCAAAAAAGACCGCCTGCTTCCCGGCGGGTATCTTTATATGACCGATATTCTTGGTAAACCTGAATATGTCAATGCGATTGGACGGCTAATCGCTTCGGTATTTATTAATGAGAAACTGGACGCAGTTATGACGATGGAGACCAAAGGAATTCCGCTGGCCTATGCGGTAGCCACACAGTGCAGTGTCCCCGTTGTTGTTGTGCGCAGGAGCAGCAAAGTTACTGAGGGGTCGACGGTGAGTATCAATTATATATCAGGCTCTTCTAAAAGAATCCAAACGATGGTGCTCCCGCGAAGAAGTTTGAAGGAACACGCACGCGTTTTGATTGTTGACGATTTCATGAAGGCCGGAGGAACGATGAAGGGCATGATGAATTTGATCAAGGAGTTCGGGGCTGAGGTTGCAGGTATGGCAGTGCTGGTCGAAAAGAAAGACGAACGTCCAAAACTGGTCAACCATTATGTGTCGCTTCTCAAGCTCTCTATCCTTGAGCAACAAGATGCCCTTACAATTGAAAACGGTAATGTATCGGAGTGGCTGGCGATGCATCATGATCCGCATGCAATGAAAAAATAATTTAGGTATGAACGGATGCTATAATTTCATTCCGCGCCATTTGGACCGATAATTAAAAATATTTATATTTCTTTTAACCACTTGCAGGATTTCCCACTTTTTGTGTTGAAACAAGTATTAAGAACTACGAGTTACGCATTAGGGGAAAGGGTGGTGTCTAATCAATGGAAATAACAGATGTCAGATTGCGGCTTGTGCATACTGACGGACGCATGAGGGCAATCGCCTCAATAACCATCGATAAGGAGTTCGTTGTTCATGACATTCGTGTGATCGACGGTAATAATGGTACCTTTGTCGCGATGCCAAGCAAGCGGACACCTGATGGAGAATTCAGGGATATTGCTCATCCCATCACATCAGTAACTAGAGAGAAAATACAGTCCGCCATTCTTAGTGAATATGAACATGCGTGCGTTGGGGACTCTTCGTTTGAACAAGCGGGTGCTTCCTAATTAAGCGCGGTTGATGAACAAATGTGTCCCATGAGTGTCTAACGTTGATGAAATAGTGGATGTGCGCATGAATTTCACATCTCTAACAATAGGTAACTGTTTAGTTAAACAAAGAAAAAGGAGCCGAAGGGTTCCTTTTTCTTTGTTTGGATAATAGAAATAAGAACATACGAATTGGCACAAATTTCACCTTTGTTATCTTGAAAAAGGGCTGTTTTTAAGCTATAGTCTAAAATGGACGCTAAGAATCAGCCAAAGTTATGGGGGTTCGTCATGTCAAATCGATTTGCGATTATTCTAGCTGCCGGCAAGGGCACGAGGATGAAATCGAAACTATATAAAGTGCTGCATCAGGTTTGTGGTAAGCCGATGATACGCCATGTCGTTGATGAAGCCGGAAGGGCCGATTTTTCGAAAATTTATGTGGTTGTCGGCCATGGAGCAAGCGACGTGGAAGCGGCGGTCGGCAAAGACGCGGAATGTCTGCTCCAGCGTGAGCAGTTAGGTACCGGACACGCCGTACTTCAAGCGGCAGATCAGTTATCCAGTCTGGAAGGAACAACGGTTGTTCTTTGCGGAGATACTCCTCTAATTACGCATCAGACGATCGAGAAATTGATTCATATTCAGGAGGAGAATCACGCTGCGGCCGCGGTGCTTACGGCCAATCTTGAAGATCCGACCGGCTACGGGCGTGTCATTCGGGATCTGTCCGGCAATGTTGCGAAAATTGTCGAAGATAAGGATGCAAATCCTGCCGAAAAAAGGGTAAAGGAGATTAATACGGGTATTTACAGTTTCGATAACCGTAAATTATTTGCCCTTTTGAAACAGGTGACGAACAATAATGCCCAGGGTGAGTACTATCTTCCTGATGTGATTGGTCTGCTTGTTCGGGATTCTGAGAAAGTGATTGCATACGCCACAGAACAATTTGAAGAGACAGTCGGCGTCAATGACCGTATTCAATTGGCGGCTGCAGGGAAATATATGCAAGCACGCATCAATCGCGCTATGATGCGAAAGGGCGTGACGTTCATTGATCCTCAAACAACATATTTATCGACAGAATGCACGATTGGAAACGATACCGTCATTTATCCGGGAACGGTGATTGCCGGAAAGACGCGAATCGGGAGCAAGTGCGTCATTGGCGCACATTCACAAATTCGAAATTGTGTGATTGGTGACGGCACACGGATTGAGCAGTCTGTGCTTGAGGACAGCACGATCGGCAAAGACGTGCATATTGGACCGTTTGCCCATATTCGCCCGCTGTCCAAGATCCATGATCAGACAAAAGTGGGCACCTTTGTCGAAGTGAAGAACACGGACGTTGGAGAACGGAAAGGGCCGAGCATTTGAAAAAAAGGCGAGGCAATCGCAGCAAGATTTGAGAAAATAAGAAATGAAGCAAAATAATGCATAGGGTAAACCATTAACTGGAGGGAACCATTAGATGGTCAGCTATTTAGATCCAAACTTGAAAGTATTCAGCCTAAATTCCAATCCTGATCTTGCCAAACAAATTACCGAGCACATCGGCATTAAACTCGGAAAATGTATTGTTTCGTCCTTTAGCGATGGCGAAATTCAAATCAGCATTGAGGAAAGTATTCGCGGCAGTGAAGTGTACGTGATTCAGTCTACAAGTGCACCGGTAAATCAGCACTTAATGGAAATGCTGATTATGATTGATGCGTTGAAACGCGCGTCTGCGAAAACAATCAACTTAGTAATTCCTTATTATGGGTACGCGCGTCAAGATCGTAAAGCCCGCGCTCGTGAACCGATTACGGCAAAACTCGTCGCAAATCTTCTCGAAACTGCAGGTGCAACGCGTGTACTCACACTTGACCTGCACGCACCGCAAATTCAAGGCTTTTTCGATATTCCTGTTGACCAGCTTCTTGGTGTTCCAACATTGTCGGAATACTTTATGAGCAAACAGCTTGATGATATTGTGGTTGTCTCACCGGATCACGGCGGTGTGACCCGCGCGCGTAAAATGGCTGATCGCTTGAAGGCGCCGATCGCTATTATTGATAAGCGCCGTCCGCGTCCGAATGTATCTGAGGTTATGAACATCATCGGTGATATTCAAGACAAAACCTGTATCATTATTGACGACATTATTGACACGGCAGGAACGATTACGCTGGCCGCCAACGCTTTGGTTGAGCGCGGCGCAAAAAAGGTGTATGCTTGCTGTACACATCCTGTTTTGTCGGGTCCCGCAATCGAACGTATTCAGGCGTCTGCAATCAGCGAACTCGTTGTAACCAATACAATTCCGCTGCCTGAAGAGAAGAAGATCGATAAAATTGTGCAGTTGTCTGTCGCACCGCTGATCGGAGAAGCGATTATTCGCATTCACGAGAAACTTTCGGTCAGCCGGTTGTTTAATTAACGATTGATCGGAATTTAGTGTACTACAGGGTTAGATAAGATGTATTTAGTGAAAAATTTAAAAGATGGGTCTAATCGAAAGGGAGTGCAATGACGCATGGCAACAATAAGTGCGGCTGTTCGTAGTGACTTCAAGAAGTCATTTGCAAAGAAATTGAGAAATGAGGGCAAGATTCCTTCCGTTGTCTATGGAAAGACGGTAGGCAATGAAGCTGTTTCGGTTGATGCCGGAGCAATGAACAAACTTTTCCACAGCGAAGGTCGAAATGCGATCATCAATTTGGATGTTGAAGGAAAGAAAAAATATACTGTTATGGCTCACGAATTGCAGTTCGACCCTTTGAAAGGTACAGTTCGTCATATTGACTTCCTCGAAATTAATATGAACGAAGATATTGACGCTGTTGTACCCGTTGTATTGAGCGGTGCAGAAGCAGTTGAAACCGGAGATGTCGTTCTGAATAATCAACTTTCAGAATTGACGGTACGTGCGCTTCCTAACAATCTGCCAAGTACAATCGAAGTAGATGTCTCAAAACTTGCGGTCGGTGATGCAATTCGTATCAGCGATCTCGTTGCAGATACCAAAAACTATACGGTCCTCGGTGATCCGGAAGAAGTTATCGTTACGCTTTCTTATGGTGAGCAAGCGGCTGAAGAACCAGCGGATGCAAGCGAGACTGCAGAAGCTGCTGAATCGACTAGCGAAAACGCTGCAGAATAATCGATTGTCGGAATTAATGAAAGAGGCGTAACCAATGTGTTACGTCTTTTTTCACAGGTAAAAAAAGTATATGCTTTTGCCCTGTATCAAATCAATAAACCGGTGTCTTGGCTGGGAATCAAAGCGGAGGTACGAGGGCTCCTGCGGGACTAGGTGCCAGTAGGAGACCTCGTAGATTCCTGCCTGTTTTAGGAGGCTCGCGGTGCGCAACGTGGCAAGCGAGTAACCGAAGCGGCGATTCAGAAAAGAATAAAGACACGAACCAATAACACATGGCTGGAGAATAAGGACCGGGCTTGCCCCGGTTTTTCTTACAAGTAAAGAAAGTTTAGCATCTTGGTTTGTCGATACGACGGTAGGGTCACAAGCTTCGGTTGGGCGATCAGGTTAGCGCCCAATCTTAGAAATAAACGGAAAAGTTCCGCTTAATTAGAAAATGAATGAAAAAATTGCTTAAATAGACGGAAAAATTCCGCTTATCGCATCGAAAAACGTGAAAATAGAGGGTTTTTCCGTGCATAAGCGGAAAAATTACCCTTATGTACCTGTGAAACAAGCGCCAGGATGCATATAACCGGAAAATCTCCGCTTATTTTATTACGGCCACGTTACTTAATTAAGGACCAGGCTGTATCCTATGAGCAACGTTGAAGCCACCGCATCCTGCGGAAGTGCCACCGGACACTAAGCCGTCCAAGTTTTCTAACACAACAAAGCAAAAATTTTATTCCCGTTGAAAGAGAGGAAGAATTGTGAAGGTCATTGTCGGGCTGGGCAATCCTGGTTCTGAATATGCACATACAAGGCATAACATAGGTTTTGAAGTGATCGATTCGATATCAGAACAGCATGGTATTCGTTTATCGAAAAGTAAATTCAATGCGCTTTTCGGAAAAGGGACGATTGACGGTGAAGAGCTTTTACTTGTGAAGCCGCTTACTTATATGAATGCTTCAGGTGAAGCAGTCGGTCCGCTGCTCCGATTTTTTAAAGTGTCTGCAGAGGACCTATTGGTCGTTCAGGATGATATGGATTTGCCGGTAGGTAAGATCCGTTTGAGACAAAAGGGAAGCGCAGGCGGGCACAACGGTATTAAGTCCATTATTCAACATGTGAAAACGCAGGAATTCGCTCGAATCAAAGTAGGAATCGGTCATCCGCAGCATACACGTGAAGCGGTTGTTCGCTACGTGCTTCAGGGCTTTTCGGGCGATGAACAGATGCAAATCGCGTCGGCAATTGAACGCGCGTCCGATGCCGCTAAAGCGTGGATCACGTTGCCTTTTACACAGGTTATGAACGTGTATAATACGAATAAGTAGCGATGTACCGGGGTATAATCATATAAGTTTATCTCCGATGATTAGGGTTCTGAGTAAACACTGCAGAGCTTTGGCTGATGCCAAAGCGTTTTTCGGTTTTAAGAAAGCGAGGGTAGCCAATGCTTGGCCTGAGCCACTATTACCAGCAAAAAGTAGATGAAATTCAAGCCGTACTCGAAGGCTATGAACAAGGGATGAGGCAGCAACTGGTGTCTGGACTGTCTGGTGGAGCAAAAGCACTGTGGATCGCGGCGCTTTATCAAAAAAGACAGCAGACGGCTGTTGTTGTCACCCATAATTTATATCAAGGACAGAAACTCTATAACGATTTAGAAGGTTTGATAGATTCGGAGGAGCTGTTTCTCTATCCGGCGAATGACTTGATTGCCTCAGAACTTGCTGTTGCCAGTCCGGAACTGCTTGCCCAGCGTATCGATGTACTGAACAGGCTCGCGCAGAACAGGAAAGCGTTAATCATTATACCGGTTGCCGGATTGAAAAAGCTGCTCGCTCCGCTCTATTTGTGGAAAGCGAGCCTAATGCATTTTGAAGCTGGAAAGACCGTGGATTTGAATGAACTGTCGCGTAAACTGACTGCGGTTGGCTATGAGCGGGAGACGATGGTCACCGGTCCGGGACAATTCAGTATTCGTGGTGGAATTATCGATATTTTTCCATTGACGGAGGAGCACCCGATTCGTATTGAATTGTTCGATGATGAAATCGATTCTGTACGATTCTTCGACAGTGATTCTCAGCGCTCCTTGAAGATGATTCAAGGAAGCGTGCTGATCGGTCCGGCGAGCGAGCTGCTTCTTTATGAAGAAAACTATTCGGTTGCCGCTGAAGGACTTGAACGCGAGCTCGCTAAAACGTTAGCCAGGGTGACGGATCAGAAAGCACAGGAACTGATCAGCGAACACATCGCCGCTGACATTGAATCATTAAAGCAGAAGCAGCCGTTTAACGGAATGAACAAATATGCGTCTTTGATGTACAGCAAGTTAACAACCATCAGTGATTATTTACCGAATGATACGCTCATCATTTTCGATGAGATCAGCCGAATTCAGGAAATGTCCGAGCAACTCGATCGTGAGGAAGCTGAGTGGCAGGTCGACATGCTGCAAAAGGGGGAGATGGTCGGCGAGCTGCCGTTAACAATGGATTGGCCGCAGCTGACGGATCGATTGACTCATCCGATTCTTTTGCTCTCTCTTTTCCTACGGTATCACGGGCAATTTCAACCCCAGAATGTGATTGGCATGACGTGTCGCGCCATGCAGAATTTTCATGGGCAGATTCAGCTGCTCAAGACGGAAGTGGAGCGATGGCAGAAAGGCGGATTTTCGGTTACCTTTCTCGCCTCGGATAAAGAACGCGCGAAACGACTGGAGCAAGTGCTGTCGGATTATGGCGTTCAGGCAGAATTAGTCACTCCCGAAACGCTGCCGATACAGGGCGTCAGTCAAATCACCATCGGTCAGTTTGAGAACGGGTTCGAATTGCCTCTGAAGAGGATCGCTGTAGTCACAGAACGGGAAGTTTTTACGAAAAAGGCAGCGAAAGCGAATCACCGAGGAAAAAAATTATCCAATGCTGAACGACTGAAAAATTATAGTGAACTCAAAGTCGGTGATTATGTTGTTCACGTGGATCACGGTATCGGTCGCTATGCTGGAATTGAGACGCTTGAAGTAAACGGCACTCATAAAGATTACATGCAAATCATTTATAAAGGGAACGACAAGCTCTACGTTCCTGTAGAGCATATTGATCAGGTTCAGAAATATGTCAGTTCTGAAGGCAAGGAACCTAAGTTATACGCGCTTGGCGGTGGTGAATGGAAGAAAGTAAAGAGTAAAGCGCGTTCGTCAATTCAGGATATTGCCGATGATTTAATTAAGCTCTATGCACAACGAGAGGCGAGCAAAGGTTACGCCTTCGCCAAAGACAGCGAGGCGCAGCAAGAATTTGAAGCAGCGTTCCCATACCAAGAAACTACAGATCAGCTTCAGGCGATTGAGGAAATCAAAAAGGATATGGAAAAAGAAAAGCCAATGGATCGACTGCTCTGTGGTGACGTTGGCTATGGCAAAACTGAAGTAGCCTTACGTGCCGCATTTAAAGCAATTGCGGATGGGAAACAGGTGGCGCTGCTTGTTCCGACGACCATCCTTGCGCAGCAACACTTTGAAACAGCGAGTGAGCGTTTTGAGGACTTCCCAATTTCCATTGGCGTGCTCAGTCGTTTTCGCTCAAGGAAAGAACAATTGGAAACGCTTAAGGGACTAAAGGCGGGTACGGTCGATATGGTGATCGGAACTCATCGCTTATTGTCGAAGGATGTTCAATACAAAGACCTTGGCTTACTGATTGTTGATGAAGAGCAGCGATTTGGCGTTACGCATAAAGAAAAGATTAAGCGTTTGAAGGCTAATGTTGATGTATTGACATTAACCGCGACGCCGATTCCCCGCACACTTCATATGTCAATGCTTGGCGTGCGTGACCTTTCAATTATTGAAACGCCACCGGAGAATCGTTTTCCGGTTCAAACATTTGTCATGGAATACAATATGTCGCTCATTCACGAGGCGATTGAGCGGGAGATGGCGCGTGGAGGACAGGTTTACTTCCTTTATAATCGTGTTGAAACGATACAGCGGATGGCGGAAATGATATCGAATCTTGTTCCCGATGCAGCAGTTACTTATGCGCATGGACAAATGAAGGAATCGGAACTTGAATCGGCCATGATTGATTTTCTTGACGGGAACGCCGATGTACTCGTCAGCACAACGATCATTGAAACGGGTGTCGATATCCCGAATGTAAATACACTGATTGTCTATGACGCGGATCGTATGGGGCTGGCCCAGTTGTATCAGCTGCGTGGACGAGTTGGACGTTCAAGCCGAGTAGCCTATGCGTATTTCACCTATCAGCGCGACAAAGTGATGAATGAAGTGGCAGAAAAAAGGCTGCAGGCAATTAAGGAATTCACAGAGCTCGGTTCTGGATTTAAGATCGCCATGCGCGATTTGTCCATTCGCGGTGCCGGGAACTTGCTCGGTGCGCAGCAGCATGGATTTATTGATTCAGTCGGTTTTGATCTCTATTCCCAAATGCTTCAGAACGCGATCGCGGAACGCAGTAAAAAGGACAATACACAGACAATTCAGAAGCCGTCTAGAGTCACTATTGAAGTTGATACAGATGCATATATTCCGGATGTGTACATTGAAGATTCATTACAAAAAATTGATATGTATAAACGCTTCAAAGCTGCAGACTCGCTTCAGGATGTGGCTGAACTGAAGGATGAAATGATCGACCGGTTTGGCGATTATCCTAGAGAAGTTGCCGACCTATTCAAAGTCGCAGAGGTTCGTGTGACAGCGAATAAGTTGATGATTGAGGAAATTAAACAGTATGGAATGGAAATCAGAATTATTTTTTCTGAACTAGGATGGAAATCTTTGGATCGCGAATCTTTATTTAAATCAATAAGCAAAATGGGTTCCGGAGTCGGACTAGGCGCTGACGGATCTAAAATGAAAGTAACCATCAAGCAGAATGCACGAAATCCCGTGCCGCTGCTTGAAGAAGTAGGCAAACTCCTCAGCGAAGTTGAGCAACTGAAGGATCCAACGCAGAAAGCAGGATAAATTTGGGGAAAAATGCATACTTTGACCAGTAGCGAAGATAATAATACAAGGAATAGATGATTTTTGCGGAAGCGGAAAGAGAGGACATCCTTGTATGAAAGCAACTGGCATTGTCCGTCGGATTGACGATCTTGGGCGGGTGGTTATTCCCAAAGAAATAAGGCGCACGCTTCGTATACGTGAAGGTGACCCGCTGGAAATATTTGTTGATCATGATGGTGAAGTGATTTTAAAAAAATATTCACCAATGAGTGAACTTGGCGATTTTGCAAAAGAATATGCAGAAGCATTAGCGGAAAATTCAGGTAAATTAACATTGGTTAGTGATCGGGATGCAGTCATTGCGGTCGCGGGCGGTTCAAAAAAAGATTTCTTGGAAAAACGGTTGCTATCGGTTCCTGAAAAGTCAATGGAACAGCGGCAAACCATTCTAGAGCAAAATCGTGGAGAGCCCCTAATGGAAGGGCATGAAAATTTGTCCGGTCCCTATGTGATTGCTCCTATTATAGCTGGGGGAGACCCGATCGGGACGATTATTCTGATTGATAAGGATAAGACGCAGATGGGTGATGTTGAAGTGAAGCTTGCAGAGACGGCTGCCGGCTTCCTTGGCAGACAAATGGAGCATTAACCACATGCATGAAAAGAGGCGGAACCATCGCCTCTTTTTCGTTTGGCCTGGAAATGATCATACACTTGGCGATTTATTCTGGTTTGTGGGAGATGGTCAAATCATGCCCTTTTGCAGGCGCGATAGGAGTATAGGATCGCAGATTCAAAACGCCGCGCGACAAGTTATGATATAATCCTTTGTAGAATTTAGGGAAAAGCGAGAGAGATTATGGGCAACGAAAAGACAGAAAGCCACTTAGTTTGGAGAGGCGCGGCAATTTTAACCGGTGCTGCTCTGCTTGTGAAAATAATGAGCGCGCTTTACAGGCTGCCTTATCAAAACCTTGCTGGTGATGTGGGCTTCTATGTATATCAGCAAGTCTATCCTTTTTACGCATTGGCCGTTGCACTAGGCGGTACAGGATTTCCTATCGTTATCTCGAAGTATATGGCCGAAGCGGATGAAAGGATTGAAATGAAGGCATCTGTTCAGAGGCATGCACTCATAGCCCTGCTCTTTCTATGCGGCTTGTTTTTTGTTGTCCTGTTTTTCTTTGCACGCCCCTTAACGGCGATGATTGGTGATCGGCATCTTACCGGTTTAGTTCGCGTTGCGGCGACGGTTTACTTATTTGTTCCACTCGTCGCCCTTTTGCGCGGCAATTTTCAGGGGGATAAGGAAAACATGCTGCCCACAGCTCTATCTCAGATTAGCGAGCAGGCTGCGCGTGTCTGCTTTATCCTTGCTGCGTCATGGTACCTATTTGTCAATCAGGGAGATGCTTATCAATTTGGAGCGGCGGCAACATCAGGCTCTGCACTTGCTCCGCTTGTTACCATTGCGGTCCTGATTTTTTTTCTGCCTCGAAAAAGAGCCTTCGTCCGCGAATTGTTCTCATTCTCTCTTGCAGTCGATTGGCGCCTTGTCGGTACACTAATGATCAGCGGATGCCTCTTCTCCATTCTTGCAGTACCCTTGTTGCCGTTTCAACTATTGGATTCGCTGACGGTGCTCCGGTTTTTGGATAAGCTCCATCTTGCGGATCCTCGAGCAGAAAAGGGGATTTATGATCGGGCGTACATACTTACCCAGTTCGGCATGATTGCTGCGACATCGTTGACAGCCGCGATTGTGCCCCGACTCGCACAGCTCGCCTCACTAAAAAAACGACATGAGTTTCAGATTGAAGCCACACTCGTGATAAAGGTAAGCTTGGCGCTTGGTGCGGCGGCAGCGGCAGGTCTTATTACGATCAGCCGTGAAGTGAACATCATGCTGTTTCGGAATGCCCAGGGGACAACGGCATTCGCCATTGCTGCGCTCACGATGCTGACACTATCCCTTCTTTTAACTGCCTCGGGTGTTTTAGAGGCGACCGGAAAACCATGGATTCCCATTTATTTTTTAATCATTGGTACGGGTGTCAAAGGTCTCGGCAATTATTTGCTCGTTCCGCACTTTTCGATTGTCGGCGCGGCGATCGCAACCTGCGGGGGAACAGCTGCCGCCGCTGGGTTGAGTCTTTTCTATTTACGCCAAGCCGCATTAATGAAGCACCTCGGGTGGAGGATTGGTATAAAATTAGCTGCCGCTATTACGGGTATGGCGATGACTGTGCTGCTGGGTAAAATGGTTATTAGCTATTTGACAAAATCACTGCCCGTGCGGCCGGCAGCAGCAATTATTGCTCTATCGGGAGCTGTTTTTGGCGGAATCACGTTTATCGTCCTTCTTTATGTGCTGCGTTTTCTTGACGCTCAGGATGTGAAACGTTTGCCCAATCCGTGGCATAAGAGGCGTGAGCTTCCTTCGAGCAAGCAAGTCTAAAAGACAAGTAGCGATAGCGATAACTGTGATCAACAGTCAAGTTATGTTAAAATGAAAAAAATGATGGCAATGTAAATTTGGACGGGTTTGTTACGAATTGACTATTTTTACGGAGGGACACATTGATGAATAAAAATGAATTAATAAATAAAGTAGCAGAAAAGACAGGCATTTCGAAAAAGGAAACAGAGTCGGTCATAAACGAGGCTCTCGATCAGGTTATGGACACACTTTCAAAAGGGGAAAAAGTTCAATTTGTCGGGTTCGGAACGTTTGAAGTTCGACAACGAGCAAGCAGGACAGGCCGCAATCCGCAAACGGGAGAGACCATCACCATTCCTTCAACGAGTGTGCCCGGATTTAGAGCGGGAAATAAATTTAAGGATGCAGTGAAAAAATGAGATTGGACAAATATTTGAAAATATCCCGATTAATAAAGCGAAGGACAGTAGCCAAGGAACTTGCTGATCAAGGGCGTGTCGACATTAATGGTCAGCCAGGCAAGGCCAGCTCCAATGTCGCCGTCGGCGATGTTCTGACGCTTCATTTCGGTCAAAAACCGATGACCGTCCGTATTTTGCTGCTCAAGGAAGTTGTCAAAAAAGAAGAAGCCGCTTCACTCTATGAAGTGGTTAATGAACAATCTGCAAGCAAATAAACAAAGAAAAAACAAATGATATGCAGCTCCCTTCCCAGGTTCTAAATGGGACAGCTTCCTCATAATGTATGGAAAAGAGGAGGGGAGTCCGATGAGTCAATTCTATTCGTCACAGATCCCAAGTAAAGACAAGCCGGTGCAAAATCAGAACATCATCGTGAAAGATCGGAAATCAATCGAGATCACAGGTGTCAAGCATGTAGACAGCTTTGATCATGAAGAATTCCTTCTTGAGACGGTGCTGGGCTATCTTGCTGTACGGGGTTCAGGTCTGAAAATGCAAAATCTGAATGTTGAGCAGGGACAGGTATTGATTGAGGGTCAAATCATTGAAATCAGCTATCTGGATGATCAAGGCGGAGAAGCGAATAAAGGCTTCTTCAGCAAGCTGTTTCGATGACACTTGAAGAACAATATGTCTCGCTCATGCTGATGATTGCCATGGGTGTGTGGTTCGGCGCCTCTTTTTCGATCTATCAATATTTCGTGCACCCGAAAAAAGGACGCCGATGGATTTTGTTGATTTCAGACCCTCTCTTTTGGATTGTACAGGCCCTGCTGCTTTTTTCTTTGCTTTTGCCTGTTAACGAAGGACAACTGCGCTTTTACTATTTTTTGGGAATCCTGCTTGGCTTCGCATGTTACAAAGCAATTTTAGAAAACGCTTTTATGCGATTGTTCGGCAGAATTATTGCCGTGATTGTCCGAGTGGGGCGTTTTACCGCAAAAACTGTCTATAATTTATTGATCTATCCGCTTTTTTTCCTATTGATGCTTGCGTATAGATTGTGTAGAATGACAGTAAACACCGTATTGAAAGTGGCACTCTTTCTGATTTCTATTCCTTTGAAAATTTTAAGAGGCGTGATTCGGCTGATTGTGCCGGATCAATGGCTGCTCTTCCTTATAAAGAAAAGGATACAGATCCAGCAGCAATTCGGGAAATGGGTGTCACGGTTCACAAGGCGGAAATGATCGGAGGGGAACGAACGTATGGGAAGTGCCGGTGCGGAGCGAGTCACTCGGTTGCAGACGAACTATTTGCAATCGCATGAGATGAATGAAAAGAGAAAACGAAAACGGCGTAAGGGATTAATTCGGCGCCTAGTCGCTTTCTTCGCTGTCTTCGCCTTGGTCTGCACATTCATGGTTTCCTCTCTGATTTCGCAATCTCATCAACTTAATCGAGTCCTGCAAACAAAAGCAGGTCTTGCAAAGCAGTTGGATCAATCGAAGCTTCAAGCAGTTCAACTGAAGAAGCGTATTAAACTGCTTCATGATAAGAAATATATTGGAGAGATTGCCAGACGCGATTACCTTTTATCAAATAAAGGCGAAATTATTTTTTCAAAACCCAATCACGACAAGGATTGACAGGCACTTTTTTTGCTATGTATAATAATATAATTAGTGATACTAATTTAGGAGGAAGCTTTTTTTTATGTCAATTGAAGCAGGCAGCAAGCTGAAGGGTAAAGTTTCAGGAATTACGAATTTCGGAGCCTTCGTTGATTTACCCGACGGGAAAACAGGGCTGGTTCATATCAGTGAGGTAGCGGATCGATACGTGAAAGATATTCACGATGTTTTGTCAGTTGGTGATGAAGTTACGGTTAAAGTGTTGCAGGTCGCTCCTGATGGAAAGATCGGTCTGTCCATCCGTAAAGCTGTCGATAAACCGAAGGTCGCGCCGTCGTCATCGTCGAGAGGTCCAAGGCACGGTGGAGGAAAAAGATTTACAACACGCGCACCGAGTTTTGAGGACAAAATTTCCCAATATCTGAAAGATAGTGAGGATCGTCTTTCGACAATTAAGCGCCAGACAGAATCCAAACGTGGGGGACGCGGTGCAAGAAGAGGGTAAATGCGGCTTCCGAAAGTTTCCATATATAGATCAAAACAAACACTCAGGCTGAAGAGCTTGGGTGTTTTTTCTGCGTTTAGAACGAATAGAGCTTCTAGCAGATTTAGGTATGTGTGCTCCTTGATCATTCGGGCCTTTAATCGACAGCCTGCACGTTCGAATGTCATTTTTGGATGAACATTAAGAAAGCCGTCGAAGTTTTTTTGAATACAAGCTCGCAATTCTGACAAATTATGAACGTCTACTATGCTTTAATGGATCATACAATCATAAGTTAAAAGGCGGCGAGCGATATGATTCAAAAATTTGGTAGTGTTGCTGCGGGCACTATTGATCCTTATGTGCATAAAGATCGAACGATTCAGGCCGGATCGCAACCAGGTCATTCCTTTCAGACATTTCTGCTAGGCGTACTGTTCCGAACGGATCTTTTTTTCTTGCTAGCCGGTTTCTTACTTGGTCGAGCGGTGCTCATTACAAGCCTGACTCCGTTTATTTTGCCTTATTTTGCAACTGTATTCTGGATGAAGCGTAAGCGGAGATGGGCAGATTCACTAGCAGTATTGGCGGGAGGTCTGACGCTTTCTGTGGGACAAGCCTTTTACGCATTGTTAGCCTTGCTCGTTTTTTTGGCAGGACAGCGAATCATGCGTGCATTTCACCGAGTGCATGAAGAACGGTGGCTGCCGGCGCTTGTATTAATTGCCGGACTTTTGGTTCGGCTCTTGTGTCAGGCGGCATTCTCATTAACACTCGTATGGACAGATGTGCTGACGGCAGGCGCTGAAGCTTCGCTGGCCGCATTGGTGACGCTGATCTTCATGCAGAGCGTGCCGCTCATGTCGACGCGTGTCAATCATAAACTTTTTCGCAATGAGGAGATCATTTGTTTTGTCATTCTGATCTCGTCGGTAATCGCCGGAACAATTGGATGGCATATTTACGATGTGTCTGTCGATCATGTGCTTGCCCGCTATGCCGTGCTTCTGTTTGCATATGCCGGCGGTGCCGCGATTGGTTCAACTGTGGGTGTGGTGATCGGCTTGATTTTGGGCATGGCCAGTGTGTCCAGTCTCTATCAAATGAGCCTGCTCGCCTTCTCAGGGGTACTGGGAGGTTTGCTGAAGGAGGCCGGAAAACTAGGCGTCTCAGCCGGTTTGCTCATTTCCACCTTGCTCATTGGCGTCTATGGAGGCGGTTACGCGGGACTTGGAAACGAGGTTATCGATTCAGTGGCGGCGCTCGTGTTGTTTCTATTAACTCCGAAAAGTTTAATTAGACAAATGGCTTCCTTTATTCCCGGTACGCGCGAATATCAGGCAGAGCAGCAGCAATATGTCCGTAAGCTGCGGGATGTGACAGTCGGCAGGGTGGAACAGTTTTCAGGACTTTTCCAAACGCTTGCGAAAAGCTTCTATCCGCCGGTGGAGGAAGAGACGCCGGATGATGAGCTGTTTCTAAGCAAAGTCACTGCGAAAACATGCCAGAACTGCTTCAAAAAAGAGTTTTGCTGGGTAAAAAACTTTGAGCAGACGCAGCGTTTAATGCTTGAGCTGCGTGACGAATCTCGCCGCGGGAATCGGGCAGATGACGGACGGCTCCACCGAATGTGGCGTGACCAGTGCTCAAAAGCGGATCGCACACTCGACGTCATTCGCCGAGAGCAGAGTCTAGCGGAATTACAGGAGAAAATGAGACGAAATGTTAAAGAAAGCCGTCGACTCGTCGCAGATCAGCTTAAGGGTGTTTCCCAGGTTATGGGTGACTTTGCCAGTGAAATGAAGCGCGAGCGCGGCTTGCATGAGTGGCAGGAGGAGATGATCCTGTCCAAATTGAACGGGGTCGGACTTCGTGTAGAGAGTATTGAAATTTATAATCTTGAATCAGGGGCGATTGATATTGAGGCCGTTTTGCCGACCGATAATTACGGCGCTTGTGAGAAGGTTATTGCCCCATTACTCTCCGACATTCTTGGCGAGAGCATTGTTGTTGAGAAGAAACAGGCATCTGACCTTCCCGGAGGCCCGAGTCGGGTCGTCTTTATTTCAGCAAGAGCCTTTGATCTTGAAACCGGTGTTGCAACAGCGGCGAGGGGCGGAGGAAGTATCTCGGGTGACAATTACTCACTTTTTGAAATCGGTTCAAAAAAATATGTGATGGCGATTAGCGATGGGATGGGTCATGGTGAGCGTGCGGATATGGAGAGTAAAGATACGTTGCAGCTGCTGAAAAAAGTACTGAAATCCGGTATTCATGAGACGCTGGCCATCAAGTCCATCAACTCAATTCTGTCACTTCGCTCCACTGAAGAAATCTATGCGACCTTGGATTTAGCACTGATTGATTTGCAAAATGCGACATCAAAGTTTCTAAAAATAGGATCAAATCCAAGCTTTGTCAAGCGTGGCGGACGGGTTTTCATGTTGGATGCGGAGAACTTGCCCATTGGAATGATCCGAGACTTCGACGTGGATGTAAAGACGGAACAATTAAAGTCGGGTGACTTGCTCATCATGATGAGTGACGGAATTTTTGACGCACCGAAGCATATTGAGAATAAGGAGGCATGGGTGAAACGAAAAATAAAAGAACTGCAGACAAATAATCCTCAAGAAATTGCCGACTTGTTGCTTGAAGAGGTGATTCGGGTGGGGGATGGCTGCATCGATGACGATATGACGGTCATCGCCGCTCGAATCAGTCATCATATTCCGGAGTGGTCTGCTTTTTCGACAGATCGAAGTGAGAGGCAATTTAGTCGCGCTGAATAATTGATTGACTATAGGGAATAGTTCTTCACTAATCTTAGTGAATGGCAGGTCACTAGATTTGTGGTGCCTGTACTGCGTAAACTCCAGACACATCTGTGTGTTTTTCTGAATCTGGCGGGTATAGAAACTACTTTTCCTGTCCATCATAATGCTAGATTCAGGGAGGAGTTGAAAGGCGCGATGAAAAAAGGCACGTTAAAGCAAATTTTATTAATTACGGATGGATGTTCAAATGAAGGCGAAGATCCGATAGCGATGGCGGCACTTGCCCGAGAACAAGGGATTACAGTCAATGTTATTGGCGTGCTGGATCAGTATGATTCCGAAGACGGGCATGGTCTTCAGGAAGTGGAAGGAATTGCTCAAGCTGGCGGCGGAATCAGTCAGATTGTGCAAACCAAGCAACTGGCGCAAACCGTGCAAATGGTGACCAAGCAGGCGATGACCCAGACGATTAAAGGTGTGATTAATCGACAGCTTCAGGATATTCTAGGCGATGGGGAATCGGTAGAGGATCTGCCTCCAGAAAAACGCGGCAAGGTCATGGAAGTTGTTGATGAAGTTGGAGAAACCGCAGACCTTCACGTATGTATTCTTGTCGACACAAGTGCCAGCATGAAAAATAAGCTGCCAACTGTGAGGGATGCGCTGAAGGATCTGTCCTTAAGCTTATCTGCACGCATGGGTGAAAATCAATTCTGTCTCTACTTATTTCCCGGGAAAAGGAAATCAGTGCAGAAGGTCATTTCGTGGACACCGCAATTAGACAGCATTGAACGCACGTTCGACAAAATCAGTTCACATGGTATTACACCGACGGGTCCCGCTATTAAAGAAGCAGTAAGAGGTTTTGATTCCGTATCAAGAAAACGCGGGTTTTATGATGATGGTGATGAGGCTTATGATGACGGGCCAAGATAATTTGCGCTTCGCACCGGGAACAGTGGTTGTTGGAAAATGGCATCGAAACCGTTATCAATTGGTTAAATGGCTAGGGAGCGGCGCGCAAGGCACAGTGTACCTGGCTCGGGACGGTGCGCGTTCGATTGCGATAAAACTGGCGAAGGATCGTGCATCATTGATCTCGGAGGTCAATGTATTGAAACAGTTTGAAAAGCTCCAAGGGGATCCTTTGGGGCCTTCTTTATATGATAGTGACGACTGGTTAATAGGGGGCAGAACCATTGGCTTTTGTGCCATGGAATATTTGGACGGCGTATCATTATCTGAAGCGCTGAAGCGAAAACCATTTGATTGGGCGCTTGTCTATATGCTTCAGCTGTTAAAGCAGCTGCAGCAGTTGCATGAGACAGGTTATATTTTCGGTGATCTTAAGCCGGAAAATTTGATCTTAATGCACCCGGGCCATTCGATTCGATGTCTTGATTTTGGTGGGGCGACGCGAATCGGACGATCGGTGAGAGAATATACAGAATTTTATGATCGCGGGTACTGGGGATTAGGCAGCAGGCGTGCAGAACCTAGCTATGATCTTTTTGCTTGCGTGATGATCTTAGTTTATGCCGCAACGGGTAAACGAATGGAAAGGCTGAGCACGCCGCAACTACAGTTGCGACAGCTCGTGAAGACGCAACCAAGGCTCGTTCCTTTTCGTAGAATAATGATGAATGCGCTGAATGGCAGCTATACAACTGCAGATCAAATGCGCCGAGAGCTTCTTCATGACATTATGGCGAACCAGCAAAACGAACCACATGTCGCAAAAGTTAGACACAGTCAAAGAAGGCAACCCGCGAGCAATCGCGAAACCTGGAAATCGGCCTGGATGGCTGCGTCCGTTGTGATATCTGCTTATATTCTTTTTGTCATTATTTACGTGATGTGATTTTTGGAGTATTGTGGACATACATTATAGGGTGACCTGTTTCAATATAAGGAGAAATCTGCGATGACATTTAACGAACAAGTGACACAATTTATCGACAGCCATCACTTGATCCGTCCCAACTCCAAACTTGTACTAGGCGTCAGTGGCGGCGCCGATTCGATGGCGCTTCTCCATTTTTTCTATATGAAACAGAAAGAGTGGATGCTCGAGCTTGCCGTTTGCTCCGTGGATCACCGACTGAGGGGCATGGACAGCACCGAGGATTTAAACTATGTTGCATCATTTTGTGCCGATCGGGATATCCTTTTTATTGGGAAAACAGTGGACGCGCGCTCATGGAGTCGTGAAAAAAAGATCAGTATTGAAACAGCGGCCCGCGCGCTGCGCTATCAGGCTTTCGCGGAGACAATGAAAGCGACGAATGCCGATGCCCTTGTATTGGCCCATCATGGTGACGATCAAATCGAAACCATGTTGATGCGGCAGGTCCGTGGAACAGTTGGGTTGGGAAGAGCAGGAATCCCCGTTCGACGAGCTTTCGGCAGTAAGGAAATTATTCGACCGTTTCTTTCGCAAACGAAAAAAGATTTGGAACGGTATTGCGCACAAAATGGCATTGTGCCGCGACAGGATGAAACGAATGATTCAGATGCGCACACGCGAAATCGTTTTCGTAAATATGTGCTTCCGTTTTTAAAAAAAGAAAATCCTTCCGTGCATCTCAAATTCCAATATGAGAGTGAACGCATCGCCGAAGATGAATCGCTGCTCGGACAAATGGCCGAGCAGCAGCTGGAAACGGTAACACTGGAAAAAGAAAAAACAAGATATGCGCTTTCAATCCCTAAGTTGATTGGCATTCATCCCGCTTTACAAAGACGGACAATTCATCTACTATTATGTTATCTCTACACAAGTCAACAGCTACAGCCATCACATCAACCGATACATATTGAACAATTATTGCAGTTGTTGCGCTCCAATCGTTCCTCAGGGGCTGCGTTTTTCCCAATGGGGCTTACAGCAAGAAAATCATATGATCGCTGCTGGATCGGGTTTATGCCGAATTTCGGTGGGATGAATGAAAAAATAAAGATTGCAATTCCCGGACAAACCGAATTCCCGTCCGGATATTTTGAAGCTGACTATGTGAAAGCGGATCATTTATCGAACGAACTGGGACGGGATTGTTTCATCTTTGATGATGCGGCTGTTTCACTGCCGCTTTTTGTCCGAACGTTCCGCAATGGCGATCGAATGAGTCCTAATGGAATGGCAGGGTCACAAAAGATTCAGCGTATATTTATTAACGAGAAGGTTGACCGTAATCAAAGACTGATCTGGCCGATGGTTACGGACGCGAAAGACAATGTGCTGTGGCTGCCGATGCTGAAGCGGGCGATGACACTTCCGTCACCCCAAACTTCACAGGAAAAAAATTATTTGAAGCTTAAGTTTATACCGTTTGCTGGTTTTGGGAGGACACAGGCATGAAGGAAGATGTTAAGGAAATATTAATTACCGAAGAAGAGATCCAAAATAAGGTGCATGAATTCGGCGCATTGCTTTCGAACGAATACGCAGATTCCTTTCCGCTGGTTATCGGTGTTCTGAAAGGCGCGCTGCCCTTTATGGCGGATTTGATTAAAACAATCACAGTTCCGATTGAAATTGACTTTATGGATGTGTCCAGCTATGGGAACTCCACTGTGTCTTCAGGAGAAGTGAAAATTCTCAAGGATCTGGACACTTCAGTGGAGAACAGAGACATTCTGATAATTGAGGATATTATTGACAGCGGACTGACCCTGAGTTATTTGGTCGAATTGTTTAAGACCAGAAAAGCAAAATCAATCAAGATTGTGACGCTGCTCGATAAACCATCAGGAAGAAAATCGGATATTGCGCCTGACTTATCCGGATTTACCGTGCCCGATGCGTTTCTCATCGGTTATGGTCTTGACTATGCGGAGAAATACCGCAATCTTCCGTTTATCGGTGTCTTGAAACCTGAAATATACGAGGCATAAGAGCGCGATTGGTGGGAGACATTCGTCCTATTTAATCCAATTATCTACGGAAATGCAATTGGTTGAGCGGCAACAATCGTATGTGGTACTATAAAATATGATCTGTTTTTAGAGCGGGAGGAGGTAAGGCATGAATCGACTTTTCAAGAATATTATCATATATTTATTTATTGCTGTAGTCATCATTGGTATCGTCAGCTGGCTGACGGAAACAAACCGGACTGTAAAACCGATGACTTACAGTACTTTTCAATCCAATTTAACTGAAGGCAATGTAGATCAGCTGACCTTACAACCTGAAGGCAGTGTCTATGCGGCGACAGGACATTTAAAGAGCGCTGACAAAAATACGACATTTAAAGCGTATTTGCCTGCGAGTGACAAAGCGGTAAATCAGGTCACTGATCTAGCAAAGCAATCGAATTTGGATGTGAAACCGGCGGAACGGACAAGCGGATGGATTACATTCGTCACATCATTGATTCCGTTTGCGATTATTTTCTTCCTAATCTTTTTCCTTTTGAATCAGGCTCAAGGTGGCGGCGGCCGTGTGATGAACTTCGGCAAAAGCAAAGCCAAGCTGTATTCTGAGGATAAAAAGAAAGTTACGTTTAAAGATGTAGCAGGGGCAGATGAAGAGAAGCAGGAACTGGTGGAAATTGTTGATTTCCTAAAGGATCCGAGAAAGTTTGTTGCGCTTGGCGCGCGAATTCCAAAAGGTGTGTTACTTGAGGGACCTCCGGGTACAGGTAAAACATTGCTTGCGCGCGCGGTTGCCGGTGAGGCAGGCGTACCGTTCTTCTCAATAAGCGGATCGGATTTTGTAGAGATGTTTGTTGGTGTCGGCGCATCTCGTGTCCGCGATCTGTTTGATCAGGCCAAGAAGAATTCGCCATGTATTATCTTTATTGATGAAATTGATGCAGTAGGACGTCAGCGTGGTGCCGGACTCGGCGGTGGTCATGATGAACGTGAACAGACGTTGAACCAGTTGCTGGTTGAAATGGATGGGTTCGGCGCAAATGAAGGAATCATCATTATTGCCGCAACCAACCGTCCGGACATCCTTGACCCGGCGCTCCTCCGTCCGGGACGCTTTGACCGCCAAATTCCGGTCAACCGTCCTGACCTTATCGGGCGTGAGGCTGTGTTGCGCGTTCACGCGCGCAATAAGCCGCTCGCAAAAGAGATTGACCTAAAGACTGTAGCCAAACTGACTCCCGGATTTTCCGGAGCGGATTTGGAGAACCTGCTCAATGAAGCGGCTCTTGTCGCTGCGAGAGCCAATAAAAAAGTAATTAACATGGAAGATATTGATGAGGCGGTTGAACGTGTAATCGCCGGTGTCGCCAAGAAATCACGGGTTGTTTCAAAGAAGGAACAAAACATTGTCGCATACCATGAGTCGGGTCATACCATTATTGGCCTTGCACTTGAAGGTGCCGATGAAGTGCATAAAGTTACGGTCATTCCTCGTGGTCAGGCAGGCGGCTATACCGTCTCATTGCCGAAAGAAGACCGCTATTTCATGACCAAACCTGAGCTTCTTGAGAAAATTTGCGGGTTGCTCGGCGGCCGAGTTGCTGAAGAAATCACATTTGGAGAAATCTCAACTGGGGCGAGCAATGACCTGCAGCGCGTTACGGGCTTGGCACGTCGCATGGTAACCGAATTTGGAATGAGCGAAAAGCTTGGTCCGATGCAATTCGGCAATAACGACAGCGGCCAAGTCTTCTTGGGACGCGATATTCAGAACGAACAGAACTACAGTGATGCAATCGCGTTTGAAATTGATCAAGAAGTGCAGCGTATTGTGAAAGCTGAATACGATCGATGCAAAAAGCTGCTTACCGAACATAAAGATAAACTAGAACTGATCGCCCAGACATTGCTCAAAGTGGAAACATTGGAAGAAGAGCAGATCAAATCACTTTATGAAAAAGGCGAATATATCGAACCAAGCAAGAGCCGCTACGCTTCTGAAAATGATGACAAGGAAGAAGCGTCTGCAGTTGCGCCAAGTGAACCGGCATCCGGATCGGATACTGAGGTTAAAGTGACGATCCATTCAAAAGATGAGGATTCAGTTCAACCAACTGTTGAGGCACCAAAGCCATCGGATGCAAATAAGGATGACGAACATAAGCTTTGATTGCATGACTGATTCACCATTTACAAAAAGAGGAGGCCTCTCCATATTAGGAGTGCCTCCTTTTTTTGTAAGGATCAGAAAGTAATAAGTTCGTTAGAGACGCGAACGCGCGCGACGTTTGCTGGAGAACCTCTGTTGATCGCGATCCAGGGGAGAAGCCCCCGCTAGATGACCGTCTGTTCGAGGAGGCTCCCGGATCGCCTGCGGCAAGCGAGCGGCTGAAGGGGTGTTCAAGCGCAAGGTTGATGAGTAAAGCTGCATCCTGCAGAAGTAAGGCTTGCCTGGTTTTTTTACTGTATGAGGTTGTGCGAATATCCGGTGGAAGGATTACTTGGCATGGCAAGTTGTCTTAGTAAAACGTTATGCCATGCTCAGATGAGCGACCGATTGAACAAACTGGAGGGAATAAAATGATCTTTGTTTGTGATGTTGGGAATACCCACATTGTTCTTGGTACTTATGATGGCGAAATTTTGACCAATCATTGGCGCATTTCGACGGATCGGGAAAAAACAGAGGATGAGTTCGGCATGCTGATCAACAATCTTTTTGCATATAGCAATCTCTCCTTTACAGACTTCAGCGGTGTGGTGATTTCGTCTGTGGTTCCGTCGATTATGTTTGCGCTTGAACGGCTATGCGAGAAATACTTTCATTTGAAGCCGATCGTGGTTGGTCCTGGTATCAAGACCGGACTTAATCTGAAATATGATAATCCAAGAGAGCTTGGTGCAGACTTGATTGTAAATGCGGTTGCCGCAGTAAATGATTATCAGGCGCCGATCATTGTTATTGACTTTGGTACAGCGACAACGTATTCCTATATTGATGAGCAAAAAGGCTATGTTGGCGGAGCGATTGCACCAGGGCTTGATATTGCGACTGAAGCACTTTATGAAAGGGCTTCAAAGCTCCCGAGAATTGAGATTGTGAAGCCGCCGCATATTGTCGGGCGGAACACGGTCCACGCGATGCAGTCCGGGGTGCTTTTCGGCTATGTCGGGCAGGTGGAAGGAATTGTTTCCCGTATGAAGAAGCAGGCTTCCTCGGAACCGGTAGTGGTTGCGACAGGCGGGCTTTGTTCGCTGATTTCACATGAGACTGATGTCATTGATCATGTGGATCCTTTACTTACACTCAAGGGACTCTTTCTTATTTATCAGCGTAATTTGTAAAAAGAAAGGAATGATCGGTATGAGCGACTATTTTATAAAAGCATTGGCATACGGCGACAGCCTTAGGGTTATCACATCAGTGACAACTGAAACGATCAAAGAGGCTCAGTCGCGCCATAAAACATGGCCGACAGCAACTGCTGCGCTTGGCCGGACAATGACTGCGACGATGATGATGGCCGCCCAAGAAAAAGGCGATGAAAAAATTACGGTCACCGTTCAGGGCGGCGGACCGATCGGGGCAATTGTTTCTGACGCGGATACCGAAGGTCAAGTGCGTGGGTATGTGACGAATCCTGAAGTTCATTTTGAATTGAATGCGCATGGGAAATTGGATGTGGCGCGAGCTGTCGGAAATACCGGTTTTCTCAGTGTCGTCAAGGACCTGGGACTTAGGGAAAATTTCACCGGAAGAGTGCCTATCGTCTCAGGTGAATTAGGTGAGGATTTTACGTATTATTTTGCGCGGTCCGAGCAGGTACCGTCTGCCGTCGGTGTAGGTGTCCTGGTTAATCCGGATCAATCGGTGAAGGCCGCAGGGGGCTTTATCATTCAAGTGCTTCCCGGGGCAGAAGATGCTGTCATTGAAAAGTTGGAAGAAAGGCTGAAAACAATTCCGCCAATTTCTAAATTGATTGATGCGGGGCATTCTCCGAAACAGTTGTTGGATGACTTGTTTTCAGATGGAAACTACAGGATTTTACAACAACATCCCGTGCACTTTCACTGTGGATGCTCTAAAGAAAAATTCGGAATTTCCATTAAGGGTTTAGGAGCAAAAGAAATTCAAGCAATGATTGATGAAGACGGCGGCGCCGAAGTGACGTGCCAATTCTGTGAAACAAAGTATCAATTCACTGCGGACGATTTAAGGGTACTGATTTCGAAGAAATAGTCCAGGAGTTTGCCCATGAGCAAGCTCCTCTTTTATCTTTTGTCGCATAACTAGTTGAACCCTGCCGTATAGGTAATTAAGCATATGACGCATGATCGTAAACTATTTGACGGCACGATCGTTCACTGATAATATAGTATATAAATCGCACATGATTACTGAGGATTTAAAGGGGGATGAATGATGACTGTTGCAAATTCGGTTACTGAATTGATTGGAAATACGCCGATCGTTCGTTTAAATCATTTGACAGGTGAGAATGACGCGGAACTTTATGCGAAGCTTGAATATTTTAATCCGGGCAGCAGCGTGAAGGATCGGATTGCCCTGGCGATGATCGAAACGGCTGAAAAAGAAGGCAAGCTGAAGCCTAATGATACAATCATCGAACCAACGAGCGGAAACACGGGGATTGGTTTGGCACTCGTCGCTGCTGTAAAAGGTTATAAGGCAATTTTGGTTATGCCGGAAACGATGAGCATCGAGAGGCGCAAATTGTTTAAAGCATACGGCGCGGAAGTTATTCTGACTCCGGGAGCCCAGGCGATTAAAGGGTCAATTGCTAAAGCCCAGGAATTGGCGAAAGAAAAAGGCTACTTCTTGCCGCAGCAATTTCAAAACCCGGCAAATCCGCAGGTACATTATGAAACGACCGGTAAAGAAATCGCCGCAGCATTTGATTCGCTGGACGCTTTTGTTGCCGGAGTCGGAACCGGTGGTACATTGAGCGGAAGCGGCAAAGCATTGAAAGAGAAATTTAAGGACATTCGCGTCTACGCGGTTGAACCGAAGGACTCACCGGTGCTTAACGGCGGAAAAGGCGGTCCACATAAGATCCAAGGGATTGGTACAGGATTTATTCCGGATACATTGGATACCGAAATCTACGACGAAGTCATTGATGTTGCTAATGAACAGGCGTTTGAGTATGCGCGCCTTGCAGGTAAAAAGGAAGGCGTGCTTGCCGGCATTTCAGGCGGTGCGGCAATTTATGGCGGTGTTCAGGTTGCTAAAAAGCTTGGCAAAGGAAAAAAAGTTGTTGTGATCGTCCCGGATAACGGCGAACGCTATTTGAGCACTCCGTTGTATCAAGTTGAGGAATAAGCGAATTTAAAGATAATTACTTGGAAAAGGTCTGAATTATAGTCAGGCCTTTTTTTGTTGCGCTTGGTATATCTGTGTTTTATAAAGCTCTAGGCAAAGCTATGGCGGTCATCTGTGTTATACTATTTTTATTAAACTGTGAATGATATTCGGGAGGATCAGACACCTGTGGGCAACTTTCAACTTTCTCCTTTTCATCTGATGAATGTAAGGGGCAGAACGCTGGATTATCGAAAAAAAACAGTGATTATGGGTATTTTGAATGTAACACCGGACTCTTTTTCCGACGGAGGACAATTCAACCATCTGGATCAGGCTGTGACGCATGCATTGCAAATGGAGCGTGACGGAGCCGACATTATTGATATTGGCGGAGAATCAACACGTCCGGGGCATACGCCGGTGGACATGAAGCAAGAAATCGCACGAGTCATACCGATGATTCAGGCGATTCGTGCACAGACAAGCATACCGATCTCAGTTGATACTTATAAGGCGGAGACAGCTCGTCGTGCGCTTGAAGCTGGAGCTGATATTATTAACGATGTTTGGGGTGCGAAGGCGGATCCCGATATGGCGAGAGTCGCCGCGGAGTATCAGGCACCAATCGTTCTCATGCATAATCGTGATAACAATCGATATCAAGATATTATTGCAGATATGAAGAGCGATCTTCGAGAGAGTATTGAGCTTGCGCGGGAAGCAGGTGTTGCACCTGAGAAAATCATCCTCGACCCCGGTATCGGGTTCGCGAAAGATTACCGTCAGAATTTGTTTGTCATGAATCACCTTGAGGACTTTCATGAACTCGGCTATCCGCTCCTGCTGGGCACCTCGCGAAAAGGGTTTATTGGGAAAACCCTGAATGTTACGGTGGATAAGCGCGTTGAGGGTACAGGGGCGACTGTATGCCTCGGTATTGCCAAGGGATACCAAATCATGCGCGTCCATGATGTGCCTCAAATCGCTCAAATGGCGAAGATGATGGATACAATGCTGCAGGAGGACCATAGTGACAGATACAATTAATTTGAATCGAATGCAATTTTACGGGTATCATGGTGCACTCCCTGAAGAACAACGAATAGGTCAGCGTTTTGATGTGGATGTCACATTAAATTGTGATCTTTATCAGGCGGGAACAACCGATCAGCTGGAACAAACCGTTAACTATGCGGAAATTTATAAGCAGGTGAAAGAAATCGTTGAAGGCCGTGCATGCAAGTTAATTGAAGCTGTTGCGGAAAAGATCGCTGAAACGATTCTGCTCAAGTTTTCAAAGGTTGAAAGCTGCCGTGTTAAAGTGATCAAGCCTAACCCGCCGATTGCCGGTCATTATGATTCAGTATCAGTCAAGATTGAACGTAACCGAACCGTTGCCTACATCGGTCTTGGATCGAACATAGGCGATCGTGCCGGCTTCCTGAACCACGCGATTGAGGCGCTGCAGGCAGAACCAAGAGTACAGGTCGTACGCTGCTCGTCCATATACGAGACCGAACCCTATGGTCCTGTCGAGCAGAACGACTTTTTAAATATGATCGTGCAAATTGAAACGTTGCTCCCTTCCCTTGCGCTTTTGCGGTACGTCCACAAAATAGAGACAGATCTGGAACGAGTAAGGGATGTGCACTGGGGGCCAAGAACAATTGATCTTGATCTCTTGGTCTGTGGCCAAACGATTACGCAATCTGAAGAGCTGTCGCTGCCCCATCCTGAAATCACGCGTCGTGCTTTTGTCCTCAAACCGTTTGCTGAGATCGCACCTCATTTGGTTGTTCCGGGAATCAACCGTTCAGTTATGGACTTGTGGCAAAATCTCAAAGGAGAAGAGGAAGTACGATTATGGAAAAAGAACAATGGGGAAGGAAAATTCGGGCTTTTCGAAAACTGAAGGGCTATACGCAAGCGGAACTTGCCAAGGAACTAGGTATTTCCCTCACTTTTTTAGGGGAAATTGAAAGAGAGAGCCGCGAACCCGAAACAGAGCTTGTTAGGAGAATTTGCGATAAGCTGTCCATATCTCTTCAAGAAATGAAGGAACTATAAGCGAAGAAAGGATGGTTTGATGCTGAAAATTGGTCCGATTGAGACGAATAATCGAGTGGTACTCGCTCCGATGGCAGGCGTCTGCAACTCCGCATTCCGCTTGATTGCAAAACGATTCGGCGCGGGGCTGGTGTGTGCCGAAATGGTTGCCGACCGCGGGATTATTCACCACAATCAGAGGACTCTGGATATGCTGTATATTGATGATCGTGAAAAGCCGCTCAGTTTGCAAATTTTTGGCGGTTCAAAAGAAACGCTTGTTCAAGCGGCAAAATATGTAGATAAGAATACAAATGCGGATATTATTGACATAAATATGGGCTGTCCGGTACCGAAAGTCACCAAATGCGATGCCGGATCAAGATGGCTGCTCGATCCCGATAAAATCTATGAGATGGTAGCAGCGGTGGTTGACGCAGTTGATAAGCCGGTGACTGTCAAGATGCGTAAAGGCTGGGATGATGACCACATCTATGCTGTACGTAATGCGCAGGCGGTCGAACGTGCGGGCGGGAGTGCAGTCGCGGTTCATGGCCGTACGCGTGTGCAAATGTATGAAGGAAATGCGGACTGGGACATTATCCGTCAGGTAAAAGAATCCGTTGGTATTCCTGTTATCGGCAACGGCGATGTCCGGACGCCGATGGATGCGAAACGGATGATTGAGGAAACGGGCGTGGACGGTGTCATGATCGGGCGCGCCGCGCTTGGAAATCCATGGATGCTGTACCAGACAGTTAAATATCTAGACAGCGGGGTGCTGCCGCCTGAACCGACTGCCAAAGAAAAAGTGGATGTCTGTTTGATTCACTTTGATCAATTGGTAAAATTGAAAGGCGAGCACATCGCCTCATTGGAAATGCGCAAGCATGCTGCATGGTACGTGAAGGGTCTGCGCGGAGGCAGTGATGTGCGCAAGAAAATTAATCAGTGCGAGACGGGTGCTGATCTTCGTCAAGTACTTGTTGAATTTCGCGATGCGCTTGAATTCGATCTAGCACCTACTACGATCTAAGGTTGACAGTGTTTTTTTATTTCTCTATAATTCGGTTAGATAACAAACTGCCGGGGTATTACTGGCAGTTTTATTTATAGGGTCTGTTCAAAAAGAGCCGAGGTCAGGCAAATCGCCACGTCCTGTACTAGCTTGTCCTGAACGTCGAAGCTCAAGGAAGCACAGTTTCGAGCGCCAGAGGTACTCTCACAGGATGTGATGACGTCAACATCACCTTTTCCCAGACTTTTTGAACACCCTCTTATACTATATATTTATTGAAATTTCTACGGTTTATAGTATATAGGTAGTCGTTCGGTGAAGCGCCGTATCCTGGGGCTCACTGGGTAGTTGCGGCGGCGGCTCTGCTGTTGTCGAGGGATGCAGCGAAGCCGAAATTTTTAATACTGCAGATGTATTCGAACTGCATCTTATTTTGAGCAAAAGCTCGATCCTGTGAATGCATGTAATTCTGAATCATTATGGGATACGACTGGAGGTAGAAGGAAGAATGAGTCAGGAAGTGGATCTGACCGACCAGCTTCAAGCCAGGCGCGAGAAGCTGAAGGTTTTGATTGAGCAAGGTGTGAATCCTTTTGGCGGACGTTATAATCGGACGCATGATACAAAGAAAATCCGTTCTCTGTATGCGGACACAACAACAGAAGAACTCGAAGAACAGGCAGTTTCTGTTGTTATGGCCGGCCGACTGATGGCGAAAAGACGCAAAGGAAAAGCGGGTTTTGCCGATATTCAGGATTTCAGCGGCAGAATCCAGCTGTATATTCGCAAGGATGCTGTGGGCGAAGATCAATATGAAATTTTTAAGCATATTGATATTGGCGACTTTGTTGGTGTTGAAGGAACCGTTTTTAAAACCCATGTAGGCGAATTGTCGATTAAAGTGAGCAAATTCAGCATACTTTCAAAAGCCATGCGGCCGTTACCCGATAAATTTCACGGGTTAAAAGATGTTGAGCAGCGCTATCGTCAGCGCTATTTGGATCTTATTGTAAACCCTGATGTTAAGGAAACGTTTATCCTAAGAAGCAAGATCATTAAAGCGATTCGCGATCAACTGGATGGACAAGGCTATCTTGAAGTAGAGACACCGACGATGCATTCGATACCAGGCGGTGCTGCCGCCCGCCCGTTCATTACGCATCACAATGCGTTGGACATGGACCTTTACATGCGCATCGCGATTGAGCTGCACCTGAAACGATTAATTATCGGCGGCCTCGAAAAGGTTTATGAAATCGGTCGTGTTTATCGAAATGAAGGTGTCTCGACGAAGCACAATCCTGAATTTACGATGATGGAACTTTATACAGCGTATCAGGACTTGCGTGACGTGATGGAATTAACCGAGAACTTGATTTCCTCCGTAGCTGAAAAAGTGCTTGGTACAACTGAGATTACTTACGGTGATGTAAAAGTTGAACTGAAGCCGCGCTGGCGCCGAGTTCATATGGTCGACGCGATTAAAGAACAGACCGGAGTCGATCTATGGCCGGAGATGACCGATGAAGAAGCGCGACAACTGGCTGCCGACAATGGTATCTCTGTAAAGGCCGACATGACATATGGTCATGTAGTTAATGAATTTTTTGAACAAAAAGTTGAAGAAACACTTATTCAGCCGACTTTTGTATACGGCCATCCGGTCGTGATCTCTCCGCTCGCTAAGAAGGATCCAAGCGATGCACGATTCAGCGATCGCTTCGAACTATTTATCGTCGGTAGAGAACATGCTAACGCATTTAGCGAATTGAACGATCCGATCGATCAACGAGAACGTTTTGAAGACCAGATGCGCGAGCGCGAAGCCGGCAATGATGAGGCACAAATTATTGACGAAGATTTTCTGGAAGCGATGGAGTACGGCATGCCGCCTACCGGTGGGCTTGGCATCGGTATCGACCGCCTGATCATGCTCCTGACCGATTCAGCATCGATTCGTGATGTACTGCTCTTCCCGCAAATGAGAAAAAAAGATTGAATTTGAATGGATTCAGCAAAGACCTGCCTGCTCGTAAGTATTGAGCAGGCAGGTCTTTTGTGTTATTGAAACATTCATGGCACGCTTAATGAGGTAGGGCACTGCCTTCGTGCCATATGCCCTGAAATGTAGACGTGAGAAGCGCAACAACCTGTATGAAAAAATTACAGATAGGCGGTCACCTGCTAAATCAGAACAGCAGCCGAGTTTGAGGTTAAACCGAACCCGTGGAAAGTTAGACCGAAGAGAGGAAAAGTTCAACCGAAGACCAAAAGTTCAACCTAACGAGTGAAAAGTTGAACTCAATCCCTGAAAGTTCAACCCAAGAGAGAAAAAGTAACGAAAGACATTAAAGTTGTAACGAAGGCATCCAAGATCATAACGAATTCTGAGATTCGTATCGAACCGAAGGAAAATCGTAACGAAGGAGCTCAAACTCGTAACGAACTCACAGAAAGTAGTAGCGAATTCTCAGATTCGTAACGAACTCACAGAAAGTTGTAGCGAATTCCCAAACTCGTATCGAACCGAAGGAAAATCGTAACGAACGACGCAGCAAAGTCGTAACGAATTTGCTGCGCCGTTCGTCTCAACCATTTCGTTAATTAGAAAGATTAAAGATGAATTTTTCGCTTAGAAAATGATTAAAATCAATTTGTAAATCATTCAGTATCTGAAGGTGCTGAGACGTCTTGTACCGCTTGAATGGGTATCCGTTGTTTCGGTTATTTAAAAATTATTATTTCTTAAGCGAAGCGATTTGAATCTAGAGAGTGGTAAAAGGGAGAAAGTACGATTGTCTTGATTTTAATAAATGTAAAGGTACATTACGGATTATAGATTTCTTGTTGACAAATGTGTCGAATGCTGATAATATTTTCATGTTGCTGGACAAGATGTTACTTGTTGTTGACATATTGTTTCAGCCTATGTATAATAAGAAAGATCGTTTTTGCGGTTATGAAAACATTATTTATTAAGAAATTAATTGATTGTTAATTTGTTGTTGACATGGTATTAATTTCTTGGTAAGATAGTCAAGTCGCTTCAAGAGCGATCGAG
>NZ_JBEVCB010000011.1:0-2557 GCF_040513385.1 Sporolactobacillus caesalpiniae
TGTATATTGCCATTGAATAGTGCCAACTGCGCCATATTTTAGAGCATGTTAGGACATAATATAGAGCCACTTGTGACATCACCAGAGCCACCTCCTGTATAATTGTCTTGTACCACAGGTACAAATTCATTTAATAGGAGGTTTTTGTGTGGTTAAATACCGTGAGATTCTACGTCTTCATGCACAGGAGTTAAGCATTCGAAGCATTGCTTCAAGCGTAGGTAGTTCTAGGAATACAGTCAGTGACGTCTTGAAAAAGGCTGAGGAAAAAGATATTTTATGGCCACTTGAAAAAGATGTTGATGATGCAGAGCTGCAGACACTACTGTTTCCGGAAAAGAATCAATCAGAGGTGAGACAGAAACCGGACGGTGACTACATTCATAAGGAAATGGCTCGGAGCGGTGTAACTCTATCTCTGCTTTGGCATGAATACGTTCAATCGTGCCGCGAGCGAAGAGAGATTCCTTATAGCTATCGGCAATTCTGTCGCTTTTATACCCGTTACGTCACTAAGACAAAAGCAACGATGCGGATTAAGCGAAAGCCAGGAGAAGCAATGGAAGTCGATTGGGCAGGACAAACGGCGTCAGTTAAGGATTCGATCTCTGGACAAGTGCATCCAGCTTATGTTTTTGTCGCAGTCCTTCCCTGCACCCAATACGCATACGTTGAAGCTTTTTTATCCATGAACACGACGAGTTGGATACACGCACATATCCATGCCTTTCATTTTTTTAATGGTGTTCCTCGAACTATTATTCCCGATAATCTTAAGACGGGTGTTGATCATTCTTCAAGTACAAATCCGATCATTAATCGGACCTACCAAGAATTTGCGGAATACTATCAAACTGTGATTATCCCTGCTAGAGTTCGTCATCCGAAAGATAAACCTAATGTTGAAGGCACCGTAAAAATCATATCCACTTGGATTATTGCCGCATTAAGAAATGGTCAGTACTTTTCCATCCAAGAACTCAATGAATCCATTAAAGAAAAATTAGTAGAATACAATCAAAAACCGTTTCAAAAGAAAAATGGAAGCAGACAATCCGCCTTCACGGAGGAAGAGAGCTTTGCGCTGCTCCCTTTGCCAGCTTCCCCATACGAATTAGCCACTTGGAAAACAGCTACCGTACCCTATGATTATCACATATCTGTAGAAAAAATGTATTACTCTGTTCCCTATGAATACTTAAAACATCAAGTAGATATTCGCGTGACCGAACGCATAATCGAAGTCTTCTATCACACGATGCGCATTGCCTCGCATGTTCGACTGTATGGAAAAATGGGTCAATTATCAACAAATCCTGATCATATGCCTGATCAACATAAAGACTATTTAACTTTTACACCAGAACATTTTTTATCCTGGTCAAAAACGATTGGCTCCCATACACATACAATGATCCAAGCGATTCTTACATCCTATAAGGTTGAGAAACAAGCTTTGAAATCCTGTTTAGCCCTTTCAAAACTGGCGGACAAATATTCAGTAGAACGGTTAGAGTCCGCATGCATGAGAGCGCTCAACTACTCTCCACGGCCTAATATTAAGAGCATCGCAACGATCTTAAAAACCGGACAGGACAAGCAGAAACAAGAAGCACTCGAACAAGAAAATAAAAATGAACAGCAAAAATCTCATGGGTTTATTAGAGGCGCAGCTTATTACGGGAGGAAAGAAAAATGACCAACGAAAGTACCCTTTCAAAATTAAATGATCTACGCTTAAGTGCAATGGCTGAGTATTATCATGAACAACTTCACAATCCTCAATTTAACGACCTATCCTTTGAAGAACGTTTCAGCCTGCTCGTGGATCGAGAATGGGATCGTAGGAAAAACAACAAGCTTGCCCGTCTCATTAAAAATGCCGGGTTCCGCTACCCTCAGGCGTGTATTGAAGATATTGAATATCATCCTGATCGCAAACTGGATAAGGCTCAAATTCTACGATTAGCCTCAGGCCATTATATACAAGAAAAGCATAACTTAATTATCAAAGGTGCCTCTGGGAACGGTAAGTCTTACATGTCTTGTGCATTTGGGATCGCTGCGTGTCGACAATTTTATACAGTAAAGTATATTCGCTTGCCAGATCTATTAGATGAACTCGCCGTCGCCAGAGGAGAAGGCATTTTCCAAAAAGTAATGAAAATGTACCGAAAGGTAAATCTTCTTATTCTCGATGAGTGGCTTCTCACTTCATTAAAGGGAAACGAAGCACGAGATTTACTTGAAATTGTAGAGGCAAGACACCAAACAGCCTCCACAATATTCTGCTCACAATTCGATACACAAGGATGGTATGAAAGTATTGGTGAAGCAACATTAGCCGATGCGATCTTGGATCGAATCATTCATGACTCTTATAGTCTCTTAATTGACGGAGAAGTATCTATGAGAGAACGGCATGGGATAAAGAAATAATTGAAGTTGAGCCACCATCGAACGATGGTGGCTCTTATGATGGCAAGAGTGGCTTTCAAATCTGGCCGAAGTGGCTCCGAAATATGGCACAAGTGGACTTCTCCGATGGCAATATACA
>NZ_JBEVCB010000012.1:0-1821 GCF_040513385.1 Sporolactobacillus caesalpiniae
AAAGTATAAAAAAATTAAAGATTCAAGGAAACGAGTTATCATGAACAAAACTAGCCCCCTTGATTGTAGAATCGTGGATTAAATGGGGAAAAATGAAAGAGACTTTCAAATCCTCAAACAGAGCCATCATACGAAAGGGAGCTAGCACTATGAATGATAACACAAAATATGTAGGTTTAGACGTCTCTAAGGAAAAAATAGCGGTTGCGGTTGCCGAAGAAGGAAGAAACCAGCCCCAGTACATCGCGATGATTCCTTATCGACCAGAAGCGATTCGGAAACAAATGAGCCGATTAGGGGATCCGAGCCAGTTGCGTGTCTGCTACGAGGCCGGACCCACCGGATATGGCCTTTATCGTTTACTCAAGGCGATGGATATTTATTGCGAAGTCATTGCTCCGTCCCTGATTCCGCAAAAGCCGGGTAATCGTGTCAAAACAGATCGACGTGATGCTCTGCAGCTGGCAAAATTATATCGAGCAGGCGAACTCACCCCTATTTATGTTCCCAGTGAAGACGATGAAGCACTCCGTGATCTCGTCCGTGCACGGGAAGATGTCAAAGAAGATGAATTGCGCGCGAAGCATCGGCTTACGAAGTTTCTTTTGCGGAACGAAATCAAAGAACCTAGTGGAGTACGAAAGTGGACCCGAGCGTACAAAGATTGGCTCGATAAACTTTCGTTCGAGAAAAGCGCCTCTTTGGTAGTTTTTCAGGAATACTTGCACACACTCAAAGACATTGAACTTCGCTTAAATCGTTTAGAAAAGGAAATTGAGCGTCAAGCAAAAGAAGGACACCATGCGTCGATGATTCAGGCGCTTCAAGTTTTTCGTGGCATTTCAACCATCACAGCCACAAGCCTTGTAGCGGAAATAGGATCATTTCAGAGATTTCAGACTGCGCGACAGTTCATGGCTTATACCGGGCTCATCCCTAGCGAGCACTCGAGTGGCGAGTCCCGGCGACAGGGGAAAATCACAAAAACAGGCAATCGTCATGTTCGACGGCTGCTCATTGAATCTGCATGGAGTTATCGTTATCAGCCGGCCGTTAAGGGTGCTTTGAAAAAGCGTCAAGAAAATCAACCGCCACAGCTTTTAGGCATTGCTTGGAAAGCACAGACGCGCTTGCACACAAAGTATTTCCGTTTAATGGGAAGAGGTAAGGAAGCAGGCAAAGTAGTGACGGCGATCGCACGGGAACTCGCTGGGTTTGTTTGGGCACTCACGCAACAGCTTGACGAACCGAAAACGGTCACTCTCAATGAGGAGCGCACTGCATGACCTTTGACAGGGAGCCTCTGTGGGCGCTGTTTTCCCGCAAAAGGTGGCCAGCTTGAGTTTTGCACGGCTTCCCAGCCTACCACGCCCACCTCTCCCTGTCAAAGGGTGCTCGTATCTTGTTTCGTTGTAGAAAAAATAAAATAAAAGAAGAGAAGGACTTGAGAATAGGGCTGGAAGGCAAAGATGAAAACCGTAAGGGATAACGCACGACTTACACATGTGCTCGCTTGAATTGAAGTGAATGCACGAAACGAGTTCGTGACAGATCCTGAGACGGAACGATAAAATGTGAAAACCCACGGATATCAGTATACTCATCGGCGAAGAGATTTTTGCCTTCGAGCCGTGCGCTCGAATCGTTCTAGAAAGCATTCGTTCATAAAAAGAGAAGGTGAATTCAAAAGAGACGCAGTGGAGTGATGGAGTTGAAAGAAAAAAAGAAGCCCAAGAGCTTCTCTTCTTAAAGTTGGAATAAAACAGCTGATCCAATCCAATGTAGTGGGGGTATTGACAGTTTTGTTCATATCAGTGTAAG
>NZ_JBEVCB010000013.1:0-1691 GCF_040513385.1 Sporolactobacillus caesalpiniae
ACTCCGCTTTGATTCTCGGCCAAGACACTGGTCTATTGGTTTGAAAACATGCAAAATAATAAACTTTCTTTACCTATCGAGTAGGAGGAGATAATTTCTCCGACCTCTCACACCACCGTACGTACGGGTCCGTATACGGCGGTTCAATAGCTTAAGTGTACATGCTCGAACAGATGGACTAGATTTTTGAGTCCCACCTGTTCGAGTATTTTGTTTGTGATCGACCGATGTAAGATATGGCTACAGGCGATGCGCCAGTAGCCTTTTCGTGTATTTGCCCATTCCCATGCTTTTGGTTTTGGAACGTTAAGTTTCATGAGACTTTTATATCTCGTCTTGACTTTCTTCCAACGTTTCCAAATGATCTGGCGAATTCTTCGCCGGAGCCACTGATCAATATGCCGAATATAGCTCTTCATATAGCTTATGCCATAGTAGTTGATCCATCCTGTGGTTACTTCATTAATTTCTTTAACGATCCCACGGATGTTACCGCTTCGGCTTCTTTTCGTCAGTTGTTTGAGCTTTCGCTCAAAGCGCTTTTTCGACTTGATGTGGGGGCGAAATCCCAATCCCTGCTTGGTCGTGTGCAGGCAGAATCCAAGAAATTTAAGTTTCGTTGGGCTGCCGACCTGAGTTTTCTCCCGATTGACGGTTAGTTTCAGTTTATCTTCCAGAAAGGTGGTGATGCTCTTCATGACTCGTTCGCCCGCTCTTCTGCTTTTGACGTAGATCGTACAGTCGTCGGCATAGCGAACAAACTTATGTCCTCTTCGTTCCAGTTCCTTGTCCAGTTGATCAAGATAAATGTTGCCTAGAATGGGCGAGAGATTCCCCCCCTGGGGAACACCGGCCTCGGTCGGTACAACCTTTCCATTCGTATGCACACCACTGCGCAGGAACTTGCGAATGAGTTGAAGGACGATTTTGTCCTTAATCCGTTTTTCCACGCAATACATCAACTGATCATGATTCACTGTGTCAAAGTAGGCTTTTAAATCAAGATCCACCGCATATCTATATCCTGCTTCGTAGTAAGCCTTGGCGCGTTTCATTGCGTTGTGGGCACTGCGGTGCGGGCGGAAGCCAAAGCTGTTGTCTGAGAACGTCGGATCAACGATCCGTTCCATCACTTGAAGGATCGCCTGTTGTACCAGTCGGTCACGTACCGTCGGAACTCCGAGCTTTCGTTTCGATCCATCCGGTTTGGGAATTTCTACACGTCTTACGGGTTGTGGCTCATAGGAGCCATTCCTAATCTGCTTGATCAGTTCATCCCTGTTCCGTATCAGGAAGGGGAACAACTCATCAACCGTCATCCCATCAATGCCTGCAGATCCTTTATTTGCCTTTACTCGCTTATAGGCTCGATTTAGGTTCATTCGATCAACGATTCTCGTGACGAGATCATGCACACCATCTCTTCGTTCAGGTTCGCCGTGAGTCGTGCTACACACTTCTGTCGTACCTTCGGATTCCATCCTATTCTTCGATAGATAGCCATCATTTGATGTTTTCCGTGATTGTCGCATCGCTCACACCTCCTCTGTTTCCGAGATTACTATTGTTCAGCCCTTCGTCCTGGTGGACTACTATGGCTTCTGCTGACTTCTTACAATTCATCTCACCATCACTGGCATGATTGTTCCTGTGGGAAATGCCTTCCCTCTTGTCGGGAACCCTTGTAAGAC
>NZ_JBEVCB010000014.1:0-1601 GCF_040513385.1 Sporolactobacillus caesalpiniae
AAACAAAAGCTCAAGCGTTTCGCTATCGATCGTTTCCTTAGAAAGGAGGTGATCCAGCCGCACCTTCCGATACGGCTACCTTGTTACGACTTCACCCCAATCATCTGTCCCACCTTCGGCGGCTGAGTCCATAAAGGTTCTCGCACCGACTTCGGGTGTTACAAACTCTCGTGGTGTGACGGGCGGTGTGTACAAGGCCCGGGAACGGATTCACCGCGGCATGCTGATCCGCGATTACTAGCAATTCCGGCTTCATGCAGGCGAGTTGCAGCCTGCAATCCGAACTGGGGGTGGCTTTATGGGATTCGCTTGACCTCGCGGTTTCGCTGCCCTTTGTACCACCCATTGTAGCACGTGTGTAGCCCAGATCATAAGGGGCATGATGATTTGACGTCATCCCCACCTTCCTCCGGTTTGTCACCGGCAGTCACCTTAGAGTGCCCAACTGAATGCTGGCAACTAAGATCAAGGGTTGCGCTCGTTGCGGGACTTAACCCAACATCTCACGACACGAGCTGACGACAACCATGCACCACCTGTCACTCTGTCCCCCGAAGGGGAACGGCCTATCTCTAGGCTTGTCAGAGGATGTCAAGACCTGGTAAGGTTCTTCGCGTTGCTTCGAATTAAACCACATGCTCCACTGCTTGTGCGGGCCCCCGTCAATTCCTTTGAGTTTCAACCTTGCGGTCGTACTCCCCAGGCGGAATGCTTAATGTGTTAACTTCAGCACTAAGGGTTGGACCCCCTAACACCTAGCATTCATCGTTTACGGCGTGGACTACCAGGGTATCTAATCCTGTTTGCTCCCCACGCTTTCGCGCCTCAGCGTCAGTTACAGACCAGAGAGCCGCCTTCGCCACTGGTATTCCTCCACATATCTACGCATTTCACCGCTACACGTGGAATTCTACTCTCCTCTTCTGCACTCAAGCTTCCCAGTTTCCAATGACCATTTGCGGTTGAGCCGCAAGATTTCACATCAGACTTAAGAAGCCGCCTGCGCGCGCTTTACGCCCAATAATTCCGGACAACGCTTGCCACCTACGTATTACCGCGGCTGCTGGCACGTAGTTAGCCGTGGCTTTCTGGCCGGATACCGTCACAGTACAAGCATTTCCTCTCATACTCATTCTTCTCCGGCAACAGAGCTTTACGATCCGAAAACCTTCTTCGCTCACGCGGCGTTGCTCCATCAGACTTTCGTCCATTGTGGAAGATTCCCTACTGCTGCCTCCCGTAGGAGTTTGGGCCGTGTCTCAGTCCCAATGTGGCCGATCACCCTCTCAGGTCGGCTATGCATCGCGGTCTTGGTGGGCCGTTACCCCGCCAACTAACTAATGCACCGCGGGCCCATCTGTCAGTGATGGCCGAAACCATCTTTCAACCCTGCACCATGTGGTGCAGGGGATCATTCGGTATTAGCTGCGGTTTCCCACAGTTATCCCAATCTGACAGGCAGGTTACCCACGTGTTACTCACCCATCCGCCGCTCACATCCGGGAGCAAGCTCCCTTCAATGCGCTCGACTTGCATGTATTAGGCACGCCGCCAGCGTTCGTCCTGAGCCAGGATCAAACTCTCCAAAAAGTGTCTTGCTT
>NZ_JBEVCB010000015.1:0-1421 GCF_040513385.1 Sporolactobacillus caesalpiniae
CGGCTTGAACGCACACTTCCATCCGTGCGCTCGCCTTACCTTCCTGCGTCCCCCCATCACTCAAACGTGAAACGCTGGTACAGGACTATCAACCTGTTATCCATCGCCTACGCCTTTCGGCCTCGGCTTAGGCCCCGACTAACCCTGAGCGGACGAACCTTCCTCAGGAACCCTTAGGCTTTCGACGGAGAAGATTCTCACTTCTCTTTTCGTTACTCATACCGGCATTCTCACTTCCAAACGCTCCAACATGCCTCACGGCACATCTTCAATGCCCTTGGAACGCTCCCCTACCATGACCTTACGGTCATCCGCGACTTCGGTGCTGTGCTTAGCCCCGTTACATTTTCGGCGCGACGCCACTCGACCAGTGAGCTATTACGCACTCTTTAAATGGTGGCTGCTTCTGAGCCAACATCCTGGTTGTCTGGGCAACGTCACATCCTTTCCCACTTAGCACAAACTTAGGGACCTTAGTCGGCGGTCTGGGCTGTTTCCCTTTCGACGACGGATCTTATCACTCGCCGTCTGACTCCCGGACGTAAGGGCTTGGCATTCGGAGTTTGACTGAACTCGGTAATCCTGTGGGGACCCCTTATTCAATCAGTGCTCTACCTCCAAGTCTCACTCATCCGAGGCTAGCCCTAAAGCTATTTCGGGGAGAACCAGCTATCTCCGTGTTCGATTGGCATTTCACCCCTACCCACACCTCATCCCCGCATTTTTCAACATGCGTGGGTTCGGGCCTCCATTCAGTGTTACCTGAACTTCACCCTGGACATGGGTAGATCACACGGTTTCGGGTCGACAACCCTAAACTCATTCGCCCTATTCAGACTCGCTTTCGCTGCGGCTCCGCCTCTTCAGCTTAACCTTGCTTAGAATCGTCACTCGCCGGTCCATTCTACAAAAGGTACGCTGTCACCCCCGAAGGGGGCTCCAACTACTTGTAAGCACACGGTTTCAGGATCTGTTTCACTCCCCTTCCGGGGTGCTTTTCACCTTTCCCTCACGGTACTGGTTCACTATCGGTCACTGGGGAGTATTTAGCCTTGGGAGACGGTCCTCCCGGATTCCGACGGGGTTTCTCGTGTCCCGCCGTACTCAGGATCCACTCCGGAGTGCACGTTCCGTCGGCTACAGGGCGTTTGCCTTCTTTGGCCGACCCTTCCAGGTCGTTCGCCTGAAACGTGCATTTCTGACTCCATGTGGAGTGTCCTACAACCCCAAAGTGCAAGCACTTTGGTTTGGGCTGTTTCCCTTTCGCTCGCCACTACTCAGGAAATCGCATTTGCTTTCTCTTCCTCCGGGTACTGAGATGTTTCAGTTCCCCGGGTCTGCCTTACTCTGCCTATGGATTCAGCAGAGCATCCTATCCGTTCAGGATAGGGGGTTCCCCCATTCGGAAATCTCCGGATCAA
>NZ_JBEVCB010000016.1:0-1331 GCF_040513385.1 Sporolactobacillus caesalpiniae
GGCAAGAAGAGAATTCTAAGACGCTCGGGAGAACTCTCGTTAAGGAACTCGGCAAAATCACCCCGTAACTTCGGGAGAAGGGGTGCTCGTCGGACCTACGGGTCCGATGAGCCGCAGTGAAAAGATCCAAGCGACTGTTTACCAAAAACACAGGTTTCTGCTAAACCGTAAGGTGATGTATAGGGGCTGACACCTGCCCGGTGCTGGAAGGTTAAAAGGAGAGGTTATCCTTCGGGAGAAGCTTTGAATTGAAGCCCCAGTAAACGGCGGCCGTAACTATAACGGTCCTAAGGTAGCGAAATTCCTTGTCGGGTAAGTTCCGACCCGCACGAAAGGTGTAACGATTTGGATACTGTCTCAACGAGAGACCCGGTGAAATTATAGTACCTGTGAAGATGCAGGTTACCCGCGACAGGACGGAAAGACCCCATGGAGCTTTACTGCAGCTTGATATTGGATGTGGGTATCGTTTGTACAGGATAGGCAGGAGCCTTTGAAACCGGACCGCTAGGTTCGGTGGAGGCATCGGTGGGATACTGCCCTGACGATATCGACATTCTAACCCTGAACCGTGATCCGGTTCGGAGACAGTGTCAGGTGGGCAGTTTGACTGGGGCGGTCGCCTCCTAAAAGGTAACGGAGGCGCCCAAAGGTTCCCTCAGAATGGTTGGAAATCATTCGCAGAGTGTAAAGGCACAAGGGAGCTTGACTGCGAGACCTACAAGTCGAGCAGGGACGAAAGTCGGGCTTAGTGATCCGGTGGCACCGCATGGAAGGGCCATCGCTCAACGGATAAAAGCTACCCTGGGGATAACAGGCTTATCTCCCCCAAGAGTTCACATCGACGGGGAGGTTTGGCACCTCGATGTCGGCTCATCGCATCCTGGGGCTGAAGTAGGTCCCAAGGGTTGGGCTGTTCGCCCATTAAAGCGGTACGCGAGCTGGGTTCAGAACGTCGTGAGACAGTTCGGTCCCTATCCGTCGCGGGCGTAGGAAATTTGAGAAGAGCTGTCCTTAGTACGAGAGGACCGGGATGGACACACCGCTGGTGTACCAGTTGTTCCGCCAGGAGCATACGCTGGGTAGCTATGTGTGGACGGGATAAGTGCTGAAAGCATCTAAGCATGAAGCCCCCTTCAAGATGAGATTTCCCATGATTTTAAATCAGTAAGACCCCTTAGAGATGATGAGGTTGATAGGTCTGGAGTGGAAGCACGGTGACGTGTGAAGCGGACAGATACTAATCGGTCGAGGGCTTAACCCAGAACTTTGGATGACTTGACAATGCGTATACGTTCGTTACCGGTTTTGAAGGCTCATGTGAGCCGGTT
>NZ_JBEVCB010000017.1:0-1295 GCF_040513385.1 Sporolactobacillus caesalpiniae
GATTCTAAAACATTTACGTCAGGCAGGAATTCAAAAAGCCTTCGGCTTTTCCAGTGGTTATCTTTTTCAGCTTATTTTTCGTCTGATCTTTACCCAAAGAAATTGGTATCGTTTACTGGAGAGTAATAAAGCAGATGAATTACCAGGCAAGGATGCTGTTTATCGTTTTTTAAACTACCCGAAGTTTGCCTGGCGCCGCTTCCTGACGGCACTAAGCGTATTCACGATTATGAAAGTCAGCCGTTTGACGAGCACCTGCCACACTAAAGTACTCATTCTGGATGATTCATCTTTTTATCGCGACCGCAGTAAGCGCGTCGAACTTTTGGCTCATTGTTTTGACCATGCCAGGAGAAGACACTACAAAGGATTTCGTATGCTGACATTAGGATGGTCCGACGGATCAACGTTCCTGCCCATTGATTTTTCACTCCTTAGTTCAAGCAAAGAAAAGGCAAAAATTAATGATATCAATTCGACGATTGATAAGCGTTGTTCCGGCTATAAAAGACGAATCGAAGCTTTACAAACAGCTCCTGAACAAATCCCTGGGATGGTTAAACGGGCCTTGTTGAACGGAATTGATGCATCCTATGTTCTGATGGACAGCTGGTTTACCCAACAACCTTTGATCAAGGCTTTGACCGATCAAGGTATCGATGTTATTGGTATGGTGAAACCAACGAATCAGCGCTATCGAGTAGGCTCTCAATGGGTTGGATTAAGAACGCTGTATCGACTGTCGAAGCCCGTAACCAGTCACAAAGAAATTTTACGTTCTATTCGTACCACAATGGCTAATGGAGTCCCGGTCAAAGTTGTGTTCGTTCAAAACCGCAATAAACAAAGTGAATGGCTAGCCATCTTAAGTACTGACTGCACACTTACAGAACAGGAAATCATTCGTACGTACGGCATGAGATGGGACATTGAATTATTTTTTAAAGCAACGAAGTCATTTCTTAAGCTTCAAAAAGAGTTCCAGGGCAGATCGTACGATCTGCTGATTAGCCACACAACCATTGTCTTTACAAGGTTTATTCTCCTGTCTTGGCAAAACCGTTGCAGTACAGATAATCGAACCCTTGGTGGTATGTTTTATGAACTCTGTGACGAAATGAATGAACTGGATTGGGCTGTAGCACTGACGCAGCTCATGGATATTCTTCATGACGCCCTAACAAAAACAAAAAAATCAATCAAAAGATGGGTTACTTGTCAACTGACACAATGGATTGAGAGCTTACCCAACTATATCAAGGTTTATCTGCCCAAATTAGGGTGCGAAAGTTGAG
>NZ_JBEVCB010000018.1:0-1237 GCF_040513385.1 Sporolactobacillus caesalpiniae
CCTTAACCTGTGCAGGAATGATTTTCAGTTCTTCGCGAACTTCAGTGGACATTTCATGTAAAGCTCCTCCGCAGCAGGAACAGATCTGTTCGTCCTCAGGTAAGTCATAATCAATCACTTCAACGGGGAGATTTTCCAGCTTTTCCTGTCGCTGCCCTTGGCTTTTCTTGCGTTTATAGGTAATCGTTTCAACGGTCGGTTCGGGAAGGTTAGTATCCGATTCGCTTTCTGCTTCATTGAATAGTTGAAGCGTCAACTGCTCAGGATGTGTCTTTTCGCTCGAAGCGCCGAATTGACGTTTTTGGCTGAGACGGAATTGTTCTTGAAACCACTTCAGCTTGAGCGTCAGTTCGGCGTTTTGTTTCTTCAGCGCATCACGTTCCTCACGCAGTTCTTCTATTGTGGGTGTGTTTGAATCCGTTCGGTTTTCCATTTTTTTATTATAATCGAAGACGCGCGCCATGTCTCTCATTTCTTTGAAAATTAGAGAAGGGTGCGCGCAGTGATTTCTTTGTGTGCCTGACGCTGCTGAATGGACAGACCATCCAGCAGCCAGTTGAGCTGACGACGATTGATGGGTAACGAAGGGTTTGAGTCATTGGCCTTCGGCCATTGAAAGGTTCCTTTTTCTAAACGCTTGTAATACAGCCAAAATCCGCTGTATTCCCAATGCAAAATTTTTAACTTGTCTCGTTTTCGATTGCAGAAGACAAACAGACATGGCGAAAACGGATCGAGATGAAAGCCTTCTTGAACCAAGACGGATAATCCATCAATGGATTTGCGCAGATCCGTAGGACCTTTAGCCAAATAGACATTTTCAATGCTGGACGCACGGATCATAAAGCACGCAGCACCCGAACAACATCCGCAAACAAATCTGGATCAAACCCAGTATGAACCTCAACTTTCGCGGATCCAACATAAATGAATAAGGGCTCCTGCTCTGCGGCATTGGCCAATCCAACAGGCATCCAGTGATTTGTATTAGGAACTGGGCGACTATGACGGAACTTGCGTCGCCAATAACGGAATTGCCATAAAGGAATGCCCTGATCCGCACACCACTCTTTGCCTGTTAAATCGCTAGTCTCGAAATCTTGCATTCGTTTCTGCCAGCATTCATGTAGTTCTACTCGTGTCATGGATCATCCTCCTGATCAATTGATAAAGATATCATCGCATGATCGGTTGGTCATGAGAAGGTGTCCATTATTTGACGCTTACCTTGAATCGC
>NZ_JBEVCB010000019.1:0-766 GCF_040513385.1 Sporolactobacillus caesalpiniae
AGCCATACTGAAAAAGCCTCAACGATGGGTTTGCTTTGATTTTGTCGTACTTGATAGCGTTCATCATCGGAAGCCTTGCTTTTTTTAAGATCCTGTTCAATTTTAAAAAGCTGATTACAATAAGCGAGTCCTTCTTTGGCGATGACAGCGGATTCCTTGGCGGATTCAGGCAACGCACTTAATGCGTCACTGAATTTTCTTCGCGCGTGAGCCCAACATCCGGCAAGAATGACATTTTTGAGTTGCTGGTACCCCGCATAACCATCCACTTGCAGATAACCCTTGAAGTCTTCCAAAAATTTCATCGGATGCTTGGCAGCACGTGTCGTTTGGTAATCATAAAGAATAATTCCCGGTTTTTCACGTCCCGTCCGATAGAGCCAAAGATACGACTTCGATGAAGCAGATCGTCCCGGTTCTTTCAAAACTTGAAGCGTGGTTTCATCTGCATGCAAAAGGTCACGGGCAACTAAGTAAGTCTTCATCCGATCATAGATAAGTCGGAGCCAACGTTCAGCTCCATGAAGCATCCAATTGGCTAGTGTTTGCCGGGACAAGGTGACACCTAGACGCTTCAATTGTTGTTCCTGACGGTATAACGGCTGAGCGTCCAAATATTTTTGACACATCACATAGGCCATCGCCGAAGGTGACGCTAAGCTCTTGGGAAAAACAGCTTTTGGCGCTTTCGCAGTGACAATCGGCGTTTGTATGGCTTCCCGTTCACAATGCCGACAGGTATACGTGTGACGAACATGTTTGATGA
>NZ_JBEVCB010000002.1:0-568286 GCF_040513385.1 Sporolactobacillus caesalpiniae
GAAGGCAAGTTTTCTAATAAATCATTCTGGTCCTTAATTCAGTATCGCGGAGTAAAATAAGCGGAGATTTTCCGCTTATTTGCATCCTAGCGCTTGTTTCACAGGTAAATAAGAGTAATTTATCCGGTTAAGCACAGGAAAAGCCTCTATTTTCACGTTTTTTGATTCGATAAGCGGAATTTCTCCGTCTATTTAAGCGATTTTTTCATTCATTTTCTAATTAAGGGTAATTTTTCCGTTTATTTCTCAGATTGGGCGCTTACCTGATCGCCCAACCGAATCTTATGACCTTATCGTCGTACCGGCAAACCAAAACGCCATACTTTCTTAACTTGTGAGAAAAATCAGGCTGTGCTTGGTCCTTAAACCATCCTGATTTTTGTGTACGCTCCGATTGCTCGCTTACCGCGGCGATCCGGGAGCCTCCTCAAACAAACAATTATCTGCGGGGTCTCTTTGTCTCGCGATCAACAGAGACGCTCCCGCAGACGTCTCTCGAACGGATTTATTGATAAAATGCCGCTTTTCGTATACTACAAGGCAGAATCTTACACTTTCTTTGCCCGTAAAAAAAACTTGTGCCCACATATCAAGGCACAAGTTTAAAAAGGTTGTTTATTTTAGCATTCATTCTTTTTCGGGCAGCGGTTCGGCTTCTGCCGCAGGTTCTTCGCTTGCACTGCCGTCCAGATTATAATGCGCGCGAATTTGCTGCTTGATCTCCGCCTTCACCGATTCGTTTTCCTTCAGATATAGCTTCGAATTCTCACGACCTTGACCTAAGCGTTCTTTATTGTAGGAATACCATGATCCGCTTTTCTCAACAATATCAAGATCTGCGCCGATATCAAGAATTTCACCTTCTTGAGAAATGCCTTGCCCATACATGATATCAACTTCAGCTTGTTTGAACGGAGGAGCGACCTTGTTCTTAACTACTTTAATTCTCGCTCTGTTCCCGACAATGTCATTGCCAAGTTTCAATTGTTCGGCGCGGCGCACTTCAAGCCGCACTGAAGCATAAAATTTAAGGGCGCGACCGCCGGGGGTTACTTCAGGATTTCCAAACATAATGCCCACTTTTTCACGGATTTGGTTGATGAAAATAGCCGTTGTCTTCGATTTACTGATCGCTCCCGAAAGCTTTCTCAACGCTTGTGACATCAAACGCGCTTGAAGACCGACGTGTGCGTCGCCCATTTCCCCTTCAATTTCCGCTTTCGGCACTAATGCCGCTACCGAATCAATAACGATAATATCAACCGCACCGCTGCGGACAAGCGCTTCGGCAATCTCAAGTGCTTGTTCCCCGGTATCCGGTTGAGAGAGAAGCAACTCATCAATATTCACACCTAAATGCTCAGCATAAACCGGATCAAGTGCATGTTCAGCGTCAATAAATGCCGCTTGTCCACCGCCCTGCTGTGCTTCGGCAATTGCATGAAGGGCAACTGTTGTTTTACCTGAAGATTCAGGTCCGTATATTTCAATGATACGTCCGCGCGGATAACCGCCGACGCCCAATGCTATATCTAAAGCCAAGGAACCGCTGGATACTGTGGATACACGCTGTTCCGGCCTTTCTCCCAACCTCATAATTGAACCTTTGCCAAACTGTTTCTCAATTTGACGCAGTGCACTATCAAGTGCTGCTTTTCGTTCGTTTTTTTCAGCCATGATTGTGGTTCATCTCCTTCAACATTCTTTTCCTAATCATACCGTTTTTTCTTTATAAGTACAAGTGTTCTGCGAATGTTTATTCGTTTTTGTCAACAGCCAATAATCGGAAGATTTCTTAAATGCCTTCTCACGATGTCGTAGCCTGTCTTTGTTGACTGAATTCTGATCTTTTGCCGTGATCCGTTAAATTGGAAGCGGTAGCTTTCCGATCCATTACTATCTGAAAAACCGATATAAACGGTTCCGACATCCTTTCCCTCACTTTTGTCAGGGCCTGCGACGCCTGTGAATGAAACACCAAAATCCGATCCGCACAGCTTTCTTACAGACGCAGCCAAATGCTTCGCGCAACTCGCGCTTACAGCCCCATCCGTCTTCAGCACCTCTTGAGGAACAGCAAGCACCTGATGTTTCACTTGATTCGTATAGCAGACAATACCGCCGTTCAAAATAGACGATGCGCCTGGGAAAGCTGCCATCCAATCGGCTGCCATCCCCCCGGTCAGACTTTCAGCGAAAGCAATCGTTTTTTTCTGCTCGCGCAGCAGTTCAAAAACAATTTCTGGAAGCGACTCTTCGTTGTAGCCGTATAAATACTGACCGACACGCGTGTCAATCTTGGCTTCAATCGCATCAAGCATAGCTTCTGCTTGATCTAACTGTTCATGTTTTGCGGTCAATCTTAATGTGACCTCACTCTCTTTGGCGAGCGGTGCGATCGTTGGATTTGACTGCGCGTCGATCAAATCAATGATTTGGGTTTCCAACTGAGACTCGCCAATTCCAAAGAAACGGAGTACACGCGACTGAATATGTTCTTCGTTACGGCTCGCTAAGTAAAGACGCGCAAAATCAAGAAACATCGGTTTCATTTCCGATGGAACACCGGGCATCAGCAAGTACAAATGCCGACTTGTATCCACAATCATGCCTGGAGCCATGCCATGATGATTGGGCAGCACATGGCTTCCCTCAACCACAAGCGCCTGCTTTTTATTGTTCTCTGTCATCTCGCGGCCGGTCACTTTGAAGTACTCAAGTATACTTTCCATCGCTTCCTGATCCGTGACCAAATTTCTTCCTAGTACATGAGCGACAGTCTCTTTTGTGAGATCATCTTTGGTAGGTCCAAGCCCTCCTGTGAAAATCAGCAGATCAGCTCTTTTTTCAGCGTTCTTAATTACATCGATCATTCGCCCTTCGTTGTCGCCGCATACTGTGTGAAAATAAACATCAATACCTAGCGCGGCCAAATGTTCAGAAATGAACTGAGCATTCGTATTAGCAATCTGTCCAAGTAAAAGCTCCGAACCGACGGCAATAATTTCTGCATTCATGAACAAGAACTCCTATCATCCGTTTTCACATCTATTATTCTCTCATTATTATCAAGCACAGAAACCCGCAAAGCAAGGTGCAACTTTATTTGGAACGCAAAACAATTTCGCGGTTTTTATAGAAATAATCTGCACCTGAAAGCACCGTAAGAATTACGGCAATCCAAAGTACTATCTGATCCAGCGGGAAACCGTTGACTCCAAAAGGCACATTATTAAACAAAAAGAGAATAATAGCGACCATTTGGGAGAATGTCTTCCACTTGGCAATCTTACTCGCAGCGATCACTTCACCTTCTTCAACTGCGACAAGACGGAGTCCGGTTACAGCAAATTCACGCGCGAGAATCAGAATAACCAGCCATGAATCCATTCTGCCCAGTCCGACAAAGGCAACAAACGCGCTCATGACAAGCAGTTTGTCCGCAAGCGGGTCAAGTAATTTCCCAAAATTAGAAACCAAGTGGTACTTACGCGCCAGTTGACCGTCAAGCCAATCGGTGAATGAAGCGAGTACAAAAATAACCGCGGCGAGAAGTTGCGCTACCGGAAGCTGGTAGCTTCCCGAACCAAGACTGCCCATAGGAATTGGGGCCAATAGCAGAACTAAAAAGATTGGGATCATGATCATTCGAGTCACAGTTAACTTATTGGCGATATTCATTTAGAAGTCCTCCTAAAAGTAAATGATCAGAATACGTGACGATACCTCTGACAAAGTATGCCTGTCGCATAATCAAAAAAAGTGAGCCGCCGCAGTGGGCTGGCTCCAATAAGAATGTTTGTTCACTTGCTGAAATTAATTAAAAGGATCTGCACTGTGTTCTCATTTGGAAGCTCGACCGTTTTCCCGTTAACCTTCAGCTCTGTACCCGGTGCATTGCCGAATTTGAGATACAGTGTCTGAACGTCGGCAGCATCAAAGTGATACGACTTTTTGCCGTTCGTAGTGACGGTACCTTCAGCAATTTGTTTATGTGTCTGGTTGTCTTGTGCTGCAAACCAAGCGGGAGAACCGGATTTAGCTGTGACGGTAACATCAAATTTATCAGTTCCGGACAACGTATAGGTAGTCGTCGTTCCTTCTTCTTTGTCCTTCTTCAGTACCTGTTCGGAAGAGGAGTCTGAGCTGCTCGCTGAATCCGAAGAACTAGATGATGAACTGCTTGGAGGAGCACTATCCCCTTTGTATTGAACAGAATTGCTGCTGCTCTGATCCGCGGATGACTTCGATTGGTTTCCTGCGAGATGAGTCACCAAAATATAAACAATCATCAGCGCGATTAAGATGAAAACAACAACGATCGCCTTATTGACGAATGAAGACCAATTTTTCGCTCTCACTGCACGTCCACGCAGTGATTTCGGTGAATGTTCATTCTCACTTCCATCCGGTGGTTTCACATGCGTTTCAACGTGTTGGCGTTCAACCTTGGGCATATCGCTCGGATACTGTTCCGTCAAGCTCTTAAAATCCAACCCCACAGTCTCGGCGTAGCTCTTGATAAACGCTCTCGTATAAAATTCGCCGGGGAGTTTGCCATAATCGCCGTCCTCAATTGCTTTCAAATAACGTCTTTGAATTTTTGTTTGCTCTTGAAGTTCATCCAGAGACAGATTTTTCTGCTCACGAGCTTCTTTAAGCACTTGACCTAGTTCACTCAATCCTAACACCTGCCATTATGAATTAAAATAAGGCCATGAAAAATACGAAGTCGGTGAAACTCCATGTGAAATTTCCTCTTCTCGATGGCTTCGAAGCTCAATAATATAATCAAAATCATTCATAGAAAACTCTGTTCCTGTTACAAAGGTATCCGGATGTTCGATGACTTTGGTAACGGGTAGTCTCATCAGTTCTCTTATCAACGACCAATGACTTTCTGAGCCGGATCTCTTGGAAACAGCTCCATCGATGACAAAAATATGCTCTTGAGAACGTTCATCGTCAGACAGTCTTGTTCGGATTGTTTGCTTCAAAAGTGTTGATGAGATAAATTGCCAGCGTTTATTTGCAGACACACTTGCTGCTATGATCGACTCCGATTTACCTACTCTAGGGAGGCCCCGAATGCCGAGAAGGGGATGATTTGGCATTTTAAATACCTCTGCCATAAAATCAACAAGCAAACCAATTTCATCACGAGAAAAGCGGAATGTTTTGCGGTCTCCTGTATCTCTCTCTATATAGCGTCCATGGCGTACTGCCAGACGATCTCCGAGCGTCGGTTGCCGGACTTTGGTCAGATAAATGGTCTCCATTTTCTTAATTGCAATCAGGAACTGTTCCATTTGCTTATCGTCTTGAGAGACAACCAGCAGCCCGCGGCGCTCGTGATCAACCCCGTTGATGGTAAGAATATTGATTCCGAGCGTCCCGAGTAGCGAGGAAACTTCTCCGAGTAATCCAGGCCTGTTCTTATGTATTTCGTATTCCAAATACCATTCTTTACCGTCGGACACCAAGAAGTTTCCTCCTTCGATTTAACGTGTTTTGCGGGTATCCTTATCAGAACAGTCATTTCAAGTTCAAAGGTCACGACACAAATAAAAAAACATATCATAAAATCAATACCTATGCTATTAATATTATCATATCTTCACTATTTTAACGATACGATCAATAAAAAAAGAAACGCACATGACGTCTCTTTTTGCGAATCGCTTAATGATCACATCGATTGACGTACACGTACGGAATCTGAAATGAGCATTTTCCTGATAAACCGTGCGAGGACAAGATGTTCAAGTTTACCTGCCGCCGTCCATAGATCCATTAACATGCGATCCGGATCGTTTTTCGGATCTACATGTTCACCTAAATAGTCACCAACTATCTTGGCAAAAGACGCGATGGTATCCTCACTCGTGCCAAGATTTTCTGCTTATTCGACCCGATCACCAAGAAGTTCTGTCCAACGGTTCCAGTTATCCCATGATGAGGTGCCCACCCCTTTTGTGTGATCCTGTTTAGGATTCCAAAAAGGGCACCACTATCCAAATAAATGTTTAGCAATGCCACGCACCATTGATCGAAATCACTTGACCACTGATATAATCGGCAGAAGAACTCATGAGAAAATTAATTAATGAAGCAACCTCTTCAGGTGCCGCCATTCGCCCCATTGGAATTTCATTCTTCACAAGCTGAATATCCTCAGCGCTGAACAGATCCATCATCGGTGTATCCACCGCTCCTGGAGCAACTGCATTCACTGTGATTCCACTTGGTGCAGCCTCTTTTGCCAATGCTTTAACAAAAGCATTCTGTCCACCTTTAACCATAGAGTAAAGTACTTCGGTAGCTGCCCCTTCTAATCCCCATATTGATGAAACAAGCAGGATCTTGCCTTTTTTCTCATGAATCATTGGTTGAATCAGTTGCTGCAAAAGTCGAAACGGGCTGGTCAGCTGCAGTTGAATGGTTTTCTTGATCGTCTCTGCATTTGTGTCTTGAAAGAGGCTGATTTCACTGTTGCCGCAGGCATATACGACTCCAGTTACTTGATTATAAAGCTGCTCAATCAACTGATCCGGTCCGCCTACATCCGAGAGATCCGCATGAACACAAATAAAGTTCTGATTTGCATAGTTTTCTCTAAGTTCGCAAGCAAGTTGTTCTGCTGCTTCTTTTGACGAATGATAATGCAAATAAAGCGAAGCACCTGACTGTGCAAGCGCACGTGCTGCCGCACCGCCAATCGCTCCACTTGCCCCGGTAACCAATATATTCTTCATCTTTTCCACTCCGTTATCAGTGATTCACCTTATCTTCCGCTTACTTCATCGCTCTGCTTCGGCACAAGAACCGAACGCGGTTTACTTCCTTCGTATGGTCCGACAATATGCCGATCTTCCATAGCGTCTATTAATCGCGCGGCTCGAGTGTAGCCAATCCGAAATCTTCGTTGCAGCATGGAGACACTTGCAGTCTGCATGCTGACCACGAGCTGCACGGCGTCGTCAAACAGATCGTCTTCCACCTTCTCTTGAGGTTGTTCCGGTTGTTCAGAAGGAATCATGTCTTTCCTGTAATTTGCTTTCTGTTGTCCAACTACATGATTAACGACAGCTTCAACTTCCTCGTCCGACAAAAATGCGCCTTGAATGCGCACCGGTTTCGAAGCACCAATGGGAAGAAAGAGCATGTCTCCTTTTCCCAACAGTTTTTCCGCCCCGCCGGAATCAAGAATGGTTCTTGAGTCCATCATAGATGATACACTAAAAGCGATACGTGATGGAATATTTGCCTTGATGACGCCGGTAATGATATCCACAGAAGGACGCTGTGTCGCTATAATCAAATGAATTCCAGCTGCGCGGGCCATTTGAGCGAGTCGCGTCACGGTTTCTTCAACATCCTTTGATGCGACCATCATTAAATCGGCAAGTTCATCAATAATCACGACGATGTAGGGCATCAGCGGCTGTTTCTCTTCATGATCCTGATTAAATTTTCGAACGGCGTCATTATAGCTTTCCAAATTTCGTGTGCCGCTCTCTGAAAAAAGTTCATAACGCCTTTCCATTTCGCCAAGCACATTTTTAAGTCCTAAAGCCGCTTTGGCCGGATCGGTCACAACCGGTGTTAGAAGATGTGGTATTCCATTATAGACATTTAATTCGACCATTTTAGGATCGATCATGAACAATTTCACTTCGCTCGGCTTGGTGCGCATGAGCAGTGTAATAATAATACCATTGATACACACGCTTTTGCCGCTGCCTGTTGCTCCGGCAACAAGCAAATGCGGCATTCGGTTAAGATCCGCCAGAATGGGTTCTCCGGAAATGTCCCGTCCAAGTCCTATTGTCAGTTTTGACAGCGCACGCTTCGCATTCTTTGACTCTAACACTTCTCTAAGACAAACCATAGCGACTTCCTGATTAGGCACTTCGATACCGACGGCCGACTTGCCCGGAATTGGCGCTTCAATACGAATATCTTTGGCGGCAAGAGCAAGCGCCAAATCATCACTGAGACTGAGTATACGACTGACTTTCACCCCTGCTTCAGGGTAAACTTCATAGCGCGTGACCGCCGGGCCGAGATGAACCTCCTTAACAGTCGCGCGCACTCCAAAGCTTTCAAAAGTTCTTTCGAGTGTCCGGACATTTTCAGCGATATGCCTGCGTTCTGTATTTTGCGCGTTTTTTCCAGGCATGCGCAGTAATGTTAGCGGCGGCAGCTGATAGTCTTCATTTTCGACAGGAATTTGTGAAAAGTCAGGAGGAGCATCCGCATCTTCACTTTCTTCATAATCCTCCGCAGACAGCTGTTTGCTCTCTATTGGCGCAGGGTCAGGTACTTCCATTGATGTCTCATTAAAGTCATGGATTTCCGGCTCTTGGCCATGCGATTCAATAGATTCCTCAACGTCTGCAGAAGAATCTGCTTCCGGATGAGTTTCAGGCTTTTTCTTCTCCTTTTTCTCCCTTTTGAAAAACTGGCTTAATGAATTTCGCCAATTCGTTCCACTTTTCTTCATTGAACGGAACATACCACCAAACAGCTTTTGCGTAAGATCACGCAGGGAGTGTCCGGTAATCAGGATTATGGAAACAAGAACAAGGAATGCTGTCATAAAATAAGTTCCGGTTGTGGAAAAGAGGTAATAAAAAAAAGCAAAGCCAATCGAACCGATCAATCCGCCGCCAAGTCCCTGACTCGGAATGGCTCCGGACAACTCGCCGCGGAACAATAAAAAGGTGTTGAAAATTACCGACCGATTTTGCCAGACATTAGTTGCAGACAACGCCTCAAATAGACGTACATGACTGACCAGAAGTAATGTGAACGTGAGCAAATACATTCCTGAAAGTCTTCGTGTAAAGAATTCCGGCTGTTTTCTAAAAAAAATATAATAAACGGAGAGCACAAGGAAGTAGAGGAGGAGAAGCACCCACCAATCACCGGTGAACAACCGTGCCGCTTCTTTAATAACTTCTCCGGCAACGCCTAAATTGCTTATCCCGATACAGGTCAGCGCGAACATGCAGAGACCGCCTACCTCATAGATCAGCGTCTCCTTCCAACCAATACTCGCGCGCGTGCGCTTCCTTTTCTTCTTAGCCATAATTTCCTCGCACCTCATTCATTTCTTATCCAAGCCTTGCTTGTCCTACAGACTTTCTGTCTTTAATTTACTCTAAATGTATGTTTTTGGCAAAGCATTACTGATATAGGTATTCATGCTTAGACAAAGGCTGAGCCACCGGTACTCCGAGTTTCGTTGCATGCCGACTACACATATCTTTAGTGAAAATTCTATTTATTGTTGGATATTTTTTATCGCCGACCAGCAAATACTCATTTTATCTAGGATTTTTTCGTGCAAAAAAGCCGGGGCTTTAGAGCCCGGCTTTTAGAATTCCATGATAATTGGCAATATCATTGGACGGCGTTTGGTTTTATCAAAAAAATAACGACTTAACGAATCTCTTATTCCACTCTTTAGCGATGACCACTCAGATACGTGCTGTGTCAAAGATTTGGACAGCACATCGGAAACGATATGATTAGCTTGATCTAAAAGATCTTCTGATTCACGCACATAGACAAATCCACGGGTGATGATTTCAGGTCCGGCAAGTATTTTTTTCGTTCTGCGTCCTAAAGTGACCACGACGATTACTGTACCATCCTGAGAGAGCAGGCGGCGGTCTCTTAACACAATATTTCCAACATCGCCAACACCAAGCCCATCAACAAGCAGTTGCCCTGCCGGAACTGAATCAGACGACCTTGCCTCTCCATTAATGAATTCGACTACATCGCCTTTGTCTAACAAGAACGTGTGACTTGCAGGTATGCCCATTGATTCAGCAATAGCCTGATTGGCTTTCATCATCTTAAATTCACCATCAATTGGAATCACATAGTTCGGCCGAGTCAGCTGCAGCATCAATTTAATATCTTCCGCAGAACCATGACCCGAGACATGAACATCTTTACCAAAAACAACTTGCGCGCCTTCACTCATCAGTTGATCAATCGCGTTCGTTACTGTTTTTTCATTACTTGGTGTCAAAGATGCAGCATAAATAATCAGATCGTGCTCCTTAAGTCTCAGCTTCTTATGCAAATGATTAGCAATATTCGACAATGGTGTTAATGGATCTCCGTCCGGACCACTTGTCAAAATCGCAAGTTCCTCTTTCGGATGCTTGAGTGATTTTTCCCAATTAATTAACATGTCTTGGGGAATGTCAAGAAATCCTTCTCTAGCAGCAATTGAAACGACCCGCTCCAAATATTTTCCGTCTAATGCAACCTTGCGATTATGAAGCGCGCATGCATTGAAAAATTGCTGAATGCGGTGAATGTTGGTTGCATGAATCGCAACGATCACTCGTCCTTCCGCAGAGTAGAGAATATGGTTGAAGCGATCGCCAACTAGTGAATCGGAAGCCGCTTTGCCAGGGATCTCTGCGTGTTTGCTGTCGGAAAGCAAGCATAGAACTCCTCGATCTCCGAATCCCGAAATTTTGCTGACATCTGTTCGGATTCCTCCGACCGGTGTGAAATCGAATTTGTAATCTCCAGTATGAACAATATATCCTTGCGCAGTTTGAATGGCAAAGCCGACAGCGTCAGGAACACTATGATAGGTTCTGAAGCAGTCAATCATACATTGTCCCACTTTCAAACGCTTGTCTGGATTGATCGTATTAAATAAATCTTTTGGGAGACTTACACCCACTTTTCGGAGACTCTCCCACACAAGTGCAAGCGTCAACCGGGTTCCATAAATCGGAACCTTTAGCTCTTTCATTAGATAAGGCAGACCGCCGATGTTCGCCTGATGGCCATGTGTCAGAAACAAACCTTGAATCTGATCACGCCTTTCAACCAGATAGGAAACATCGGGAATTACCGTGTCAACTCCAAGCATGTCTTCATGTGGATGCATTAATCCCGCATCAATAATATAAATGTCATGATTTACTTCAATGACTGTCATATTATTCCCAATTTCGCCAACGCCGCCCATTGCATAAATTTTCACGCTGTCTTTCTTAGCATGTGTCAATGGGCATTCCTCCTATTAAGTTGAGCAGTCATCGCTATTGACCCGAACTAATCATTGATTTTATTATACCCAATCCCTATCGCAAAGTACAATTTTTCTAATCGTTCTTTTTGCAACAGGTTCAATTACTTAGAATGAGTCAGATGGACTTGCTAAGGTCGTTTATTTGCGAAAAAGCGTTTGCTGAAATAATTGCGGTTCGCCTGATCGCCTCTGTCAGCAAATCAATGTCCAAGCTCGGCGCGTCGTCAACTGTAATCTGTTCCGGTAAAAAAGGAACATGAATAAAACCGCCGACTATCGGTTTTCCTGACTTTTGCAGCTCATGCATCAATTTATAGAAAACATGGTTGCAGACAAAAGATCCCGCATTCTCCGACAGCTCGGCAGGTATGCCCAATTCTGTAAGCGAAACTACAATGTCATGGACTGGTAAGCTCGATCCATAGTGTTGCGGACCATCCTCTAAAATCCGCTGTCCGCTGAGAACAACTCCTTCATTATCCGCATTTTCCGAATCGCTCATATTTGTCGCGTAAAGTTCTGGAGTAATTGCCTTGCGGCCACCGGCTTGTCCAACTGCAATAATGACGTCAGGACAAATCACGCGTGCTGATGCGAAGAGCCGGTCAGCCGCCTCTCTGTATGAAACCGGAAGCTTCGTTGCAAAAAGCTCAACTGTGTCAGTAGCCTGAATGCCATCTAGGCGTCTTACCGCTTCCCAAGAAGGATTTAGCTCACTTCCCCCGAATGGCGCGAAGCCGCTTAATAATACTCTCATCTCTCCGATTCCTCCAGTTATGAAAATAAAAAGGTGAATTGAAAGCAACAGCGCTCTGATTCACCTTTTCTCTGATTTATTTACTTACCCTCAAGTCCTTACTTTCTTTAAACGACTGATAAATGTTAATTAAAGACGCAAGCTCCTGTTTCGTAAGATCGACCATTGGAAGGCGAACGCTTCCTACTGAAATGCCCAATTCATTAAGAAGCGCTTTCACTGGTGCGGGGCTCGGCGCTGCGAACAATTCCCGCATAAACGGAAGCATCCTTTGGTGTTGCTGAGCGGCTTCACTATTTCGTCCTTTATCGAAGTCATCCATCATTCGTTTCATCTCAGGTGCGATGACATGCGATGAAACCGAGATGACACCATGACCACCAATGGCTAAAATCGGTAATGTTAAACCGTCATCACCACTATAGAGATGGAAGTCATCGCTCGTACCGCTGATGATGGCTGCCATTTGATCAAGGTCACCGCTTGCCTCTTTAACTGCGACGATGTTGTCGATTTTCGAAAGTCGAATAATCGTGTCTGCCGAGATGTTTACTTTTGAACGACTAGGAATGTTATAGACAATTAAAGGAATGGCAATATTTTCAGCAATCGCTTTGTAATGCGCGTACAATCCTGCCTGATTCGGTTTATTGTAATAAGGAGCGACCGCCATGACTGCATCGACACCCAGCTTTGCCGCTTCCTTCGAGAATGCGACTGATAGATTAGTATTGTTTCCGCCTGTTCCAACAATAACTTTAATCCGTCCGTCAACAACGCGAACCACATGCTCAAACAAGGCTAATTTTTCTTCTTGCGATAATGTGGGGGATTCCCCAGTGGTTCCTGCGACAACGACGCCGTCCGAACCCGTTTTTATTAAATGCTCTAAGAGATCCGTTGTTCGATCTAAACTTACTTTTCCATTTTCATCAAAAGGTGTGACCATAGCAGTCAATAATCGTCCAAAGTCCATATTTTTCACTCCTGTTTAGGATGTTTCAAAGTTGATTCTTCTTGTTCTGCCTCAAGATGAAAGGCTTTATGAAGCGCATTTACCGCTTCATTCATTTTTTTCTGCTCAACCAGAACCCAAATGGTGTTGTGAGAGTCAGAGGATTGTAAAATCTGAATGCCCTCTTCTGTCAATGCATTGACAATTTTCGAAGCGACACCGGGAACACCCGCCATACCTGCCCCAACCGCAGAAACTTTTGCGCATCCAATCTGAACTTCAGGCAAATAGCCTTTCTGTTTCAGTATGTTCACAGCTCCTTCAGTCGCTTGCTCACTAACCGTGTATACGACACCATTTGGGCTAATATTAATCAGATCAACGCTAATGCCCTTTTCGGCCATCGCTTTGAACACTTTTGACTGTAAACCAAATTCATTTTTACCTGCGCGCACACGGATTTGTGTGACATCGCGTACATAAGTTATTCCCGTAACCGGGCGCTCGATAAGATCCTGTCCTCTGCCTGAGCGATTCATCGTTGTGACGAGTGTTCCAAGACCATCGGACATCGTCGACCGGATATGAATCGGTATTTTCGATGTCATGGCGATTTCTACCGCACGCGGATGGATCACTTTCGCACCCTGATAAGCGAGATTACAAACTTCATTGTAGGTAAGCACGGACAATCTGCGCGCGTCACTGACAATTCGTGGATCGGCAGTCATCACGCCGTTGACATCCGTGAAAATATCGATCCATTCAGCATCGACAGCCGCGCCAAGTGCCGCAGCCGAGGTGTCACTGCCGCCACGCCCAAGTGTTGTGATCTCGCCATCTGCAGTCCTGCCCTGAAAACCGGCAACAACAACCGCATCACATGTTTCCAGTCGTCTCAAGAGTGGCGTGACCTTCATTTCAATGATTTTCGCCTCATTGAACGCAGTATTTGTTCGAAAACCGGCCTGGGCACCTGTCATTGCTTCCGAATGAATGCCTGCCTGCTTCAGCAAGTTTGAAAAAACAATCATTGATATGGTTTCGCCGCAAGACATCAAAATGTCTTTTTCACGGGCGGAAGTCGCTCCTCGGCCAACAAGTCCAAGCAGCGTATCGGTCGCATAAGGATCACCCGAGCGTCCCATGGCGGAAACGACAACAACAACTTTGTAACCTTTTTCAACTGCTCGCGCGACATGATGAACCGCGCGTTCTCTCATCTCTTTCGTTTGGACAGAAGTACCGCCAAACTTTTGTACAATGATTTTCAAATTCTTCCACCCTTTCAAATAAGGGAGATCGCCATGAAACGAGACCCGCCAGCAGACCATTCAGAAAAGCAATTGGAGCTGTTACTAGTGGTCAGACCTTTACCAAACCAAGCTTAAGAAGGCTTTCCGCAATTTGTACTGAATTCCATGCGGCACCTTTTAGTAAATTGTCCGAAACAATCCACATATGGAACCCGTTTGCTACATCCGGATCACGCCGAATACGCCCAACAAAAACTTCTTTTTTTCCGGTAGCGCTAGCCGGCATTGGGTAGACTTGATTTGCAGGATCGTCTTCCAAAATAACACCTGGTGCATCGGCGAGCAAATGTTTCAAATCAGCCGATGCAACGTCTGTTTTGTCGATTTCAATGTATACGGACTCACCGTGGCTAATACTTACCGGCACTCGTACGCAAGTCGCAGACACTTTGATCTCCTGATCGTCCATAATCTTTTTTGTCTCATTTATCATTTTCATTTCTTCAAAAGTATAATCATTTGGTTGAAACAAATCAATCTGTGGAATTGCATTAAATGCCATCTGGTAATGCTTTTTGTCGCCTTTAACCGGCATAATCGCAACTTCCGGGGTCTCTCCGTCAAGCACTGCCTTAGACTGACTTTCAAGTTCCGCGATCGCTTTAGCGCCCGCGCCGGAGACCGCCTGATAGGTGGAAACAATAATTCGGGTTAAACCATAAGCCTTTCGAATTGGTTCCAAGGCTGCGACCATTTGAATGGTCGAGCAGTTCGGATTGGCAATAATGCCATGATGTTTGAATAGCGCTTGTTCATTAACTTCAGGCACAACAAGCGGCACATCTTTATCCATACGAAACGCGCTCGTATTGTCGATAACAATCGCGCCTCGTTTTGCTGCTTCTGGCGCAAGCTGTTTCGAAACCGAGCCCCCTGCGCTGAACAAAGCAATATCTATATGCTCAAATGATTCAGGCTTCGCTTCTTCAATCGTCCATTCTTTACCGCAAAATAGTACCTTTTTCCCGGCGGATCGCACCGAAGCAAGCGGAAAAAGAGATTTAACCGGCAATGGTGAACTTTCGAGCATTTTAAGCATTCGCGTACCAACAGCGCCAGTGACACCGACGACTGCTACATTTAAACCTTCTGATTTAAGCAAAACCATCTCTCCTCTATAAACTAACTGCTTTTTTCTACTATTATATAATCAATAGCGGCTTAAAGAAAAGGACAATTCTTAAAAATGTCCTTCTTACCGAAAAATACAGTTTTATTTTATCACATTAAATCAAGGAGAAGTCGAGATTATTTATTTCCTCTGGATTTTTCGAGGAGTATTGGTTGTGTTTGTTTTCCAAGCAGAGCGTTTTCAACGGTATCTGTAAGCAGTTCCATGTGAGAAACAAGCGAATTCGGTTTGTTGACCGAATCGTCCTGACCAAATGGGATAAAATAGATATTCTTTGCGACAATTAATTTAGCGATGTTCTGCAAGTTCAAGCCTAAGCCGTCATTCGTTGAGATGCCAAGAACAACCGGACTCCCGTTTCTCAGCGTTGCCTTTGCAGCCATTAATACCGGACTATCTGTTTGCGCATTGGCAAATTTACTCATTGAATTTCCGGTCAGCGGCGCAATGACCATACAATCAAGAGGCGTTTTGGGTCCATACGGCTCAGCATCAACAATCGAGTCAACCACTTTTTTCCCACTTATTTCTTCAACCTTGCTGATCCAATCACTTGCTTTTCCAAAACGGGTATCCGTCGTCTTAACTGTGTACGTAACAAATATTGATACATTGCAACCAGCTGCTACCAGCTTTTCAATTTGGGGGACAACTTGACTATACGTGCAATGTGAGCCTGTGATGCCAACACCTATATGCTTTCCTTCTAGACTCATTCCCCATCCTCCTCTGAGAATTTAGTTAACAATAATTCAGCGAGAACGTTTGCTATTATCCTTCCGGCAGTCTTTGGTGCTACCATACCCGGCAAACCCGGAGTAATCATTGCTTTAATGCCTCTTTTTTTGGCATAGCGAAAATCGGTACCACCTGGGAGTGATGCGATATCAATGATAAAACTGCTTGCTGGCATTTTTGATAAGACTTTGCTTGTCAGCACCATTGCTGGAATTGTATTTATGCATATCTCATTGCCTTCCACTTCGGTTTCCAAATCTTTCAGATAAAAAGCGTTGACACCCATTTCCACTGCACGTGCAATTTGTTCCGGATTGCGTGATCCAACTTTTACATGTGCGCCTAACGCGTGAAACGCACGTGTGATACTCATACCTGTTCGCCCAAGACCGAGCACGATTACATTTGCATGATGTATCGTGATATCTGTATTCTGAATGACCATCATCAGCGTTCCTTCAACGGTGGGAATGGAATTGTATATCGCCACATCATCTCTGGCGAATAGTTTCACGATCTCGCGTTGTGTTTCATGAGTAATATCATTGAGATAGGGGGTTGAAATTCCAGAATAAATCGCACAATGTTCTGGTGTCTCAGCCAGCCACTCTTTTGTAAGTCTTACCGTTTCATTCGAGAAGGTCGTTTCAACAACGCCCTCAGCATCAGTTCCACTCACAGGAAGAATAATGCTGTCTACATCTTTTGCATTAATCTCATCCATGTTCATTTTTGTAGCACCGTTAAAATTTCTATCCAGCTGATCGAAACCGACAAGCGACAGATGAGCATCAAGCGCAGTTAATTTATTGATTACTTCAATCTGTCGGGCGTCCCCTCCCATGATCACAATATGTCTGTTTGTCAGCATCGACTGTCCCTCCGCTTGGCTATTTACATCCTTTTTCGTGCATAGCCGTATTTTCTTCAACACTTTATGGTATGACAAATACCCGGTAGTGTGAAATCATTGGGCGCAACAAAAAGACCCGGAGTCAAATGAATCCGAGTCGGTTTAAATCTGGCAATTTACTTAGGAATATTTTCTTCAAAGGGCAATGGGAAGGTTTCCTGTAGGGCTGACAACAGAACACGAATAAGGCTTCTCAAATACCTCTTTCGCCACATCGTCAACATCACTTAAAGTGACTGCGTCGATCGACGCAATTGTCTCGTCAATTGATCGATCTTTTCCAAGAATGAGTTCATTCTTCGCATTTCTTCCCATTCGACTGTTTGTGCTTTCAAGGCCAAAAATCATATTGCCCTTTATTTGTGCCTTGCTGCTCTCAAGTTCTTTTTTTGAGATTCCTTTTTTAACTAATTGATGAATCGTCTCAAGAATCGTTTTCCCGAGATCTTCAACTTGGTTCGCACCCGTTCCGCCATAAATGGTGAGCAACCCACTGTCCTTGAACGCCGTGTGAAATGAAAAAACAGAATATGCGAGTCCGCGTTCCTCGCGAATCTCCTGAAACAACCGGCTGCTCATACCACCACCCAGTGCATTATTCATCACCATTAGGGGCGCCATAGCCTGATCTCGGCTGCTGTAACCGGCAAAACCGAGACAGATATGTGCCTGCTCCGTTTCTTTCTTGCGGGCAATCTTCCCAGGATTGAATGAAGGAGCAGGCTGACGTTCATCCGCATCTGGAATTTCATATTCTGAGAAGATCGCTTCTATATCACTAATGAAGTCTTCGGTTACATTACCTGCGACAGAAATAACAATATTGTCCGGCGTGTAATGCGTCCGCATGTACGCTCTTAAGTCATCCGGTCCAAAATCCGCCAGTGTCTTCTGCGTCCCAAGAATCGGGTATCCTAGCGGATGATGTGCGAAGCTTGTCGCACTGAGCAGATCATGAACAAGGTCATCCGGCGTATCTTCGTACATTTTAATTTCCTCACCGATGACTTGTTTTTCCTTTTCCATATCTTCTTTATCAAAGCGCGAATGAAAAAACATATCGGCAAGCACTTGAATCGCATAACCGGCATCTTTATCCATCACTTTCGCATAATAACATGTACTTTCTTTAGAGGTGAATGCATTCACCTGACCGCCAATTATATCGAAGGCTTCAGCGATTTCACGTGCACTGCGTGTTTCCGTGCCTTTAAACAGCATGTGTTCAATAAAATGAGAGATCCCGTTGTTCGATTCATTTTCATACCTGGAACCTGTACCAACCCAAATGCCAATGGTAACCGATCGTACCGTAGGAATGTTCTCCAGCAAAATGCGCACACCGTTTGACAAACTTTTTTTTATAACCACAAACGAATCCTCCTGCTAGCTTATCAATACGTTAATCTATCAAATTACTATCTACTATATCACGATGAAAATAAGCACACAAATAGATTCGACATTTTCCAACTTTATTCACGTTGGCGTAATTTTTACCATCACTCAATTGGAAAATTATATGTTGTTAAGCAGGAAAAAATGCAACACTAGAAAGATTGCCGGCTATTTTCCAGAGTTAGAAAAACCGGGCAAAAAGCGCCCGGTCCTTACTTCCGCAGGATGTGATGACTTTCACTAAATGCGGTTTTGAATCATCAAGCTTATCTTGAACAAACAGTTCTAGTTCACGAATCATTTTGATCCTTAATTAAGTAACGTGGCCGGAAAAAAATAAGCGGAGATTTTCCGGCTATTTGCATCATGGTGCTTGTTTTACAGGTAAATAAGGGTAATTTTTCCGCTTATGCACGGAAAAACCCTCTATTTTCACGTTTTTCGATACGATAAGCGGAATCTCTCCGTCTATTTAAGCTATTTTTTCATTCATTTTCTAAATAAGCGGAATTTTTCCGTTTATTTCTTAGATTGGGCGGCTTTCCTAATCGTCCATCCGAATCTTATGACCATATCGTCATACCGGCAAGGCAAAACGATAAACTTTCTTTACCTGTTAGAAAATTCGCCTGAGCCAGGGCAATGGCGCAGGCGAATCCTTAGATTGCTTATACTGATTCTTTCTAAAATTGTATACGAAAAAAAACAGGGAATCCTGCTCAATACATCACTACATTTAGTTTACTGAGAAGCTGATTCCTGAGTCTTTTCGGCTACATGATCACCTTGTTCAAGCAGCAGTTTACGCGAAAGTTTTATTCGGCCTTGATGATCGACCTCAATCACCTTCACCCGAATATCATCACCAATCGATACAACATCCTCCACTTTGTCCACTCGTTTCAAATCTAATTCAGAGATATGGACTAATCCATCTGTATGTCCGAACAAAGAAACAAAAGCGCCGAATTTTTCAATGCGTTTCACCTTGCCAACAAATATTTCGCCGACATGCGCGACTCGAACTAAATTTTCAATGATTTCCTTTGCTTTTTTCCCACTATCTTCATTAACGGAAAAAATCATAATTGACCCGTTTTGCTCAATATCAATTTTCACGCCGGTCTCATCAATGATCTTATTAATCATCTTGCCGCTAGGTCCAATAACATCTCTTATTTTATTCGGATTAATGGTTAATTGGATAATTTTCGGTGCGAAAGGTGCAAGATGGTCGCGAGGTGCCGCAATCGTTGAGAGGATCGTTTCCATTATTTTCATCCGTCCCTCTCTTGCCTGCTCCAACGCCCGGCTCAAAATTTCACGTGTCACACCTGAAATTTTGATGTCCATCTGCAAGGCAGTCACACCTTTTTCCGTTCCCGCACATTTGAAATCCATATCGCCTAGAGAATCTTCCATGCCTTGAATGTCGGTTAGAACCACAACATCATCGCCATGCTTCACGAGGCCCATCGCGATACCAGCCACGGGCGCTTTGATCGGCACTCCGGCATCCATCAAGGCTAAGGTACTCCCACAAATACTTGCTTGGGATGAAGAGCCATTTGATTCAAGCACTTCAGACACGCAACGGATCATATACGGGAAATCTTGCGGGTTCGGAATAACCGGCGCAAGCGCGCGTTCGCCAAGTGCTCCATGTCCGATTTCTCTTCTCCCCGGTGAGCGCGACGCCTTTGCTTCGCCGGTACTGAACCCCGGAAAATTATAGTGATGCAGGAAATGCTTCGAGTCTTCAGCATCAAAATCATCCAATGCTTGTGCCTCGCCAATTGGCGCAAGCGTACACACACTGAGCGCTTGCGTTTGACCGCGTGTAAATAACCCTGACCCATGAGCACGCGGAAGCAATCCGACGCGCGCGGATAAAGGACGAATCTCATTAATCGCCCGTCCATCCGGACGAAGATGTTCCTTGACAATCATGCGCCGAACCTCTTCTTTAAGAATTGTATGTAAAACATCCGCAACAAGAGCAAGGTCGACCTGAATCTCAGCGTTCTTATTTTCTTCCTCAAAGATGGAAACTACCGATGTGTTCACCGATTGAATCGCAGCATCACGTGCTTGCTTTTCCTCGGTTCGCATTGCGAGGTCAAGCTTATTACCGGTTAACCTGCGAATCCGCTGCACAAGCGCCTCATCCGCTTTGTAGAGTTTCACATTCATCTTTTCTTTGCCGTTCTCTGAAATAATTTCTTCTTCGAAGGCAATCAGCTTCTTGATTTGCTCATGTGCGAACAGGATCGCGTCAAGCATCGTTTCCTCAGGAATCTGATCGGCACCGGCCTCTACCATATTAATCGCGTCTTTTGTTCCGGCAACAGTCAGATGCAAGTCACTCTGCTTTTCTTGCTCTACGGTCGGATTAACAATAAATTCACCGTCAATTCTACCCACGATGACACCGGCGATTGGTCCATTAAACGGTACATCTGATAGGGAAAGAGCGATTGAGGAACCAACCATTGCTGCCATTTGCGCACTATTATTCAGATCAAGACTGAGCACCATATTGCCGATCAGTACTTCATTTCGAAAACCTTCAGGAAATAATGGCCGGATCGGGCGGTCGATCATTCGAGCAGACAGTGTTGCTTTGTCGCTCGGACGCCCTTCTCTTTTGATAAAACCGCCAGGTATTTTCCCAACTGCATATGCCCGCTCCTCATAATTGACCGTCAGAGGAAAAAAAGATCCGTCCTTAGGTTCTTTAGAAGCTGTGACTGTTGACAAAATGACTGTGTCTCCGTAATAAACCAGTGCCGCACCATTCGCCTGCTTGGCAACTTCACCAATTTCAACGCGAAGGTTCCGACCTGCCCAGTCAAATTGATATACTTTTTTCTCTGCTTGCACCATCCTTAACACCTCTTTCCCCATGATAAATCTGTCTGAGCGTCCTAAAAAATCTAATTTTTTTGGCACGCAAATCTCCATATATGAATAAAAAAGCGGGAATGCTCCCGCTTCTTTTTTTTCTTATCGGCGCAGGCCCAATTTGTTAATGAGCTCGCGATATCTCTTGACATCATTTTCACGAAGATATGTGAGAAGGTTACGGCGTTTGCCGACCATTTTCAGAAGTCCGCGGCGTGAATGATGATCTTTCTTGTGCTGCTTCAGATGATCATTTAACGAATTAATCTGTTTGGTTAGTACAGCGATCTGTACTTCCGGTGAACCCGTATCGTTTTCATGAGTCGCAAACTCATGAATCAGGTTCGTTTTTTCTTCTTTTGTTAAAGCCACTTGCGTTCACCTCCTAATCTAAAATCCCCATAAGCTTCGCTGTCGCCGGTGGAGCAAACAGCCAAGCCTAGGTTCTTGTAAAATCAAATCGTACTGGATCATAATACACTTTTTTCGAACGTAATTCAAGTCATTTAAGTGAATAGTATAAGGCTACTTTGCCAGAAAAAAGTTCCGTGTCTCTTCTTTATCTTTGTCCATTTGAACAATCAGTTCTTCAGCGCTGTTGAATTTTAATTCTGGCCGCAAGTGCTTATACCAATTGATGCTCACCTTTTTATCGTACAAATTGCCTTTAAAATCGAGCACGTAAACTTCAACTGTTTGGATCGCCTCATCTTTATTATAAAAGGTGGGTCTAAGACCAACGCTGCAAACGCCGTTTAGCGGCTCGCCATCAACAATTAGCTGAACCGCGTAGACGCCATTCGCAGGAATAAGAAAAGCCTCATCCTTATCTACATTGGCCGTAGGAAAGCCTAGGGTGCGGCCGCGCTTGTCACCATGGATGACGACCCCTGTCGTCTGATAAGGTCTTCCAAGCAATTCTTCAGCTTCTTCTACAGCACCTTGTTCAATTAATGAACGAATATGACTCGTACTGATTTTAGCACCAAATAATTCAACTTTGGGCACCATCGTATAGCTGAACATACTGCGTGAATAGTCACCGATATTCTGCATCGTTCCCATAGCTTTGCGTCCGAAAGTGAAATCATATCCCGCAACGACATGCTTGGCATGCAACTGGATCAGATACTGGTCAACAAAATCCTGTGGTGACAAACGGCTAAGCGTTCGGTCAAATTTGACAAAATAGAGTGTGTGCACCCCTAACTTTTCCATCAGTTCGGCTTTTATCGCATTTGGAGTCAATTCCGTCTCTCGCTTTGAATCCGGACGCAAGACAACGGACGGATGCGGGTAAAACGTCATGACTGCAGCTGACAATCCTTTTTCTTCTGCAATCTTGACCGCAGTCTTAATGACTTTTTGATGACCAAGATGCACACCATCAAAATAACCTAACGCGATAACTCTTTCATGGCTGTCCATTTGTTCAATAAATGGCCGCCCGTCTAAAAAAACGCGCTCCATAACAGGCACCTTCAATTCTTGTAAACTCATGTTTCTGATCGATACGTTTAACTATTCGGATCGCTCGCAAGGACCTTGTCAGGCTTAACCATACCTGGTTTTTCGGGATGACGACGATAGATTGCGAGACATTCATCCTGCTCTGTAAAAACAGCATGAGGTCCCGCCCCGAACTGTTCCGGAGCGGGAAGTATTGCGCCATGCGCAATTTTTTCCACAAGTTCATCACTAACAACCCAACGATCCATAAGACTTAAACCATATGCCAATGGCTTTAAAGTATCAGCAAAACGGTCCTCCGCAAGCACCTGTTCAATCTGTTCGAAAGTGAAACAATCAGCAAGTGAGAAAGGACCTGCCTGAATCCGAGTCATACAATGCAAATGTGCGGGGTATCCCATTCGTTGCCCGAGAGCGACTGCTAACGTTCTAATGTAGGTTCCCTTGCTGCATGACACTTTAAACGGAAGATCCATTGAAAATGAAGACGCGTCGCTGTCTACTTCAAATTGATAGATCGAGACTTTGCGAATCGGAGGCGTAACCGGGATACCCGCACGTGCGTATTCGTATAGTTTTCTGCCATTTACTTTCACAGCACTATACATTGGCGCGGATTGCTCGATTTCGCCAACCAACGATTGCATCGCATGCTCAACGGTTTCTTTAGCAAAGCTTTCGCTAACCGTCTTGCTGTCAATAACTTCACCCTCAGCATCTTCTGTTGTCGTTGACGTGCCAAGACGAATGACGCCTTGATACGCCTTGCTGTAATCTAATAAATACTGGGCAATTTTAGTCGCCTTCCCTAGACATAAGACCAAAACACCTTCTACAGCAGGATCCAGTGTCCCTGTATGACCGATTTTTCGGAACTTCAGCAATTTTCGCATCTGAAAGACGCAATCATGAGAAGTCATACCCTTTGGCTTATAGAGAGGCAACAAGCCGTTATACTCCGGCATCGTTCATCCTCCCAAAATCTCTTAGTTTTTCTAAGAATAAATGTTTGCGTAGAATCCTTATTTCACGTACCGGTTAATCTTTTCGATGTAAGTTGTTAATTAATTGGTCAATATGGCTGCCATATTCAACTGATTCATCGATTTTAAATGCTATTTCAGGGGTCTTGCGTAAACGAATTCGCTTGCCGATTTCGCTGCGAACAAACCCCTTAGCTTTATTCAATCCTTCGAGTGACGCTTGTTTCTTTTCATCATCGCCAAATACACTAATATATACCGTGGCTTCCTGAAGATCGCCAGTCACTTCAACGCCGGTAACCGTTACAAAACCGACGCGCGGATCCTTGATCCGATTTCCAATTATGTCGCTCATTTCTTTTTTCATCTGCTCTGCGACGCGATGAACCCTCAAATTAGCCATGGAGTCCACCCTCCTTTTTACAACCATTCGTATTCCGTATGAACACGTTCAATCTCTGTCCGAAAGTCAATAATCGCAAGCGCACGTGCCAGTTCGCGTTCAACCGGAACCTTAGAAGAACCCACACAAACAAATGCGAGTTCAGCACGCTGCCATGTATCCTGATAACCCACTTCACTGGCTGATAGATTGTGTCCATCCGCAGCTTTTCGAAGGATACTCTTAATAACCGATCGCTTTTCCTTCAATGAATGGGCGCAAAAAAGCATACATTCACAGCGCACGACACCGATGATCATTTAGGCTTAACTTCTTCCATCACATAAGCTTCCATCGTGTCGCCTTCTTTGATGTCATTGAAATTTTCGAGTGTCAGGCCACATTCGAAACCAGCCTTAACTTCTTTGGCATCATCTTTAAACCGTTTCAATGTATCGACATGTCCTTCATAAATAACAACACCGTTGCGTACAAGACGAATTCCAGCATCTCTGGAAATCAAGCCGTCCGTCACGTAACAGCCGGCAATGGTCCCAATTTTAGAAACCTTGAAAGTCGTACGGACTTCAAGTTGCCCGATCACTTTTTCCTTGAATTCAGGATCCAGCATACCCTTCATGGCCGCTTCCATTTCATCAATAGCGTCATAGATCACACGATACAAGCGGATATCCACTTTTTCTTCTTCAGCCACTTTTTGAGCGTGGTTATCTGGACGTACGTTAAATCCAATGATGATCGCATTCGAAGCAGAAGCAAGAATGATATCCGACTCGCTGATTCCGCCGGCACCGGCATGAATAATATTTATTTTCACACCATCGACATCAATCTTCTTCAAGGATCCGGACAATGCTTCTACAGACCCTTGAACATCTGCTTTGATGACTAGATTGATCTCCTTCATATCGCCTTCCTTGATCTGTTCAAACAAATCGTCAAGGCTAACCTTGCTTTTCGTTTCTTTACGTTCCGTAATCAACGCGCGTTCTGCGCGAATTTCACCAATCTGACGCGCCTTTTTCTCATCATCAAAAACAACGAATTGATCTCCTGCCTGTGGAACATTGTTCAAACCTGTGATCTCAACCGGTGTTGATGGTGTTGCTTTCTTCACCCGCCGACCAATGTCGTTGACCATCGCCCGGACACGTCCAAACGTGTTGCCGACAACAATCGGATCTCCAATATGAAGCGAGCCGTTTTGAACAAGCAAAGTCGCAATCGGACCCTTTCCTTTATCAAGTTCGGCCTCAATAACCGCGCCTCTTGCCACATTTTCTGGATTGGCTTTAAACTCTTCCATTTCAGCGACAAGCAAAATCATTTCCAATAGATCGTCAATACCCGTGCCTTTTTTTGCGGAGATCTTAACAAAGATGGTATCCCCGCCCCAATCTTCAGGCACAAGTCCTTGATCGGAAAGTTCCTGCATTACATGATCAGGATTTGCGTTAGGCTTGTCAATTTTGTTGACAGCAACAATAATCGGCACCTTGGCTGCACGAGCATGGTGAATAGCTTCGATAGTTTGCGGCATGACACCGTCATCTGCGGCTACAACTAAGACTGTAATATCGGTAATTTCCGCTCCGCGCGCACGCATTGTTGTAAACGCCGCATGGCCAGGTGTATCTAGGAATGTAATCTTCTTGCCGTTGTGCACGATTTGATATGCGCCGATATGCTGGGTAATACCGCCAGCTTCGCCTGCAGTCACTTTCGTGTGGCGGATCGAGTCAAGTAAGGTCGTTTTACCATGGTCAACATGCCCCATGATGGTGACAACCGGAGGACGAATAACGGCTGTCTTTTCATCGATTTCAGGTATATCATCCTCAAAGCTTGCTTCGTCAACAAACACTTCTTCTTCTACCGCAACACCATAGTCGTTTGCAAGCAGTTCGATTGTATCCTTATCCAAATCCTGATTTTTGGTCGCCATAACACCTAACGCCATCAGTTTTTTGATTATATCTGTTGAAGGACGGCCTAATTTTTCAGCAAATTGACCGACTGTCAGCGATCCGGACAACATAATTTTTTCCGGAAGCTTGATTTCAAGACGCTGCCGATTTGCTTGCTGCGCTGCGCCTCTCCTTCTATTATTCCGATTTCTGTTGCCATAACTTCTGCGTCCGCCATAATTATTGTTTCCATTACCGCCAAAGCGATTGCGTTCATTGTTGTTTGGATTGCTTCCAGTTGGCTTTCTGCCGCTTCCCGTTTCCCCGGATCGCGATCTTGCTGGTCTTGAATTTGTATTCCTATCCGTATTTCTTAAATTTGACGTTGTCTGAGTTGGTTTCTTTTCTTTGGTTTTTGTTTGATTCACTGGACCCTCTGCTTTGTTTTTATTTGGCTTTGCAGTTACCTTTTGAACAGGTGAAGCCGCGCCGCCGTTCATTTTTCGATTCAATTGGCTAATCGCATTATCTGCAATAATCGACATATGGCTTTTCACATCAAAGCCAAGTTCTTCTAATTTCGTTATGATCACTTTACTGGATACGTGATGCTCCTTAGCATATTCATATACACGCATTTTACTCATATATTCACCCCCGTGATGATGGTCCGATCCTTCCGATCAGCTGGCCTGCGAAACCACTGTCCGTGACCGCGATGATCACGCGTGAAGGCTGACCAATCGCCTGGCCGAGCACCTCTCTATCCGGTACGGTCAAAAGCGGAACGTGATAGAAACTACACTTATTACTAATCGTTTTCCGTGTTCGTTCAGAAGCGTCCGCAGACAAAATTACTGCTTTGGCCTTTCCCTGACGAATCAATCGCATAACCGTTTTTTCTCCGGAACTTACTTTCCCTGCCCGTTGCGCAAGTCCCAAAAATGATGTCCAGCCATTACTGGGCATCGATAGAATGTGCCTCTAAATAGTCGGTCATCTCTTCGAAAACATGATCCGGCACAGTAACACCTAAATGTCTGGAGAGCAGGTTTTTGTCTTTTGCTTTTTTTATGCAATCCGCTTTTTTTGAGAGATACGCCCCTCGTCCGTTTTTCTTTCCCGTCAAATCTAGAGAAACGTCTCCTTCAGGGGAGCGAACGATGCGGAAGAGCCCTTTTTTCTCAGTGGATTCCTGACAGGCAATACACTTGCGTAACGGAATTTTCCGCTGTTTCGGCATCTAAGAAGCCTCCTTAGTCTTGCTCAGATTCAGATGAATCCTCAGCGCCGACTTCAGTATGTTCATCAGATAACTGATTTTCTGTTTGAGCGTCGGCACTCTCTGAAACAGAATCATCATCAAAGAGTCCGATTTCTTCTGCTTCAGATTCACTCTTAATATCGATTTTCCAACTGGTCAGCTTGGCAGCAAGACGAGCGTTTTGACCACGCTTGCCGATCGCTAAGGAAAGTTGGTAATCAGGAACGACAACAGTTGTCGCCTTCTCCTCTTCATGAACAATAACCTTTACTACTTTCGAAGGACTGAGTGCATTGGCAACATAGGTTACAGGATCCTCAGACCACCGCACAATATCAATTTTCTCGCCTTTGAGTTCATTGACGATGGTTTGAACGCGAGCACCCTTTTGTCCGACACATGCGCCGACAGCATCCACTGCCGGATCCGCCGCGTGCACCGCTATTTTCGAACGGTCGCCGGCTTCTCGGGAAATTGATTTGATCTCAACCGTTCCATCAAAGATTTCAGGAACTTCCAATTCAAACAAACGTTTTAGGAGACCCGGATGCGTCCGTGATACGGTAATCATCGGTCCTTTTTTCGCGTCTTCTACCTTTGTGAGATAAACTTTAATGCGATCGTGAGGCCGGTAGGTTTCATTTGGCATCTGTTCCGCTTGTGGCAATAATGCCTCAACCCTGCCAAGATCAACATAAATAAATCGATGGTCGATCCTTTGAACGATACCTGTCATAATATCGTCTTCGCGGTCAATGAATTCCGAATAAATCACACCTCGTTCCGCTTCACGAACACGTTGTGTCACAACCTGCTTTGCTGTCTGAGCGGCGATACGACCAAAATTACGCGGCGTTACTTCGATCTCAACAGTATCGCCGACTTGGTAATGAGGATTCAGGCTCTTCGCTTGTTCGAGAGAAATCTGCAAGTTACCATTTTCTACTGCTTCAGCAACTTCTTTTCTGGCGAATACCTTGATCTGTCCCAAGCCTTCATTGATATCAACCCGCACATTTTGCGCCTGGTCAAAGTTTCGTTTATAAGCGGAAATCAGAGCCGCTTCCAAAGCGTCCAGCAGCACTTCCTTGCTGATTCCTTTATCTTTCTCCAATGCGGTGAGCGCTTCTAACAAATCACTGCTCATTTTGTTCTCCCCTTTTTTCTAGGCAGTTCTATCTTAAAAAATGATCGCAAGTCGACTGCTCGCAATCTTGTCAAAAGGCAGAGTCACATGAGTTACTCTTGTCTTGTTCTTGATAGCGAGTACAATATAATCCTTGTTCACTTCAGTAAGATTACCTTCAAATACTTTGTCACCATCAATAGGTTCATAGGTGGTTAGATGAACATCTTTTCCCACGGCTTTCTCGAAATCTCCGAACTTCTTCAACGGTCGTTCTGCACCGGGTGAAGACACTTCAAGAAAATACGCTTCTTTTATTGGATCTTTCTCATCGAGAGCTTCACTCAATTTTTCGCTGACAGCGGCGCATGTATCTAGATCTACACCATGAGGAGTATCAATAAAAACACGCAAGAAGCGGTTCTTTCCCTCTTTGACGTATTCGATATCAACGAGTTCCAGATTCATTTCGCGCAAAATCGGGGAAATCAAATCATCTGTCATCTTCGCGATAACGCTAGCCATTTTCAGCCTCCTTTTGAAAATGAAAGAGTGGGAATTTCCCACTCTTTGCAGACGAACTATTTCCAGTATTTCCATAAACACTATATCATACCCATGTACTCAAGGCAAGAATTGCAAGATGTCAGAACAAAGACAGTTGGTTCGCGTCCGGCATGTCTTTAAGACAGCCTTGACCATCAAGGAATTCAAGAACAGTCTTCGATATCTTAGCACGCTTTTGCAGATCTTCTTTAGACAAAAATTCCCCGTCTTCTCTTGCTTTCGCAATCGCTTTGGCAGCGTTGGTGCCGACTCCGGGAATCGCGTTGAACGGCGGAATGAGGGTATCTCCTTCGACAAGAAATCGTGTCGCGTCAGAACGATAGAGATCAACGGACTGAAAACTGAGCCCGCGTTCACACATCTCCAGCGCGACCTCAAGAACTGTCAGCAAGCTCTTCTCTTTAGGAAGCGCATCGTTTCCTTTCTTCTCAATTTCATCCATTTTCGCTCGTATTGCATCGGATCCGCGCTTCATCGCGTCCACATCAAAATCATCGGCTCGAACAGTAAAATAGGTCGCGTAAAACAAAATCGGATAGTGCACTTTGAAATAAGAAATGCGGATGGCCATTAGAACGTATGCAGTCGCGTGCGCCTTTGGGAACATGTACTTTATTTTAAGACATGAATCCATATACCATCCCGGCACATTATTTTCCTTCATTTCATTGATCCAATCATCATTCAAGCCTTTCCCTTTTCGAACAGATTCCATGATTTTGAAAGCATGTGACGGTTCCAGTCCTTGATGCATCAAGTCAATCATAATGTCATCACGACAGGAAATAACGTCGCGAAGTACGCATGTTCCGTCTTCGATCAGAACCTGTGCATTACCTAGCCACACATCAGTCCCGTGCGACAATCCCGAAATTTGCACGAGTTCGGCGAAGGTGGTCGGTTTCGTACTTTCAAGCATTTGGCGAACGAACCGTGTGCCGAATTCGGGAATGCCGAGCGTCCCTGTCTTACATCGAATTTGTTCTCCGGTAACACCTAGTGATTCCGTGGTACTGAAGATCTTAATGACTTCCTTATCATCTGTAGGAATTGTTTTCGGATCAATGCCGCTCAAGTCCTGAAGCATACGAATAACGGTTGGATCGTCATGTCCGAGAATATCAAGTTTCAGAATGTTGTCGTGAATCGAGTGAAAATCAAAATGTGTTGTTTTCCACTCTGCTGTCTTGTCGTCAGCCGGAAATTGCACCGGCGTAAAATCGTAAATATCCATATCACGAGGAACAACAACGATCCCACCCGGATGCTGACCGGTTGTCCTTTTTGCGCCCGTACAGCCCGCCGCAAGCCGGTCACGCTCCGCACCTCGAAAGCTGCCGCCAATATCTTCTTCATATCCTTTAACGTAACCATAAGCTGTTTTATCAGCAATCGTGCCGATAGTTCCGGCTCGAAACACTTTATCCTCACCAAAAAGCACCTTAGTATAGTTATGTGCCACCGGCTGGTAGTCACCGGAGAAGTTCAAGTCGATATCCGGAACCTTATCACCTTTAAATCCAAGAAAGGTTTCAAAAGGAATATCATGTCCTTCCTTTTTCATTGCCGTTCCACATTCCGGACACTCTTTGTCTGGCAAATCGAAACCGCAAGCAATTGATCCATCCGTGAAAAATTCAACATGTTGACATGATGGGCACAAGTAATGCGGCGGCAGCGGATTAACCTCGGTGATTTCAAGCATCGTCGCAACTAAAGATGAACCGACTGATCCTCGCGAACCAACAAGATAGTTATCAGAAAGTGACTTTTTTACCAGTTTATGCGCGATCAGATAGATGACCGAGAAACCATGGCCGATGATACTCTTTAATTCTTTATCGAGCCTTTTCTCAACTAGTTCAGGAAGCTGTTCCCCATAAAGCGAATGTGCACGGCTGTATGTTTTTTCTTTTACCTCATCTTCGGCGCCGTCAATCGTTGGCGTATACAATTTATCCTTAACTGGAAGGACGGCATCGATTTGGTCCGCAATAAGGTTCGGATTGTCCACAACAACCTGTTTTGCTTTTTCTTCGCCAAGGAAACTCATACACTCCAGCATTTCATTTGTTGTTCGAAAATGAACATCTGGCTGGGTTTGTCTGTTCAGCGGATTCGCCGCTTGAGATCTGATTAAGATCTTCCGATAGATTTTGTCATGCTTATCCAGATAGTGAACATCTCCAGTAGCGACAACAGGCTTATCCATTTTTTCACCGAGTTTTACTAACTTAATCATCACATCTTTAAGGGCCAGTTCATCTCGGACAATTCCTCTCTCGACGAGATGTTGGTAGTTAGAAGGCGGCTGAATTTCGATGTAATCATAGAATTCAGCGACCTTCTCTGCAAGCTCAGCAGACTTCTGCATCATCGTTTCGAACAGTTCACCTTTCTCGCAGCCTGAACCTACTAACAGTCCCTCACGATACTTGTTCAAGAGCGAACGTGGGATTCTTGGCACTCGAAAAAAATAGGCGACATGGGACAGGGAAATTAGTTTGTAAAGATTTTTAAGCCCTGTTTGATTTTTCACAAGTAGAATGATGTGCGACGGGCGAATTCGATCCAGATTTCCCTTTCCAAGATTATCGTTGAGCTGGTCATGATAATTCATTCCTTTTTCAGCGGCATCCTTCAACATCTTCCAAGCAAGATAGCCTGTGGCTTCCGTATCATAAATTGCTCGGTGATGGTGAGTCAATTCAATATTAAAGGCTTTGCAAAGGGTGTCCAACTTGTGATTTTTGAATTCCGGGTAAAGAAAACGGCCGAGTTCCAGGGTGTCAATAACCGGATTTTCTGCCTTCCCATAGCCCAATTTCTGATAAGCCGTATTTAAGAAACCCATGTCAAATGTAGCGTTATGAGCGACAAGTATCGCATCGCCCGCGAACGCTCTGAATTCCTCAACAACCTGATCCGCATCCGGAGCATCTGCAAGCATCTCGTCTGTGATACTGGTTAATTCAATGATCTTTTGCGGCAGCGGGTGGTGCGGATTCGCAAATTGATCAAATTTCTCCAACACCTCACCGTTTTTTATCTTAACTGCTGCAAGCTCAATAATTGTATCGTATACCGCTGACAAGCCCGTTGTTTCAACATCGAATACGACGTATGTATCTTCAGCCAGCAAACGATGCGCCATATTATAGGCGATCGGCACACCATCATCAATCAGATTCGCCTCAACACCGTACAGGACTTTAATACCATTCTTTTGGCCCGCAGTATAAGCTTCAGGATAGGATTGCGCAACACCGTGATCCGTAATCGCTATCGCACGATGCCCCCATTGCTTTGCGCGTTTAATCAACGCCGAAGCCGTCACAACGGCATCCATCTGACTCATAACCGTATGTGCATGAAGTTCGACACGTTTTTGCCCCTCTGGAGCAGTATCCTCTTTTTTCTTCGGAGAAATTTCTTCAATATCATTAGCAATCATAACCAAATCTCTGACAAAACTGTCATTTTGCACGCCACCGCGCACCTTTACCCACATGCCTTTATGCAGCATGCCAAATTTTTGGGCGTCCTCTTTATCGCGTGAAAAGACTTTAACTATTAAAGAATCCGTGTAATCCGTAATTTTAAAGAGCAGCAAAGTGCGTCCACTGCGCAGTTCACGAGTCTCCGAATCAAAGATATAGCCTTGAATCGTGATCCGACGCTCTTCATCTTGAATGGTCTCAATAGACACGGGTTCATCATGAATATCATAGCCAACTTTAAATGGTCCTTGGGGAATATCCCCAGCCGCTTCATTGGCATCCTTCTGCTTTTGCCGTTCAATCATTGCTTGAACCACTTTTTGCTGATCTTCTGCTTCTCTTTGTTTAACAAAAGAATCATAAGCTTTTGATCGATCTTCGGAATTAATTTTAACATCAAGCGATATGGGCGGGAACCCAAAGTCGCGTATTTTTTCATTCAATACTTTAGGAATTTTTCTTTTGATCAAACCGGCCTCTGTCTCGCTGTTTGCTGAAAGGACAAGCTGCCGATCGCGAAGCTCCGGCTGCTGTCTGCTTAAACACAATTTCAAAGCCGGAAATTCTTGGCACAACTCACCACTGACCGCGCTCCAATACTCAGCAAAATAGTTATCTGCTTCCTCTGCTTCACGTGCATGAATCGTAAATGTTATTTTGGAAACAACCGATTGAAAATGCTGCTTCAGATGAGAATCAAGCCATTCATAAACCTGAAATGGCAGAATGCCCTCAAGCTGCAATTCAAAATGCCAGCGTCGCTCTGAGCGGAAGACAGACAGTTTTTCAATTTCACCATGATTAAAATAACGTTCGATCCACTCTTGTGGCGCGTCAATATGCTCAAGAAGCATCGCAAAACGCTCTGCTTTGGATGTTGCATCACTCATCAATCATCGTCTCCTCTCTCTATAATTCTACTAAAACAAGTAAAGAATTGCTATCCGTTCTATTATTTGAATGATTATGGAAACAACCACGCTATTTTTTCACCGAAAAAAGAAAAAAGGAGCACAAACGGCTCCTCAAAACTGTTTCATTAGTCAAGTGTTTTCAGTAATTCAGTGACTGCATCAGGCAATTGTTCAACCTTAGTCTCAACGCGTTCTTTTTGCCTACGTGAAGCAAGTTCGACGATCTGATCCGCAGCCTTTTTCCCAACAATGACTTGTACCGGGCAACCAATAAGCTCACTATCAGCAAATTTAACACCGGGACGTTCTTTCCGTTCATCCCAAAGCACATCGTAACCCTGATTGCTAAATTGAGTATAGAGCTGTTCGGACAACTTCAGCTGCTCCTCATTTTTGGGGTTAACAGTGATCAAGTGAATCGTGAATGGCGTTAGTGATTTCGGCCAAATCATTCCTTCATCATCGTGATACTGTTCGCAAATTGCTGAAAGCGTGCGTGACACTCCGATACCGTAACAGCCCATGATTAGCGGTTTCGCTTTTCCATCAGCGTCTAAATAAGTCGCGTTCATTGCTTCGGAGTACTTTGTTCCAAGCTTAAAGACTTGTCCAATTTCAATACCTCGAGCAAATTTAATGACGCCATTTCCATCCGGAGACGGGTCTCCTTCCTTAATAAAGCGCAAATCATCATAACGCTCAATCGCAAGATCACGATCCGGGTCAAGATGAAAATAGGTAAGATTTTCTACTTCATTATAGACAGAAGTCTGTGCCAGATGTTTCAAAGCGTTATCTGCCAGTACACGAACTCCCTTATCAGGATGAATTGCGTCTTTATTTGATGTCTCCAGTGGCTCAATGAGATCAGTCCCAAGTACATTTTTAATCTTTACGTCATTAATCTCGTCACCATTCTTTATAAAAACAACAACGGTATCCGTTCTTGTCTTAAACCAATGCGCGGTTAATACTGTATCTTGAGCAATTTCTTGATTGCCGGAAACTTTTTCCAGAGGCAGTGCATTTCCTTTAATTGCGTCATCTGTATCAAGTACAGCAGCCATTTCCAGATTTGCCGCATAATCAGAGCTGTCTGAATAAGCGATGGTATCCTCGCCTATTTCGGCAAGCGCTTGGAATTCATGTGTATCCTTACCGCCAATGGCGCCGGAGTCAGCAAGAACAGCGCGATATTTCAAACCGCATCGCTCAAAAATACGGCAATAAGCATGGTACATCTCCCAGTATGATTTATCCAAGCTTTCTACTGAATCATGGAATGTATAAGCGTCTTTCATTATAAATTCCCGTCCGCGGAGCAGACCGAAGCGCGGTCTTTTTTCATCACGAAACTTTGTTTGAATCTGATAAAGACTCATGGGCAATTTTTTATATGAATTAAGGTAATCACGAATTAGGCTCGTAATCAGTTCTTCACCGGTCGCACCAAGCGCAAAATAACGTCCGTGCCTGTCTTTAAGCCGCATCAATTCAGGTCCATAAACATCCCAGCGCCCTGTCTCATGCCATAATTCAGCAGGCTGCATTGCCGGCATTAATAATTCCTGTGAACCGATACCATCCATTTCTTCACGTATAATTGTTTCAATTTTCTTAATGATTTTATAACCAAGCGGCAGGTATGAATAGACTCCGGCCGCATTCTGACGAATAAAACCGCCGCGTAAAAGCAGACGATGACTTGTGGATTCTGCGTCGGCAGGAGTTTCTTTCATCGTTGGAATGAACATTTGGCTTTGTTTCATTACTGAACACCTCAACTCGTTAAAATGGTTCAAAATATACCTTGTATTAATGGGATGCTGTCTATCGCGTAAACAAATTTTGCAAATCATTCCACGTGACAAGCAGCATTAAAAGCATAAGCAATGCAAAACCGATAAAATGAACCAGTGCCTCTTTTTGAGGCTCAACAGGCTTTCCTCGCAGCGCTTCAAGAATGATAAACATTAAGCGTCCACCATCAAGCGCGGGGAGCGGCAATAAGTTAATGACAGCAAGGTTAACGCTCAAAAAGGCGGTCCAATTCAATACAAAGAACAGGCCTTGTGCAACCACTTCTCCGGTCGCATTGTAAATGCCCACAGGACCAGCTAATTTATTTAAATCAAATCCGCCGGTAACAAGCATTTTCAAGCCGACAAATTCCATTTTAATCCAATAATAGGTCTGGCTGAATCCGGCGCCAATAGAGGCCGCAAAAGAATGTCGGGTCGGTTGATAAACACCGATAACCCCTTCTGTTTTTCCATTTGCTCCTTTGCGCTGACCTGTCATCAGATCCATTTTCTGCTGATTTCCATCACGAACAAGCGTCAGATTGATTCGTTCTTTAGGATGTTTGCTCACATAATTGACAATATCCTGCCAACTGCTTGTTTGTTCCCCATCAATCTGAATGATACGATCACCAGCAAGCAAGCCGGACTTCTCAGCGGGATAACCCTGAATCACTTTTCCAAGTTTCGGCGCGTCTGAGGGAACACCTTGGATACTGAAATAAATGACAAAGATGACTACCGCTAAAATCAAGTTCATAAAAGGTCCCGCAAAAATGGTGAGAAATCGGGAAAGTAATGGTTTAGACGCGAACTGACGATCGCGCGGTGCGATTTGAAAATCCTGATTGTCCGATACATAAGTCGCATCACGATCAATATCATAACGAACCAGCGGACCATCTTCCTCTTCATAACCCGATAAGACAAGCTCGCTGTCAAGATTGCAATGTTCAACAGTTATGAACCGCGCGTTGGGATATTTCTCAAGATGATCACTGACAATTCGCGATACACGATTTTGTCGGTTCAGGAAAATTCCGATACTCTGGCCGGGTTTCACCTCAAATGTCTCCGGATCCTCTCCCGCCATTCGCACATAGCCTCCGATAGGAAGCAGGCGCAATGTATACACCGTCTCTCCTTTTTTAACCGCGAAAATTTTCGGACCAAATCCGATTGCATATTCCCGGCATAGGATACCGGAACGCTTGGCAACGATCAGGTGGCCAAATTCATGGATTGAGACAAGCAGTCCAAAAATGATAACAACGATAATCAAAGTTTCCACGTGCATGACACCTCTGCCCTTAGTTTATTTGATTCTTGACAAAAGCGCGCGTTTCCTTATCAACAGCCTCGATGGTTTCCAAATCAGGCATTTGAATAACGTGATGCCGATTAAGAGCCGTTTCAACATATCGTTCGATATCCAGAAACGAAATTTTTTCAGAAAGAAACGCTTGAACCGCCATTTCATTTGCCGCATTCAATACGGTTGGCATGGAACCGCCGGTCTTTCCTGCTTGATATGCTAATGATACGCTTGGAAAGCGCTGCATGTCCACTTTTTGGAAGTGCAGACTCCCAATCTCCCATAAATTTAATGATTTAGTTTGCTTCAGTTCTATTCGGGAAGGATACGTAAGTGCATATTGAATGGGAGCAAGCATGCTTGGGAGACCAAGCTGTGCAATGACACTATGATCAGCATATTCAACTAAAGAATGAACGATACTTTCTCTATGAATCACCGTGTCAATTTTTTCATAAGGCATATCAAAAAGCCAATGCGCTTCAATAACTTCTAGACCTTTATTCATCATTGTCGCACTATCAACAGTAATTTTTGCGCCCATCGACCAGTTTGGGTGATTAAGGGCATCTTTAACCGTAACTTCGGCAAGTTCATCGCGATTTTTGTCTCTGAAACTGCCACCTGATGCAGTAATGGTAATGCGTGAAACAGCTGAGCGGTCCTGTCCTTGCATCGATTGAAAAATAGCAGAATGTTCACTGTCGATTGGGAGAACGCGGACACCACAGTCTGCTGCCCGTTTCATCACGATATGCCCTGCAGTTACTAATGTTTCTTTGTTTGCAAGACCAATCGTTTTACCAGCTTCTATTGCTGCAAGTGTAGGTTCAAGCCCTACGCTGCCAAGAACTGCATTAACGAGCATGTCGCTTTCGGAAAATACCGCTACTTCAATCATGCCCTCGATACCATATACCAGACGTGTGTGATTATCTAATTGAATTCTTATTCTATCCGCAACCTGCTTGTTCTTAACTGATACTAATTGAGGCTTGAATTCGTGAATGATCGGCAGCGCCGCTTGAATATTCTCGCCAAACGCCAGAGCAGCAACCGAGAATTGATCAGGATGTTCACGAATAACCTTTAGCGTCTGAATTCCAACTGATCCCGTCGCGCCAAGCAAACTGATCTTCTTCATAGCGCTTCCCCCTTATCCAATCAAACCCAGAATATACAGTATAGGCAACACAAAAATTAAACTGTCAAAACGATCAAGCAAACCGCCATGTCCCGGCAGAATCGATCCTGAATCCTTAACCCCATAGAATCGTTTAATTGCCGATTCTGTCAAGTCCCCAAGCTGTCCAAAAATGGAAATGAGCAAGGTGATGCCAATCAAAGCAGGCCATGTACCAAGAAATGCTCCTCCGACAATCAATCGATAGATGATGGCAATCAGTACAGCAACCAGTACCGCGCCAATAGACCCTTCTCGTGTCTTGTTTGGACTGATATAGGGAGCGAGTTTATTCTTGCCAAATTTCCTTCCTACAAAATAGGCACCGCTGTCTGTCGACCAAATGATAATCTGAACAAACAAAACAAGTATGAGACTATCCAGTCGAATCCGAACGAGTAAATAAAAGGGAATGCTTATGTAGAAAACAGATAAAAACAAGTAAGCGGAATGCGCGAACGAAATACGATTTCTTGTCACAACAGCTGCACTTATGAACAGCAATGCCAAAAGAACGAAGAGTTTAAGCCAAATGTCATGAAAAGAAGATAAAGAAAACATTGCGCCAATCACTATGACGGCTACTGCAAGAGCGCCGATCATGACTTCCGGCGAATAGGCACGCAATTTGTTCATTTCGGCGAGTTCAAGATAGCTGATCACAGCAATTGCTGTTGCAAGCAACGCGAAAGGAAAGGAACCGATCCAAAGCAGGGCAAGATAAAAGGCACCGGCAAGTACGCCCGTAATTATTCGTTGTCTCAATTTTTCTCGCTTCCTTCCTCTAATCCGCCGTATCTGCGTTGCCTTGTCGCAAATGTCTGCACCGCTTCCTGAAGGCTGAGTTCATTGAAATCCGGCCAAAATTCATCTGAAAAATAAAGTTCAGTATAGGCAAGCTGCCACAGCATGAAATTGCTTAGACGAATCTCTCCTCCGGTTCGAATCAAAAGGTCTGGATCAGGTAATGATCGACTCATCATATGCTCAGCAATAACCTTTTCGGTCACATTATCGAGTTCAAGCTGCTGGTCGTTCACTTCACAAATAATGTTCTTCACCGCGGTGACAATTTCCGCATGACTGCCATAATTCAGCGCAAAATTCAAAATCAAGCCTGTATTCTCTTTCGTTCGCTCAATTGCGCTTTCTACCGCCTTTAGCGTGTAAGATGGAAGTCGCGACAAATCCCCCATTGCCTGAACCTGAACATTTTGTTCAACAAGCTCAGCCAAATAGGTATTTAGGAATTGTTGCGGTAATTTCATTAGGAACTCGACTTCCGCTTTCGGCCGTTTCCAATTTTCAGTGGAAAAAGCATATAATGTGAGAACCTTTACACCTAGCCGATCCGCCTCTGTTGTTACGCGCTTAATGGTCTTCAACGCCTCGCGATGACCGGCAATTCTCGGCAATCCCCTTTTTTTTGCCCAACGACCGTTGCCATCCATAATAATTGCCACATGCAGCGGAATTTTACCTGTATTTATGTTTTTTTGATGTTTTGACGTATCCGTTTTTCCCATATTAAAGGAAAATTTTTCAAACATTGATTTTCCCCCATTACTGATACTGAACATCCCTAGGGCAGCCCTCGAAAATAGGATCTGAACTTCTTGGATATGGTGTCAGTTTGGTTAATTTCCTGCTTTAGATGTCCATCATTTCTTTTTCTTTTTCAGATGCAATTTGATCAATATTCTTAATCGTTTCATTGGTTAGCTTTTGCACATCTTCTTCTGCAGCGCGAACGTCATCTTTAGTTAATTCATTGTTTTTTGCCATTTTTTTCACTTGGTCATTGGTATCACGACGTACATTGCGTACGGCAATTTTTGCTTCTTCAGCCATCTTTCGAACAAGTTTCACTAACTCTGTCCGTCTTTCCTCGGTCAGTGGAGGAATTGCAATTCGAATCACAGAGCCGTCGTTCGTAGGTGTTACGCCCAAGTCGGATTTCAAAATGCCTTTCTCAATGTTTGCAAGCGCTGTTCGATCATATGGCTGCACAAGCAGAAGACGTGCTTCCGGAACTGTAATCGAAGCCACTTGGTTGATCGGTGTCTCCGCGCCATAATATTCGACCGTTACTTTATTAAGTAATGACGGATTTGCTCTTCCTGCCCGAACCGTCACTAACTCGCGTTGGAAGGCTTTAACAGCCTTTTCCATGCGCTCTTCAGCACCTTTAAAAAGTTCTGATTGACCCATTAATTATCGCCCCTTAACAACAGTGCCGATATCTTCGCCGAGAACAGCACGTTTTATATTGCCTTCTTCTGACAGTGAAAAAACAATCAACGGAATATCGTTGTCCATGCTTAGTGAAGACGCTGTGGAGTCCATCACTTGAAGCCCTTCGTTCAGAACACGCAGATAGGATATTTCTTTATATTTTTTCGCCGTTTTATCAACCTTAGGATCTGCTGAATAAACACCGTCGACATTATTTTTCGCCATTAATATTACATCTGCTTCAATTTCCGCGGCACGCAGCGCAGCCGTCGTATCCGTGGAGAAATAAGGGTTGCCGGTTCCAGCAGCAAAAATGACCACACGCCCTTTTTCCAAATGACGAATTGCGCGTCTGCGAATATAGGGTTCAGCAACTTGCCGCATCTCAATGGATGTCTGAACGCGTGTCTCGACACCGATACCTTCTAAGCAATCCTGCAGTGCGAGAGCGTTAAGCACAGTAGCGAGCATACCCATGTAGTCAGCTTGTGCCCGATCCATTCCCATTTCGCTGCCTGCCTTGCCCCTCCAAATGTTTCCGGCACCACAAACGATTGCAACTTCTACGCCTAGATCAACGACCTCTTTGACTTGTTTTGTAATCGACCGAATAATGCTTGGCTCGATTCCAAAACCGCCAGCGCCCGCCAGTGCTTCTCCACTTAGTTTTAAAATGACCCGCTTATAGTTCGCCTTTTCCGGCATATTCCACCGCACCTCACATTGGATTATTTTAAAAAATGGGACACGTGACCCGTGCCCCATTGTGATTCCTTGCTCTGTTTCATCAGGTGTTGAAAACCGCAAAACGGCTATGTGACGGTTATTTATCATTATCGTCTTTCAACAGTCACCTTACAGGCGCAATTAGTGTTTCATTTGTGCTTTTACTTCATCAACGAAGTTATCTTCCTTCTTTTCGATACCTTCGCCTACTTCAAAACGCACAAATGCAAGAACATCAGCATTTTTGCTCTTCAAGAATTCTTTAACAGTTACATCGCCGTCTTTAACAAAAGGCTGATCAACGAGGCATATTTCTTTAAAGAATTTTTTTATTCTGCCGACAACCATCTTTTCAACGATGTTTGCAGGCTTGCCTTCGCTGAGCGCCTCTTGAGTAAGAACTTCTTTTTCATGTGCGACAACATCAGCAGGGATTTCATCTTCCTTTAGATATTGAGGGCGAATCGCTGCCACATGCATCGCGATATCCTTTGCCGTTGCTTCATCCGTGCCTGACAGTTTTGTCAAAGCAGCGATACGGCCACCCATATGCAGATAAGCACCGAATACTTCGTCATCTGTTTTTTCAACAATTGAGAATCGACGCAAAGTGATTTTTTCACCAATTTTAGAAATAGCTGCAGTGATGGTATCTGCGATGGTTTCACCAGCTGCGGTTTTCTGGTTAAGGGCTTCTTCTACAGTAGCAGGTTCGTTGTCAAGAAGATGTTGTGCAAGTGTGTCAATCAAAGCCTTAAATTCAGCATTCTTTGCCACAAAATCGGTTTCTGAGTTGACTTCAAGTGCAACAGCTCGATTACCATCGGTCTTGATTTCCGCTAAGCCTTCTGCAGCAATGCGCCCGGACTTCTTTGCAGCTTTTGCCATGCCTTTTTCACGAAGTACGTCGATAGCCTTCTTAATGTCACCTTCCGCTTCAGCGAGTGCTCGCTTGCAGTCCATAATACCTGCACCTGTCAGTTCACGTAATTCTTTTACTTGTTTTGCGCTAATTGCAGCCAATAGGAGTCCTCCTTTTATGTCGTTCCAAAGTTTTCGCTAAAAGAGTGATAAAGGGCAAGCCCCTTATCACCCCGTGTCATACTTTAATTCAAAATTATTCTGCTTTAACTGGCACTTCTTCAACAGCAGCCTCAGTCTGTTCCGGTTCTGCCACTTCTTCAGTTTCTTCGCCTTGGTTTGCTTCCAAAACTGCATCGGCCATCTTGCCTGTCAGCAATTTAACAGCGCGGATCGCGTCATCGTTACCTGGAATGATAACATCGATTTCATCCGGATCACAGTTTGTATCAACAATCGCGATGATCGGAATATTCAGCTTATGTGCTTCAGCAATCGCAATTCTTTCTTTACGCGGATCAATAACAAAAAGCGCTTGAGGAAGGCTTTCCATATTCTTGATACCGCCCAAGAATTTTTCAAGACGCGCCCATTCTTTCTTAAGACCGACAACCTCTTTCTTAGGAAGAACATCAAAAGTTCCGTCTGCTTGCATTTTTTCAATGTCTTTAAGACGTTTGATTCTCTTTCTGATTGTCTCGAAATTAGTGAGCGTTCCGCCGAGCCAACGTTGATTTACAAAATACTGGCCGGAACGTTCCGCTTCTGCTTTTACAGAGTCTTGAGCTTGCTTCTTTGTACCTACAAATAGAATTTTACCGCCGTCAGCAGCAATATCTCTGACGAAGTTATAAGCTTCTTCAACTTTTTTTACGGTTTTCTGCAGATCAATAATGTAAATACCGTTTCTTTCCGTAAAGATATACGGCTTCATCTTCGGATTCCAACGACGGGTCTGATGACCGAAATGAACGCCGGATTCCAATAATTGTTTCATTGAAATAACTGACATAAAAAAATTCCTCCTAATTTGGTTTTATTCCCTCCGCCTGCATCATTTTCGTGTGCGGCTGAATCGCTTCAGCACCCGCGCATAAATCAACAGACGTGTGTGATTGACACCAAACGTAAATATACCATACTCTAAACAGCATGGCAAGATTCGAATTAAACTTTTCCATGTAATTTAAGTAATAGTTCGATTTCGCCTTTTCCTCGATTCATTTCTTTCGCTATCTCGGTAGTCGAATAGCCCTTTTCTTTCAATTTCATCGCGTGTAAAAAAGGAGATTCCTCCACTTGATCCTTAACATTGTCAATTGGCGGCATCCATTCATTCTCAGGTATTTCCGTTCCAGATACTGAAGATATTGGCGGCTTGCTTTTCACAGCCTTCTGTAATTGTTCTTTTTGAACGTTGAGCGTGTCTGCAAAAGAGAGATTGCCGCTCACAGCTTCGGGTTCTGTCTTTTTTTCAGACGCTTTTACTTGTGCATTCATTTTCTGAGTACGTTTCGATGTAGATGTTTTCTCAATTTTGATCGCCTGTTTTGCCAATAATGCACGTACTTCTGCCAAAAATTGTTCATTTTCCAAGCGAACCGCCTCAATATGTTCAGCAAGAATTTGCTGCGCTTCTTGTGCGCTTTGCCCTGATTCTTTCTGTTGAAGCAGTCGGATTCTCTGATAAAGATGCACAATAAGATATAAGGCTAAAAGCACTAATACAAAATTAAGCGTAATCCAAAAAGCTGACAAAACGTTCACCTCGCTTCTCAAGTTATGTAGTTTTACTTTCAGTAGCGTTGAGGTATTGTCTCAACTTAAAAAGCGCTTTGCTGTGGATCTGGGAAATCCGTGATGTTGAAAGGTTTAACACCTGTCCGATTTCAGTCAAAGTAAGTTCATCAAAATAGAAAAGTGACACGACAAGACGCTCTTTTTCACTTAGTTTGTCAATTTCTTTGGCGAGTTGGGCTCTGTTTTCCTGATCCACCAACCTTTTCTCCGGTAGAACTGCTCGAACATCCTCGATTATGGCGGCTGGAAATTCACTGCTCATACTCGAAGCACTGTCATCAAGTGAGAGTAAATTAGATAGCAGGCTCTCAGACAATATTTGTGAAACTTCTTCAGAAGATAGTTCGCAAGCTGCGGCGACCTCATCAATTGTGGCTGAGCGCATTTGTTCTTGCTCAATTTTCTCGGCAGCCTTTTCAATCTTTTTACTCTTCTCCCGCATTGAGCGCGGCATCCAATCCTCTTTCCGCAATCCATCTAAAATCGCTCCGCGAATTCGAAACGACGCATATGTATCAAATTTCAAATCTCTCTTACGATCAAATTTTTCTAGTGCATCGTAGAGACCAAGCAATCCATAACTTTGAAGCTCTCCTCGATCAATATTTCGGGGCAATCCTGCCCCAATTCTCTGCACGTGGTAATTGACAAGTGGCATATAAATTTCGAGAAGACAATTTGCTGCTTCTACATCATGAGACTGAATCCAGCGATCCCAATAGTTCGATTCTACGGCTTCAGATTTTCCCAATTGTCTCCCCTCCTTTGTAACAAGCCAAACTTAAATAACACTTTTCCCTTTAAATATAGCATGAATCGTCAACTCGCAGCTGTCTATGAGGTATTCTATAGTGCGTCCATAATCTGCACCAGTCTCTTCTGCGATGAGCGGTATATGATAGTTGGTCAGTTGGTCTTTTACAGCCTCGACATTTCTCTTTCCAATGCTCCCTAAAGGCAGTGTTCGTGTTGACTTGAACATCTCGGCACCTCCTGCGATCTTTGCCCTGAGCTGAGATAGAGGACAACAATAATACTCTGTCATCTTCTTTACCAGCTCTGGAACGGCTGTATCCGCATATTTGCCAAGCGGATACGTCATCGTTCTCGCAAGCGCTGAATCAGGCAGCATCACGTGCGCCATTCCCGCAACCTTCCTTTGTGCATGATAGATCACAACGCCCACGCATGATCCAAGACCCAGTGTCTTCAATGTCTCCGGCGATTCGGCAAATTTAATCTCTGAAAGACCGACGTGAATCAATGGAAAGACTTCCCTTCAGCGATGTTGAAGATAACGTCAAGAGAATCAGGGAATGGAAGAAATAAAAATTCGCCATTTAGCCTGTTCCCCTTCTGACGATCAAAAAGAACAGCATCGATTAGCAAAGCTGATTCGTCGTAAAGCGAGAGTTCAACGAGTCCCTCACTTAGAATTGCCCCCGCCATATCCACTGCATAATTTGGCGGAGCTTGGGTTAATGAAATTTTGAGAAAAGCAGCTAGTGCAGACAAATAAGAGCCGCAAAGGATGTTGCTGATTTCACAAAAAGCTGATTTTCCCATTTCGTCATCAAGGACATTCCCATTAGGTACTAGTTCTTGAATCAATGTATTCGCCTGCTCCATATCAAACATCATGAAAAAGAAGCCTTTGAGTCCGCCATCTACTTGGATATAAGAAGCGGCAACCTGCCTTTCTGCATCCTTGTCAATTAAATCTGAAATCGGCAGCACACGCACAGATGGTATGTTCATATCAATAGACTTATTTAACAGCATGGATAATGACGAGGCGGCATGGGCGGCGCCGATGTTGCCCGATTCCTTTAGTAAATCAAGATGTGAGGCACGTAATTCCTTTAAATTGTTCATAAATCATCCCTCGATCTTCAGTAAGTCGGCAACATCATCTTGATTCAGTACCCGATCAAGATTGAGCAAAAGAAGCAGTTCATTGTCTCCGATTTGTGCGACACCATTCAAATAGTTCGCTGACGGTCCGCCAATGATTTCAGGAGCTTTTTCGATCTTAGCTGATTCAATGTCCAAGACCTCTTTGGACGAGTCAACCAGTAATCCGACTTTCATATCCTCCACATCGACGACAATGATCCGACTTTCTTTTGTCACGACAGATTCACCCATCTGGAACCGATTGCGGACATCGATAATCGGGACGATCAACCCGCGCAGATTCATTACCCCTTTGACAAATGAGGCAGCATTAGGAAGACGAGTGATGTCATCTACTTTCTCGATAGATAATACTTGCTCAACCGGCACACCGTACGATTCAGAATTTATTTCAAACAAAATGACCTTCATACTTGTTTCTTTCTGATTTGTCACCATGTGTTCCTCCTCAAGCCTGTTCTTTTAAGAATAGTTTTTTCTGTGTCGTGATGATTGCTTGACAGTCGATAATTAACGCAACCTTGCCATCGCCGAGAATCGTTGCACCTGAAAAACCAGACACATTTTTCAAATAGTTGCCAAGCGGTTTGACGACGATGTCCTGATAGCCAAGCAGTTTATCTGCTACTAACGCAACATTCTTATCACCATGGTGAACCATCACAACGGAACTCCCTTGATCGACTTCATTATTGTTGTTCTTTTCTACAGAGGTAATCGACAAGTAGTCGCAGAGATTAATTATAGGTACAACTTGTCCATGATACTGCATCACATTCCGGTTATGGATGCTCATCACCTCAATATGACGCCTTAGCGCTGTTTCAGCAATGGAGTTGATTGGAATCGCGTAAATTTCCTTACTGCACTGAACGAGCAAAGCATTGATGATGGAGAGCGTCAAAGGCAGTCTCACTGTAAACTTCGATCCTTTATCCCGCTCGGAATCTACCTCGACGCTTCCGCTGAGTGAATGAATTTTACTTTCAACGACATCGAGTCCGACTCCTCGTCCCGATATATCCGAAATCTTGTCAGCGGTACTGAACCCCGAGGCAAAAAGTAAATGGTAGATGTCTTTGTCGGTAAGTTTTTGTGCAGCTTCCTTGGTTACAACATTCTTCTCAATCGCTTTCGCAAGTACTTTTTCTTTGTTGATGCCTGCGCCGTCATCCACAATTTCAACAATGACATGATTTCCGCTGTAATATGCACTAAGGGACAACGTACCTTCGGGATCTTTTCCCTTCGCCTTTCGAACTTCAGGTGTCTCAATTCCATGGTCCATGGAGTTCCGAATCATATGCATGAGCGGGTCGCCCAATTCTTCAATTACCGTACGATCCAGTTCGGTTTCCGCTCCATTGATTACAAAATTAACTTTCTTGTTCAATTCCTTTGAGAGATTGCGGACCATCCTTGGGAATCGGTTGAAGACCTGCTCAATTGGCTCCATGCGCAAATTAAGAATGGTTTCCTGTAATTGATTGGAAATACGTTTAATCGTTCCTACTGTATCCTTCAGGTCCGTATTATCAATATCGGATGCGATTTTCTCAAGTCGTCCGCGATCAATAATCAATTCTTCAAAAAGGTTCAAAAGTTGATCTATTCGATCCAGATTTACACGAATTGTCTTAGCCACGGTGACAGCCGGATGAGCAGCAGCCGGTTTGCTCGGCTCGTTTTCTTTCTGAGCTTGTTTCTTCGGACCTATATCCTGCGCCTGTTGCCTCTGTACAACTGGTGAATTCTCATCTAAATTATTTATGGGGGAAACAATAACGTCCTCGATTTCTGAAATTTGGTTTATTTTATTCTGAATCTCCTGATTTTCGGATTCTGTTGCAATCAGAAAAACCAGTTGCTGATCAAACGCCTCTTTTTCAATTTCTTCAGTTGAAGGCCTTGTCCCGATTATTGTTCCGGATTCTTCCAAGGCGTTTGAAATCATCAGCGCTCGAGCCGCTTTGAGCACGCAATCTTTGTTGAGATTCACAACCGTTTCAAATACATAGAGATTCTGTGACTGAGCCTGGGAAACAAATTCTTTTTCATAGTCCGTCAGTTCCATAGCTTTCGTATTCACTGGTTCTGAGGCAGTTGATACTGCGACTTTTTGGCCACTTGAAGGAGCACCATTATCCTGTGCGCCACCTGTGGTGAGCGTTTGAAGTTTCTTTATGGTTCCAGACACTTCACGAACATCACTCCCATTTTGTTCGATGGTGTCAGCCATTGCTTCGAGATGATCCAAGCCCTCGAAAAGGACATCAATCATTTCTGAGCTGACTTTGATACTCTGATGTCGGAGTGCGTCAAATACATTTTCCATGATATGTGTGAGTTCCATCATGTTTTGAAAGCCCATCTGACCCGAGCTTCCTTTCAGTGTGTGTGCGGATCTGAAAATACTGTTAATTAATTCAGGATCATCGGCATTTTGCTCTAGAGTCATCAGTTTATCATTCAGATTCTGTAAGTGTTCTCGTGCTTCATCCAAAAACACGCCCAAATATTGACTCATATCCATGGTCATTCATCTCCCTGTAATCCGAATTCGCCGCAGATTGCTTTGGCAATATGATATAAAGGTTGAATCTCATTCACTTTTCCAGTTTCAATCAATGCTTTTGGCATACCAAACACTGTACATGTCTCTTCTGATTCAGCGATGGTGCGCACATTCTTCCCTGCCGCACATAAATCGATAACACCTCGTGCGCCGTCTTTTCCCATTCCCGTCAAAATAGATACTACATAGGAATATCCGTGAAGCTTGGCAAGTGATCGCAGCGTCACATCGATCGAAGGCCGAACACCGTTTACCGGAGCAGAATTTGATAAATGACACCTGAGACGGGCTTGCTCATCGCTTTCAATACACATATGCATACCGCCGGGAGCAACATAACAATGCCCTTTTTCAAGGATTTCTCCTTCTTTTGCCTCAGTCACTGTTATCGTTGACAAGCGATTCAGACGTTCCGCCAACGATTTTGTAAAACGAGACGGCATATGCTGCACGATAAGAATAGGAGCAGGCAACTGCTTGCTCAGCCCAGGAACTACGGTCTGTAAGGCTTTCGGTCCACCGGTGGATGTACCAATGAGCACAATCCGAGCATTACTTAGTGAAGGATGATCCGGTTGTCTTGCAGGTTCAGCCCGCTCATGTTTTCCTTCATAAATTTGTTTGGTGTCTCCCACTTTAATCTTTGATACTGCCGCTTGTTTTATCTTCTGTTGAAGTTCATGCTCAATTCGCTCAACATCAGATGGTCTGCCTGATGGTTTAAAAATAAAATCGAACGCCCCACTGCTTATCGCTTCAATAACGTAACTGGCGTTCTCATCAGAAGCCCCGCTGACCATTATCGTGGGCGTGGGTTGAAAACTCATGATGTCGTGTAAAACATCGAGCCCATCTTTGTCTCCCGGAAGGATGATGTCAAGTGTTACGACATCCGGCTGATAGCGAAATAATTTTTCTAGTGCATCTTTACCATCTCGCGCCGTCGCTACCACTTTAAGCCTTGAATCCTCTTCAATCATCGCTTTTATGGTTTGACGTATGAAAGCAGAATCATCAACCACAAGTACTTTGATCGGATTCATTTCTCACCCCTCCTTGTCAACTTTAGATATTTTCTAACTTTATCTCCGAACGATGATTGATGTCTGCTTGCAACCTGCTCCCCGCATTGAGCAAGAAAAGCGCGAGTAAGAATTCTCATCTCCACAGAGTACTTAGCCTGCGGATGACTCAGCATGCAAGGTTTTTGATTTCGCACGGACATTAAAAGATCATTGTCTCTATGCAATGAAGCAAGCCATGACGGGGACTCTTCCAAAAACCGCTCTGATACCGATGATAACCGTTGCCAAGTTGCCCAGCCCTCTTTGCGACCAAGTGTCTGATTGACAACGCATGATATATCAAGGTTTTTTTTCATCGCATACACCATTTTTATTAATGAATAACTGTCTGCCATCGCAGGCGGTTCCGGCGTTGTAATGAGAATCAAACGATCTACCGCAAGCATAAAGTGGAACATGTCATCTGATGCCCCCGCGCCAAAATCAAAAATGATAAAGTCATAGTCTCTTTTCATTAAATTAAGTTGTTCTATAAAAAAAGATAAATGGCCATGATCTAAATGAAACAAGGAGGAAAGACCTGTTCCTCCCGCGATAAACGAAACATTTGATGTAACGTTTACCAAAGCGTTCTGAAAATTAACCTCATTGACAATAGCATCCACAATATTTAATTGAGCCGACTTCCCCATTAATTGTTCAACATTCCCCATACCGACATCGAGATCAACAATCAGTACCTTTTTGCCGATTTCGCTCAGTGCTAGAGAAAAGTTGACACAGAAAACAGATTTGCCGACGCCACCTTTGCCGCTGGCAATACCAACAATCTGGGCGCAACGCTCTTCATTCTTTCCTTGAAGTATGCGTAATCTTAATTGTTCTGCTTGATCATTAGTCATGTGAATCACCCAATAGCCGATTAATGAGTTCACGTACATTAGGATTACGTAAATCGTCAGGAACGGCCTGCCCATCTGTTATGTATGAAATACTCAATTGTCGATGACGCAACAAAATGCTGACAATTGTACCAAAAGATAAGGTTTCATCAATTTTTGAGAGAATGACTCGTGAAAGATGTAATGCCTCAAATTGATTGATAACCATATCCATATCCTCCAATTTGGATGTTGCGGATAAAACTAAATACATGCCAATCTGAGACTCTCCGTCAACCAGTTTGATCAATTCGTTTATGTAGGAACTGTCTTGAAAATTTCGTCCTGCCGTGTCAATAAAAACATGATCAAAATGCGCGAACTTTCGAATCAATTCATGAAAATCGTGTTCTGTGTAAGCAATCTCAATTGGCGCATTTAGGATATTGGCATACATCTTCAATTGATCGATCGCCGCTATTCGATACGTATCTGAAGTGATAAACGCTATTTTTTTCCCCTCATCTAGAACGGCACGACTTGCGATCTTTGCCAAGGTCGTCGTCTTGCCGACGCCAGTTGGGCCAACCAACATAATGAAACGCTCGTGCAGCACCGAGGGAAGAAAACGAGTCGGATCAAGACTTTGAACAAGTTCATCCTTCAAAGCACGCTTCATTTCTTCTTGGTTCATGTGCTCATCGCTCTGATACCACTTCTTGATTAATTTTTGTATCAAGGGATCCGTATCCTCGCGCAGCATTCCGTGACTCAATAGTTTATCGCGAAATTCTTGAACTAATTGAGGTGCGGAAAAAAGTTGATCAACCTTTTCACTTACACGTCTGAAGGGCATTTTGTTATTCGCAATCGAATGATGATTGAACCGAATAGCCTCATTTTGTTCTTCGGCTTTTTTTCTTATTTTTTTTAATGGCGCATTAATTTCAGGATCACTGGCAGCAAGAACTTCAACACTTTCTTTTTTGAACAAATTAAAAAATCTGCCGGTCGTCACTTTTTTCGTATGAAAAATGACTGCATCGCTGCCCAGTTCTTGTTTCACTTTTTCAATTGCCTGAGCCATAGTAGGCGCAATAATTTTCTTCATTTTCATGCCGCGCTCAGCACCCCAATGCTTTGTACTTCAACATTTGTCTCTAGTTCATTGTAAGATAGAATTCTAATATTTGGAAAATATCGTTCGGTTAATTGACGCGCGTACATGCGCACGGCAGGTGAACAGAGAATAACCGGATCACTCTCCAAATCCGCCCATTTTTCAACAGAAGAAGAAAGATTTTTCAATACTTGTGATGTGGTCGAACCATCTAAAGCGAGAAAGTTCCCATGCTCTGTCTTCTGAATGGAATCAGATATTTTTCTTTCAAGATCAGGGCTGAGCGTCAAAACCTTTAATGTTTCGCCAGGTGTTGTGAACTGCTCTGTAATCTGACGCGAGAGCGCTTGCCGGACGTATTCAGTGAGCAAATTGGTATCCTTGGTCATTTGTCCATAATCTGCCAATGTCTCAAAGATAATCGGTAAATTTCTAATGGACAGATTTTCCTTCAATAAATTTACAAGAACCTTTTGTACATCACCGACCGTTAAAGGATCCGGAATCACTGCATCAACGAGGGCAGGATACTGTTCTTTCAAGTGATCAACTAGTTGCTGAGTTTCTTGTCTGCCAACAAGTTCATAGGCGTGTCGCCGCATCACTTCAGTTAGATGGGTTGATACAACGGACGGGGGATCGACAACCGTATAACTTGACAGCTCTGCTTGTTCCTTTGTTTGTTCATCAATCCAAAGTGCTTTAAGGCCAAATGCTGGTTCAACCGTCTCAATTCCTTTTATTGACGGATCTTCAATTCCCGGACTCATCGCGAGATAATGATCGGGAAGCAATTCACCTTTGGCAACTTCGCTGCCGTTGATTTTAATTCGATAGCTGTTTGGTTCGAGCTGAATGTTATCGCGGATTCGTACAACCGGAAGCACAAAACCAAGTTCCAGTGCAAGTTGTCTGCGAATCATGACGATTCGATCAAGAAGATCTCCGCCCTGCGAACTGTCGGCAAGCGGAACAAGCGCGTAGCCGAATTCAAACTCAACCGGATCCATATGCAGGAGATTCATCACGTTTTCCTGACTTTTAAAGGACTCTTCCGCTTTCTTATTCTCTTCCTCCGCAACATCCTGCTGCTCTGTTCCGCGTCTTCTTCGAATCATAAAACCGGCGATCACCAGAATCAGCGCAATTGGCAATGTTGCCATCATACCAATCGGTGTCAGCCCTAAAATAAAAATGACGCATCCTGCAATAATGAGCATGATCGGATAGGAGAGTAACTGGTCCGATACTTCTTTACCCATATTGTTTTCTGAAGATGATCGTGTGACGATAATGCCGGTTGCCGTCGAAATGAGAAGTGCCGGAACCTGGCTGACAATTCCATCACCTACAGAAAGCAAGCTAAAATTCTGTGCCGCATCTGCAAGATCCATCCCTTGCTGCGCCACCCCGATGATCATGCCGACAATTAAATTTATCGCGACAATAATCATACTGGCGATCGCGTCACCTTTGACAAACTTGCTGGCACCGTCCATAGCGCCATAAAAATCAGCTTCACGCGTTATTTTCTCTCGACGTTTTTTGGCTTCTTGATCGTTAATTAATCCAGCGTTCATGTCTGCATCAATACTCATTTGCTTTCCCGGCATCGCATCAAGCGTGAAACGGGCTGCCACTTCCGCTACCCGTTCTGCGCCTTTTGTGATGACAAGAAACTGAACGATAATAAGGATTAAGAAAACCACAAGACCAACAATAATATTTCCTCCAACAACGAATTGTCCGAACGCTTCAATGACGCGGCCCGCATCACCTTCAGAAAGGATCAGTCGGGTTGTCGACACGTTCAAAGCGATACGGAATAAAGTCATAATCAAAAGTAACGAAGGAAAGACAGAGAATTCGAGAGATTCCGTGACGTTCAGTGTGACAAGGAGAATAACAAGAGCGAGCGATATATTCATGACGATTAGAAAACTAAGCAATGCTGCAGGTAACGGGATGATCAGCATCATAACAATTAAAACGACACCAACCATCACAATATAATCTCTCGTTTTCATCGTATTCCTCCTTTCCAATCATGCTTTTCCTTTCAACCGATAAACATATGCCAATAGTTCAGCAACCGCCTTAAAAAATTCTTCCGGGATACTATCCCCTATTTCAAGAGAATGATAGAGCGCTCTCGCCAGCGGCTTTTTCTCAACAATGACAATCTGATGTTCTTTGGCAATCTCTTTAATTCGAAGAGCAATGAGATCCGCGCCTTTGGCAATGACTATGGGAGCGTTCATTTCTTCTGCGTCATAGTGCAGTGCAACGGCAAAGTGTGTCGGATTTGTAATGATAACATCCGCATTAGGTACTTCCTGCATCATGCGGTTTAATGCCATTTGTCTTTGGCGTTCCTTCACCTTAGATTTAATCTGCGGATTACCTTCAATTGTTTTGAACTCGTCCTTAATATCTTGCTTGGACATCCTCATGTTTTTCTCATAATCATATTTCTGGTAAAGATAATCGAGCAGAGACAGCGCAATCAAAGCGATTGAAACGGCGATCCCCATATTGAGCATGATTTGCGACAGTGAGCGAATGCTTTCTAAAATAGGCTGGCTCGCAGATTGAGCAATGGATTGGCGATTCATCCAAAGAATTGAAAATGCAATGAGTCCGATAAAAATAATCTTAAGCATTGATTTCAGCAGTTCAACAATTGCCCGCAGCGAATAAGTTCTTTTCAATCCCTTAAGCAGATCAATCCGTTCACCTTTAAATAAGAGTGTCTCCGGCAAGAACAAGAATCCGACTTGAAAAACCTGAGTCGCAACCCCTACAACCAATGCGATGATGAGAATGGGAAGCAATAGTTTAAGTACCTGAACAGATAAATCCGAAAGCATTCGATGTAAATTAAGTTCAGTAACCGACATATCCAAATTCATCGTATAAAATTGCCCCATCATTTCAGCCAGCTGCTTCACAACTCCCCCGCCAGCAAGTCGAAAATAAAGGAAAAAAGCAAGCATACTGATTGCTGTCGACAAATCCGCACTTTTAAAGACCTGTCCCTTTTTCCTTCCTTCCTCGCGTTTATGTGGAGTCGCTTTCTCCGTTTTCTCTCCCGCAAAATATTGCAGATCAAGCGAATAGCGCAGGTTCGTCATCATCTTAACTCCCTAACAAACGCATAAAGTCGCTAAAAATTGAGGTCATGGATTCAAAAATAACCCGAAACAGCCCAATAAGCGATGGAAATACAACCAGCAGAACCGCAAAGCCCGCAAGTGTTTTGAGCGGCAGCCCAACCACGAATACATTGACCTGAGGCACAGTACGCGCAACGAGACCTACTGCGACATCGACTAAAAAGAGACAGCCAACGATCGGCAGTGCCAACTGTGCCGCAATCAAGAACATTTGTGCAGTTGCTCGAGCGACAAATTCAGCAGTTGCTCCTGATCCGAATGCAACACTTAAATCATCGACAGGAATCATTTGAAAGCTTGATAAGATCCCGTTAATCAGCATGTGGTGCGCATTGACCCCGAGAAAAAAGAGCAATTGCAACAGATACAGGAACTGACCGGTCAAGGGTGTTGGAACACCACTCTCCGGACTAATAACATTCGCAATAGCAAATCCGATCTGCATATCGATAAACGCACCGGCAAGCTGGACGCCATAAGTGATAATTCCTGCGACAAATCCCATGGACAAACCAACAAGAATCTCTTTGAGCAAAAGTAGAACAAATCGTCCGTCAAGCGGGACAGTCTGACTCTCAAGCATCGTCACGTCAACTAACAAAGCAAGCACAGCCGCAAGTCCAATCTTCACCGGTGCGGGTATCGTCCGATATGAGAAAATTGGCATGGTGGCAATGAAGCTGATCAGTCGTGCAAAGATTAATAACAATAAGGGAAGTGCATTAAATAATGACAAGATTCATCTATTCCCTTTCTATCGAATGAAGTTCGGTAGATTCGCAAAAATATTCTCGGTAAACGCGAGCATCTTTGAAAGCATCCAGGGTCCGAACAGGATCAATCCGAAGAGTACTGCGACAATCTTCGGAATGAAGGCCAGCGTCTGTTCCTGAATCTGCGTCGCCGCCTGAAAGATACTGACGATCAGTCCAATGACTAGTGACAGGACCAGTATAGGACCGCCAATCATTAAGACGGCCATGACACTTTGATCGGCGATCGATAAAATCATTTCAGAACTCATTCGGTATCACCTTTCTCAGAAACTCTTAAGCAAAGACTCAACGATTAGGTACCAGCCATCCACCATGATAAAGAGTAAGATTTTAAATGGAAGTGAAATCATTACCGGCGGCAGCATCATCATACCCATCGCCATCAAGATACTGGCCACCACCATATCAATGACGAGAAACGGGATGAAAATCATAAATCCCATCTGAAAAGCCGTTTTCAGCTCACTTATTGTGAAAGCCGGAATAAGAGCCGTTAATGGAATCTCGCTCACCTTTTTCGGAGATTTATAATTTCCGTAACTGAGAAACAGCTGCAAGTCCTTCTCTCGTGTTTCCTTCGCCATAAATTCCTTTATCGGTATCTGCGCTTTCGACAATGCCTGTTTTTGTGAAATTTCTTTCTTCATATAAGGCTGAATGGCATCAGTATTAATTTGACCGTACACCGGCGCCATAACAAAGAAAGTAAGGAATAAAGCGAGACCGATCAACACTTGATTAGGAGGCATCTGCTGGGTTGACAACGATGTCCTCACAAAAGAAAGTACAATGATGATTCGGGTAAAACAGGTCATGAGTACCAGAATCGCCGGTGCGAGTGAGAGCACCGTCAGGACAAGCAATAATTGCAGTGTTGTTGCCACATCCTGAGGCTGACTCGTGAAAAAGTCGGCAGGAATACCAGGTATGCTATTCATTTTTTCCTGACCTCCTGAATCAAAGCACTTAATTGATTGGAACGCTCTTTGTTCAGTACATCGAGCTGTTTTTGAAATTCATTTTGTACCGGTGTCGTTCTGTCTTGTCCATCGGATGTTGCTTTTGAACGGCGTAGTGCGTGATCAGTCGTCCATTTGAGTGCTTTGAGCACATTCTCTTCAAATGGATCGGGAGAATCAGACTGACGTGTCAGCGATTGAATCACATCCGGATCTTTGATTTCCTTAAGTAACTGAACGGTTTCACCAACACCGACAACAAGAACCTCATCACCAACGCGAATAAGCTGTAAGGAGCGATTTGCTCCTAATGAGACACCGCCCATATTTTTCAGCGAATTAACTTGAGTGAATTTCCCGGTGCGTTTCACAACAAAATGGTAAAGTAAGTAAATCAACGCGAGTACGATCAGCAAAGCAAAGAACAATTTGATAAAGGTTACAAATAGATTCGAGTTTCCATAAGTAACCGATTTTGTCTTTTGAGTACTCGTGCTGTTACTCGTCGGTTGATTGTCTGTTTTTTGAGTTTTTTGCCCGTTTTCAATCCACTCTTTTACCGTATTATCCCCTGATTCTGCATAGGAGATCGAAATAGGACCGATTAAAAAGAATAAGATCAAGCAAAAAGCAAGCGCTGATTTAAACCAATGAGTTCTCTTCACAAATACTCATCCAATCGCTTTCTTGATTGCCTCGATGACACGATCAGGTTGAAACGGCTTAACGATAAAATCCTTCGCACCCGCTTGGATCGCGTCAATAACCATCGACTGCTGACCCATGGCGGAGCACATAATTACTTTGCAATTAGGGTCAATGCTTTTTATTTTCTTAAGCGCGTTGATCCCATCCATTTCAGGCATCGTGATATCCAAAGTCACCAAATCAGGTTTAAATTCTTCGTACTTAGCTACCGCTTCGTTACCATTAGCTCCTTCGCCGCAAACCTCATAACCATTTTTGGTTAAAATGTCTTTTAACATCATTCTCATAAAAGCAGCGTCATCAACAACAAGTATGCGTCCTGCCACGTTAATCCCTCCGGTTTCATTTATCAGAAATATATTAATCTGCCAGAGCGCATAAGCGAATCTGCCAGGAAAAAAAGCGATACAAACAGTTCCATGCTCGTCTTACAGATTTTTAATTCGGTCGCTTTGGTCAAGTATCTCTGTAATGCGGATACCGAAGTTTTCGTCGACCACGACAACTTCACCTTTTGCGATATACTTTTGATTAACCAAGATATCAATCGCCTCACCGGCGAGCTTGTCTAATTCAATGATTGAACCGGGACCCAGTTCCAAAACATCTTTAATTGTTTTCTTTGTATGGCCAAGTTCAACACTAACGTCAAGTGGAATATCCATCAACAGATTAAGATTTCTCGGCATCGGTTGTTCTCTTGACGGAGGTTCTTCATTAAAATCGGAAAAGCGTACGGGATGGACGTCCTCATGAGGTATTGCACGCTCCTGAGCATGACTCGCCGCAGGCGCCTCAGGGGCCAAAGCCACAGCCGCCTCTTTTTGAGCCGAATCGTTGCTCCTCTCTTTGGAAATGGCTGGTATCACCTCTTCTGCATGTTCACTTGGCTCATTAGGTACAGAGTTTTGTCCACCCGTTTCTTTAACAAGTAAACTGACGAGTTGCTTACCAAAATCAATTGGAATCAACTGCATGATATGTGAATCCACAAGATCGCCAATCTTTAATTGAAATGAGATTTCAAACATAATCTCATCCTTTGGCAGATTCTCAATTCCTTGATTCGTTTTAACATTCATCAGACTCAGTTTTGGTGGTGAAATGTCGATTCGCCGATTAAAAACAGTCGACATAGCGGTAGATGAAGAACCCATCATCTGGTTCATTGCTTCCTGTACCGCACTCATTTCCATATCACTGATCTGTTCGGCTGGATTCGTTCCATCTCCACCCATCATTAGGTTTGCGATGACACTGGCGTCACGCGTCTTAATGACAAGCATGCAGGAACCCTGAAAGCCCTCCGTATAATTTACTAGCACAGAAACATGTGGAACGGGAAACTCTTCAGACAAATTATTTCGATTAACTAAATGTACTTGCGGTGTTGTGATTTCGACTTTCTTATTCAATATGGTAGATAATGCAGTTGCCGCACTGCCGAAAGAAATATTACCGATTTCACCAAGTACATCTTCATCTAAATCGGACATGTCTTCTACAATTTTGCGATCCAGTTGCATATCTGACTCAGATGCGTTCATTTGTTCTAAATTTTGGCTCTGACTGTTTCCAAGAAGCGCATCAATTTCCTCTTGCGAAAGTTGTCCGTCACTCATCGATGTCATCCTCCTCTGTTATGGTTTTTATGATTTGGACAGCAATTCTTTTTTGACGTTTTCCCGGCTGTGCAATAAATTTAGAGAATTCGCCGACATCAATCCTCAACGGCTGATCTAAATGCTGATCCAATTTGATGACGTCCCCAACGTTTAAGTTTAATAGCTCATTGACCGTTATTTGTGAATGACCCAGATTGGCAGTCAATGCGACGTATGAATGCTCCACACTCTTTTTCAGAGATTGATATTCTTCCGTTGTGACATCGTTTTTCTTCTCGCTCATCCAATAATGCATAGACAATTTAGGTATTATCGGTTCAAGCACCACATGTGGCAAACAAAGATTAATCATCCCGCTTGACTTCCCAATCATTGCGGATAGTGAGATAACAATCACCGTTTCATTCGGTGAAACCAATTGAAGAAATTGAGGGTTGGTCTCAAGTTCAATCAAGACAGGATCAATGTCGTGCTCAACAGAGGACCATGCTTCTTTTAAGGCAGGTAAACTGCCTTCAAAAAGCCCCTTCATCAAATCTGTTTCGATTTCAGTTAAATTTTCAATTTTGTTCATGCTTTCGCCGCTTCCGCCAAGCAATCGATCAAGCATTGCATAAGCGATGTTCGGATTAACTTCAGCGATCAAATGCCCCTCCAGCGGCGGTGCCTCAATAATGTTCAGGACTGTCGCGGATGGAATTGAGCGAATAAATTCCTCATAGGGCAATTGGTCAACCGAAGCAACAGATATTTGAACATAAGTTCTCAGCTGTGCCGAAAAATAGGAAGTCAGCAACCGCGCATAATTCTCATGTATGCGTGTCAAACTGCGAATCTGATCCTTCGAAAAGCGAAGCGCGCGTTTAAAATCGTAAACACGTATTTTTGATTTCTTTTCCTCGCTTTTTAATTCTTCTGCATCCATTTCGCCTGTTGACAGTGCGGAGAGCAGCGCATCAATCTCAGATTGTGAAAGTACGTCGGCCATTTTTCTTCACCACCTCCAATTTCGCCAGAGATTACTGCACAATTTTTTCTGTCGTATATACATGAACTACTGTGCCACTCTTAAGGAACCCATTAATTCTTTTTTTTACCATGTCTTCCAAATTGGATAGGCCTTGCTGATCCTGTAAATCACTCGGAGACATTCCTGAAACGGTATAAATAACTGCGTTCTTCACTTGATACGATCGTTTTTCAAGTTCTTCTTTCGTTTCTTTGCTTGAGACCTGAATATTAAAATCCAATTTGATGAAGTGATCACCTTTTATATTGGTGGTGATTTCTCCGGTCGCAACTGTAAGATTTTTTACAATTTCATCAATATCCGGATCTTTCTCCGCTTCATTGCCACGGCCTAAGTTTGACATGATGAAGAAGGCTGCGATCGTTCCGATGATCATAAGGACCATTAAAATAAAGAGTACATTCATTCCTCGGCTTTTGAACATCTAAACACACCTTCTTCTGCAGTTAAGCCCGACAGTAAAGAGATTTTTTTTAGAAATTGAGTCACAATCCGGCTGACTTCCTCCGGAGATTCTTTGACAATCAACTTCTTCCCATTTGTCAATGTGATCGTTGTATCCGGCAACGATTCCACCTGCTCAATTAGAAATGGGTTTAGTAAAAAGGATTGGTTATTAAAATGGGTTAATTGAATCATCCTCGCCACAAAATGCGCCGGGCAATGAAACCGCCCAGCTCATTCATCCCCCTCATTTATTTATCGTTTCAACTGCACCAATTCTTGAAGTATTTGGTCTGCTGTCGTCACTGTTCGCGCATTTGCTTGGTACGCACGCTGCGCTTCAATCAGTGCCGTCATTTCGTCCGTCAAATCAACGTTTGAGCCTTCAAGAGCGTTTTGAACAAGTTTTCCTTGACCATTTGTAGTCGGATCGTTTCTAAAGGCTCCAGAAGCTTGGCTCGGTTGATAGAGTGAATTCCCAACTTTTTCAAGACCAGCCGGATTAGGAAATGTAAATACTTCGATTCGTCCTAAGTTTACACTGGAAGTTGTCGTGCCGTCGCCGTTATCAATGGCATTATTAAGTGTACCAATGATCTCTCCCTGACCGTTAATAGTAAATGCGCTGCAATCAGTTAAATCATACGTTGTATTTTCATTGGCTATTGTAATTTGCATTCCTTGGGATGTAACTAATCGTGTACCGGCAGTATTCAATTTCAAATCACCGGCTCTTGTGTAATAGGTATTTGTCCCATCAGTTACCTGAAAATAACCTTCACCATTGATGGCTACATCATAAGGATTTCCTGTCGGATTCACCACACCGTTTGTGATGATATTGTCAATGGAGCCTGTTTGCGCGCCAAGACCAACCTGAACAGCATTTTTATTTGTACTTGAGCCTTGGATGTTGTTATTAAACAAATCTTCAAAGTTGATTCTTGCTTTCTTATAACCGGTTGTGCTGACGTTGGAGATGTTGTTTCCGATGACATCCAAGCTTGTCTGGAAGTTCTTCAATCCTGAAACACCTGATCCTAATGAGCGTAATAACATAATGAATTCCTCCTTTTGGTTGACTGCTTCAGTCATTCCACAGCCTCAGCTCTCCTTAAAAAGGTCCAGCTGGTTTACTGATTAATCACAATTGTCCCATTGATATTTGAGAAAATTCGTGTTCGCGCTTCATCGATGCCCATTGCCGTAATAACCGTTTGATTTGATGTATTGACCACCAATGCCGCGTCCTTGGTTAAAACAAGTGAGTCATTAATCCCCATTTTTTTTGCTTCTTGCATTTTCGTGTGAATCAGCTGCCATTCAGTCTGCGATATGTGAATATTGCGTACATCCATACGTTCACGCGCGTGTTTTGATAGTTTCACAGGCAAGCTGTCACATTCATTCTTAAGATTTTGAGAGAAGGATAGATGCGGCCTTTCTTCCTGCTTCTTAGTAGGATCGCCCTTTACTTGTTTCGACGGCACCCGCGGTAATGGCTGATAGGAAAAAGTGTTTATCTTAGTCACTCTGTCCCGCCTCTTCAGAATTGCTGATCTCGCTAATCGAAGAAGGATCTACTTCATAGCCATTATCCGTTTGATAAGTAACCGCCCCATCTTTCAAACTCACTGCCTGTACAACTCCACTAATCGCGTGTGTGTTCGACGTTCCGTTGCTGTCTGTACTAGTTTCGCTCCAACTGATTTGTTTTCCAATCATGGATGCCTGTTCAGAAAGCGATTGGTCCGATTGACTCGATACTAGTTTATCAATGGCATTACTCATATTCTGAGTCTGTTCCAATGTTGTAAAGTCTGCCATCTGTGAAACAAATTGAGCACTGTCCATCGGCGATGTCGGATCTTGATTTGTTAGCTGGGCAATGAGCAGTTTCAAGAAAGAATTTTTGTCAAGCGCACTATTAACACTTGAAGTTGAAGAAGTCGAACTATTAGTTGCCGTTGATCCCGAGTTTACCGTAATACTCATTTCAAATCACGCCTCCTGTCATCCATTCACTAAACGAATGTTCCTGTTGGTCTTGATCCGGAGCTGAGGAATGATGATTTTCCCGATGTTGCTTTTGATTTTCCTCTTGTTGATCAGATTTTTGCTGAAATGCGCTTTGATCCTGTCCCTGATACTGGCTATTGTCAACATACGCCTGATGAAGTTGTCGATTGACGTCAATCTGGGTCAAGGGTATTCCGCGACCCGCACAATCATGTTTCAGCTGTCCTAAATTGCCTTCAAGTAAGTCTTTCGCCTTTTGCGTCTCCGCAGTTAATTGAGCAGTCAAGCCTTGTTCACCGCGGCTTACAGAAATGACAAGCTTGCCCAGATGCTCAGGATAAAGGGTAACTGTATAGGACTGAACGCCATTTTTATCAAGTTTAAATGATGACTTTCCTAACCATTCATTTAGATGATCAGCAACCTGCTCGTGCAAAGAAGCTTGCTTTCCAGGATTTTTCTCTGATTGGAACGTTGCCCATAGTTCCAATTTATTCATTTGTCCTGAGACCGCACGGTGATGACCCAGACGTGTTTGGTTAGTTGAATTGCGCTCCTCGGATGAAATCATTTTTTTAAACGATGTCTCTTCACTGTCAGCGACGTGATCGGTCAGACGACCGGGCGTTGCCTTTGGAGACGCTTGATTCCCTTGGCGTATTAAGCGCGTATCTGAAGATCTTGATAAGGCTTGCTCAAATCCATTTGCCTGAGAAGACAGCGGTTCACCTGGCCCTTTCTGATTACTCAAAGAAGATCTTGGAGTTAATGGCTGAACATCATCTAGATAGCCAGGTGACCGACCTTTATCTGAGCTCTGCTTACCACCAACACGAGTGAGCGGCTCGGATTGCTGTTCAGTCACATTTATAGGATCCTCGACAACCTGCGAACTGACCACCAATTGTCTGCCCTGAACTGCGTTTAGTTTGTGTGTATGATCATCCGTATGCTGAAGCAACGATTCACCCAATGACTGGTTGACGTCATTTGAAAAAGTCATGCCGACTCTTTGTTTAGTCATATGGATCGATTGATTTTTCTGCTGACTATCCGCGCGTAAAGGTTCATGCAGCTGATGGACAAAATGATCCATAATACCTTTTTCGGATACGTTTGTTTTATTAGCAGTCACTAAATCACCAATTGGCTTCAACGGATCAATGGCCTTAGTCTCAGGCACGTTATTAACTTTCGTCTTGCCTGATTGTGCTGCTAAAGACTGCGCTTTTTTAACAAGGGATTCCATTCTCTGTGCTGTTAAGGCTTCACGAGATTCCGTGTTTGTTTGGTGAACAGGACTTGCTGTCAACGAATGATCCGTCACTATACGCCTGTTTTGTCCATTTTCTGCATTTAACGTAATCGGATTTTTACCCGAATGTTGAATCAAATGGATAACCGACAAAAAAGAGTCCTCAGAGTTCGCTCCCTTTTTCTTTTTCTTCGAATTATTCCCGGAAAGTAACTGCTCAGCAGTATTAGATTTAATCGTGCTCACGTTCGTGCTCATGTTTCTCACCTCCTTTCAATGCAGATTTTCTCGGATTAAGGCGTTGTCGATGATTCAGACGATGATTCTGTACTCGTTGCACGTGCTTTCAATAATGGCGTCAAAGCTGCAGCCTTCTCGACATCCATATTTTCAAGAATTGCTGCTTTTGTCTTATCATCAAGCAAATTTATGTATTCGGCTGCTTGTTTCACTGACAATTTGTCAAAGATTGCGCCAGCCTGGGCTGGGTCCATTGATTTGTAAGTTTGGGCGTACACCGCCTGGCGGGCCGCCTTCGTCTGACTTTTCGCCTGACTATTTTTTTCATTGGCGTCATTTTGTGCTTGCTTCAATTGGTTTTTCAATTCGGCGACTTGATCTTTCAACTTATTATTGTCACTTTGAAGCTGCTTAACTTGAGTTTTTTGATCAGTATTCTCCTGCTTCAACTGAGCAATTTGTGAGGAGCCGGATGCCGCTTGCTGATTCTGAGAAGAGGTTTTGTCTTGGAAAACAAGATTTTTTGCTTCCTCTACAGGATCAAGGCCGGACAACTTTAGAAATAAAGCAGCCAGAAGTAATAAGAAAACAACCGGAACGAGAATAGCCAAACTAACCTTGAGCAGTTTCAAACCAAAACCGGTTCTTTTAGTCTCATCCATACACCTTGATCCTCCTTTTAATGGTTTATCGTTCGTTGTCCCGCAATTTCATCCATCTGTTTCATTTCAGCCCTATTGATTAACTTGTGATAGATAACTTGCTGTTTTTCCCTCATTTTTTCATATTTCTTAACTTCAATTGCTTTTTCTTGCAACTCGGCCTGAAAGGCTTCGAGACGAGCTTTTGCATTCAAATAATTTTTGTTTGTTTCGCTAATGAGAAAGTCAATTTTATCAACATCTGAGAATCCCATCTTCATTTGATCGATTGTTATCGCCTGACTCATCTGTTCCTGAAGCTCCGTCTGTACTCTTTGCTTCTCTTCAACCATGTTGATCAGAATGTGTGCAAGGTTCTCGAAATCGTCAAATAGCTTTTTGTACTGCACTTCAAGATTTTGTTTTTCACTCTCGGCTAGCTTCATCACGCGTTCAAATCGATAGTCAAATGCCATTCCCGTTCATCTCCTGTCCGAAGTCATGAATCAATTGGCTTACTGAATCGTGCAGATTAACACGTTCCTTTTCGGATTGACGCAGATAGCTGAGTATCTTGGGATGATAATGAATCGCCGCGTCAATCGCGGATGAACTTCCTTGTTTGTATGCGCCAATATTGATAAGGTCTTCAGATTCTGTGTATTGAGACAACATGGAACGAAATTTTTGTGCTGCGTGCAAATGATCCGCGACGCAAATTTCATTCATGACTCGGCTGACACTTTTTAATAGATTAACCGCTGGATACTGCCCTTTTTGCGCCAAAGCTCGATCAAGAACGATGTGACCATCAAGAATGCCTCGTGCCGTATCGGAAATCGGTTCATCAAGATCATCGCCATCAACAAGAACGGTATAAAATGCGGTAATCGTTCCATTAGCGTCGGTTCCGGTACGTTCCAAAAGTTTTGGAAGCAAGGCAAATACGGAAGGCGGGTAGCCTTTCGTTGTTGGAGGTTCACCGATCGCGAGTCCAATTTCACGCTGACTCATTGCGACACGTGTCAATGAATCCATCATCAGCAGAACATCTTTTCCTTTTCCCCGGAAATGCTCGGCAATTGCCGTCGCCACAAGTGCTCCTTTAATTCTCATCAATGCCGGTTGATCACTCGTTGCCACAATGACAATGGAATGCTTCATACCCTCTGACCCGAGATCCTTTTCAAGGAATTCTTTGACCTCGCGGCCACGTTCACCAATCAAAGCAATGACGTTCAAGTCAGCTGAAGTGTTTCGCGCGATCATACCCATCAATGTACTTTTGCCAACACCGCTGCCGGCAAAAATTCCAACGCGTTGTCCTTTTCCGACAGTGAGTAATCCGTTGATCGACCGGATGCCCAGCTCGATCGGATCAGATATTCGCGGCCGTGTCATTGGATCAGGAGGCTCTTGATTCGTTAACACATTGTCTACCGGTTTGGTGAAGTTCATGCCGGAAACCGGGCGACCTAAGCTGTCACAGACCTCACCAATCAATTCGTCATTGACCTTTACCTCTAACGGTTTATCTGTCGCCTCGACCAAACATCCCGGTGAAATTTGTGCTACCGATGTATAGGGCATCAGCAATATGTTCTCATCTTTAAAACCGACGACTTCAGCCATTACTTTTTTTCGTCCGTTTTTGATATGTATAAGACAAACATCACCGACAGAGGCTGAAGGTCCCTTGGATTCAATCAAGAGTCCTACAACTCGATTGATTTTCCCATAACGCCGATAACTGTCGATTGTTGCAAGTTCATCAATCAACTGATCCACGTTCATCCTTTTTCCTCCATCAATTCAGTTAATTTTTCCTTAACCACTTGTAATTGACTTGCTGCACCGGCATCTATTTTTCCAAATGACGTCTCAATCGTGCAATCGGTATCTGAAAAATCACTGTCTGCGTAAATGAAGATCTTGGCATCCTGAACAAGCTGATCGAATTCCGGCCGATGCTGATTCAAGTGGTCAAAATGAATCGGCGCAACGGTAATTTTTATTGTTTCTTGATCTCTGACTTCTCGAACCGCCTTTGCCACAAGTGCAAACCATTTATCTTCATCAAGTGCAACGGATGTGCCGATAATTTTTTCTGCTACCGCCATTCCAAGTTTCAAAATTTCGGGTTCAGCCTGCTTGATCGAATCATTAAAGTAGTTTTTCGCCTGATCGACAAATCGATTGCCTTGATCGATAAGGGAGGCAAACTGTTCCTTTGCTGCCGCTTTCCCATTGTTAAAACCGGTTGTGTACCCTTCTTTGACTTTCGTCTCATAAGCTGCTTCTCGGTTATGTTTTGCCTCTTCTTCCGCTTTCGCAATCTGAAGATCCATTTCAGCACACTTTTTTTCGGCTTCTCTGACAAGGCGATTCGCTTCGCATTTCGCGTCATTAATTTTTTCATGGAGCGTTTTTTCAATGGCTTCTTGACCCATTTTGTCATTTAATGCATCGAGGCGAGGGTCAATTACAGCTGAAAGTTGCACGACTTTTGCCTTTCCATTCGACTGTACTTGTTTAATAAGGTTAGACAATGACGTCGTCCCCCTTGCCGCGCGCAATCACAATCTCTCCCGCGTCTTCCAGTTTTCTTATTGTATTAACGATTCGGGTTTGCGCTTCTTCAACGTCATGCAAACGAACCGGCCCCATGTATTCCATCTCTTCTTTGAAGCTTGCGGCCATACGTTCCGACATATTTTTAAACAACAGCTCTTTTACCTCATCGCTCGCAGTCCGCATTGCGAGAATCAAGTCTTCATTCTCGCTCTCGCGAATGACGCGTTGAATCGCGCGATCATCCAAAACAATGATATCTTCGAAGACAAACATTCTTTTTTTGATCTCTTCTGCAAGATCAGGATCGTTTTTCTCGAGTTTCTCTAAAATGTTGCGTTCAGTCGTTCGATCAACTCCGTTCAACACGCTTACGATTGAAGCAACACCACCGGTCTGCGTGTAATCTTCGTTCACCGAAGAACTGGAGATCTTTTTCTCAAGAATCCTTTCGACCTGCGTGATCGTTTCGGGCGATGTACGATCCATCTGCGCAATTCGACGTGCCACATTAGCCTGCGATTCAACAGACAATGCCGACAGAACAGCGCCCGCCTGATCAGGATCTAAATACGACAAAACGAGTGCGATGGTCTGCGGATGCTCGTTTTGGATAAAATTCAAAATTTGTTGGGGATCACTTTTTCTCATGAAATCAAACGGCTTAACCTGAAGGGTCGAGGTCAGCCTTTGGATCACCTTGTTTGCTTCATCAGATCCCAACGCTTTCTCTAAAATTTGCTTGGCGTAACCAATTCCGCCTTGAGATATGTATTCTTGAGCTAACGCGGTCTGAAAAAATTCGTCGATCACTTGTGCCTTGGTTTCAGGATCTATTTTTCGGGCATTAGAGATTTCCAATGTCATGTCTTCAATTTCCTGTTCCGTAAATTGTTTAAAAATATTTGCGGAAACTTCCGTCCCAAGTGCGATCATCAGAATAGCCGCTTTTTGTTTTCCACTTAATTTTGTTTTTCGTTCAGGCATAACGGCCAACCCCTCACTTATCTTCAGCCATCCAGCTTCTCAAAAGTTTAACAAATTGATCCGGCTTTTGTTTCGCCATTTTTTCAAGCTCATGATATTTTTTCTGTTCCGGATTTTCTTTATTAAGCATTTCTTCATAGTCTTCCTGTTGCGGTATGTCCTGAACAACAGTCTGCTCATCAGCCAGTTCATCTGCATTCTTTCTTCTGCGCAGTACCAACCAAACAATTAGACCAATTACTAATGCCAAAAGGACACCGCCGATGAGGTACCACCAATTAAATCCACCGCTTTGAGTTTGAACAGCAGCCTTTCCATTGAAACGTCCAACAGTAACCGCAGTCTTCTGGTTTATTTCATTATTTGTCAATTCCTGACCTTGCTTATCTGAAATCGATGTTTTGATAATTGAATTAAGAATCTGACGAACATCATTGACACGCTGTGCCGATAATGAATTATTGTTGTTTGCGGTCGGCGGTTCGATCATCACTTGAATGCCTAGATCTGTCACCTTATATGGACTGTTGACTACTTCTCGATGGATTCGATTGAATTCATTATTTACGCGGTCTTCCACCTTCTTATATGAACCGTTGCCATCTGTGCCTGCTTGATAGCTTGGCACATCATTTGTGGTGGTACCTGCCTGACCTGCAGCTCCTTGACCAGTGTACGTCTCAGTAATATGTTCCGTACTGGTTTGAAGACCTTCCATTGTTTGCTGATTCACAGGCTCTACCAGATCCTGCTTTTCTTTTGATTGTGTGAAGTCAACATCAGCGGTAACATTAACCATGACTTTTCCTTCACCCATCATCATTGTCAGCATTTGTGTGACACGACGCTGCACATTACTTTCAATATCTCGTTTAATTGATTGTTGTTGATCATATGCTGATAAGGTCGATCCGTTCGTTTCATTATTTTTCAAGTCATAGTAGTTATAATACTGATCCATAATCGCAATATTATTAACAGACAAATTAGGAACACTCTTCGATACCAAATGATAGAGACCGTTCACCTGGTCTGAACTAAGCTGACTGCCTGGCGAAATATTGAGCACAATTGATGCGGAAGCTGAGTTCTTCTTGTCCTGATCACTCACCCAAACATCACTCTCTGGTAAAGTGATCATAACTTTAGCGGATTTTACTCCTTTTGTATTGGTTATGAGATTGGCAAGTTCTGTCTGCATTGCGGCTCGTTGGAGTACATCAAACTGCTTGTCCGTCATACCAAAACCTGCGTTCTGACCAAAAAAGGAATAGTCAATCTGACCGGTCTTCGGGAGACCTTGTGAAGCAAGTTCGACTTTAAGCTGATCCACTTGTTCCTTAGGTACGCTGATCGTTGTTCCGCCATCCGAAAGTTTATAAGAAACTTTCTTGCTGTCCAGTGTATCAGTGATCTGACCTGCCTCACTTTCGGATAGATTACTGTACAATGGTGTATAGTGTTTCACATTCGTAAGCAGAACAATAAGGATAACAGCGATGAGAATAGCTGTTGTTCCCCCGATAATCCAAGCTTTATTTTTTTTCGGCAATTGCGTCCAAAAAGTCTTTATTCGATTGAGCCATGATGATAACCGTTCTTTCATTGCTGTTTCCCCCGTTCATTGACACGCCGGTAACCAATCAAACTTGCATTCTCATGATTTCTTGGTAGGCTTCAACCGCCCGGTCACGAACTTGAACAGTAGTTCTTAACAGCACATCGGCTTTCTGCATGGCAATCATAACGCTATGTAAGTCAACATTACTGCTTCCATTCGCCAACTGGGTGACCATCTGATCGGCCGACTGTTGTGACGAATTAACTGCCCCTAAAGCATTTTTTAGTGCTTCAGAAAACCCGTCTTGTGTTTGAGCAACCGTTTGTTTTCCAGATGAAATCGCATCAGCTGCCGTTTTAAAATTGATGGAATTTATGTTCAACGCCTAAACCTACCTTCCTATACTTAGAGCATGTGTCAGCATGTTTTTGTTCGCATTCATAACAGTAACCCCAGCTTCATAAGAGCGGTTAGCATCCATTAAGTCAACCATTTCTTTAAGTGGATCAACATTAGATTGTTGAACATAACCGTTCTCATCCGCATCCGGGTTCTGCGGATCGTATTTAACCGGAAAAGGCGTAGGATCTTCACTGACAGAAGAAACTTCAACTCCCCCGGATGAAGTGCCTAGCGATCTTTGTAATAGTGAGTCAAACGAGTTTGAACCAATTGCTTTCAGATTGACCACTTTTCGTGAATACGGCACCCATTTTCCATCAACGAAACGTCCTCGCGTTGTATCTTGATTCGCGATGTTTGACGAAACGACATCCATTCGAAATCGCTGCGCAGTTAACCCGGAAGCGGAAATATCTAGTCCGTTAAACATTCCCATATTATCTTGATCCTCCTAGCACGATGTTATATCTTTGAAATTGGTCGCTTGCCGCTTGACTAAGTGCCTGATAGAGTAATTGATTTTGAGCCAATTCGGACATTTCGTGATCAACATCAACATTATTACCATTATTCTGAACTGCGCCAAAGGTATCCGTTACGCTTTTAAAACCGGAATGATCGGAAGATGAAAAATTGATCTGCCGTTCGTTGGTACGATTAGCTTTCAGTTCATTCTGCAAGACGTCATTAAAAACGACCTTTTTTGCTTTGTAATTAGGCGTATCGACATTTGCGATATTTTGAGCGATCGCGTTTTGCTGTGCCATCGATCCATTCAATGCACTTTCAATAGCTGTTAACGGAGTTATTGAATACAATGATCGACATCCTTTCTTTACCAAATAGCGCTTAACTCATCTTAGGTACCTAAGTCTATTTTATCAACTTTTTGACCATTGTCTACGTCGATATACAGGATTCGACTTGTTTCAACTTTATTCTCCACTTGGTGATAGTTATTTAGTCCCATAATTTTTCAGTATTTCCTAATCAAAAACTTAATTGCCACCGGTTGTAATCGGATACATTATTGCTTCATATATAAAAAACAGGCCATGAGAACTATCATTTAGAAATTAATAAATAGAATCGATCAATGAGACAAAAAAGATTGCAAAAAAAGGGCTTCTAGTCACAAAGTCAGTGACCAAAAGTCCTTTTTGTGTTTCGATTATCCTGTTCGGGTATTTATTCGCCCTGGATACGATTCAGTTCATACAGAAATTTGTCATTAAGTACCTTAATATAGGTCCCCTTCATGCCAAGTGATCGAGATTCAATGACACCGGCACTTTCCAGCTTTCTAAGTGCATTGACGATCACAGAACGAGTAATGCCTACTCGATCAGCAATTTTGCTTGCAACAAGCAGACCTTCTTTGCCATCCAACTCTTCGAAAATATGTTCAATCGCTTCAAGTTCACTATAGGACAGAGAACCGATAGCCATTTGTACAATTGCCTTTTCACGCGCTTCTTCTTCAACTTCATCCGTCTTCTCGCGGAGAATCTCCATGCCTACAACAGTCGCTCCGTATTCCGCTAGAATTAAGTCTTCATCTGTAAATGTATCATTTAAACGAGAGAGAATTAATGTACCTAATCGTTCTCCGCCGCCGACAATTGGAACAACCGTTGTCAATCCGTTGGCAAACAAGTCTTTGTTTTCATCTGGAAAAACACTGAAATCACTGTTAACGTCAAGATTTGGAGATGTTTGAGCGACCATGAACAAGTTCTGTGTGTACGAATCCGGCAACTGTCTGCTTTCGAACATCTCTTGCATACGCTCATTTTCAAATTCAAGTTTTAGTGACAGACCAAGAATTTTTCCACGCCTGCTAACAACAAATGTATTCGTTTGAATAACATCACGCAATGTCTGCGCCATTTCGTTGAAATCTACCTGTGTTTTTGTTCCTTGAAGCAATTGATTAATTTTTCTTGTTTTTTCTAATAATGTCATTAGTGTACCTCCTGCGAAACATAAGTTTCATATTTATAAATAAACTGGTTAAGATTATGGCTTGTACAACGATTGTGACTGAAGTGTCCACAAATCAAGCAACTCATTTTGTTACTAATGATCGGTTGCCTGCCTCAAATGGGCAAATTTTAAGCAATTTTCCCAAAATTGTATGTAACCTTTCTCTTACCAAGATTATCCGATGCCGACAAGATATGCAAGAATCAAGTGTGTCGCCTGCATTATCGTCAGAATATTAGATCTTTATACATGTTCATAAAATAAAGCTGCAGTACGATTGAGCAACATCGTTCTGAGCCTCTTCACTTAATATGTCGGTAAAAAAAGCCGAATTTTTTAACGATTCACCCATTTAATCCAAAACATTAAAAAATTGATTCATATTTTATTACAATCATCCTTCGCGACAACATGAACGGTTTGGTTCGTCTTGCTCATCTATGTTAGCACATGTGATCTGAAGTAGCAATAATATTTACAATTTTATAACAACATTCTGAATTGCGTCCAGAGCACGTACTGCATAGTGCTCCGCACGCTCCTTTTTATCTTTGATCCGATGATTAAGCGGTGGCAACAAACCAAAATTAGCATTCATCGGTTGAAAATTCTTAGCGTTCGCAGTTGTGATGTAATGGGACATGCTGCCGATCACCGTTCCCTCAGGGAATACTACCGGCTGCTCACCGGAAACTAAACGGGCGGCGTTGATACCCGCTATAAGGCCTGATGCCGCGGATTCAACATATCCCTCAACGCCGGTCATCTGCCCAGCGAAAAACAAGTCATGTCGAAACTTAGTTTGATAAGTTGGTTCTAGCAGCGAAGGTGAGTTCAAAAAAGTGTTGCGATGCATGACGCCATATCGAACGATTTCCGCATTTTCCAGTCCGGGAATCAATTGAAACACCTTTTTTTGTTCCCCCCATTTTAGATGCGTTTGAAAGCCAACAATGTTGAAGAGTGTACCTGCAGTGTTATCCTGTCGAAGCTGTACGACAGCATAAGGGCGTTTTCCAGTTTTCGGATCTTCTAGTCCAACAGGTTTCAACGGTCCGAACAAGAGTGTTTTTGCCCCCTGTCGTGCCATTACTTCAACAGGCATGCAGCCGCTAAAATACTTCTCCTGCTCAAAAGCTTTCAACGGAGCCGTTTCTGCAGTCGTCAGCGCATGGAAGAAGGATTCAAATTCCTCTTTATCCATCGGACAATTCAGATAAGCCGCGTCCCCTTTATCATAGCGAGATTTCAGATAGACCTTGTCTCGGTTAATCGTTTCACCAGCAATGATCGGTGCCGCCGCATCATAGAAATAGAAATAATCCTCACCGGTCAATTGTTGGAGATTCTTCGACAGCAATTCCGATGTAAGCGGTCCCGTCGCAATAATTGTCGGACCCTCGGGAACACAGTCAACCTCCTCATCAATAACCGTTACATTCGGCATCTCTTTAAGCGTCGTCGTGACGATTTCAGAGAAATCATGACGGTCAACAGCGAGTGCTCCGCCTGCAGGAACGGATGCTGTGTCTGCAGCTTTCATAATGAGTGAATTGAGCCGACGCATTTCTTCCTTTAATATGCCGACTGCATTCGTCATGCTGTTCGAACGCAACGAATTCGTGCATACGAGTTCCGCAAATTGATCGGTATGATGTGCAGGTGTCTGTCTCTTTGGTCTCATCTCAAATAAAGTGACTGAAATTCCACGTTTGGCAATTTGCCAAGCTGCTTCACTCCCTGCCAATCCCGCACCAATTACGTTCACCGAATGTCCTGCCATTTCTTTTCCTCTCCTCATTCCCAAAAAACAATTAATCATAAATCAGCTTATTGCGGCTCTTCTTTATAATCACATTTTGGACATTCAACGGTTTTTCCGCCTTTTGTTTTCTTCTCCACAAGATAAGAATCACACTTAGGACACTTCCGCTGAATAGGTTTATCCCACGAAACGAAGTCACAATCAGGATACCTGTTGCAACCGTAGAAGATGCGGTGCTTTTTGCTGCGACGTTCTACGACCTCTCCTTCGCCGCATTTCGGGCATGGCACACCGGTCTTTTTTAAGATTGGTTTCGTGTTGCGGCATTCCGGAAAATTGGAGCAAGCGAGAAACTTACCAAATCTCCCCATTTTATAAACCATTTCATGGCCGCATTTTTCACATTTAATTCCTGCAGGTTCATCTTTAATTGAGACGGACTGCATTTCTTTTTCAGCTGTGGCTAAACGTTTTGAAAAATCTTGATAGAATAGATCAATCAATGTGATCCAATTTCTCTTGCCATCCTCAACTTCATCTAAATCGGTTTCCATTCGTGCGGTAAAATCAATATTAATGATTTCCGGAAAAAATTCCACAATCAGATTCAATACCACTTCGCCTAATTCAGTAGGTACGAAACGTTTCGCATCCATGGTCACATAGTTGCGCCTCTGTATCGTATCAATCGTCGGCGCATAAGTCGATGGTCGTCCAATTCCAATTTCCTCCATTGATTTCACAAGCGTCGCTTCAGTATAGCGTGGCGGCGGCTGCGTGAAATGCTGCTTTGGATCCGTTTGATCTTGAACCGCTGTCATCCCATTTTCAAGTTCGGGCAGAAAATTTTCCCGAGACACTGAATCCGTTTTCTTTTGATCATCGTTTCCCTCAATGTACACTTTCATAAATCCTTGGAACTTAACCTTTGATCCTGAAGCTCTGAAGATCACGCCGTTTTGTTCAAGATCCGCTCGTACCGTATCCAAGACTGCAGGGGCCATTTGGCTTGCGACAAAACGCTCCCAGATGAGTTTGTAAAGCTTAAATTGGTCACGGCTCAGATATTCTTTAATTTCTTTCGGCTGCCTGAGCACAGAGGTCGGACGCACACCTTCATGCGCATCTTGCGTATTTTCCGTTTTTTTTGCTTTATGTGGGTGGTTATTATAGTAACGATCACCATAGTTATCAAGAATAAAATCCTTGGCCTCAGCCTTCGCGACGTCGGAAATACGCGTTGAATCCGTTCTCATATAGGTAATTAAACCGGTGCTCCCATGCTTTCCAAGTGCAATGCCTTCATAAAGCTGCTGCGCAATCATCATTGTTTTTCTCGCCCTGAAGTTCAGCTTTCGAGCGGCTTCCTGCTGCAATGAGGAAGTAATGAACGGAACAACCGGATACCTCAAACGCTCTTTTTTTTGCACGTTTTGAACAGTAAAATTTTTGCTTGTAAGTTTAGCGAGAACAGCTTTAACATCACTCTCAGTCTTGAGTGCCTTCTTCTTCCCGTCTAAACCGTAAAACGCAGCCTCAAAGATTTCCTTATCAACACGGAACTTACCGTTAATTGACCAATACTCTTCTGGGATGAATGCCTTAATTTCCTTCTCGCGTTCAATAATCATTCGCAATGCAACGGACTGTACACGTCCGGCGCTCAACCCTTTTTTTACTTTCTTCCACAGGAGCGGACTGATGTTATAGCCAACAAGTCGGTCAAGGACACGCCTCGCTTGTTGCGCATCTACCAAATCCATGTTTATTTTCCGTGGTGTTTTAAACGCGTCCTTTATTGCTGGTTTCGTGATTTCGTTAAAAACTACCCGGCATGCCGAATGGTCATCAATATCAAGACTGTGTGCCAAGTGCCATGCAATAGCTTCTCCCTCACGATCGGGGTCAGCTGCGAGGTAGACTTTTTTCGCTTTTTTAGCCGCGCTTTTTAGCTCTTTAAGAACGGGTCCTTTACCACGAATTGTAATGTAGCGTGGTTTATAGTGATCATCAACATCGATGCCCATCTGGCTTTTAGGCAGGTCTCGGACATGACCCATTGATGCTTTAACGTCAAATTTCGGACCAAGATAACGTTTTATGGTTTTTGCTTTAGCGGGAGATTCCACAATGACTAAATAATCATTCATGATGTTTCTCCCCCTTTCTGTGAATATTCAAATCTTCACTAATCTTAATGATTGATGAAAGCTTTGTCAAACCTTAACAAATAGAATGGCAGATAATAAATCTATTTACACCGAAATAAGGTGTAATAAAAATTATTTTCTTTAATTGTGTTTCTTCATCTCCGCTCCTAACCCTGCATCAGCTCATGAACCACATCCAGCCAGTCGTACACTAGTTTAGCGCCTTGCTGGATCAAACGGTTCGTCCCTCCGCTTGTTTCTCTTAGAATTGATCCTGGAACTGCGAGTACCTCTCTGCCCTGTTCCAAAGCTTGATCGGCAGTGATCAAGGAACCGCTCTTCTCTTTCGCTTCAATAACTAATGTACCCAATGTCAGCCCGCTTATTATTCGATTCCGCTCCGGAAACCGCCAACGTTCCGGTGGAGCCGTGGGCGGATACTCGCTGATCACAAGCTGTGAGTCGCATAATTGTTTAAATAACTGACTATGCTGATTTGGATAAGGGCGATTTAATCCGGAACCCAAAACCGCGACGGTTCGACCATTCAAAGCAAGTCGATGTGCCATCCCATCAATGCCCATGGCCATCCCACTGACAATCGTCCATCCGTCCTCAATCAAAGGATTAAGGATGCGTCTCAGGACTCCTGCCGCTTCTGCGCTTGGATGTCTTGTCCCAACCACGCTAAGCATCTTCTTTTCCTTTAAGAGCGAAAGTTTTCCCTTGGTATAAATTAGATAGGGTGGATCATAAATGTTCTTCAATAATTGAGGATACATTGGGTGGTGAAAAGAAATTGGAGTGATCTTTTCAGCCTGACAAGCTGCGAACAGCGCTTGAGGGTTGATTTTTTGACGATCCTCAATGAAAAGCTTTGCATTGACTGATGTAAGATGAAATCCTACTTGCAATTCTTCAAGCGAATAATTTTGAATACGAGTCAGCGACGGATCTATCTTGATCATTTTCCAAATGGTACGTCTGCTTATGCCGCGACAATGATTCAGCAGTATTAATTGAAGCATAAAGTGATCCATAGATTCACCTCTTCAGTTCATAGTGTTGACTGTTCATTCCTATCTAGACTATTTAGTTATGACAGTAAAAGCAAAAGCGGAAATCGTGATCAAACAAATGGAGTGTGACTAAAGATACTTTGATCGTTGGAATGGAACAACGGGTAGCTGGATATAGAGGAAGCTAGATCAAGCGGAATTGTCTAATCTACTTGGGGATTTTTTTCCCAACTTGTTTGTCAATATTATAAATAAATGCAAAGATTTCCGCAACTGTTTGGTAAAGTTCAGGCGGAATGATCTGGTTCAAATCAAGTTTTCCAAGCATCGAAACGAGTGCCGGATCCTCTTGAATCGGGATTTTATGCTGCTCCGCCTGTGAAATAATTTTCTCGGCAATTAAGCCTTCCCCTTTTGCGGTAACATAAGGGGCTTGATCAATACCGTTCATGTACGTTAACGCGACAGCTTTTTTCTTCTTTTCAGAATTCATTATACCTTCACATCCATACGGTAATTTGATTCAGTAAGTGGATCGGTCGCTTTCTTCATAAGATTACGGTCAATCTTTTCCGATTGCGAAAGCGAGACAAGATCATAACCCATTTCAGCAAGGTGTTCCTTAAGAATAGATTCTCCGGATTTCATCCATCTACGCAAATCCATCTGTTTATTCTGAACATTCAGTGTCACCGAACGATTTTGAACGCGAATATTCACCAAGGTTTCTTTTAAATGAGTCAGCTCAAGCCAAAGAACGATCGTACATGAATTCGGATCCAGAGATCCTTTCCGGTCTCTCTTCCCTTCCCAATACACGGATACATTGGTTAGTTCTTTTTGAAAGGCAATGGGAATTTGCAATGAAAATTGCGCCACAAACGGATCAGCGGAAGCCATCTGAATTTGTTCTCCAGTAATCTTTTGAACCATTTCATGAGCCATTTTTCGCACTGTAGACGGCGCGCCCTGATCCTGAACAACAGCGAGCAGGTGCCCTTTTAATGAATCAAATGGTTTCGCTGCTAATGTTCCATGCTTTACAGAATCGCTAATTTGAAATTCATAATCGAAACCCAGTTTTTTCAAGGCTTGAAGAAATAAATTCGAGTGCTCAGTCTCATTTAATCGGGATCCGGCATTTGCAATCTGTTCCGCAGCAAAGGCTTTGACTTCATTGATAAACGCTTGTGGTGAGCGATTTATTTTCAAGTCTTTTAACAATATCGCAACATCCTTCAGCGACATCGAACTCGACAGGAAGCTGTCGACCTTATGCTGACTCTTCTCCGGAAGATTGGGAATATGCGTGTCAAAGAATGAACGCAGTACTTCAGCGCTTTTTTTAGAACCCATTCCATGAACAAGGGAAGTGAGACCTGTTGCATTTTGCGATTGAGAAAAAGTATTCAGCGCAGTTTTCAATCGCTCTACCGTTTCCGTTTGAGCACCTGAGCGCTGAATTTCAAGAAGCATTGAGCCAAATTGAGAACCTAGATGTTCGGATGTTTTAACATCTTTTGCCAACCTGAAAAAAGGTTCCGTAAGAGGAAGCTGTCGGTTCATCATCCAGCGTATCGTCTGCATATCTCCTGAAAAGTCGCCGCTCAATTTTAACAATACGCGCGCATTAAGGATAGACTCGCGCGAAATTGGATCGCCATGATCAAGAAACGCTTGAATAACTTGCTTATTCAATGAATCGTTTTTTAATTGAAGCGTACTTAAGACGTCATCGGCCATCGTTGGCATAGATCCGCTATTGGCCGGTTTTCGATCAACCAGCTTTGCAAGGAGTGGATTTGCGCCTTGTTGGATTTGAAACAAATAATCCTGACCAACTTTTAGAGGCGGGTCCACAGAAGCCACTTTAGCTACTACCTGCTTTGCACCAAGCTGCACAAGCGCTGTCCTGTCCGGCAAAATATCAAGTACTTTCCCGCGAAGAATCTGTTCCGGAGCGTATGTGCCAATAAGTTGACTCTGATTGATCGCGTAAGGTTGAAAATTCACATGATCACCTTCTTGAGCGTCTTTTCAAGCTTTCAGGGGTGCGAAGGTCATTCGATGTTCCGGACAAGTGCCCAATCGTTCAATCGCCTGTAGATGCGCCTCAGTACCATAGCCTTTATGTGAAGCGAAATTATAGCCTGGATAAATTTGATCTAAATCGCACATCATGCGATCACGTGTCACCTTTGCTAAGATAGATGCGGCAGCAATTGAATTGCTTCGCGCATCTCCTTTGATTAAAGAATTTTGTGGAATATCAAGCGGTAGTTCCATTGCGTCAATCAGAAGATGATCCGGTTGGACATCTAACTGTTTAACCGCGAGTACCATCGCCCTTTTCGCTGCTTGATAGATATTTATCCTGTCAATCTCGTGGGCTGAGATGATCCCTATTCCGTACGCAACTGACAATTCACAAATTCTGTCAAATAGATAGTCGCGCTTTCCTGCGGATAATTGCTTAGAGTCGTTAATTCCCGGAATCACTGCATCCGCCTTCAAAATGACGCAAGCCGCAACAACAGGACCGGCAAGCGGCCCTCTTCCAGCCTCGTCAATACCGGCAACATGCTGTGCCCCAGCAAGCCGCAACTCATCCTCAAACTGATTCATCACATGGTATTTATCAACAAGCTCCTGTAAATGGGCTTTACGTGCCTCCCATTTGCGGAGCAATCGGCGGACACCGATCCGTGAATCCGATTCGAACTGTTCCCGTTCCTGTTCAGACAAGCACGTCACTTCAGATAGTTTCGCTTTTATTTCGGCAATTGTCGCTTGCTTCATGCTCTTCTTCCCCTGTTATTTATATCGGTGCAATTAATATTTTTTTAAATTTAAAGTTTACACATACATTACGGCCATTCGAGCGTGAGCGGACCAAGTTTCTGACTGCGATAATCACGTAAAATGATTTCCGATACCCGGTCATAGTCAATGAATCCGCCGCTCATCAAGCAGCCTCTTTTTTTACCAATCTGATCAAATAATCCGACCAGCAGCTGCTGGTCTTCCTCTGTGCCTGTGAGCACGGGAAGTTCAGTTAGATTATAGCGCTCGGCCAGTGACTCTCTGTAGTAATTCAACATGGTCTTTAATAAGAAAAAAGCGATCTCTTGAAAATCAAGCAGTTCTTCTTTGATCGCACCGGTTGCGGCAAGACAAAGTCCTACGCGCGGATCGTCAAATTTAGGCCAAAGAATTCCCGGTGTGTCGAGCAATTCCATTGTTGTCCCAACTTTAATCCACTGCTGGGCTTTAGTGACACCTGGCCGATCACCGATTTTGGCAATCTTTTTTCCTGCGAGACGATTAATCAATGTTGACTTGCCGACATTCGGAATACCTAAAATCAGCGCGCGATCTGCATGAGGACGGAACCCCTTATCTTCCATTCTTTTTCGTCGTGCGGCTGTCAACTCATGTACCGCATCAGGCAACGTTGAAACACCTTGTCCTGTTTGACTGTTGATGAGATGTGCCTTCAATCCATCACTTTCGAATTTCTCTTTCCACAGCTTGGTCGCCTTACGATCTGCCATATCGATTTTATTCAAGATCATAAGCCTTGGCTTACCTGAAGATATTTCTTCGACAAGTGGATTTCTTGAAGAAGAAGGAATTCTGCTGTCCACAAGTTCGATGACAACATCAATCTGTTTAATCTTCTCAATCATTTGCCGCTTTGCCTTCGCCATATGACCGGGATACCACTGGATCGTCATAATTATTTCCTCATTTCATTCCATATATGGATTCTCCGCATAAAAAAACGGAAGGGACTTGGTCATCCCAAGCCCCTCCTTTTCATTACTGTGTACATTTAATTTCAAATCATGCTTATCTGCTCTTAATACGCGCTTTCTTACCACGCAGTGCACGCAGATAATACAGTTTCGCACGACGCACTTTACCGTGACGTACCACTTCGATCTTATCGATCTTCGGCGAGTTAACAGGGAATGCGCGTTCAACACCGACACCATAAGAAATCTTTCGTACCGTAAAGGTTGCGCTGATTCCGCCGCCGTGACGCTTGATCACAACGCCTTCAAATACCTGAATACGCTCGTGTGTACCTTCAGTAATCTTCACGTGCACTTTTAACGTATCGCCAGGTCTGAAATCCGGAAGATCCGTACGCAATTGTTCTTTGGTAATTTCATCAATGATATTAGACATAATAGAATGGCCTCCTTCCGTACAAATGCTCTTACATTCCCAAGGAACACAGCGGAACATCGTATTCACTGGCAATTGCCACGAAGAATAGCTTACCACATTTAAACGCTTTGATGCAAGCTTTTTCAGTTACGCCAAAGCAACTAGTGTTTCTCTTCCGACTCACATTCAAATTGGTTAAGCCATTTCTTTTCCTGTTCACTCAGTTCAAGATCATCCAATAAATCCGGCCTGCGTTCATAAGTACGCCTCAGTGATTCCCGAAGGCGCCACTCAGCGATCTTTTCATGATTTCCCGACAGTAAAATGTCCGGTACCTTCATGCCGCGAAAATCGGCTGGTCGTGTGTAGTGTGGATGTTCAAGCAAGCCGGTAGAAAATGAATCCGTAACCGCAGATGTATCATTACCAAGAACACCAGGAAGCAATCGGACAATACTGTCGATCATCGACATTGCCGCCAGTTCTCCGCCAGTCATGACAAAATCTCCTATGGAATACTCATCCGTGACCAAATGTTCCGGTACCCGTTCATCAAATCCTTCATAATGACCGCAGATAAAAATCAGACTGGATTCCTTTGACAGCATCTCCGCGTCCTGCTGCTTAAACGGCTTTCCTTGCGGCGAGGTAAGAATGATGCGTGGCTTGGCGTTTTCTTCTTTACGGACGGCATCGACCGCATCAAACAAAGGCTGAGGCATCAATACCATCCCTGCGCCACCACCAAATGGATAATCATCTACTTTATTATGCTTATTGGTTGTAAAGTCCCTAAAGTTGGTGACCTTGAATGAAACAGCATCTTTCTCAGCCGCTTTTCCTAGTATTGATGTATTCAGAACACCTTCAAACATCTCCGGAAACAGAGATAGAATGTCAATCTTCATCATCGACCAACCCCGGAATCAGGTGAACAATCACCGTTTTATGCACAACATCAACGTTCTTCACGACGTCGGAAATGTACGGGATAAGAACATCCTTTTTTCCTGTGTCCACAACCCATACATCATTCGCGCCCGGAGATAATATTTCTTTAACAGTTCCCATTTTCACGCCAGTGTCAGTGACTACCTGTGCACCAATGATTTCATGATAATAGAAGTCGCCTTGTTCAAGTGGGGACAATTGTTCTTTTGTGACGAAAAGTGAGCAACCCTTGTACTTTTCTACATCATTTATTGAGTTATAGTTTTCAAACATCAGACAATCAAATTGTTTGTGACGGCGATAACTTGCGACCTTAAGTGGTTCATATGTACTGTTCTTCTGATCCCGTACATATAGGACCGCTCCTTTCGCATAGCGCTCTTCCGGAAAATCTGTGACACTCACTACTCGTACCTCTCCTCTAATTCCTTGGGTATTCACAATTTTCCCAACGTAAAGCCACTGTTCAGTCATCCTAGAACCTCCTTATTCATGAATCACATCATCTTCATCCGCATAGCTATGTAAGTTGAAAAAGAGAAGGGTAAAAGATCCCCCTTCTCTTTTTTTATGTTATTCGCGGACTAAGAAACGTGTTTTAACCCTCTTAGCATGACCCGTGGCAGAAATGACCGTCCGTATTGCTTCGGCCACCTGACCGTGTCTGCCGATGATTTTCCCCATATCCGGTTTGTTCACAGTCAGAATATAGGTAACCTGACCAGGGATCTCCTGTTTCTCAATCTGAACATGTTCATGATCGTCAATGAGCGGGAATACAATGGCTTTGATTAATTCCTCCATTTATCTGCCGCCCTTTGCTCTTATTTTTGCAGCTTAGAAAGATGAAATTTCTCCATAAGGCCTTGCTTTGAGAACAGGTTGCGAACCGTATCAGACGGTTGCGCACCTTTCTGCAGCCAATCGAGCGCTTTTTCTTCATCAACAGTGAATGCTTTTGGTGTAACAACTGGATTGTACGTGCCGATTTCTTCAATAAAACGGCCGTCACGAGGTGCACGTGAATCGGCAACAACAACTCTGTAAAAAGGACGTTTCTTTGCGCCCATGCGCTTTAGACGAATTTTAACTGACATAGTAAAACAACTCCTAAATTTAATGTTTTTTTTGAGGGTGTTCAAAAAGTTGGGAATGAACATTTATCCCATTTTTCAAGAATACTCTTCTAAATGGTTTTACATAAATGGTAAATTAAAAGGATTGCGCTTCTTGCCCTTTGTCTTGCCCATAAACTGTTTCATCATTTTTTTCATGTCTTTGAACTGCTTGAGCAGTCGATTGACATCGGCGACAGATGTGCCGCTGCCAAGTGCGATCCGTTTTTTCCGGCCCGCATTGATGATATCCGGATCGGTTTTTTCCTGAGATGTCATGGAGCGAATGATCGCCTCAATTTGCCCGATTTTCTTCTCGTCAACCTGCATGTTCTTCATACCTTTGAACTTATTCGCCCCAGGCATCATTGCAAGCAAATCTTCCAACGGTCCCATATTACGGATCTGTCCGATTTGATCAAGAAAGTCATCCAATGTGAAACTGGCGGAAAGCAGCTTTTGCTGCATATCCTGCGCTTTCTCTTCATCAATCGTCGCCTGAGCCTTCTCAATGAGAGAAAGCACATCGCCCATACCTAGAATGCGCGAGGCCATACGATCTGGATGAAAAGGTTCAAGTGCATCCATCTTCTCGCCCATCCCCACAAACTTAATTGGGGTTCCGGTAACGGAGCGAATGGATAAGGCGGCACCGCCGCGCGTATCGCCATCAAGTTTTGTCATGATGACACCGGTCAAGTCGAGCCGCTCATTAAATGAGGTTGCTACGTTCACCGCGTCTTGTCCAGTCATTGCATCGACAACCAGAAAGATTTCATCCGGATGGCTGACAGCCTTGATTTGATCAAGTTCCTCCATGAGTCCTTCGTCAATATGAAGACGCCCGGCGGTATCAATCAAAATCAGATCATGATGATCCGCCCTGGCCTGCTCCATCCCCTGACGCACAATCTCGACCGGGCTTACTTGATCCCCCAGTGAGAAAACAGGAATATTCAATTGGCCGCCTAAGGTTTGCAGCTGTTTGATCGCTGCAGGCCGATAAATATCGGCCGCGATCATCAGCGGCTTCTTATTATGGGTTTTTCGAATATAATTGGCAAGCTTAGCAGCGGATGTCGTTTTACCGGCACCTTGCAGTCCGACAAAGAGCAGAACAGTCGGCGGCTTCAGAGCGAGGTTCAGCTTCGTTTGCTCGCCGCCCATTAGCTCGGTCAGTTCTTCCTGGACAACCTTAATAATTTGTTGTCCAGGAGTGAGACTTTTCATGACATCCTGACCGATGGCACGCTCCTGAACACTTTTGACAAACGATTTTACCACTTTAAAATTAACGTCCGCTTCAAGAAGTGCCAAACGAATCTCACGCGTCATCTGCTTGACATCGTTCTCAGAGACCTTGCCTCTGCCGCGAATCTTCTTCATCGTCGCCTGCAGTCTATCCGACAGACTTTCAAATGCCATACTTCTCACTTCCTAATCTAAATTCTCCAGTTCATCGATAAAAGAATCTAGTTTTTGGCTTTCTTCACTACTCATATGATCAGAAAGATCTCTCATTTTTGAAAGAACAGAAAGTCGAATCTCGTATTTATGAAACAGCCCTAACTTATCCTCGAACGCCTCAAGAGCGCTCTCAGCCCGTTTCAGGTTATCATAAACAGCTTGTCTTGTAACTTGACTTCTTTCCGCAATTTCACCAAGAGAAAAGTCATTGAGATAGTAAAGGTTCAAATACTCTTGCTGTTTTGGGGTGAGAAGCGGCTGATAAAAATCGTATAGGGCATTAACTCTCAAAACCTTCTCAAGCATAGCAAATCCCCTTGGTTGTAAAGGCATTTTACTTTACGCGATAAATATTACAGGTTTTTCTTGCATGTGTCAAGTTATTCCCCAAATGCCGAAAACAGTTAAGGAACAGCCTCATAAATGTCCAATTTCTAATCGATATCGTCTTTCATCCGTTATTCAGGCTTCGCTCCTTGCTCGTCAGTCTGGAACAACTCCGAAAACAGTCCGTAAACGAAGGTATCCGCATCAAAAGTTTGCAGGTCGTTAAGCTGTTCGCCTAGACCTACTAATTTAACAGGTATGTCTAATTCATTGCGAATCGCAAGTACAATGCCTCCTTTTGCTGTACCATCTAACTTGGTAAGGACGATACCGGTGACCTCTGATGCCTGTCGGAATAGTTTAGCCTGACTTAACGCATTCTGCCCCGTAGTAGCATCCAAAACGAGCAGTACTTCATGGGGTGCGCCGGGACATTCGCGAGAAATTACACGTTTGATCTTCTCCAATTCTTTCATTAAGTTAACTTTATTTTGCAATCGTCCCGCTGTATCGCAAAGCAGTACATCTATTTTGCGTGATTTCGCCGCTTGCATTGCGTCAAAGACAACTGAGGCTGGATCAGAACCTTCCTGATGCTTGATCACATCGACACCGGTTCGATCGCCCCAAACCTGCAATTGATCAATCGCGCCTGCTCTGAATGTATCGGCCGCCGCAAGTAATACGCTTTTTCCCTCGTTCTTTAATCTGCCGGCAAGCTTGCCGATTGTCGTTGTCTTACCAGCACCATTGACGCCTACCATAAGGATGACTGTGAGTCCGGATGGATTTAAATTCAACCGGGTTTCTTCTTTATGCTTCGTCAGAAATTCAGATAGGACTTCGACAATGACGTCCTTTAACATGTTGGTATCCTTGATATTACGTGTACGTGACTCATTCTTAAGCCTGTCAACCAGATCCATAACCGTTGTCATACCGACATCAGATTCAATCAACAATTCTTCCAATTCATCAAAAAAATCTTCGTCTACTTTCCGATAACGTTTGACCAAATTATTCATGCGTTCGGCGAATGACTTTCTCGTCTTTGATAAACCATCTTTGAACTTGTCTGTAGCAGTATTTGTACTCCCGGTAATCCGATCCTTTAGTTTATTAAAGAAATCCATATGTTCATCCCCTATCTTTTAGACTGAACCTGCTATTACTGCTCATCATCCATTACCTGCGGTCAGCAAATCTGTTGTCTCCTCCAAGCGCACAGATACAAGTCGTGAGATACCTGATTCCTGCATCGTGACACCGTAGAGTACATCAGAGCGCTCCATCGTTCCATGTCTGTGAGTGACTACAATAAACTGAGTTTCAAGACTGAATTTTTTTAGGAAGGCCGCATATCGGTCGACATTCGCATCGTCTAAAGCCGCCTCCACCTCATCCAAAACGCAAAATGGAACCGGTCGAACTTTTAGAATAGCAAAGAGTAACGCGATAGCTGTCAGTGCCCGTTCGCCACCAGACAAAAGAGACAGCCTCTGCAGCTTTTTACCTGGAGGCTCGGCCAGAATGTCCACTCCGCTTGTTAGCATATTCTCGGGTTCAATGAGTTGAAGGTCGGCTCTTCCGCCTCCAAACAATTCGCGAAAGACACTTTGAAAATGTGTTCGTATTTTATTGAAGGTTTCGGTGAACCGTTGCTCAACGACTTGATCCATCTCTGACATAACATGGTTCAATGTATCTCGGGCTTTTAAAAGATCTGCTCTTTGCGTTGAGAGAAAATTCTTGCGTTCAAGAACGGTTTCGTACTCATCAATGGCACCAAGATTCACTGTTCCCATCTCTTCGATAGCCATTTTAATCAATTTCACCTTTTTGCGCGCGTCCATTAGCTCCATTGTCAGCTGATAATTTTCTCTCGCCGCTTCAATTGTCAATTTATAGTCTTCTCTTAATGTATCCAAAAGATGGTCAAGCTGAACATCCATCCGTCCAAGAACCACATTTTCTTCCTGATACGTTATACTAACCTCGTTCAATTCAGCGCGTCGCTTTGACATTCTGGTTTCCTCGTCTGAAAGCGCGTGCTGCCGGTCATGGCGGGATGTACGCATTTTCATCAGTTCATCCATTAGTATTTCTTTTCTTGACTGAGCATCATGAATACGTTGATCAAGTTGTTCAACATTTTCATGTTGGTTCTCAATTTCAGAATCAATTCCGTTTGCCGATGATCGAAGCGCCTCAAGTGATGATTCAAGTTCACCGACCCTCGCCTTGGATTGCAGCGCTTTTTCTTCTTGGTGCGCCACAATTTGACTTTGCTCTGCTACCTTTACTTTTAGCGATGTGATTTCAGCCTGAAGTGCCTCTTTCGACGAATCAATATCCTCTCTATTCTTGGTTAGGCGACTGATTTGATCTGTGAGGCTCTTTCCCTTCTTCTCATTTTCGGAAACTTTGCCATCAATTTCGCGGAGACGTGCTGTTATTTTTTCCTGTTCCGCATTGAAATCGCCATTCTCTCGTGTGAACAAATGATATTTCTCAAGACTTGCTGTCTCTTTAGTTTCAGCCTCTCGTTTTTGTGCTTCAATCTCGCGGTATTGATTCAGCGTTTCTTGCAGTTCCTGACGCACTTTCTCTGTTTCCATTTCATCGGCCGCAATTTGATTCTTGAGCTTCGAGAAATCGTGCTGAAGCTGCGCCCTTTTCTCCCGCATTTCCTTGAGCTGCCGATCCAGTTCATCGATCTCAGTGCTTCGACCAATCAAGCTTGCCTGATGCTGTTTCGTGCTGCCTCCAGTCATCGCGCCGCCTGGGGCAACACTGTCACCTTCTAAGGTAACAATTCTATAGCGGTAATTGATCTGACGGGCAATTTCATTAGCACCTTCCAAATTTCTCGCTACGATAACTGATCCTAGTAAAAAAGCAACGATCTGTTTATACTGCGGATCACAGGTAAGCAACTCGGATCCTGTACCGATAAAAGCAGAATGTCTCTGTAAACGGCTGCGTTCCGCCGGAGGAATCGATTTGGGCTTGATTACAGAAATAGGTAAAAACGTCGCACGCCCTGCTTTATTCCGGCGCAAAAACTGAATGGCCTGCCTTCCCGCAGACTCATCAGACACGACTACATGCTGCGAAGAACCGCCTAGAGCCGTTTCAATCGCTGTTCCATAGTCTTTAGCAACTTGGATCAGTTCCGCGACGGCGCCGTGAATTCCAGAGAGTCTTTTCCGGTTCTTCAGCACCATCTTGACTCCTTGATAATAACCGGCATAATCTTCCTTTAACGCCTCCAGCAGTTCCTTTCGAGAATGTGCCTGCTCGATAAAATGATTAATTTTGTCAACTGCGTCTTTTTCCTTTGCGTAGCGATTTCTCTCTTCCTCCGAGCGTGATTGAAATGCTTCAAAGCGTTCTTTCAACACATTCCCATTGGCGCCTAGTTTCTCAAGCTGCAACGTGAGCGCTTTTTTTTGCTCGCCCGCTTTTTCTGCCGCAGTTTTCATTTCTTCAGTGTTTGTCCAAATACGCTTTTTTTTGGACTCCAATGTTTTCTCTTGATCAGATAAATAACGTCGCTCGTTTCGCATCGATGCTTGCTGATTTAAAACTTCAATATAGTCTTCTTTCAATTGCTCAATCAATTCGTCCAAATTTTGCTCAAAACTACCAAACTCTTTTTGCTTTTTTACTAGATTTTGCCGTATTTTCGTCAATGCACTTTTTTCGGTTAGTTCGTTTTTGAGCGCCTCTGCACGTATGCGCTGCTCTTGGTTTAACTGCTCTCCTAAGCGAGCAATTCTTTCTCTTAATTCTTCCGCATTGCTTTGTGCGTGCTTATTACGCTCATTCAACACTTGTTTTGTTCCGAGCAGCTTCTCCAGCTGTTCCGCAGATTCTGCCCATTCCGTTTGTCTCACTTCAATTGAATGGTCAAGTTCTTCAAGTGCTGATCGTTTGGCACGATGTTCTTGATCAAACTGCTCAATTTCATCGCTCAGCATCTTTTTCTTAAGAGTCAATGCTTCCACACGTTTCTTTTTTTCTTCCCATTGACCATGGAGGTCGTCTATATCATGTGCGAGTAGGGCAATGTCAACTTCCTCCAGCTCGCCCTTTTTCTCCAAATAGTCTTTGGCGATCGATGCCTGTTGTTCCAATGGATCAAGCCGAGCTTCTAGCTCATGAAGAATATCTTCGACACGATTCAGGCTGTCTTCAGATTCATTCAATTGTTTTTCAGCAGCCTGCTTGCGCAATTTGTATTTGAGCACGCCTGAAGCTTCTTCGAATATTTTGCGTTTATCCTCTGCTTTACTGTTTAAAATTTCATCGATTTTCCCCTGACCAATGACTGAATAGGCTTCTTTACCTAATCCGGAATCCATAAACAAATCGACGATATCCTTCAATCGGCAGCTTTGGCGATTCAGCTGAAATTCGCTTTCACCCGAGCGAAACACTCGTCGTGTGACGCTGATCTCACTAAAATCCATAGCGATGTAGCGGTCGCTATTATCCAAGGTGAGCGTCACCTCGGCCATATTAACCGCTTTTCTCGCGTCACTGCCGGAGAATATGATGTCTTCCATTTTTGAGCCGCGCAATGATTTCGCCGACTGCTCACCAAGCACCCACCGGATCGCTTCTGTAATATTGCTTTTTCCGCTTCCGTTAGGGCCGACAACAGCGGTCACACCAGGGACGAATTCTACAGATGTTTTGTTGGCAAATGACTTAAAGCCTGAGACATCTAATCGTTTGAGGAACATCCCATTCCCTCCGTTTCATACCTATCGTTCGTTCATCATGATCGTTCCATAATAGATCTTCGTTCGTTCACTTTTGGCTGCTGCACTCAACATTGAGCGTAGCAAGACGAGTAACAAAAACAGCCGAGAGCCCCGGCTGCTTTTGTTACTCGGCGAGATTCTTTAGCGCTTTGCGTGCGGCGCTTTGTTCCGAGTCTTTCTTTGAATGTCCCTTTCCCATTCCGATCACTTCGCCGTTCAGCAACACGTTTGACGTAAACTCACGTTGGTGAGCCGGTCCTTTTTCAGTAACTAACTCATAATCGAGTTCACCCAAATTATTTCGCTGAATCGTTTCTTGCAGCTGACTTTTATAATCCATCACATGGGAAAAAGAACCGTCGCTGATCCTCGGGTAGACAACGGTTGTCAAAAACCGGTCGACTTCCGACAAGCCTTGATCGAGATACAAGGCACCAATAAAGGCCTCAAACACATCGGCCAAAAGCGAAGGACGTTGTCTTCCTCCAGTTACTTCTTCTCCGCGTCCCAGAAAAATCTTGTCCTCGAAGGATAATGAGGAAGCGAATTGATACAATCCGGTCTCGCAGACAATTGCCGCACGAAGCTTGGTCATATCCCCTTCACTCAGATCCGGATAATGCTTGAACAGATACTGTGACGTAAGCAGTTCAAGTACGGCATCTCCGAGAAATTCGAGCCGCTCATAGTCATCTTTTGATTCGCGACGGTGCTCATTCACATAAGATGAATGAGTGAATGCTTGTTTTAACAATTCTTCATTTTTAAATGAAAAAGAGAAGTCTTTAAGAAATTGATGAAGCCTCTCTGTAACAACTACTTCTTGATCTTGTACTTTCTTTGAACCTGTCATGCCTTCACCTCCGCTAACTAAACCAAAATCCATTTTTCCATATATCCCCAAATAAATAAGAAGTCCCGTCATTATAAACGGATTTATAAAAACGGGACTCATGGTTAGATTGTCAGGATTTGTGGTTCTCTATGTAAGATACGACGTCACCAACGCTCTGAATCTTTTCCGCATCTTCATCGGAGATTTCCAAATTAAATTCATCTTCAAGTTCCATGACAAGTTCTACGATGTCAAGAGAATCTGCGTCCAAATCTTCTTTAAATGAAGCTTCAAGTTTAACATCTGCTTCATCTACGCCCAATCGGTCAACAACGATTTTCTTGACACGTGTCAAAACATCTTCATCTGCCATGTCTTCACCTCCTCTCGAGGGTATTTACAATTTGTAAAAAAGCTCATTCGCCCTTCAAAAGTAAGAAGGAACAAAATACTTAAGAAAATTTTCACTGATCGTGCATCTTTGGTAAAAATTCGTGCACTTAGCGAAAAGCCTCTATTCAAAGCATACCTAGATTATTTTATTGCATTGACATACCGCCGTCAATACTTAATGTTTGTCCGGTCATGTATTTACTGTCATCCGAAGCCAGAAATGCGACAGCATCTGCAATATCTTCTGGAGTACCTGGTCTGCCAAACGGAATATCTTTTTTCATTTTTTCCTTCACTTCGTTAGGAAGTTCATTAGTCATATCCGTGACAATGAAACCAGGTGCAACGGCGTTCACATTAATTCCTCGGGATGCCACTTCGCGGGCAGTCGCTTTTGTAAATCCAATGACACCCGCTTTGGCTGCCACATAGTTTGCTTGACTGGCATTTCCTAAGATACCGACTACGGATGCCATGTTAATGATTTTGCCCTGTTTTTGTCTAAGCATCGGACGAAGTACTGCTTTCGTAACCAGAAATACACCTTTGAGGTTTGTATTCAGCACCGCGTCCCAGTCCTCTTCTTTCATGCGCATCAGCAAACCGTCACGTGTAATGCCCGCATTATTCACAACAATATCCAGTTTTCCAAAATGAGCGATTGATTCTTTCACCATTTCCTGAACTGCTTTTTCATCGGAAATATCGCACTGCCAAATAAGCGCTTCGCTCCCAACCGATTGGATTTGAGCAGCTGTTTCCTCAGCACGAGCTTTATTGCCTGAATAATTTACAATTACAGAGGCACCTAACTGAGCCAACTTAATGGCTATGGATCGTCCAATCCCTCTGGAAGCACCTGTGACCAGTGCTGTCTTTCCTTCAAGTCCCATCAAGTATTATACACGCTCCTTCAGTTTCTCAGACACATCAATCAAACTCTGTACATTATTGACTTGAAAAACTGTAGATTTCCGGTTAATCTTCCGGATTAATCCTGAGAGTACCTTACCGGGACCGACTTCAACAAAAGTATCGACACCAAGTTCAATCAGCCGTTCCACGGATTCAGTCCAGCGAACAGGCGAATAGAGTTGTTCAATCAAATGATCACAAATTTCTGCAGCCGTCTGTTCTTCTTGAGCCGTGCTGTTCGCGATTACGGGAATGTCGGCATTACGGACAGACAACGCCTGCAACACCGTCCTCATTTTCTCGGCAGCTGGTTTCATCAATGATGAATGAAAAGGTCCGCTTACTGCAAGTGGAACCACTCGGCGCGCACCAGCTTCAGAAGCACGTTGTGATGCCTGCTCCACTCCGGCAACCGTTCCGGAAATAACAATCTGCCCCGGGCAGTTTAGATTCGCGGTTTGTACGGATTCGCCTTGTTCAGAGACATTGGCGCAAATTGCTTTCAACTGTTCTGCTTCCAGCCCCAGTACTGCCGCCATCGTGCCTTTTCCGGCAGGAACTGCCGCTTCCATCAGTTTTCCTCTTTTACGTACCGCGTATACCGCATCTTCAAAACCAAGCACACCGGCCGCAAATAATGCGCTGTACTCACCAAGACTATGTCCGGCAAGATAATCCGGCTTAATCCCCTGCTTCTCCAGCAACGTGCAGAGCACAGCACTGACGCTTAGCAACGCCGGTTGCGTATTCTCTGTCTTCTTCAGCACATCATCGGGACCGTTCATAATCAGTTCTGTTAACGGAAAAGCCAAGCGCCGATCCACTGCTTCAAACATTTCTTTTGCTTCAGGATACGCCTCAATCAGATCTGCACCCATACCAACCGTCTGAGAGCCCTGTCCGGGAAAAACAAATGCAATCTTACCCAAAATACATCAACCTCCGCGACCTAATTCACTACACTGATTTTTGAAAATGTCTAAAGAAAAGGCGGAGGCAATTCACGTCGCCGCTCATACTTCCGACTTATCTTTTCCTCCGTGCGCTCGATACATCGTAAACACACCTGTAAAAATATGATCATGTCCAGAATAGCTGTCCACTTCAACGATTGTACGCACCCGTTCCTTGCGCATAACTTTCGCTTTCGCAACCACTCGCTCACCAGACTTAACCGGGCGAATAAATTGGATCTCAGCCTTTGATGTTAGGGCGAGATCATCATTAATTACAGCCACTGCGAGCGAGTTCGCTTGTGCAAACAAATGATGGCCGCGGGCAATTCCGGTTCTAGAAAAAACAAAATCCGGTGTTATTTCAAGAATAGAAATCGCGCTCGTATCCAATTGAAGATCAAGAATATCCCCAATTACTTCTTCTTTATGGAGCGCTTTGACATCATCGAATTGCCGTTTGGCTACATGCTTAATTCGTTCCCTCAACTCAGGAATGGATAATTCCAGCCGGTCAAGCCGGATCGTTTGAACACTAACTGAGAACTTTTTCGCCAGTTCATCGTCTGTAATAAATGGATTCTCATCAATTGTCTGATGTAGGGAGGCCTGTCTGTCCTTCTTACTTTTCCTCATAAACTGGACACCGCCGTCTTGTGATCGTCACTAATTGCTAAGTTTAGCAATTAAGACTAGGTAATATTAGTTAGTATATCATAACTTACCTTCAACGGGTAGCTTGGGTGATTTATGTTCAAGAATCGCATACACGACCCATAACATACGAGGTGTCCATTATTACGGTTTCATTTTTCAATCCAAATGCAATGTCTGTGTAAGCCCTGATTCAATTAATGGTTTGCGCAATTGCTCGTAACGATCTTCTTGCCAAAATTGAGGAGATTGCACCAGCCTTGCCGCATCATCTCTGGCTGTTGCCAAGGTGCGATAGTCATGAACAATATCTGCCAATTTAAAAGAAGGCAGCCCGCTCTGCTTCTTTCCAAAAAAGTCACCTGGGCCACGAAGTTTAAGGTCATAAGCAGATAATTTAAATCCATCAGTGGTCTCAGTCATCATCCGCATTTTTTCTCTGCTTGTCTCCGATTTAGCGTCTGAGAGCAGGATGCAGTAAGATTGGGCGTTACCACGTCCGACACGACCGCGCAGCTGATGCAATTGAGACAGCCCGAAGCGATCCGCATCGTATATGATCATTAACGAAGCGTTTGGAACATTGACTCCAACCTCAACTACTGTAGTGGAGACCAACACTTGATCGTCCCTTTTTTTAAATGAATTCATGACCTCATCTTTTTCTTCAGGCGTCAGCTTTCCGTGCATTAGGGCGACTGTATAACCCGGAAGCGCTTGTGAAAGTTGCGCGTGAACATCAAGCGCGTTCTGGACATCGAGCTGCTCGGATTCCTCAATCAACGGGCAAATAACATATGCCTGCCTTCCTTGATCAAGTTCTTTCTTCATGAATTGAATCACACGATCCATTATATTTTCCTGAACCCAATAGGTCTTGATTTGTTTTCTTCCACCGGGAAGTTCATCAATAGTCGACACATCCATGTCCCCAAAAACCGAAAGTGCAAGCGTGCGCGGAATTGGTGTGGCGGTCATGTACATGATGTCCGGCTCCTTCCCCTTGAGCCGTAATGCTCCGCGTTGTCTAACGCCAAAGCGATGCTGCTCATCTGTCACAACAAGGCCAAGATTCTGAAACGCCACTTCCGGCTGGATTAACGCGTGCGTGCCAATAAGAATATGAATTTTGCCGTTCGACAAATTTTCAAGAAGTTCTCTTCTCTTTTTTCCACGAACACTTCCGGTCAATAGTCCAACAGAAATCGAGAATGGTTGAAATAGCTCTTGAAGATTTTCAGCATGCTGTTCGGCTAGAATTTCAGTTGGAGCCATCAAAGCTCCTTGATAGCCCGCTGAAACAGCGGCATATAAGGCAATGGCAGCCACTATGGTTTTCCCCGATCCGACATCGCCTTGAAGCAGGCGATTCATTGGTGACGATGAGGCCATATCCTTTAGAATTTCATCAATCACTCGATTTTGCGCATGTGTCATTGAAAAAGGAAGCAAGCCAATAAACTTGCGAATCCGTTCTTGATCCAAGGGAATGCAGATTCCACCAGACGATGAACGTTTCATTCGTTTATAGGCTTGCATTTTTAATTGATAGACTAGAAATTCTTCATAGACGAGCCGCCTTCTTGCCTGGTGCAGGTTCGCTTGGCCATCTGGAAAATGAATCGTTCGAATCGCTTGCTCCCGGCCAATTAATTTATAAGATGTAAGCAATTCCTTTGGTAGATTCTCTTTGATGCGATTAGGAAATTGGGTGAACGCCTGGCTAATCAGCGCTCTTAATTTTTTCACGGATACACCCGACTTCACAGGATAGACAGGAGCCCATTGAGCATTCTGATCAGGTTGGCCTATATGAAAATCAGATGAGGTCAACATCGCACGGTTCCGATCCCACTTCCCCGTTACGGTCACTGTATCCTCAAGCTTTAAGCTTCTTTTGAGATAAGGACGGTTAAATAAGATAACTGTAATAAGATATCGCCCGGACAATACGCGCACGGTCAAGCGCGATTTTTTCTTTCCATAATAATTCAATAATGGCTCACTTTGCACTTTTCCTAAAATCGTCACCTGTTCCTGATCTTGTACGTCAGTGAGATCTCTTAATTCATAGTTATCATACCGATAAGGAAAATAGGCAAATAAATCATCAACCGTCGTGATTCCTAATTGTTCGAGTTCTTCAGCTAATCTGGCCCCGACGCCTTTAAGCTCTGTAATTGGTAAAAGCGAGTAGGATTCTCTCATCGTTCTTTTATCATGGATGGCTGCTGCACATCCGAGCCGAAAATCCTCTTTTTCAGTGCACGACCGGTCTTTGTATCCGCGAGACCGCCAAGCGCGGTTTCTCTTAAAGCAGCAGGCATCATGCGTCCGACACGGTACATGGCCTCAATCACTTCATCACACGGGATAATGCTTTTAATTCCTGCGAGCGCCATATCTGCCGCAACAACTGCGCTTGAAGCACCGATTGCGTTCCTTTTCACACAAGGCGCTTCCACTAACCCTGCCACAGGATCGCAAATCAATCCAAGCATATTACCGAGCGCAATGGCCATCGCATGTGCTGATTGTTCCGGTGTTCCGCCTGCCATTTCAACCGCCGCAGCCGCAGCCATTCCTGTCGCCGAACCCACTTCTGCCTGGCAGCCGCCTGCCGCACCGGAAATCGAGGCATTATTGGCGACGACAAATCCAAAAGCACCTGCGGTAAACAAGAAAGCGACCATTTGATCCCGGCTCGGCTTCAGTTTTGATTTCAAGCCAAACAAAACCCCCGGCACGACACCGGCTGAACCGGCAGTCGGTGTGGCGCAAATGGTTCCCATCGCCGCATTTACTTCATTCGTAGCCATTGCCTTACTCACCGCATCCAGCAGTACCGAACCTGATAATGTATTTCCTTGTTCCAAGTAATTCCGCAAAAGTCGGGCATCCCCGCCGGACATGCCTGAGCGCGACTTTATGTCTTCACGAATGCCTCTCTCTACAGCCTTTTCCATAACTTCTAATTGTCCGGACATTTTATCTAAAATATCCTTCCGAATTTTCCCTGTGGTTTCCATCTCGGTTTGGATCATTACCTCAGAGATTGGAAGCTTCCGACTATTTGCGATGTCTACTAATTCCTTAATTGTCTGAAACATAAAGGCACCTCCTTTTCCGGAATAATTGCTTTTTTAAGATAAAACAGCGACATTTAAGATATTGGGAAGTCCGGAAATTTCGGCAGCAAGTCCTTCACCAATTTCTTCATCCGTTTGAATAACCATCAAGGCTAAACGCCCCTTATCCTGACGAGAAACTTCCATGTAAGAAATATTCATTTCATATTTAGCGATCAAACCCGCTACCTCAGCCACTGCGCCATATTTATCATGATGCAGCACAAGAAGCGCGGGATTGCTCCCGGACAAGGATATCGAGAAACCATTGACTTCCGTAATCTCAATTTTTCCTCCACCAATGGAGACACCGACTAATTCAAGCTCGTTGTCGCCGCTCGATAAAAAAATACGAGCGGCATTCGGCTGCTCCATCGGAGTCTCTTTGTCAATGAAGAACTCAATATCCATGCCCTTCTGCTTCGCTATTGAAAGCGAATCAGGTAGACTTGTGTTGCTTTCATCAAAATCAAGGAGACCAGCAACAATGGCGACATCCGTTCCATGTCCGCGATATGTTTCGGCGAAAGAACCATAAAGTGTTATTTTTGCACGTACTGGTGCAGTCCCTAGCAGTTTTCTAGCCATACGCCCAATTTTTGCGGCACCAGCAGTATGCGAACTCGATGGTCCAACCATAACCGGTCCGATAATATCAAAGACGCTCCGATATTTCATAATACGACACGCCCCTTATGCTTGTAGTGGTTGATCATCAGGTAACACTTCGTCATCGTTTAAACGAACGCCTTGCACGAAAATATTAATCGATGCCGCATTTAACCCGAGCATTTCATTCAAGGTTTCTTTAACCTTTGTTTGAACATTTCCCGCTACCTCTGAAATACGCGTTCCGTAGCTGACAATGATATACATGTCAATGAGCAGATTCTGATCATCGTCAAATCGTACAATGACGCCGCGGCTGAAATTATCTTTTTTCAGCAGTTCGGCAAAACCGTCTTTTAATTGATTTTTCGAAGCCATGCCAACGATCCCATAGCAGTCCATCGCCGCGCCACCGACGATTTTGGCGATAACATCAATAGATATATCGATTTGTCCATAGTTATTGCTAATTGAAACAGACATGTGTAAAACCTCCTGAATAACTTCATTTTTTGCGAGGGCACAGAAGAATTGCGGACGCGATAAACGATTATTCTCTATCCGTAAACATAATCGACTTATCGTTATTTTACACTAGCTATCCTTAATTTTAAAGCGACGCACAAAATTACGCCTGCCGATTCATTTTTCAGACGACATCTAGTTGCGTGCGGGCACCGAACGTGTTAGTATAAAACTATTGTGTTAATGAATTGCATGGTCAGGGAGGTCATCTAAATGGGACGTCGATGCTTTGTTACCGGCAAAACAACTAAGTTCGGTCAGAACCGTTCATTTGCTGAAAATAAATCGAAAAGAACGTTTAAAGCAAATCTGCAAAAAGTCCGTATCCTTGTAGACGGAAAACCAAAACGCGTTTATGTATCAGCAAAAGCGCTTAAAGCAGGTAAAGTTGAACGCGTTTAACGCATAATCAACCGATGGATTTGACTAAACGTGAACCACAAAAAACCAGCCCCTTCAGTGAAGGGGCTGGTTTTTTGTGGCACATTCAAAAAAGACACCTATAAAAGATATCTCTTTTTGACATGCGAGTTAGCTTACCCCTTCTTAAACGAACCGAGGAGGGCTCTCACAATACTGGCCAGAAATCTTGGCAATTTAATCGTATAAAATTTCATTGCACTGCTCCTCCTTGTCTCAAGCGCCGTCATCCTTTATCACGTGCTTCTAGAATATATGAGACGATGACGGAAACTATGACCAGCCATTACGGTCAAGTTAGTCACGACAGAGCATCATCAGCAAATACCCTTGGTTTAAGCTGACAGTAAACAGGTTTTCCTCAGCTTCATTGCTGATGCAAAGGCTTGATCCAAGAGGCAATACCGCGTCATGAAGCGGGTACTTCACACCAGACAGAGTCAGCCCGGTCACCTTTTCAGTCATAGCAAGAAATGAAAGATAACGGTAGGATGGATTTTTCTCTATAGGGTATGCGCCCGGAGTTAATAAAGTGATTCGATTATTCCGATCGATAATTTCAAGCTCTGCATGCTGTTCTACAGCTTTCATCAACAGCTGCACACTGGCAAGTGCATGATCCATCCGACCACCCGTTGCACCAAACAAAAGACAATGATCCGGATTCTGGCTGAGTGCCCAATCAAGCGCCAGTTCAAGATCGGTCTTATCTTTTTCCGGTGGATAGCTGCAAAGCTTCAATCCTTTTCTGTCCACCTCGTCGCGCTCTTGTTCAGAGAGCGAGTCAAAATCGCCGAATGCACGCGTCGGTATAATCTGATTTTTCAACAAGACAATGGTGCCATGATCGGCCCCAATCCATTCGTAGTTCGCATACTCCGGCGCATTTAAATCGGGCACGAGTTCTTCAGGTCCGCCGGCAACAATTGCTAAGTTCATTGAAACATCTGCTTCCTATAATGTATTCAATCAGATACACATCATCTAGTTGTGTATCTTCCATTTTAGTCAGTCCTGTCATCATTGGTATTCTGAATAGGTGAGAGATGAACAAAACGGTCAGTATTTGTTGCGCAGTCTTTCAGTTAGTTCATGAAAAAAAACTTTATAGTTCTCATAACGGGATTGATCGATTTCCCCTTCTTCGAGCGCTTGTTTCACTCTGCAATTCGGTTCGGCTAAATGTGTGCACCCGCGGAAACGACAGCTTGCGCGGTACGCGTCGAATTCAGGAAAGCAGCGTTCTAACTCAATTGGTTCAAGATCCGGAAGTTCCAGCGAACTGAAACCTGGTGTATCAGCAACGTAACCTGTCTCAGAAACAGGGATAAGTTCAACATGCCTTGTGGTGTGCTTGCCTCTTCCTAACGCATGCGAGATGGCTTGCGTTTCAATGTTCAAGGATTCATCCAGATAGTTCAACAATGTTGATTTGCCAACGCCTGATTGACCGGTCACTACACTTATTCGATTATCCATTATTCTCCTTAATTCAGTAAAACCCTCTTGGTTTAAACTGGATGTGAACAAAATGGGATAACCGATCTTTTTGTATGCTTCAAGGCGCGCGTGAATCCACTCCATTTCATCCTCTGCGATCAAGTCCCATTTTGTAAAACAGATAACCGGACTAATAGAGTGTGCCTCCATATAGACGAGAAAACGATCAAGAAGCTGACAATCAAGAGCCGGCTCGACAACGGAAAAAACAAGGATCGCTTGATCAATATTGGCAATCGGCGGGCGATTCAGCACATTCTTTCGTTCTTTAATCGATAGAATATAACCATCCGTCGGATTTTTTGCTTCGTAGACAACATGATCCCCGACAAGCGGACTTACTCCTTGTTTGCGAAATAACCCTCTCGCCCGGCATTGGACCTGCTCGTCACCACTTTTTACATAATAGAATCCGCTTAGTGCTTTAATGATTGTTCCTTCCGTCATATCTAAACTCCTTCATGCAGACGACATTCCGCTTTAATCCGGATAATCGACCGTTCCTGTTTTTCGTTCGGTCCCATCAATTAATACCTGATAAGATCCCTTCTCATTCGGGTTAATGGTGAATGGAATTGTATAGGTTTTCGTCTCGGTTATTTCTTCATCAATGAATACCGCGTTATCATGATTGGCGTCTGTATAATAAATCTGCACGTGAATCGGTTCACTGCCTAAACTTGATGTAGACGATTGACTGCTGTCACCTGGATAAACCACCTTGATCGGCTGATCGATTTCCTTAGGCTTCGGCTGGCTTCCCTTAGATAATGTGACGATAACTGTTGAACCCTTATCTACTTGGCTTCCAGCTTCAGGGTCTTGATCAAGCACATTCCCTTTTTCCACATCATCAGAGTAATCACCAATTGAGAAGTCTGCCTTCAAGCCTTGCGCTTCAAGTAATTTGTTTACTTCACTTTTTGTTTTCTCTTTTAAATTTGGAACAGTCGCCTGTGGATTGCCCGCGCTATAGGTAAGCTCCAAAATAGTTTTCGCGGGAACAATCTTTACTCCTGCTTTAGGATTTTGGCGTATAATCTGGTCTTCGGGAATCGTTGACGACTCTTCTTCATGCCAGACAACATCCTTGTACCCCGCATCCTTGATTGCACCGGCAACTGTATCTCGGCTATAGCCGACATAATTATCCAGTGCAACTTTCTTAGAACCTTTGCTGACGACAAGTGAAATCTCTGCATGTTCCTTCACCTCAGCACCCGCCTCAGGATTTTGGCTAATCACTTTTCCCTTGGCTACAGAATTGTTCACACGATCAGTGCGAACTACTTTCAAATTCTTATCGGACAGCGTCTGTTTGGCTGCTTGATACGTCTGACCGGTCACATCGGGAACTTGGACATTTGACACATAGAACAATTTTGGAAGTAAGGTCACCCCGAGTACTATCCCCGCAGTAATTAAAAGGAGGAGTACGCCGGAGATGGTCAACCATTTCTTCGCTTTGGACTTCTTTCCCTTTTTACTTTTTTCAGGTGGTGCAGTCACTGCTTTTTCGACGGCTTCTTGCTGATTTAATCCCGATTGATTTTTGATTGGCTCCATCTTAATCGTCTTTTCCAAATCATCGCTTTCTTCATCCGGAACAGGTTCAGCAAAGATCAAGCGTTGTTCATTCGCGCGTTCAGGATCAAGCGCGGTCAGCAAATCATGATACATATCGGTCACACTGTTATAGCGATCAGATGGATTTTTAGCCAACGCCCGAATTAAAACATTTTCTACAGATTGAGGTATATCTTCTCGGAAATCACGCGGATAGGGAATCGGAGAACTGAGATGTTTCAATGCGACAGATACAGGAGACGTCCCTGGGAAAGGCAATTTGCCAGTCAATAATTCAAACATGACAATACCAATTGCATAAATATCAGATTTAACCGTCGCTTTTCCGCCCCTTGCCTGTTCCGGAGACAGGTAGTGTGCCGATCCCATAATCGAATGGGTATAAGTAATTGTCGCCCCGCTCACAGCAAGCGCAATACCGAAATCTGTCACTTTGACACGTTCGGATTCATTGATCAATATATTTTGCGGTTTTATATCTCGATGGACAATGCCATGCTCATGCGCATGCGTGATTGCGAGTAAAATCTGTTTCATAATAAAAATTGATTCATTAATTGCTATTGGCGAATAATCCTTAATAAACTCCTTGAGAGTCATACCTTCCACATATTCCATTACAATATAATAGCAGTCTTCCTCGCCAATATCGTAAATGGCAACAATATTCGGATGAGACAGGCTCGCTACAGATTCTGCCTCCCGATGAAATCGGCGGACAAATTCTTCATCGCCCGACAATTCCGGACGAAGTGTCTTTACCGCAACCATTCGATCCAGAATCAGATCCTTCGCTTTATAGACAATTGCCATTCCGCCCTCACCAAGGCGGGATAAAATTTGATATCTTCCACCAACTCGTTTACCAATCATTCCTTATCACCATCACCATCATTGGAAATAATGACCACTGATATGTTATCCTCGCCACCAGAGTGGTTTGCTTCCTTAATCATCATGTCCGTTTTCTCGCGCAAACTCTTTGCGTCTTCCATAATTTCACTCAATTTCTCATCTGATAACTTGTTCGTCAATCCATCGGAGCAAATAAGTATATGTGAGCCGTTCGTCCATTCAAAAGTTGATGTATCCAGCGCTATTGTTGGTTCCGTTCCTAAAGAACGCATCAATATATGTCTCTTGGGATGATCCACGGCTTGTTCCATTGTGATTTGTCCTGACTTAAGCAGTTCATTGACAAATGTATGGTCCTCAGTAATTTGTTTGACAAGATGCCCCTTATTCCATATGTATATCCTGCTGTCGCCAACAGAAGTAATTGTGATGAATTCATTTGTACAAAGAGCGCCCGCAAAAGTTGTACCCATTCCCCGACATTCCGCGTGGGCTTCCGCATATTCATATAAATGCAGATTGACACCACGGATCAAATGATTGAGCCAGAGTTCTGCCTCATCCTGTGTAAAAAGTCCGGAATGCCCTGAAAATTTTTCTGCTGATAGGTCCACAGCCATCTTGCTGGCAATCTCTCCCGCGGCATGTCCCCCCATCCCGTCGGCAACGAGTCCAAATACACACTTGTTTCCAAAAAATACGCCAACACAGTCTTCATTCTGTTCTCTAACTTTTCCGGAATCTGTACAAAATGCGGTCTTCACGCTTTTCACTCCTTTAAAAGAATCCGTTCTCAGATCCGTTCAAGACAACAAATGAAAAAGCCGTCTGTGTGAATCATATAGGGCAAAATTTGAACCATGCCGGTTGAACCTGCTGATTGAAATTCATCCCGTAGGTACGGTATTCGCTCTATGAAGGAAGGGTCTACTCGGTAATCCGGATGATTTGAGAGAAAATCAGCAATTTGCTTCTCATTTTCATCCTTATTAATCGTGCACGTGCTATATACAAGGCGTCCGCCCGGTTTCACGAGTGGAGCCATCTCGTCTAAAATCTTTTTCTGTATCGGAAATAGGCCTCTAATTTCTTCAGCAGATTTACTCCATTTTATTTCAGGTTTCCTCCGAATCACGCCTAAACCGGAACAAGGAACATCGAGTAATACCCGATCAAAGGAAGCATCACCGAAAGTCTCTTGAGCCGATCTCGCATCCATCGCTTGTGTTGATATATTGGTCAAGCCAAGGCGTTCTGCTGCATGATCGATTAACTGCGTCTTGTGCGGATGCAAATCAAGCGCAATAATCTTGCCCTTGTTCCCCATTCGTTCAGCAAGGTGCGTCGTTTTTCCTCCGGGCCCGGCACATGCATCCAGCACAAGCATGGTTTCATCAGGATTTACGACATCAGCGACAAGCATGGAACTTTCATCCTGTACTGTAAAAAATCCGTCTTTAAATGCTTGAGTATTAACAGGGTTCCCGCTCTCAACAATCAAACTATCTTGAGACAGGCTTCCAGATACCGTCTGAATTTCCTCCATCGCGAGCCGTTCGGACAGTTCCTGCTTTGTACCCTTGAGTCGGTTTACACGGATCGACACTTTTGGCGGCAGATTATCTGCTTCTGCAATTTTCACTGCAGTTGCTCGATCCCACTGTTTTTCCCATAGCTTTAGCAGCCATTGCGGATGACTGTATTGAATGGAAAGGCGCTTTAATTCCGGTTCAATTTTTGATACATCAGGCAGTCCATCACGCAGAAACCTGCGGAGTACACCATTTACAAAACCGGATATACCGCGATGGCCGCGTTTTTTTGCAATCGTAACCGCTTCATTCACAATTGCATGGTCAGGAATTCGGTCAAGAAACACATTCTGATAAATAGACAACAGAAGGAGCATCTCAACCCAATCATCCATCTTTCTTTTCTTATCAACAAATGAAGACAAGTAAAAATCTAAAATTGATTTTCGCTGCAGAACCCCATAGACGAGGTTGGTTACCAAGCCTTTATCTTTATCCGACAAACTTTTCGCATTTAATGCTTCATTAATGGCGATCTGACTGTATGCGTGATGTTTCGTTATGGAGAGGAGAAGATCAAGGGCCGTCTCACGCGCCATTGGCCTGCTCATGACACGCCTCCAAGAATAATGCCCAGTTCCAGCGCTTTTCCACGTAAAAAATCAGCTGCATGCATTCGTTTTTTTCCTGAAGGCTGACATTCCATAACCTTAATTGCCTGGCCATAACCTGTCGCAACAAGAAATCCGTCAGTGTCGTTGTCAAAAACGGTACCCGGTTTTTCTTTAGTCGTTACCTTTGTTAACTCAGCTGCGTAAATTTTAAAAATTGAACCGTTCAACCGGGTATACGCTCCTGGAAAAGGATTCAATCCACGGATCAGATTACGTACATCAACCGCAGTTTTCTCCCATTTAATTTCTTCATCTTCATGTTGGATACTTGGGGCGAACGTGACTTCTTTTTCATTCTGAGGTGTCGGTTTCAAAGAACCTGCCGCAAGTTTCGGCAAGGTTTCCATGAGCAGCCTGCTGCCAGCAGCGCTAAGTTTATCATGTAGTGTTCCAAACGTATCTTGATGCTCAATCGGCACACGAACTTGGCTCAATAGATCTCCCGCATCCATTTGTTTCACCATATACATGATTGTGACACCGGTCTCTTTCTTCCCGTCAATAATTGACTGTTGAATCGGAGCGGCGCCGCGATAGGACGGTAATAATGATGCGTGAACGTTCACACATCCGAGCGGCGGCTCTTTGAGCAAGGACTCAGGCAGAAACTGTCCATAAGCGGCCGTGATCAATAGATCAGCACCATATGATAAAATTTCTTGAACCGCTTCCGCTTTGCGTACCCTCTCCGGTTGCAGCACCGGAACAGAATACTTTTCAGCAAGTACTTTAACCGGTGGCGGCGTTAATTTATGTTTTCTGCCCTTGGGACGGTCGGGCTGTGTGATCGCGCAGACCACATCATAATTTGGATCCTCCAGCAACCGCTGGAGGATCGGCACTGCAAAATCCGGTGTTCCCATAAATGCTATTTTCATTCAATCATCCTCTTTAATAATTAAAAGTTCTCGGTTGGTACCTGTTTGGAAACAAACGAAGCACTGTTTCGCAAGCTCAATTACATAAGTGCGACAGGATTTAGATCAATGGATACCTGAAGACTGTCTTTCCCGGTCTCTTGAAAATGCTGCAGAATTTGATGCAACACGGGAACGAGCGCAGGTTCTCTTTTGTATTTTACCATGCACTGGTAGCGATATCTATCTTTTATCTTGGATACGGACGGAACGACAGGGCCGTAGATCTGAGTCGAATCCGACAAGTTATTCTTTAGAATTGCTGCGATGCGATCCGCCGCCACTGCAACTTTTGCCGGCTCCGGGTGAGTCAGGCTGATTAATACCAGATAGAAAAACGGGGGATATCCCCAGCGATGCCGTATCGTCATTTCTTCTCGGTAGAAGCTTTCATAATCATGCCGGGCTGCATCAATGACCGCATAGTGATCAGGTGTATAGCTTTGAATCACGACCTCTCCAGGCAATGAATGTCTGCCCGCGCGTCCGGATACCTGAGTAATCAATTGAAAGGTCTTCTCCGATGCTCGAAAGTCAGAGAGGTGGAGCAGTGAGTCCGCTGCAAGTACACCGACAAGTGTTACCTTTGGAAAATCAAGACCTTTTGCGATCATTTGTGTACCAAGTAAAATATCTGCTTTTTCTTCGCCGAATTGACGCAGCAGTTTTTCATGGCTGCCTTTTTTTCTCGTCGTGTCCACATCCATTCGAATCACGCGCGCTTCAGGCAGCAAGCGATTAAGCTCCGCCTCGACTTTCTGTGTTCCTGTCCCAAAAAAGCGCATCGCATCGCTGTCGCATGTCGGACAAGTTGCCGGCACATTTTGTTCATACCCGCAATAGTGGCATCTCAGTGAATGCTGCGTACGATGGTAGGTTAACGAAATATCACAATGGGGGCATTTCACCACTGTCCCGCATGATCGGCACATCACAAAGGTCGAGTATCCGCGCCTGTTTAGAAACAGCACCGTTTGCTCGTTCTTTTGAAGACGATCCTTCACTTTTTCAAGGAGTTCCTTAGAGAAAACCGAATGATTCCCTTGACGCATTTCCTCGCGAAGGTCAACAATGTGAACACTGGGAAGCGGACGATGATTCACCCGTTCCTTCAAAGATAATAACGTGTAAACCTGTTTGCGCGCGCGGGCGAAAGATTCAAGTGACGGCGTCGCGCTTCCAAGAACGACCGGACAATGATGTTTCTCCGCTCGATGGATGGCCACATCACGCGCATGATACCTTGGCATATCCTCTTGCTTGTAGCTGGACTCATGCTCCTCATCAATAATAATTAAGCCGAGCTTCTTGAAGGGGGCGAAAATTGCGGATCGAGCACCAACGACTACCTGTACTTTTTCTTCGCGAATTTTACGCCATTCATCATATTTTTCGCCGCGGCTAAGTCCACTGTGCATCACCGCCACCTGATCGCCAAAGCGGCCTTTAAATCGAAGAACCATCTGCGGTGTTAATGAAATTTCCGGAACGAGTACGATTGCTTGCCGCTTATGTTCAAGAACACGCTGAATCGACTGCAAATAGATCTCCGTTTTTCCGCTTCCCGTAACCCCATGGCACAAAAAAACACGATGTTCATTTTCGTTCATCGATTGCAAAATAGGCGCAAGCGCTTTTGCTTGTTCATCAGTTAAATTGAGCGGCTTCGTTTGCTCCACAGGATGTTTGTATGGATCACGAAATTGTTCCATTTGATCTAAATGCAGCAGCCCTTTATCCACGAGTTTTGTGATTGCATCTCGACTCAAGCCATCTTTCACCAATGCATGTATTGGTGAATGGAATGATGACAGATCAGATTGCTTAATAAAAAATTGCAACGCTTCCTTCTGACGTTTCGCCCGATCGTCAAGTTTTGCGAGCTCAAGCCTCAACTGCTCTTTCGTTGCGCAAACCGAAATGGCGGACACTTTCTTCACAGTCGCTTGATTACGAACGAGCTGGTGAATGGACAGATAGCCTTGACGAATTGCCCGATTAATTCTTTTCAACAATTCCGGATGACTTTTCACGATCTCCGACCAGATCGGTTGTTTTGTCGTTTCAAAAAAAGACGCCAAATCTGCGTCCTCTATTTTCAGCTGTTCCGGCTGTTCAATTTTAATTATTTTTTTATACTCAGCCTTCATCGCGGCCGGAAGCATCGCTTGAAAAGCAGTTACGGTTGGACAAAGTATCGAGTCGGCCAGCCAGCGTCCCAAGTCTATCAGTTCTTGTGTTAAGACAGGTGCATGATCTTCTACAGAGTCGATAGCTTTTAACTTTTTAAACGTTGAGACTTCTTTCAATTCAGTGACAAATCCAAGACGTCGAGTACGTCCAAAAGGCACAGTCACGCGCATGCCCGGCGCGACAACCCCTTCTAAAGATTCCGGAATTCGATAATCGAACGGTTTGTTTACCGGATTCGCCGGAATATCTATATAAACTTCAGCGATCACTAGGCTCACTCATTTCAAACAGATCTGCAAGCGCGTCACAGATTCTAACCGCGACTTGGCGTTTCGGCATTTTCTCAAATGTTTGTTCCTTGCCATCCGCAAAAAAGAAGGTCACTTTGTTCGTATCCTCACCAAAACTATCTGATGCATGGTTGGCTACTAGTAAATCCAAATGTTTCGTTACAAGTTTTTTTCTCGCATTTTCATCAAGATGGTCAGTCTCCGCCGCAAAACCGATAAGCACTTGTTCTTTCTTCCGAACGCCAAGCTCTTTTAAAATATCCGGATTGCGTACCATCGTGACAGTCATTGCACCATCCGATTTTTTGATTTTCCGCATACTGACATGCTCGGGACGATAATCCGCAACTGCCGCCGCTTTTATTACCGCGTCAGCCTCCGGGTATCTGTTTACCACTTCATCATACATTTCACGGGCAGTGGTTACACGGACTGTTGTCACCCCTGAAAGATCAGCCAACGCAGCTCCTGTCACAAGTGTGACTTCGGCACCTGCGCGATGCGCAGCTTCGGCAATCGCATAACCCATTTTGCCGCTCGAGTGATTACTGAAAAAACGGATTGGATCGAGCGCTTCTTTTGTTGGACCCGCAGTAACAATTATTTTTTTCCCTTCCAAGGGCTTTTGAGTAAAAAAGTCACTTACCTCACGAGCGATGTCTTCAGGCTCTGTCATTCTTCCGGCACCCGTCCATCCGCAGGCGAGATGACCTTTTGCAGGACCTATTATGTGGTAACCGTAACGCTCAAGTATGTGCAAGTTATTCTGAACTGCCGGATGCCCGTACATATTGACATTCATCGCAGGAGCGACCCACACCGGCGCTTTGGTAGCGAGTGCCGTGGTTGTGAGCATATTATCAGCAATCCCCGCCGCCATCTTCGCGATTGTGTTGGCTGTAGCCGGTGCAACGATGAACAGATCTGCCTCATCTGCCAAATCAATATGAGCGATCTGTCCTTCCTTTTCATTCAAAATGACGTCATCATAAACCTGATGTCTTGTGAGTGCCTGAAAAGTGACCGGACCGACAAACTGCTTTGCCGATTCAGTCATTAATACATGAACATCTGCACCCTCTTTAACAAGACGGCTGACCAGCTCGGCTGCTTTGTATGCCGCGATTCCGCCGGTAATACCGAGTAAAATTTTTTTGCCCTGAAGCTCCATATCATCACTTCCTTATCCTAAAGAACGAGTTCAAGAAGTCTCGCAATTCTAATACCGTTTAGCCTGCTAAACGATACGTTATATTGTGCTCACTACCTATGTAAAAGGCAACAACCTATATTAAGGTTGTTGCCTTGCCGCGCATGCGCGCGCATTAATGTTTATAATTAAGCAGTCCGGCATTGATTTCTTCTAATGCCTGACCTACTTCTTTAACCGAACGAGGATGCTCAACCATTAGATGCGCGGAGCCATCCTGCAGCAGACGTGCGCGTTTCGCGGAAAGCGTTACTAGCGTATACGTAGAATTAACTTTCTCAAGCAAGTTATCAATAGACGGGTAAATCATCATTTTCCGTCAATCCCTTCACTATTTATATATTTTTCAATCAGCCGGTCAACTCTGCAATGTTCGGCGAGCACAATTGCTTCAATCCGATCACAGGCTTTCTCAACTTGATCGTTTTCAACCACATAATTATAATTCTGCATTAATTCCATTTCTGATTTTGCCACCGTCATGCGGCTTTCAATCAGTTCGGCCGTTTCTGTTCCGCGACCGACAATTCGATTTTTCAGCTCTGTCAAATTCGGCGGTGCAAGAAAAATAAACAGTGCTTCCGGGAACCTCTGTTTCACTTGAAGAGCACCTTGTACTTCAATTTCCAAGATCACGTCTTTGCCTGATTCAATGGTCTCCCGAACATAGTCAACAGGCGTACCGTAACAGTTGCCGACATATTCCGCCCATTCAAGCAATTTATCTTGTTCGATCATCTGCTGAAATTGATCGCGCGTCTTGAAGAAATAGTGAACGCCGTCGATTTCGCCTTCTCTCGGCTTTCGCGTTGTTGCCGAAATCGAATAGTTCAATTGCGTGCCGCGCTTGCGAAGCGCCTTACACACGGTCCCTTTGCCGACCCCGGAAGGTCCGGAAAGAACCACCAGCAGCCCTTTTTCTTTAAAGCCCATCACTTTGCCCCCAACTGGTACACATCGATCAGTCCATTTATTCTACATTTTGCACTTGTTCGCGCAATTTTTCAATCTCATTCTTTAACGATACGACAAAACGGCTTACTTCAGCATGATTGCCCTTCGAGCCGATCGTATTCACTTCACGATTCATTTCTTGAATGAGAAAATCTAACTGTCGTCCCACCGGAACATCGACATCTTCGCTTAATAAACCAACGCATTGATTCAAGTGGCTTTTCATCCGAGTCAGTTCTTCATCAACTGCTGTCTTATTTACAAACACAGCAATCTCAGTCATTAAACGATCTTCGTCAATCGATTGATAGCGATTGAGAAAATCGGAGACGGATGTGCGCAGCTTCTTTTCATATTGATCACGAACCGTAGGTAAAAACACCTCAAGACCATCGACCGCTCGTCGAATACTTTCAACTTTCTCCGAAAGATCCGTTCGAAGCGCTTCGCCTTCTTTTTCGCGCATGGAAATCAATTGCTCGCAGGCACGGCGCACTGTTTCAAGCACGAATGGCTCAACTGTTTTCGCAGAAAGGTTGTCCGCATCACGGAGCGTGAAGACGCCCGGAAGCTGAAGAATGACATTCACGTCTGTCTTCTCGGTTCCGCTCCGTTTCTGAATTTCCTTAGCGACACTCATATACTGGTCAATAATCGACCAGTTCGTCTCAACCTTAGGAGCAATCGCCTCGCTGCCTTCAACGGATAAGTACAAGGTAAGCGATCCTCTTTTTACAAAAGAATGGATCACTTTTCGTATCCGGTCCTCAAGATAGATTAATGGTTTCGGTCCATTGAACGAAAAATCGAAGAAGCGGTGATTGACTGATTTCAACTCAACACGAACATGTGCGTCTCCAGCACTTTTCTCACTCAATCCAAAACCGGTCATACTCTTAATCATCCGATCACTTCCACCTTACCATTTTATACAATTTTGCGGAGATGAAGCAAGTGCCCGCGAAAATTAAATCATTGATCAACAGCATAAATCTATCTTGTCTCTGATTTTGGTTGTTCCCGTGACTTGAGTACTTGCGACTCATCCGGCGTCACATAGAGCGTCTTCTGATCGGTATAAATCACAAAACCAGGCTTGGCACCACTAGGTTTTTTCACATACCTCACTTTGGTGTAGTCGACAGGAACTCCGCTTCCCATTCGCGATTTGCTGTAAAAAGCCGCAAGATTTGCCGCTTCCATTAAAATCTTTTCGCTCGGATCTTGGGAGCGAATGACCACATGAGACCCTGGAATGTTCTTTGTATGCAGCCAAATCTCATCGCGCGCAGCCTCTTTCGTAGTCAAATAATCATTTTGTTTATTGTTTTTCCCGACGAGAATGAGGGTTCCGTCTGAGGCGTAGTATTTGTCGATCACAGTTTTATTCTTCTTTTTTGCCTTGTTCGACCGTTTTTTTCTTAAATAACCGCCCTCAACAAGCTCCTCGCGAATTTCTTCAATATCTTTCAGTGAAGCGGATTCGACTTGTTGCGTTAAGCCCTCAAAATAAGCGACCTCATTTTTCGTTTGCACCACTTGTTCCGCCACAACCCGTTTTGCCGTCTTCGCTTTCGTGTATTTTTTAAAGTATGCCTGCGCATTCTCAGAAGGTGTCCGGTTCGGATTAAGACTTATTGTCACTTGCTTCTGATCCGGATCATAATAATTAACCACATCCACATGCTGATCGCCACGTTTGAATGCGTGCATACTCGCCGTTAACAATTCGCCGTACAAACGGTATTTGTCTGCGTCTTCCGCGTCCTGAAGCGTTTTCGCAAGCTTCTTTAGTTTCATTTTGTTTTTCTTTAATTCAAGACTGATAAAATGGCTGAGATCTCCGGCTTTCTGCCGTACCGCATCGGTTTGTGATTTAACCGCGTAGAACCGATCAAGCATCTGATGGACATTGGCAAATGTCTCTGTTTTCCCTGATTCATGTGTGAGACGCAAGACGTGAAAATCGTCCTTACCTTTTTCGTTAAAAATGATCATCGGCTGATAATCATGACTGCGAATTTCAGACTGAATCTCGCAAAAAGCAGCCGCAATCGCATTTTGGTGCGGAAGTCCTGCTCGGTGGACAATCTCAGCGCCAATTTGAGGGGAAAAGCCGCTGACAATACCAACAATCTGCCGATCAATCTTCCCTGCGTTCCATTCAATCCGGCTCGTTAAATCCTGGACAGTCATTTCAAGCGGATTAAGCTTCCCCTGATCCGGAGGCGAAACATAGGTTTCACCAGGCAGTACCGTACGGAAACGATTGACGGCCGGTGTCAAGTGCTTCATGCAGTCAATAATCCGACCACTTTCTTTATCTGTCAAAATTACATTGCTGTGCCGACCCATGAGTTCAATAATCAGTTGTTTTTCATTTACATCGCCAAGCTCATTACGCGAACGGAGGTCAAGATGCACAATGCGTTCAAAACCTACTTGCTCGATCCGCTCAATCACGCTTCCTTCAAGATGCTTGCGCAGAAGCATGCAGAACATCGGCGGCTCTTGCGGATTTCCCTCCGACTGTTCCGTCAAATGCATGCGCGCAAACGCCGCATTTATAGAAATCAGCAATTTCCCGCGTGCGCCGCGTGCGCGCAGGTGAAAAATAAGATCCGTCGGTGTTGGCTGATATATTTTTGCAACTCGGCCGCCGACAAAATCTTGAAGACTTTGAACGGCAGCATGGGTGACAATACCATCGTAAGACATGGCACATTCCTCATTTCCAAAAAAAGCGGGCATGATCTGCTCGCTTTTTACTTCCAATTAAATACCGGATTCTATTGTCTCACTGGCCACATGCTCGCGTCAAGGAGAAGCCGATTCCTTTCGTGATTGACTACGCAATGGGAAGTTTGATCACAACTTTAAATAGATCACCGTCCAGATCGATTTCAAATACGCCGTCGTGAAGATCGATAATCGACTTCGCAATCGCTAATCCAAGCCCTGAGCCTTCCGTATGGCGTGACGCATCGCCGCGCTTAAAGCGTTCGAATAGTTCATCGACATTGTCTCCGAGCTCATATTTGGTGATATTCTTGAACGTCGCCATTGCCTCGCCATTTTTTACCTCAAGCGTGATGTACACACGTGTCCCTTCTAATGAATACTTAATAATATTTCCAATCATATTATCAAAAACGCGCCATAGTTTCTGACCGTCGACAATAACCGGTATCTCTTCATTCGGCGTCTTAATACGAAAACTAAGCTTTGATTGTTGAATCGCTTCATCATATTCAGCGAGTGCCTGAGTCAGCAATTCAGTCAAATTAACCTTTGTTTTGTGTAATTCAATTGCTCCGCTTGCCATTTTCGAAGCGTCAAATAAATCATCAATCAGCCGCTTTAAACGCTTCGCTTTTCGATCAATGATGGCCAAGTAGTCCTGCCGTTCTTCATCGCTCACATCCGACTTTCTTAGCAAATCGTTATAGGTAATAATTGACGTCAGCGGCGTGCGCAGATCGTGACTTACATTGGTAATAAGCTCCGTCTTTAGTCGTTCACTTTTCACTTGCGCGTTTCGCGATGATTTTACGCCATGCTTCAATGTATTCAAGGATTGAGACAATCGGCTTATACTGCCCCTTCCTTGCACGGGCAGATCCGGCTCTTCCTCTCCGGCCGCCAAGGCGCTCGCTTGATTAAAGACACGATTAAACTGTGTAGCACGTTTCAATGCCAACCAAAGCAGAGGCAGTGCAGTAAAAATCAAAAATAAGAATGCTGCGACAACGCTGCCACTCATAGAAAAAAGTGGAGCTGACATACCAAGGAAAAAAATGGTCGCAACGACAAACAAAACTTTCAGACCGATAAAGGGTGCAATGAAAAAGGCATGAACAATCTCTTTTGACTGCGAGACGATGCTCCCCTTTTGACACGCCAATCGTTTCTCAGAATCGCGCAGCATTTCAACTAGCCATTGAATTTGGAAAAGAACGGTTGTTACCGCACCAAGAATACCAAAATTGTAACAAGTAAAATTGATTAAGTTTCCGAGGCTTCCGAAAACGGGGTAAACATAGCTTGTCGAGCTGACACCGACACTGATAAGAACAGTCAAAAAGATAAACAGTTCAACTGCAAGAACCATCAAACGCAACTCAATCGGAATACGTCGATAAAACTGACTTATTTTTTGAAAACCAACAAGAGAAAATACCCTGTGTTTCCAAAGAAGGAACAACGCATAACCAATCATGGCAATCCCCAAAATAAGCAGAACAAAGCCAAATTGTTTGCTTTGAACGTAAGCACGATAGTTAGAGTAATTATTCAATTGATCCATCGGGGCATCCCGATTAATATAAATTTTTCCGGAGTATTGAGCACCCCAAAGCGTTAAGATTCGATTAATGCGTTTATCTCCAATGCTCAAGTAATCATCGGGCGAAAAATTTTCAAAACTTTTTTCAAAACGTTTTTCCGGCTGCTTTTCTTTTCCCTGAACATCCGTCACATTTGTAAAAACTTCGCCGGTTTTCTTATTCACAAAGCGATACTTAAAGACTTTTGCTAGCTGATTAAAACTCCCTTGTTCATTTGAAAGTGAGGTATTCTGAAACTTTTTCATCAGTGCTACACGTTCTTCGCGGATCTGTCTGGCCACATGGGCATCACTCTTAAAGTTTTTCTCGATCGCACTGATCTTCTTGTCTCGCTCTTTTTTATAATAGGATGCGGACTTTTTATCTTCTGCTTTCTCCGCTTTTGCGATCACATCTGAGAACTGACTGTGGACGTTCGATAATTGCTTAGGCAGATCGCCATAACGATAACGAAACTCGTGTATATCATCCTTGGTGATGGGGAGCTGACGGACCTGGCTTGATGATGGATGACTGAGTTTCGCCGCCGCTAATTCATACTTAAATTGATAATAAGTACTTTTAAAACCACTAGAATTCTCAAAAGCGCCAAACATCATTGGCCTGTAGACTGTGATTACAAGCAGAATCAGTGAGAGACCGAGTATCATCAGCCAAGTGAATAGATACCCTGTTCTTTTATTTTTCAATTTTGTAGCCAATGCCCCACACCACCTTCAAGTATCTTGGATTTTTCGGATCAATTTCGATTTTTTCTCTGATTTTACGAATATGTACGGCGACCGTATTCTCTGCGTTATAGCTTGGTTCTTCCCAGACACGTTCATAGATTTCATGAATAGAGAAAACACGACCGGCGTTGCGCATCAATAAATCGACAATTCTGTATTCAATTGGCGTCAGGCGAACAGGTTCGCCGTTCACAGAAACGCGTTTCTCCGCCTGTTCGAGAACAAGCCCGTTCAGATCAATCACTTCGTTTTTCTTCTCATACGTGCCAAGGGTTACATACCTTCGCAGCTGTGACTTCACACGTGCCACGAGTTCGAGCGGATTGAATGGTTTGGTCACATAATCATCTGCACCAACTTGCAAGCCGAGGATTTTATCCATATCCTCGGTCTTGGCACTGATCATGATAATCGGGATATTTTTCTGTTCACGAATTTTGAACGTTGTCTGAATTCCATCCATGCGCGGCATCATTATATCGAGCAAAATGAGATGTACCGTGTGACAGCGCAGCACCTCAATCGCCTCCAGCCCGTCCTCCGCTTTCAGCACATGAATGCCTTCATTTTTTAAGTAGATGCCTATGACATCACGAATTTCTTTATCATCGTCAACAACCAATACGTTATACTCTTCCATCGTTTACTCTCCCCGCACATCAGCTTACTTTACTTATTGTAAAGGGCGCTTCTTATAAAATACAATTGGAAAAAATGAAGGATTTCTTAAGAAGGCCGGATCGAATATCAGTGATACTGGGATGGAAGCCGTCCGTTCCGATCAATTGGTCTTATTTTTTGTTCTGAGCCCCGCAGAATGACGTAACCGTAGAAGCTGAGCATCGCAGTAGGAATAAGTATGAGCAGCCAATAAACAGAGGGACTTATATAGGGCCTGTACCGAACTCTGTCCACGGTGAACATCAAATCCATTTTTCCAGCTAAATCCCTGCCTTCGAACATGCGTCCTTCAGGATACGCGTCGCGCTGCTCAAACCCTTTCCCGTTTGCTGCGAGGATTAGATGAGAACCTGACTGTCCTTCGACTTGAGACAGGCTGATCTGATGCGTCGCGCCTGGTTTCGGACGAACCATGTGATTCAAGTTGAAATCGAGCGTTTGACCCGGTTTCATCGTTCCGCAAGTGAAATTTCTGGATTCAATCATTTGACCAGTATGCCTATTGGCGAGCCTCATACGGTAGATGCCGCGACCATTCAGAGAAAAGACGCGCACGGCCAGATGATGATAGGCCGTCCTCGGTCGGAATGTTTGGGTGATTGACTGATTTTTGTCAATAACAGCGTTCTCTTCTCCTCCTGAAAACGGCTGATTCGCCGCAACAATTCGATGTGCCACTCGCTTTTCCGTCATCGTGTGAGCACCGGCAACCCCACCGATCAGCAGCACCATAATGAGAACGAACACAATTGGAAAATGTTCAGATTTAAAAATGTGATTCCCGATGATACGCGACACATCTTGCAGTCCAAAAACGCTGCTGATCAGAATAAAAGGCGTGAAGAGTAAACTATAACGAGGCTCAGCCTCCCAAACGAATGTATAAAATAGTACATTGCCGCACAGACAAATCAGAATCAACAAACGCAGATCCACCTTTTTCATTCGGAAATAGCGGATTGCAGACGAAATCATAAAGACAAGATTGGCAATGTAAAAAACTTGAATAATCCACACCACCAGCTGCCGCTGATCCCCGAACAGATAGTGATAACCTCTTGTGGGTTGTGTATTGAACTTCGTATACCAATAATAGCCATGCGCACCCATACCCCATGTTCGGAATGTTTTGACTGCCCAAATGCGCATTAAACCGAATGGACCGTTTTCTTTTATTCGTTCTGCGATCCGCGCGCTGTCTGCTTTTCTTTTCGCCGCCTGATCAGGATGCTCCACCGTCCAATTAAAATCCGCATTCGAGTAGCGCCCCTCAGGAGAAAGTCCCAACATTATCCAATGAATCGTGGGCATAGCAAGTGACGGATCATTCTTATAGCCAAATTGATTTTCAATACCCTTCATGGCGAAATGTCCCGCCGCAAGAATCACCAAGATAATGCCAAGACTCATCACTATTTTTTTCCATTTGAGCGTGAAGCACATGTAAATCGCAAGCGCCGGAAGAAACAAAATCAAATTCATCCGGAGTTGAATGCCTACAGCAAGCACGAGACCGAGAAGCAGTACATAACGTATCTTCTTAGATTTTTCATATATGTACCAAAGATACAGCATCAGCGAGGGAAACAGGATTGCTGCTGTATCCGTGTAGAAATAAAGCGTATAAAAAATTAAGGGAAAACAGGTCAAGGCCGCCAGCATGAATAAAGCACCGGATCTTGCCCCAGATTTTCGCCTCATCAATTTCCATGAAAAAAAAATCCCGATATTTAAAATCGCGGAACAAAAAACACGATCAATCACCATGTAATTGGAATAGTGAACCAGCGATGCCGTTTTATACAACACATATCTAAGCAAAGTAATCGGAATATTATTTGGATAAATCGCGAAATAGCTGTTGCCAGAAGCATGCCCATGTTTGAGCAGGTATAGAGCTTCCACATAGGTGTGGCCGCCGTCAATCAATGGAGGCAGGATGGAATGAAAGCCAACAATCAACATGCCTTCGATCACGACGATCACTAGAAAAAGCATCCATGACACCCAATCCATCATCCGATCGGGCATATTCTGAAAGAAACGATTAACAGCAAGAAAAAATAGAATTATGATCAGTGTAAAAAAAATAAGTGAACTAATCAGAATCGGCGCATTGCTGCCTTTGAAACTAAACGGGTAGCCTAAAGCAGTAACCAACACAAAAGAAAAAAATGCCACAAAAACATAGGTGAATCCTGATAGAAGTATTCTTCGAAACAAACAATCACATCCTAACAAACCATTTAAAGAGGAGTGCTGCTCAATTTTGGTGCATGCAGGCTTTTTTCTTCGATCACGTAGCATGGACATTTTTTGTTGAATTTCCCCAAGTACCCTGATCGAAAGAATGATCAATGTCTTTCCGTCTCGAACACCATACACGATATCAAAACCTTCATTGTACTTAATGAGAAAATTTCCAATTACTTGTTCTGAAGAAGCCAATCCTTTTCGGCATGCATTGCTCAGAGCAGCATTCAGTCAATGGATCGTTTCTTCAAGAACTTTCTCCTCGTCATAACAAAGAACAACAATTGTTAAAACGGTTCTTTCACTTATCTGACCTTCTTAGATTTTATCTGCTGGTTCTTAAGCGCTCCTAGTGAAAAATATGAAGTTTTTATTAAACATAAATTTCTATTGTTCCATAAACAGTAGATAATCTAGTTGATTGTTACATTTTATAATGAGAAGGTGATTAAATTGAGAAGGCGTATTGTTGAATGGGAGATCTGTTGTTCAGGGAGTGACGCAATTAGGCATCGATCCTTGAATTTTTTTGTTTCTGCTGAGTGTTGAAGAAGCGGAAGAAAACATCAAAAGCAAAATAAACAACACACCTTTTTATTTATGTTTGCGCCTATTTAGGAAGTGGATCGCTTCTCCTGCAAGAATGGCCGCCAAAATTGCGCTCCATACATAAATACCGACGGTTCTAGGCAAAAATTTCAGTACCCATAAAGATGCCGAGACCGTCGCCAACGTTAAATAGCCTATTCGATCTTCATTCTCAAAGCGATCCAGATTAAAAACGACAAGCATATAGCCGATAGGCGGCGTGATAAAACAGAAAAATAAAAGTGGTCTCCGTCTCAAATACCACGCGCTTTTCTTCTTTGACACAGCTCTGCCACCTTTTCTATGTAAACTATTGAGCTGCTGAATCCAACGATTCTTCATTTTTGCGAATGTTTCATGCAAGCAGCAACAATGAGTGCCAAAAAACAAAGTAAAAAGCCCGTAATAATCCAGGGCATAACCGCTGTCACGTAAATCAGCCAGTGTTTCATTCCGCATTCACTCCTTTTTCCATTCGCTCAATCTATGTCATCGAATTGATATAAAGCAAGCGGATGATTTTTGGGGTCCTATGCGTTTTTGACGCTGCATGTTCTCGAGAATTGGAGTTTTATCCGTTCTCTGCAAAATAACCGAAACAGGGCATATAAACAACCAACCAAAAAATACACGACACATCGCTTTACGTACTTTACCATTAACCCCGACCATCTACTTTTCCTTTATTGTAAATCATTTCTTCACTGAAAAAACCGCATACTTTATGGAGAAGCCCGCATTTTTTCGTGCGGGGTCACGCACAATCCCGTTCGGGGGCGTTCATCCTATGTATTTGGTAGCGACATAATCCACATACCTTTTTCAATCAAGTAACGATACAGGGAAGATCATTCCTTAATCTTCTTTAATATCAGCTTGTATAATACCGGTGAGAAGACGGCTAAAATCATTAAATACATCCATTGATCCGGGATATGGATGTTATAACGATTGTTGTTATACGTCACCAAAAAATTAAGGGATAATAACAGAAATAAATATCCATATTTCAAAAATTTATTTTCTTTAAATAGCGGCAGGACAGAAAAAGATATTAACAGCAACGTGATGAAAAAGAGATACACCAACATGACTACCTCACTCCTTTGCCTTCATACTGGATATATTGCTTCGCCTGTGCCAAAGTCTCACAACGATTTTTGATTAATTAACTTACCCTTCACTTTTTTCATCTCATCGGAAACAAAAGCGTGATCAATCAATTGATGTAGTGCGCTTCTTATCCGTGGCGAAGCATGATGAGTTTTGTCCATGTATCCCGACTCCAATTCATTTTTTATTCAATCGCGGCATGAATCAATGAGCTTTATTTCTTCGAATTGGCGCCGCCTTCTGTACCAACCGACGGCCAAGTGCGGCTAATCCAAGGTAGAACACATAACCTAAAAGTCCTAAAGCGGCTCCGGAAGTATTAAGAATGACATCATCAATATCCATTGCTCGAACCTGAAAAAAGAGAACATCAGATAAAAATTGCAGGATTTCGATAGACAAAGAATAGAGGAAGATGACGAGAAATGCGCGCCGCATCTTAACACGATTAAAATAGAGCAGAAAAAAGCTGAGTGGAGCCAGAACGATAATATTTCCTACGATTTGATGTATTGCATAAGTTGCTGTTGGAAAAGAGGAGAATTGCGTCACAAGCGTTCGAAAAGGAATCACATTAATCATGAACAGCAGATTTCGCTCGAAATGACGATCAACTAATCCGTACCATAGCTGATGTAAATCAATGCCTAGCAACAGAAAAAAAGCAATCCACGCGTACAGTTGAAAGGCCAAGAAAAACAGCATCTGACTGATCCCGCGAATGATTATTTTCCTTGTAATGAACAAAAAAATCAGCGTGAACATAATGAGATTAATCAAAGTGGCCAGATATTCAATGATTGTATAACGATAAAATCCCTCAGTTAAAATGACAATTAAATAGAACAAGGCAATCGCAACAGAAAATAGACCGATCACTCTAATATTCTTCGTTTCAAAGTAATTTTTCATAAAAAAATCCTTTCCATTAGGCCTCTTGAGTTGAGCCATGAATTGTTTGTACGTTTGTCCTACTCATCAACTTTAGAACAAAGTTAATTATTCTTCCGACCGTTCATACTGATCATCATAAAGAACGCCATGAGCTATGTACATTTGCCAGTTAAATAGTCATACCACGTTCACCCCTTTTTCCATCCACTCAATTGTTATCCTTGGCTTGATATAAGCCAATTCGATGCTTTTGTGACTCTTGCTGTTTTTGTTGTTGCGTCTATTCAATACTTTCCCTCTATTGTAAATCATTTCTTCACTGGAAACTTCACATAGTTTATGCGGGGTGAGCCCTAAAGAAAGCAGCTTGCTTGTGACTAACAGCAGTAGGAGAATCAATCAAGCCGAAATCATCCAGTATACTAAATGGAAACTTAGGTGCCAATTAAAATTTGGCGCAAAGAAACACCCTTGCAGTGAAATTCCAGAAGGGTGATATATTAAAAAGATGCATGCAGATAATTGGTATGATTAACTTAAAGCGATTATAGAAGTGAGGGGTCGGATACATCCGTCAGTATAGGTGGCTCCCTTCTCTACTTTGGAAAGGAGGTTAAGGATTACGAATGTCTTGATTGATCATAATAATGACGCCATAGATCAAACTTCTTCAAATAATGGATTTAATAGATGATCAGGAAAAACTTCTTCAGGAACAAATTCAATTGTCGGCGTATTGTTGTCAACCTCTTGAAAGCTGACATTATCAAGCCACGTTTGTCCTTTTCCATACAACAAGATACCAATATTAATAATAGCTCCGTTTTCAGGTATATCCAATACACAAGAGTAGTTATTCCATTCAGTAGTTCCTGTGATTGACCTACTCTGCATGTTATCCAGCTTTAATGTGCCTCCCAGCGCATTGTCTATCCTAAACCACAACCCACGCCAGCCTTCCACATCTCAAGATTTTACAAAACCGGAAAAAGCATTCGTTTACCAATGAAATTTTTTGCACTTATTTGCTGCATGATAGTGCCATATTCACCATCGGAGAATTCGTCCGTAAGCGAGCGAATCGTTGCTGACTTTGAACCCATGTTGTAAATATTAGTATCCATATTGACTTGATATTTCTCTGGTGCAGTTCCTGTAATAATCCAGTCTTTTATTTCGTTTTGCTTAGTCACAATGATGCCTCCTGTAATTAGATCCTTAACAGCCGACCGGTATCTACCTGGTGGCAATTGATAAATACTTTTGAAAGCTCGCGTAAAAGATTCCTGAGATTCAAAATGATGGATTAGGGCAATATCCAGTATCGATGTATTTGTATTTAGCAAAGTAGAAGCAGCCCTTGCGAGTCTTCGCTTCCTAATGTAATCATAAAGTGAAATTCCGACTTCTCTTTGAAAAGTCCGATGAAAATAGAATTTAGAAAATCCTACTACTTTAGAAATTTCATCTAAAGTCAGTTCTTCGCATAGATTCATTTCAATGTACTCTAATGCTGTTTGAATTTCTTTGCTATGTGTCACCAATCTCACCTCCTCGCAATTATTATGATACAAGTTAATTTTGTTTTTTGATGGTTCTTGCCTTTTTCTAAACAATTGCGTCCCCATCGTCCTTGAGCATTCATCTATGTAAATAAATAAGCGGAGATTTTCCGGTTATTCACATCATGGCGCTTGTTTCACGGGCAAATAAGCGGAATTTTTCCCATTATGCACGGAAAAACTCTCCATTTTCACGTTTTTCGATTCGATAAGCGGAATTTCTCCGTCTATTTAAGCTATTTTTTCGTTCATTTTCTAATTAAGCGGAATTTTTCCGTCTATTTCTCAGATTGGGCGCTTACCTGATCGCCCAACCGTACAGTACGAACGGGAATCAGCACCTTATATGACTGATCATCATACCAGCAAGGCACAACCTAAATTTTCTTTCCTTGTAAAAAAGGTGTCTCAAAGTCAAAACTAGACTTTAGAGACACCTTTTCCTAAATGATTATGTTTCAGCCACTTATTTTATTTTTTTTGCGCGCGCCAGTCATCTGAAGTCGGATCTGCGTACCAAAGTTTAAGCTGTTCAAGCTGGGTACCGCTGATCTTGCCCTGCTCTTCCGCCAGATGAATGAGCGTATCAAAATCGGTGAGCGTATTCAGTAGCACGTTCTCTTTTTTAAAATTAAGTGTTGCTTGCGGTAATTGATATGTAAAAATAGCTGCAACGCCAAGTACATCAGCGCCTGCTGCTTCAACCGCATGAACAGCGGTTAATACACTTCCGCCGGTTGAAATCAGATCATCAATGACAACGACTTTCTGTCCCGGATTAATAATGCCTTCGATTTGTTTCTTACGGCCATGTGATTTAGCTGATGAACGAATATAAGCCATTGGAAGTCCCATTCGTTCCGCGATCAATGCTGCATGGGGGATACCTGCGGTTGCCGTTCCGGCAATGACTTCTGCACCCGGATGATTTTTTTCAATTAACGCGACGAAAGCGTTAATAACATCCTTACGAACATCCGGATAGGCAAGTGTTAATCGATTGTCGCAGTAAACCGGGGATTTAATACCGGATGCCCATGTAAATGGATCGTCCGGGCTCAAGACGACGGCGTTTATTTTCAAAAGATCTTCTGCAATTAGTTTGTTGTTTTCCATGTTTGATTCCTCCAATCGTTAAGTACCCGTTCATAAGCTTGTTCCGGATCAGCAGCAGCTGTGATGCTTCTGCCGACAACGATAAAGTCGCTTCCAAGCTTGCGCGCTTGTGCAGGAGAAGCGACGCGCTTTTGATCACCAGCGTCATCATCAGTCAATCGAATTCCCGGTGTCACCGCGAGGAACTCGGGAGAAGTTTGACTCTTTATCTTTTGTGCTTCCCAAGCCGAGCAGACAACACCATCCATTCCGGAAGAATAGGCAAGCGAAGCATACTGAGTGATGACCTCATCAATCGGTCGTTTAATTAACAACTCATTTTCAAGCATTGTCTGATCGGTGCTCGTCAACTGTGTGACTGCAAGGCAGATCGGACGGCCTGATTGTGCGCCTTCACCGAGTCCTTCAGCAGCTGCGCGCATCATTTCGGCGCCTCCTGCGGCATGGACATTAATCATGTCCGCTCCAAGACGAGCGAGCCCCTTCATCGCCCGATAAACCGTATGAGGGATGTCATGCAGTTTCAAATCCAGAAAAACTGAATAGCCTTCTGACTTGAGTATACGAACGATATCCGCGCCATTTTGAAGATAAAGTTCCATGCCTACCTTTACATAGCAGCCGGGACGATGGATCTTCTTAAGCATTTGCAGCATCTCATCATTCGATGCCACATCCAATGCGACGATCACCTGTTTTTCTTCATTCATTTCTTCCAGCTCCTTCCAACGAGTTCATTGATATCAGAAACTCCCATTGCGTTCAGTTTCTCGGGAAGCTCTGTAATAATTTTCGGGCAGACAAAAGGATCGACGAAATTCGCTGTCCCTACTGCAACGGCGTTCGCTCCCGCTAGGAAGAATTCAATGACATCATCGGCATTCTGAATACCGCCCATGCCGATGATTGGAATCGATACTTTTTGGCTGACTTCGTAGATCATGCGAATGGCAACCGGCTTGATCGCCGGACCGCTTAACCCACCGGTAAGGTTAGACAAAACCGGTTTTTGCGTTCTCAAATCGATGCGCATGCCAAGCAGCGTATTGATCATCGACAGCCCGTCTGCCCCTGCCTCTTCAACTGCCTTCGCCATAGCGACAATATCAGTAACATTCGGGGACAATTTTACATAAACAGGCTTTTCCGAAACAGCCTTCACCTTGGCTGTCAGTTCTGCGGCAACTTCCGGAACCGTTCCGAACGCAATCCCGCCGTGCTTCACATTCGGGCAGGAAATGTTCAGTTCCAGTGCATTCACAGCGGATTGCTGCGACATTTTTTCTGCTGTCAAGACGTAATCATCCATCTCACTGCCTGCAATATTCGCAATGACTGGAACTCTATTTTCCTCAAATCGAGGTAATTCTTTTCTAATGATTTCGTCAACCCCGGGATTCTGCAAGCCGATCGCGTTCAGCATCCCCCCGGGTGTCTCAGCAACACGCGGTGTCGGATTTCCATATCTAGGTGCCAAAGTCGCAGCTTTAATCGTTACCGCGCCAAGTACCTTTAGGTCATATAAATTACTGTATTCCGCGCCAAAAGCGAAGCATCCGGAGGCCGGTATAACCGGATTCTTTAATTTCAGACCGGGCAGATGAACGTCTAGCATAACTCAACCTCCCTCGCTTTGAATACAGGTCCATCGCAGCAAACGCGTCGATAGCCTTTTGCGTCATTGGGATCAGTAGTGTGTGTGACACATGCCATGCATGCGCCGATGCCGCAGCCCATACGCTGTTCCAATGAGACAAAGAGCGGTTTTTCAGTAATCGCATGTTCAAGCGCTCTTAACATCGGGATCGGTCCGCATGCATAAGCGGCATCAAAATCGACTGAATCAAGTACATCGGTGACTCTGCCCTGCTGCCCGCTTGTGCCATCCTCGGTCATCACAATTGTTCGTCCCAATTTTTCAAATTCCGCTTGGTAGAAGACATCCTTCGCGGAGCGGAATCCAAGTACATGTGTAACGTGTACTCCTCGTTCAATCAATGCCTGCGAAAGGCCGTAAAGTGGAGGCACACCCACGCCGCCGCCGATAACTAACGCTTTGCCTTTTAAAGGCGTCGCGTCGACAGGAAAACCGTGGCCGAGCGGTCCAAGCACATCAATTTTTTCACCAATCTTGGTCTCAGACAACAGACTGGTTCCTAAACCGCCGCTTCGATAAATCAGCGTCATCGTTTTTGTCGATGGATCAGCCGAACTGATGCTTATCGGTCGCCGCAAAAGCGGCGCAATGGATTGCGATCCTCCGCCTACCCTTATATGGACAAATTGTCCGGGTTCAGTAATTGTCTGAACCATCTCGCCTTCCAGCTTCAACTTAAAAATTTGATCGGCGATTTCTTCATGCGCGAGTACCCGCATGTCTTCCTGCATCATTGAACGACACCTGCTTTATTGCCGCTCGCTTCCAGGGTCGCCGAACGATCGTCCATCTGTGGCATGCATTCGGTTTGAAAAGCAAGTGATTCAAGAACAGTAAGAAGCGCTTCGGTCGTGTCGAGCGATGTGAGACAAACAACGCCGTTCTCAACCGATTCACGTCGAATTCGGAATCCATCTCGAGCGGGACGCTGGCCTCTTGTCAATGTGTTGACAACAAATTGCGCACCGCCGTGGCGGATCACATCGAGAAGATTCGGTGATTCTCCTCCGATTTTGTTAACGGTTGTGACCGGAATCTTACGTTCTGCAATCATTGCAGCCGTGCCTTCAGTAGCCAATATGTTGTAGCCAATATCATAGAACCGCTTAACGAGTGCCAGAGCCTCTTCCTTATCTTTATCAGCAATCGTGAAGAGCACAGAACCATGCGCCGGAATTGTCATTCCGCTGGCAAGCAGCCCTTTGTAGAGCGCTTTTTCGAGAGTGACATCCTGTCCCATAACTTCTCCGGTCGATTTCATTTCCGGTCCTAATGTGACATCGACACGGCGCAGCTTAGCGAACGAAAAGACCGGAACTTTGACAAACACGCCTCGTTTCGGCTCAGGATGTATGCCTGTATGATACCCAAGCTTTTCTAGATGTTCTCCAAGAATGAGTTTTGTTGCAACTTTTGCCATCGGCACGCCTGTGATTTTGCTCAAAAATGGAACAGTACGACTTGCTCTAGGATTTACTTCAATAACATACACATGATTATTATGAATGATAAATTGAATATTCATCATACCGACAACCTTGAGCCCTCGAGCAATTTTAATCGCCGTGTCGACAACCTCTTGTTTCACTTCGGCGGTTAAGGTCTGCGCCGGATAGACCGCAATCGAGTCTCCTGAATGGACGCCTGCTCGTTCAATATGTTCCATGATGCCTGGGATATACACGTTTTCACCATCTGAAAGCGCATCAAGTTCAATCTCTGTTCCGATCAGGTAACGGTCAACAAGTACCGGATGGTCCGGATTAATCAGAACCGCATGATCCATATAATGCTTGAGTGAGGTTTCATTATAGACAATTTCCATAGCACGCCCGCCAAGCACATAAGAAGGTCGTACAAGCACCGGATAGCCGAGTTTATTTGCGATTTTCACCGCTTCTTTCGTTGAGAACGCTGTGGCTCCAGCTGGATGATCAACGTTAAGTTTAAGCAGCAGCTGTTCGAAGCGGTCACGGTCTTCCGCTTGATCCATGGCATCCAGTGTCGTTCCGAGAATTTTCACACCATTTGCTTCGAGTCCGGAAGCCAGATTAATCGCGGTTTGCCCGCCAAATTGAACGACAACACCCTTCGGCTTTTCCAAATCAATGACATGCATGACGTCCTCAAGCGTCAGAGGTTCGACATACAACTTATCCGAGATGCTGAAATCTGTAGACACAGTTTCCGGATTGTTATTGATCATGATCGCTTCGTAGCCTTGCTGCTTAATCGCCCATACGGCATGAACCGTCGCATAATCGAATTCGACACCTTGACCGATACGAATTGGTCCGGAGCCGAGCACAATAACACTCTCGCGTTCAGACACAACCGACTCGTTTTCTTCCTCATAACTGCTGTAATAATATGGCGTTTCAGAAGTGAATTCTCCGGCACATGTATCCACCATCTTGTATACTGGACGAATGCCGAGTTCTTTGCGCCATTCGGAAACCGCCTTGTCAGTTGTTTTCCAGCATTGTGCAATTTTCCAGTCGGAAAAACCGTGCTTTTTGGCATTAAGTAGTGCTTTTTCGTTTTGAGGTGCTGCTTCAAGCTCTTTTTCAATCGCGACGATATTGGCGATTTTATTCAAGAAGAAACGGTCGATCTGTGTGCAAGCCCAAATTTCTTCAATGTCGGCACCGCGTCTCAATGTTTCGGCAATCAGGAATAACCGTCGATCATCTTTCTTCTTAATAATATTGAACAGATCTTCCATGCTCATTTCATCAGTTTCTTTAAGCTCAAGATGCAAGGTACCATTCTCAAGCGAGCGTACTGCCTTAAGTATCGATTCTTCAAAATTACGACCCATCGCCAAAACTTCGCCGGTGGCTTTCATTTGTGTGCCGAGCGTCCGTTTCGCATCGTCAAATTTATCAAATGGCCAGCGCGGTATTTTCGTTACGACGTAATCTAAAGTCGGTTCGAAGCTTGCGTAAGTGGTCCCGGTGACCGCATTCTTAATTTCATCAAGATGATAGCCGACCGCTATTTTCGCTGCTACCTTGGCAATCGGATAACCGGTCGCTTTTGAAGCGAGTGCCGAAGAACGGCTGACACGCGGATTAACTTCAATAATATAATAGCGGTCGCTGTGCGGATCTTGAGCAAGCTGCACATTGCAGCCGCCTTCGATTTTCAGTGCGCGCACAATCTTTAACGACACGCTTCTGAGATGCTGCAGATCTCGGTCGCTCAAGGTCTGGCAAGGGGCCGTTACAATTGAGTCGCCGGTATGAATGCCGACCGGATCAATATTTTCCATATGGCAGACGGAGATGGCACCATCATTCGCGTCGCGCATCACTTCAAATTCGATTTCTTTGAATCCGGCGATACTCTTTTCAATAAGTACCTGTGTAACCGGGCTCAGCTTCAAGCCATTTTCTGCGATTGTATCCAGCTCTTCATCTGTCGAGGCAATACCGCCGCCTGTTCCTCCTAATGTAAAGGCAGGACGGATAATAACCGGCAAGCCGACTTTGTTTACAAAAGCGCGTGCTTCTTCTAAGCTCGTGACGATTTCACTCGGTGGAACCGGTTCATCAAGCTCAATCATCAAGTTACGAAATTTCTCACGGTCTTCTGCTTTCTCAATCGTATCAAGATTCGTTCCGAGGAACTGAACCTTTAATTCATCCAATATCCCCGATTGATGCAGTTGAACGGCGAGATTCAAGCCGGTTTGCCCGCCTAAGGTGGCGAGTAGTCCATCTGGATGCTCCTTACGAAGAATCTTGCTGACAAATTCTACGGTCAGCGGTTCAATATAGACGCGATCTGCAATGTCGGTGTCGGTCATGATTGTTGCCGGATTTGAATTGACGAGAACGACTTCATAGCCTTCTTCGCGCAATGATTGACAGGCTTGCGTACCGGAATAGTCAAATTCCGCAGCCTGTCCAATAATAATCGGTCCTGAACCGATAACTAATATTTTCTTTATATCTGTACGCTTAGGCAAGCTCTGCACCCTCTTTCTTGTTGGTTTCCATCATGCTGAGAAATTCATCGAATAGATCCTGGCTGTCATCAGGTCCCGGAGAGGCTTCCGGGTGGTATTGAACACTGAACGCAGGATACTTGGTGTGGCGCAAGCCCTCGATTGTTCCATCGTTAATCGCTACATGGGTGACTTCCAAGTCTGTACCGTTAAGTGATTCTTTTTCCACTGTAAAGCCGTGATTTTGTGATGTAATGACAAATTTTCCAGAACGCAGGTTTTTCACCGGATGGTTGACGCCGCGGTGGCCGAAGCGCATTTTAACCGTGTTTGCACCTGCTGCAAGTGCGAACAGCTGATGACCAAGGCAAATACCGAATACCGGGACTTTGCCAAGCAATTCACGAACTGTTTCAACTGCTTCAGGTACTTCTTTAGGGTCCCCAGGGCCGTTACTAAGCAAAACACCATCCGGATGAAGTTTTAAAATATCTTCGGCTGATGTTTGGTAGGGAACGATAACAACATCAAAATTTCGTTTGATGCATTCGCGAAGGATACCTTGTTTCGCGCCAAAGTCGACTAAAACCACGCGCGGTCCTGAGCCTGGGGTGACATAAGCAGATTTCGTCGAGACACGACTGATCTGGTCGGTTGGCAACGGCCATTTTTTTAATTCCTCTGCTACAACTGCAGGATCCGCGTCAACAGGCACAATCTTGCCGCGCAACGTACCATATTCACGAATAATTTTGGTCAGTTTCCGTGTATCGATTCCTTCAATTCCCGGGACATCATAGTCGTCGAGCCATTCACTTAGCGTTTTTTCTTTTTGCCAATGCGAAGGCACTTTGGCGACTTCTTTTACAATCAATCCGGAGATACTTGGACGTGCGGATTCGTTATCTGAACGGTTAATTCCATAATTGCCAATAAGCGGATAGGTCATGGTCACAATTTGTCCGCAGTAAGATGGGTCGGTAATGAGTTCCTGGTAACCGGTCATCCCGGTGTTGAAGACGACCTCACCTTTCATCTCAGAGCTGCTGCCAAATCCTTCTCCAACGAATGCCGCTCCGTTTTCCAATACAAGCTGTCTTTTCAATTGATTGCCACTCCTTCTACACAAATAATAAACTATAAAGATTTAGAGGAATTTAGTGTAAGTGCAACTAAGTCTTTACCTTCGCCGGAGGCTTGGCAAAGCCAAGTTTTCTAATGTCAAATGAGCGATCTCATTTGTTTCTCTTACAATTTTTCTGCGATCCGTTCGTCAGCCGAATGAATCGGTGTTGCCCTGAGCGCCCACTCCAGTGCGGCCATGCGCGCGTAGACACCATTCTTAATTTGCTTGAAATACCTAGAACGACCGCATTCAACGAGCTCGTCATCAAGCTCGACACCGCGGTTGATTGGACCGGGATGCATGATGATGCTTTCCGGTTTCATCCTAAGCGCGCGTTCATGAGTCAATCCGTAACGCTCATGATACGCTTCCTTTGTCATGTTCATCGCCTGTTCATGACGCTCATGCTGAATCCGGAGCATGATCACCGCATCTGCCGCTTCAATTGCTTCGTCAACGGTCACATAAGTTCCGGGAAGCGACGTATTCTGCCATTCTTTCGGCCCGGAAAGCAGTACGCGGCAGCCCAAACGATTTAGAATTTCTGCATCTGATTTTGCCACTCTGCTGTAGCGTAAATCACCGATGATTGCGACGGTTAATCCGCGGAGCATCATAAATTCCTGACGGAGCGTCAGGAGATCAAGCAGCGCTTGAGTCGGATGATCCCCCGCTCCATCACCGGCATTAATTACGGAAACGCCGACACCTTCAAGTGACCGATAGTAACCGACATCCTGATGACGAATGACCACCGCTTTCGCACCGAGCGATTCCATTGTTCGTACCGTGTCATAAAGGGACTCGCCTTTCAGCGCGCTCGATGTCTTACTGCTGAAATTAAGCACTTGATAGCCGAGTCTCTTCTCAGCCGTCTCAAAGCTGAAGCGTGTCCGGGTACTCGGTTCATAGAACAAATTTGCGACCAAGGTATGATTCGGAGCAAACCAGCCTTCTTCGTTCATTTCATGTATTTGTTCCGCGCGATCAAGAATCGTATTAATTTCTGTTACCGATAGATCATTCAAGCTAAGCAGATTGGCCATCGAAAATCCTCCTCTAATCGTTAATGTGCGCCTTAATCGCGCCGCTTTTGCATGTTTTTAATAACTTTTTTCTGCACTTAAAAAACCTCTTCGCCAGAATTCCGACAAAGAGGTTGTGTAAAAAACCGCACTGCACTAAATCACTCTTTATCAGTCTCACTGGACTGCCTTTAAAAGGTGTTATACGTTAGTTTCCAATTATTAACTTGTCGCTCGAATAGTCACTGTGTCCATGCCATCAACCTCGATTAGTTGAACAGCAATTTGTTCTTCTTTAGAAGTTGGAACATTTTTTCCAATGTAATCGGGACGAATTGGCAATTCACGATGCCCGCGATCAATCAGTACCGCTAGTTGAATACGCTGCGGGCGGCCAACATCCATCAATGCATCCATCGCCGCGCGGATTGTACGTCCGGTGTAAAGTACATCATCAACCAAAATCACCGTTTTCGATTCGATCGACATTGGGAGGATACTCCCAATCAATTCCGGTTCCTCTGTTTTTTGTTTTAAGTCGTCTCGGTAAAGAGTGATGTCCAATTCCCCTACTGCAACATCCTTGTTTTCGATTGATTTGATACGATCGGCAAGCCGTTTTGCCAGATAAATGCCTCGTGTCTTAATGCCGACCAATACAACCGAATCCACACCCTCGTTACGCTCAATCACTTCATGTGCAAGTCGTGTCAGCGCTCGTCCGATCGCTTTTTCATCCAATATTTCTTTTTCTTCCAAAAGCTCTTCACCCGCCGTTTGGCTGCGGCCAATTGTTTGATCATTTATTAATGATTTCTTGCTGACGGCATAAAAAAAGTCTTGCCGTTTCGAGCAAGAGACCGCAGTGTTGTCAATAGTCATTGACAATCATCACCCTTCTTAGTCTCTCGGGACTAAATTTAAAAGGAATTCATTTGGTTCATTTTTAAGCTATAGTAAGTATAGCCAAACAGAGTCTGTTTTGTCAATTGCAAACAGACGATTGACACCATTTTTCCGGAAATCTTTTCGCTATATTATTGATAGTGATTTTCACGCAGTCCTTCAAGAAGGCGTTCCATGTCAATCGGCAGAGGAGCGCGAAAAAGCATAAATTTCTTAGTCACAGGATGCACGAATCCAAGTTCAGCCGCATGAAGCGCCTGCCCTTCAATTGGCAGCGTCTTACGCGGACCATATTTCGGATCGCCGGCAAGTGGATGGCCAATGAAAGCCATATGGACGCGAATTTGATGCGTTCGTCCGGTTTCCAAACGGCAAGCCACATAAGTAAACTTTGAGAAACGTTCCAGCACCTTAAAATGGGTAACCGCCTGTTTGCTGTTCTTGTCCGTCACGGCCATTTTCTTTCGATCCTTGTCCGCACGCCCAATCGGTGCATTAATCGTACCTTCATCGTGAGGAAGACTGCCGTGAACAATGGCAAGATATAATCGTTTCGTTGTCTTATCCTTCAGCTGCGCAGCAAGCGAATGATGCGCCTCATCGGTTTTCGCCACCATCAAAAGTCCGGACGTTTCCTTATCAATTCGATGCACAATACCGGGACGCATCACACCATTGATACCCGATAAATCATGACAATGCCCAAGCAACGCATTGACCAGAGTGCCGCTCATATGTCCCGGAGCCGGGTGAACAACCATCCCTCTAGGTTTGTTAACCACAATGACTGACGAATCTTCATAGACAATGTCTAAAGGGATATTTTCAGGAGTAACATCAAGCGGTTCCGCTTCCGGCATATGAACGCATACCTCATCACCTGTTTTCATTCGGTAGCTTGTTTTGACACTTAATCCATTAACCAAGATGTTCCCACTCTTAATTAATTGCTGAAGTCTGCTTCTTGATTCTTTCGAAATCTCATCGCTTACCCAACGATCAATTCGTTTTCCGTCATCCATCATTTCAATCGTTCGAACAATAGTCGGCATTATTGTTCCTTCTTTCCATCAAGAAACAAATAAATAACAAGAAGAACAACACCGATAAAAAGTGATGAATCAGCAATGTTAAACACCGGAAAACTATAATTGATGATGTAGACATGAATGAAATCGACGACTTCTCCACGTATCAGCCGATCCGCAAAATTCCCCAATGTCCCGCCAATAATAAAGCCCAATGATGTGCCAAGGAGCGGCTGCTTTCTCCCTAATTTCTGCATGTAATAAACAACAACCGCTAGGACGACAACGGTAATAATGAAAAAGAAAATAAATTGTCCTTCCAGCATACTCCAGGCGGCTCCACTATTTCGGACTGAGGTAAAATAAAAAATGCCGGGGATAATCGGAATGCTTTGTCCCAATTCCATATTATGTACGACCATCCATTTGGAGCATTGGTCACTAATTAATAGCAGAACTGCCAGTGCATAGTAAATCATTAATAAATTCCTCCAACACACGTTGATTTCCGAGTGACGCATGGAAACAAAGCTATTGTTTCTCGAATCAACCCGATCATGTTTTATCTTTTTAAATTCTAGCATAAATTTTCTAAAAAAAATATGTATGCAGCGGGTTCGTTTATACCCGCTGCACAAAGTGAATTAACGTTCTATGGGATCTAAGTAGTCATCTTCATTCTTTGCCGACCAATGATCATAGTGATGATTTTTCAACACGTGAATCTCGTCATCACCCGAGAATCCACCAATATCTGTGGCAGCAAAGGACTCGTACTCCTCCACAAAGCCAATGCTTTCTTCGTCATCACTATACGGCGCATCCTCATAGATACCTTCCTGATCATTATACTGCGAAACAAGATCGAAAGCGTTTTGCTCATTAAAACCGTTACTTTCAAAATCCGTAGCACCTTGTTCCTCCAAATCGATGATGACTGATTCTTCAACAGGACGCAATTTGTGGTGATGCACTGTCTCTGATTGACACACCACAGTTCGTGCCGTCGGCAAAGCATTTAAGCGCGCGCGGGGTATTTTCTCGCCGGTTTTCTCATCATACCCGTAACTGCCATCTCTCATTTTTTCTAAGGCGTGATTAATTTCTTCGAGTTCATTTTGTTCCAACTTGTGAAAAGCTAAGTCTTTTTCCCGATCATACAACTGTGTCGCTGATTCAGCCGGGTGATTATCATATGACGACAATTCCCCAGATGCGATATCAGATACAGAACCAAGCTCCGCAGCTGTTTCCATATCGCTTTTCAGCTTTTGTTCGAGGTCAAGTTTGCGGCTGAGCAGCCTCTTTTTGATTTTCCGATAACCCCACATCTATATAAAAATCCCCCTTATTGCTCCCGCGCACATTTATTAGTGTGGGATAAAGGGGGATTTTTAGACTGCGTAATATTTACGCAATATGGGAATCATTTTCTTGGTGAATTGTGAACTCAGTCAAGCGCTGCGCCCGCATAATCATGACGCACGGTTTCTGCACAGTGCGCGCACAGTGTCGGGTGTTCCTTGTCTTCACCAACACTTGGCAGAATCGACCAGCAGCGTTCACATTTTTCACCCTTAGCAGGCTTAACCGAAACGGCCAACCGCGCGTACTGATCTGCCGCTTCCGGAACCTCACCGTCTTCTACAACCGTAACTTGAGATACAATCAGCAATTTGTCGAGATCAGTCGCATCCTTTAAGAAAGCTGTTTCCGGTTTAACATAGAGCGTTACGGCCGCTTCAAGTGATTTACCAATCAGCTTCGCATCACGCGCTTTTTCGAGTGACTTTAGTACATCGTCACGAACCGCGATCAGTGATGACCATTTCTGTTCCAGTGCATCGGAATCAGCAATTTTCTCGAGTTTCGGCATATCTGTTAACTGGACATAAGATGCGATCTTATCCGTACCCGGAATATGCTGCCAAATTTCTTCAGTTGTATGCGGGACAATTGGCGACAAAATTTTGGTTAACGCAACTACCGTCTTATACAGAACGGTTTGCGCGGAACGGCGAATCAGCGAATCCTTCGGTTGAACGTAGAGTGCATCTTTCGCGATGTCCATATAGAAAGCACTCAAATCGAGCGAGCAATAATTCTGTAACGCTTTGTAAACGTTCAAGAACTGGAATTCTTCATAATTTTTCAGGCATGTGTCGATGAAGCCGTTGAGCTTCACAAGCATATAACGCTCAAGTTCCGGCATATCTTCTGTAGGAACAATCTTATCGACAGTAAAGTCGTTAAGATTTCCGAGCATAAAGCGTACCGTATTGCGGATCTTGCGATATACTTCGGCGACCTGTCCGAGAATTTCATTAGATACTCTGGCATCGGCTTGATAGTCAACTGAAGCCACCCATAAACGGATAATATCCGCACCATACTGCTGCATGACCTTCATCGGATCAATGACGTTTCCTACGGATTTGCTCATTTTCAAACCTTTTCCATCAAGAGTAAAGCCATGACTCAATACTTGTTTGTAAGGCGCGTGACCCGTTACGGCAACAGATGTGGCTAGTGACGAATTAAACCATCCACGATATTGATCCGATCCTTCAAGATACATATCCGCCGGGCGGCGTAACCCTTCACGCGTGGTCAATACGCCTTGGTGGGATGAACCAGAGTCGAACCAAACATCCATGATATCGGTTTCCTTCTTAAAAGTACCGTTCGGGCTATGCTCCGAAGTAAAGCCCTCAGGCAGCAAGTCTTGGGCATCCCATTGGAACCAGATGTTCGAGCCGTGTTCGCGGAACAGATCCGCTACATGCTGAATCGTTGCATCCGTGATGATCGGTTCACCGTCTTCGCCATAGAATACCGGAATCGGAACACCCCATGCACGTTGACGCGAGATACACCAGTCTTCACGATCCTTGATCATATTCGTCATGCGGACATCGCCCCATGATGGAACCCAACGCACTTCATGAATTGCTTTTAAGATATCGTCCCGATAAGCTTTGATCGACGCAAACCATTGTTTTGTCGCTCTCCAAATCACCGGTTTTTTCGTACGCCAATCATGCGGATACGAGTGAGTAAACGTGCCGACTTTAAGTAATGCACCGACCTCTTTCAATTTCTCGATTACCGGTTCATTAGCCTTTTCATAAAACATACCTTCAAAGCCTGGTGCTTCGTCGGTCATGCAGCCGCGGTCGTCCACTGGACAAAGGATATCGAGGCCGTATTTTTTACCTACATAAAAGTCATCGGCACCAAAGCCCGGGGCAGTATGGACGCATCCTGTACCGGCATCCAAGGTGACATGGTCTCCAAGAATCATCACGGACGCACGATCATAGAATGGATGGCGGCAAACGACATGTTCTAGGTCTTTACCGTTCACATTGCGCAGTACCTGTGGATTTTCCCATTCGAATGTTTTTGTCAAGGATTCAACCAAATCGGCAGCTACAACAAATTTGTGACCCGCCACTTGAACAACACTATAGTCAAATTTCGGATTGACAGCAATCGCAAGGTTCGCCGGCATCGTCCATGGCGTCGTCGTCCAGATGATGACCTCTTCATCCGAATTCAATACCCCTTTTCCGTCTGTCACATGGAAAGAAACGAAAATGGAATACGACTTAACATCTTTATATTCGATTTCCGCTTCAGCAAGTGCAGATTCAGAGGAAGGCGACCAATAAACCGTCTTTTTGTCTTTATAGATATAACCTTTCTTTGCCATTTCACCAAAAACTTCAATTTGTTCAGCCTCGTACTCTTTGTGCAAGGTCAGATACGGATGATCCCAATCCCCACGAACGCCCAGTCTTTTAAATTGTTTCTTCTGATGTTCTACTTGTCCGAGCGCGTATTCTTTACATTTTTCACGAAGATCGGCAACCGACATTTTTTTTCGATCGATCCCTTGCTTTGCGAGCTGCTGTTCAATTGGGAGTCCGTGTGTATCCCAACCCGGTACATAATAAGCTTTATAGCCGGTCATCGACTTAAAGCGAGTAATCATATCTTTTAATACCTTGTTTTCCGCATGTCCAATATGGATGTTTCCATTAGCATACGGTGGGCCATCGTGAAGGATAAATGTCGGTTTCCCCTCGTTGACCTTTAATGACTGTTCATAAATATGCTCCTGATCCCATTGTTCTTGCATACGTGGTTCTTTCGTTGGAAGACCGCCGCGCATTTTAAAATCTGTTTTCGGCATCAGTAGTGTCTTCTTGTAATCCATTGAAAAACGCCTCCATCATCTTTCTGTTTTATTTCTTTTCTGACCTATATAAAAAGGTCCTTCTATCCCAAAGGGACGGAAGGACCGCGGTACCACCCTAATAGCAGAGCAAATCTGCCACTCATGATTTTCTTAACGCGAATCAACGTTGGTTCTTACTTAACTCCTGTCATGCAGGAGTCGTTCGGAACCAAACTCAAGGGTGATTTTCCTTACCGCCGTCCGCACCGGGCTCGCACCGTATCCCGGCTCGCTGCGCGACCTTGCGGCGAGTACTTTCCCTCTCATAGTATTTAAAAATATGATTTCATTTTAAATGTCTGTACGTTAGGCGCAAGCATCTTATGTATGCACAGTATATGCAATAAGAGTCTCCGCGTCAAGCTTGCGTACGAATCATTCCATCGTTATGTTCACTATCTGCGTCTTCATCGCCCACAGACATGCTTTTCCAATCATCACTCTTTAACAATTCCAATTGCGCTTCAATCAGCATCTGGAAGCGTGTCCGGTATACATTGGCTTCTTTTTTCAATTCTTCAATATTCAAGGTTACCTTGCGTGATTTCTCAAGCGCTTCATTGATAATGCGGTCAGCGTTCTTCTTTGCTTCCATTACAATCAGCTTAGCTTCTTTATTCGCGTTCTGCTTCACTTCCTCAGCTGTTTCCTGAGCGACAAGAATACTCTTGTTCAGTGTTGTCTCAATATTAGAGAAGTGATTAAGCTTTTCATCTGAATTCTTGTTCTTTTGTTCAAGATCCTTTTTCTCGCGAATAAGCGCTTCATAGTCCTTGATCACCTGGTCAAGAAAATCATTCACTTCATCTTCATCATACCCACGAAATCCTCGTGAGAACGATTTATTATGAATATCCAAGGGTGTCAATGGCATCCCGGTCACCTCCAAGTCATTTTACAAACAATTCGTTTAGTTAAGTTTACCATATTGTATACGGATTTTGTTCTTTTTTGTCAAGCCGCCGTTCGATATTATTTTACTGCGGCCATATCCGCGAAGAGAAAGACAATCGCCTTCATGTATCTCGTAGTCGCGTTTCTCAACAAGTTCCCAATTTACTTTTACAAGCCCGCGTGAAATAGCCTCTGAAGCCTTCGTTCTTGGCAAATGATAGATTTCTGACAAAACCGTATCTAGCCTCATTGAGGAAATTGTCCCATCACTCTCTTGCCATTCATCGTCACTATGTATTAAAGCTTGCTGGTCAACCGGCTCGCATGAGACACTCATTCTCCCTACGGAACTTAAATTAAGCATAAAATAAGGCTCAAGCTCTTTCACACAAATAAATTGAGCACGTCCCTCGCCGATCAGCAAATCACCGATTTTGCTTCTTGACACGCCAGAACCGACAAGTGATCCGAGCAGTTGGGGATGTGCAATGGATCCGAACTTGGACGGATACCGAACTTCTAGGTAAGCGAGTTGAAACGGATCTTCGTCCGCTTCAACATACGGTGGAAGTAACAGCGCGCGCGCCCGTTCAGCTTGAGCATAGCCGCCGGAAAAGGACAGACGAATTTCCTCGCTATTTCCTATTAGTGATTTTAGGATTATCTGCTGCCTGGGATCGAGAAAATCGGTCAGTTTCGGTATATAATTTACGACAACTTGATCTTTCAAATCAAGAAAGTGATCGACCAGTGCATGCTCTTCAGGTCTGAAATGTTCATAGAGTGACATATGCCAGCCTCAGACAAATCTCAAGAGAATACTTTGAATACCAATTTGGGCAAACCAAAGAACGACAAAAGCAACCATCGGAGATATGTCGATCACGCCGCCAATTGGGGGTATGATTTTTCGAAAAGGGGACAAAAACGGCTCACATACTCGTTCAAAGAGCCTGCCGATTGATGAATCCTGTACGCTTGGTACCCAAGACATCAAAATATAAATTATTAATATCCATTTATAAATATTGATAGCCTCTGATACGATGAATGCAATCAAATACATAATTTCACCTCTGTAATTAATCTTCCGGCCAATTGCTGATCATGCCGGATATGTCCACTTGTTCCGGTGCGAAAAGAAATGTGTTCTTTCCAATTTTACGAATCTGCCCATTCAGTGCGAAGGATGTGCCGCCAATAAAATCAAGAATTCTCTGTCCTTGATCCTTGCTTGTCCCTTGGAGGCTGCAAATAATCGTCTGTTTATTTTTCAAATAACCGACGATTTCCTCGACCTCTTCAAAACGCTTCGGCTCAACCAGAACAACTTTATTTTGCTGATGAACATTTTTAATGGCGACAATTCTGCCGCTTTTCTCCAGTCTGTGCTGATCCTGTACCGGTTTGCCGGTCCCCTCATCATGCGATGCCGGCAGGTGGTCTTCTGAGCTGTTCACGGTCTCCTCAAGATCAAAGAATCGTTTCAATGTGCCTTTAAGACCCATGATTCCGTTCTCCTTTCATTCATTACCTACGAGTGACGTGCCAATTCTCACAAATGTTGCTCCTTCTTCAACAGCGATTTCATAATCGTGCGACATACCCATGGAGAGCTCTGTGCATGGAGCATAGTCGATGTTCCGATCACGAATTCGGTCGCGTAGAAGGCGCAGCCGATGAAACACATGGCGAATTACATCTCGATCCTCTGTATTCGGCGCCATTGTCATCAAACCGACAATGCGAAGATGCTCAAACTCTGCTAATGCATCAATGAAAGAATCAAGTTCCTCTTCAGTAATGCCATGTTTAGATTCCTCGCCAGAGATATTCATTTCGACAAAACAATTTAAAGTTCCTTTTTTCATGCGTTTATTTAGTTCATTTGCCAATTTGAGACGGTCCAAGGCGTGGAAATAATCCACTTTTTCAACAATATCTTTCACTTTTCTCGTCTGCAAGGTTCCAATCAGATGCCATGTAACACGTTCATCATGAATGAACGCCAGTTTCTCAAGCAAACCTTCTTTCCGATTTTCAGCGAGATGCGTAATCCCACTGTCTACAGCCTCCTGAGCGCGTTCAGCAGAAACGTATTTTGTAACGGCAATTATGGTAACGTCTTCTGAGTGCCGTCCTGAGCGTTCACATGCGTCCTCAATGAGGGACTGTACTTGTCTAAGATTATCCGCAACTTTCACGATTCATTGCTCTCCTTTTTCTTCATTCCGATATACCCCATCATCCGCCCTGTTTTTCCATGATCATGTCGAAAAGAAAAAAACAGATCGGGACGCGCGTACGTACTATAGCCGGTTATTTGTATCTGACGTTCAGGCACACCGCTCGCAACAAGAATTGATCGGTTCAAAGTTCGTAAATCAAGCAGATAGCTTCCGGAACCTTTGGAAACTACGGACTGCTCCCAAAGCGAACGGTCAAGCGTGCATACCTGATCAATCACTTTTTGATCAACCTCATAATCCTCGCCGCTTATTGATGGACCAATGACAACATGCAATGCTTCAGGTGTCATGTCAAGGTCACGCGTCATGCGTTCAATCATATGCGCAGCACCTCGGGCAACGGTTCCACGCCATCCGGCATGCATGATTCCAATCGCATTAGGATTTTGCGCCTGATAAAAAATGGGAACGCAATCAGCAAAGCAAAGAGCGAGCACTATGTCCGGGTCAGTTGTAAACAAACCATCCACACCCTTGACAACCGAATCAAGGGACATTGCGCCTAATCCTGCAGATTTGTGCGTTACCCGGGCAATTTCCGCGCCATGCACTTGCTCCGCGCACACCCAGCGTTCAAGTGGAATGCCTATTCTCTGCGCGACAAGATGTCGATTTGCGAGTACATCGTCCGAACGATCACCGACATGAAGACCCAAGTTCATTGATGTGAAAGGTCCTTGACTCGTACCCTCCGTTCGAAGTGTAAATCCTGAATGGATTTCTAGATCGCCGGTATCGATTGTTTTCAAGCGCAACAAAGGTCCGCTTCGAAATGAAAAGGGTTCACTCACCGTTCTCATCCTTTCCTCATCAAAATGACCGGACTTTTCTTTTTATTTTACCATAATCATCGAGAAAACTCCTTAATTAGTTAATCTTCGCTCTTAATCGTCGAATCATGTTCGTTATAAAACCGGACAAGAATGACATCAGCTCCAATTCTCACAATATTGTTCCATGGGACAACAATATCGTCCTCTTTCCCAAACAAGCCCATAATTTTTCCCGCTCCAGGTATAATCAAGTGATCAATTTTGCCCGAAGACAGATTCACATCAAGATCACCGATATGTCCCAATCGCTTTCCATTTTCGACATTCACAACTTCTTTGGTCTGAAAATCAGAAATTCTTGGCATTCATACCCCTCCTCGTACTGTCCCTTAATATATATGGGCGGAAGCAGGCGTTGAGAAGTATAAAATTGATCCTTTCCATTACCCCGGAAATAATCACTATGACATTAAAAAGCTCATCAGCTAGCTGTGTGCGGCGAAAGCGTATCTGCCATCTTATTTTTCTGCGCAAAAAAGAAACACTTGCAAGTGCAAGTGTTAGGGACCGATATCCTGATTCATTTCCTTTATGGCCATTTTCTCCAATCTTGATACTTGAGCCTGTGAAATGCCAATTTCTTGTGCGACTTCCATTTGTGTTTTCCCATAAAAAAAGCGCATCGCGACAATTCGCTTTTCACGGTCATGAAGTTTATTCATCGCTTCTTTAAGTGAAATATTATCAACCCAATCCTTGTCTTTATGCTTATCATCGCTAATTTGATCCATGATGAATATTGGATCCCCGCCATCACTGTAGATCGGTTCAAACAATGAAACCGGATCCTGTATCGCATCCATTGCGAACACAACATCTTCCACCGGTAAGTCAAGCATTTTCGCAAGCTCAGCGGTTGTCGGTTCAGTTGAATGTTTCGCTATGTAACGCTCTTTGGCCTGAAGCGCTTTATAGGCCATATCCCGCAAAGATCGAGAGACACGAATTGGATTATTATCTCTTAAGTAACGACGAATTTCACCAATGATCATGGGAACGGCGTAGGTTGAAAACCGAACATTTTGACCCAAATCAAAATTGTCGATAGATTTCATTAAACCAATACAACCGACTTGAAATAAGTCGTCAACAGATTCCCCGCGGTGATAAAAGCGCTGAATGACACTCAGAACAAGGCGGAGATTCCCATTCACTAGCTTTTCTCTGGCCTCGAGCTTGCCTGATTGAAGTTCCGCGAAAAGCTTTCGCATTTCCACATTCTTCAAGACAGGAAGCTTCGATGTGTCCACTCCGCAGATTTCCACTTTATGCCGTGCCATATAAGATGACCCCCCATTGTCGAAAACTTGCGTTAGCGGCTGATGAAAGAAAACACCGTGATCCAGTTAAACGGGTTCTTTTTCAACCTCTGCTATATGGTCAAGTATCTCCGTAGGCAACCATTTTATGCACAGCAAAACCGGGAAGATTTGCGAACACGCGCCACTAAGCCATTTTGCTAAATTCTTTTTTTAGACGTTTTATTATTCTTTTCTCAAGCCTGGAAATATACGATTGAGAAATGCCCAGCTCATCGGCCACATCTTTTTGCGTTTTTTCCTTACCTCCTGATAACCCAAATCTCAGTGTCATAATCTCTTTTTCACGATCATTGAGCATCAGCATCGCCTTCTTCAAAAGTGTGCGCTCAACCTTCCGCTCCATATTTTTCGTTGTTATGTCATTTTCCGTGCCCAGCACATCGGACAGGAGCAATTCATTGCCGTCCCAATCCACATTCAGAGGTTCATCTAACGAGACTTCAGAGCGTGTTCGACTGTTTCTGCGTAAATACATGAGTATCTCATTTTCAATGCAGCGTGAAGCATATGTGGCAAGCTTTATTTTCTTCTCCGGATTAAACGTGTTCACAGCTTTGATCAGCCCTATAGTTCCTATGCTGATCAGATCTTCAATGTTAATCCGCGTATTATCAAATTTACGAGCAATGTAGACGACCAAACGTAGATTTCGTTCGATAAGAGTCGCCCGCACTTTGGGGTCTCCTAAGGGAAGCAGTTTCATTAATTCGGCCTCTTCTTCTTTTGACAAAGGCGAAGGAAGTCCTTCACTCCCACCGATATAATAAATTTCCTTTGGTTTCACACCAAGCTTAATAAGTACCCAACGCCATAGCTTCAAAAAAGTGGTTTTCATCCGGAATCAACCTCCCTAATTTTTCATGTCATGAAGCCGTTTCAATGATCTTTCCATGCAGCAGCATGTCCGGGTTCAGAATACTGTTGAAGTCGCCGGAAGAACTCAGTGAATGATCGACAAATGCTACAAGTGATTTCGTACATTCGATCTGCTTGCCGTCAAGAAGGATCAGTACTTGATCAGGTCGCGCCGCGAGGGTTAACTGACCGGAACCATCAACAGCGCGATATGGAACCCATGCAATTCGGTTTCTCCAGTCATCCGGAATCCCCTCTAAGTTCAAAGAAGGCGATGATGCATTGTCTTTTTGAAACAACTCTTCCGGCACTCTCCCGGCACAAACGCTTTTTTCAAGAAACATCACAGGCGCTCGTGTCAATGGATCAGCTAATTTATTCCCACTGTCAATCATCGCTTTTGTCTCAATGCAAACATCTAAGAAACGCACCGTGACATCCGCAAGTGTTGTACTGTTCCACTTTCTTACAGCCGTCTGGTCAAGACGCTTCTTCGAAAAGTACCAGAGAGCAGGAAAACCTACGATCACTGTGATCCAACTAATTGGATCACCATAATTCATAGTATTTAAAAAGCGGCTGTTCGCATAAAATGAACCGTCCTGAAAAAAGTAATGAACAGCGAATAATCCGCCGCCAATCGCAAAAGAAGTGAAATAAAAAGCAGCAAGGTTTTGAAGAAAAACAGAAATCCGATGAAATCCGAACGCGACAAAAATAATCATGGCAGAATAAAGCAATTTGCCAAACGGACCATCAACTACGAACGCGGCTGGTGTAAAAAGAATAAGCACGATTGCTGAAGCGATAAACGCCCCGGACCAAAATCGAAGCCGACTCGTCTGTCTTTTAAGCATGAGCGCAGTTAATTTTAAGAGACAAGCGTCAATAAATAGATTGAGCGCCCAAACAGCATCCAGATAGACGACCAACGCTCCCACCTTCTTTGCGTGTTTAGGAATAGTATACGGGCCATCTGAAGGAAAGTCTGTCGCTCTGTGGGTGGGATTTTGCAGTTTTTTTGGCTGCTTTTGTCGCAATTTTGATTTAAAAAATCTTTGAATCTTACTATGATAAACTGACATTCGCAATACGTACTGGTGTAACCATCTTAGCGGGTCGATTGGTCCGGTGACCGAGTGGGGGTAATAGAAATGCCTTAATTTCTGTTCGTTCATACCAAAATGTGCCGTTTTTATCTATGAAAAAAAGCCCGAAAACAGAAAATAAATCATTCCTGCTCTCGAGCTTGTTTTTTTATGGAACGTTCTGGGAGAAAATAACCAAGTCTAACAAATCAAGTCATTAGTCGTTTTTCCTGCGCCGATTACGCAGAAAGGTTGGAATATCAAGCGTATCTTCATCTTCAACAATGCTATGAGATCTGCGGGCAGGCTTTTGAACCGGACTCACCGTTTCCTCACGATGCTGCTCACGCAATTTTGAAGCACCTAAACCTTCGGAGCTTTGTCTTCTGCGTAGAAAAAGATCCTGATCTGCCTGTGGAGCTTCGCCAACTTTTTCACGCTCCTCGAAGCCGGTAGCAATTACCGTGACAACAATTTCATCATCAAGTTCTTCTCTGATGACAGAACCGAAAATCATGTTTACTTCCTCATCTGCAGCTGTCGCAACAATATCCGCCGCCTCGTTTACTTCATAAAGACTCAGATTCGTGCCTCCGGTAATGTTCATCAGTACACCTTTCGCACCGTCAATCGATTTTTCAAGCAGCGGACTTGAGATTGCCTTCTTGGCTGCGTCTGCCGCCCGGTTTTCACCCGACGCGACACCGATCGCCATCAGCGCCGATCCGCCTTCGGTCATGATTGTTTTTACATCCGCGAAATCAAGGTTGATCAAGCCGGGAACAGAAATAAGATCCGAAATCCCCTGAACACCTTGGCGGAGCACGTTGTCAGCTTCTCTAAAAGCATCGAGCATCGGTGTGTTTTTGTCTACAATTTCAAGCAGACGATCATTAGGAATAACAATCAATGTGTCAACTTTTTCTTTAAGATTGGCAATACCGCTTTGCGCCTGCTTCGCCCGTTTTCTTCCTTCAAAAGTGAACGGACGTGTGACTACACCGACAGTTAAAGCGCCAACTTCTTTCGCAACTTCCGCGATAACAGGCGCGGCGCCTGTCCCGGTGCCGCCACCCATACCGGCGGTTACAAAGACCATATCTGCCCCTTTAAGTACTTCTTCAACCTGGTCATGACTTTCCTCAGCGGCCTTTTTTCCAACTTCAGGGTTAGCACCGGCACCTAAGCCGCGTGTCAGTTTCTCGCCAAGTTGAAGCTTAACATCCGCCTTAGAAAGCTTGAGTGCCTGAGCATCAGTATTCGCACAAACAAATTCAACACCTTGAATACCGCTTTCGATCATTCGGTTAACCGCATTATTTCCGCCGCCGCCAACGCCAATGACTTTAATTTTGGCTAGATTTTCCGTGTCCGTATCGTGATCATACATTGTTCATTTCCTCCCATTTAATCATTCCGCAGCCCGATCAGTCAAAGAACAGATTAAACCAATTTTTCACTTTGGTTGTGACGCCTTCATGATCTCTAGGGGCTTGTTTTGATTTTTTCTTTTTCTGCTGTTTCTGTACAGCTTCATAACGGTCATTCTCAGGTGCAATCGCCGCTGCGATTTCCTTACCTTGTATTTTAACGTTGTGATAGGCAAATTGAATCAAACCGATGCACGCTGTATACTTCGGCTCACGCACACCAATATAGTCCGGTGATGCGATACGCACACTAGAGTTCAAGTGATGTGACGCAAGATCGGCCAAACCAGGCATCGCCGTAACTCCACCGGTTAAAACAAATCCCCCCGGCAAGTCATAGACCCCAATACGACGCAGTTCTTCTTGAATAATGTCAAACATTTCTTCCATGCGTGCCTGGATGATCTCAGCCAAATCCTCTTGAGTCATCGCTTGTTTCTTGTCGCTTCCAATTTGTGATACGGTGAACGTATCTTCATCAGACGCCGCCCCTAAATATGCAACGCCATGTTTGATTTTGGTCTGCTCCGCTTCATCCATTGGTATCTTCTGTATGATGGAAATATCCTTCGTCACATGATTGCCGCCAATCGGAAGCTCAAAAGTAGAAACTAAGGAGCCTTGGTCAAATACGGCAACGCTCGTTGACCCGCCGCCAATATCCACCAATGCCACGCCTAAATTCTGTTCGTCTTCTGAGAGCGCAACCGATCCCAACGCAAGCGGTTGGAGACAAACATCCGATATCGTCAATCCTGCGCGTTCGACACATCGCAGAAGATTATGCAGCAAAGTCTTTGAACCGGTAATCAACGTCCCTTCCATTTCAAGACGAACACCGATCATGCCTCTTGGATCATGAATTTCATCAACGCCATCAACAATGAACTGCTCCGGAATCACATCGACAATCTCGCGCTCAGGAGGAATCGACATGACCTGTGCGGCGTCGATCACCCTTGCGATATCTTCATCGCCAATTTCATGCGTTTCACCAGAGACAGCCACGACACCATGGCACCGCCGAAGCTGGATGTGATTCCCGGAAATGCCGACAATCACACTCTTAATATTAATACCGACCATCCGCTCCGCTTGTTCAACAGCGTTGCCAATTGAACGAACTGTCGCATCGATATCGACAATCGAACCTTTTTTAATCCCGTATGAGACCGCTTCTCCAACACCGACAACATTAAGCCTTCCATCGGCCATCTCTCCGATTACGGTCTTTATACTGGACGTGCCGATATCCAGACTGACAAAAACATCCTCACTGTTCATTCTGTGGCACCCCCTTTTTCTTGAATATCTTTGATGATTTCTCTATTCAGGGATGATTGGATCGAGTCAACCGACATTGAATAGTTACGACTTGTTTTAAAAGACATTATATTCAACCCAACACTTTCTTTGTTCCTGTTAGATAGAAACAAACCCTACTGTTTGTATTCTACAAATTGGAGCAATTCCCTTTTAAAATTTCATTCATATAAAAACACATTATATTTCATAGTTATATCGGCAAATTTCTAGGTAAAATAAATAGATAATTAGACCTATCCCTTAAAATAGCTAAAAAAATGCCGCATACAAAAGAATCTTAACTATTTAATAGTCTACACCAACTTGAATCACTAGAAAAGATAAAAATACATGATAAGCAAAATGTGCGAGGAGCGTTTTCATTCGTTTACTTTTGGGTATCTTCTTGTTCGGTATCGCTAGGAATAAAATAGGTGCCGACACTTAGATGGATTGTGCCATGTTTTCCTTCTGGAAGATTGGCAGCAATTTCAGGATACAAGTTAATATTCTTGGCAAATGTTTGTGTGCTGGCAATAACTTTATTCCCATCATTCATATACAATACAAGGTCGTCCTCGCTTCCTGATTTCCCTATGTAGTGAATATCGGAAATGTTATGTGACATTTGTCTTGAAATCTTAGCGAGTCCTTCGGCAACCTTCTTAAGCGGCTCGGTCTTTGAAAAGCCAAAAAGTATCGGCGCATCGATGGGAAGCTTTCCGCTTTGAAGTTTGCCTAGCGTCGTTCCGTTTTGCAGAATAGGATAGAAGTTGCCGTTTTTCTGTATATAAGCTTTACGGGTATATTCTTTAATCGTGATTATGACCTGATTCGGAAATTTCTTTTTCACAGAAACCGTCTGCACGGTCGGCAATTTTTTGATTTGGCTCATTACCGCCTTTTTACGAATATCCCATATATGTGTTTTATTCGAAATGCCGCTCGCTTTTATGACTTTATCGCTGCCCACAATTTGCTGGCCCACTACTGAAATCTTCTGAACTCTGCTTAAGGGCGATTGAAAGTAAACGACAACAAGAATCAAAAGGAAAAATACAGAGGCGTAAAAGGCAAAGCGCCGATTGGCCTTCTGCTTCCGCTCCTTTTTCAATTGGGGCAGACGATCCTCAAGCGCAACAACTTTCTTCATGTCCATACTCCTTCTCCTTCTTCCATCATCTTCTTCGGCAAGCTGTTTCCATCACCGCGATCTCTTATCTCGTACATTCTATTGTATTTTCTTTTTAATAAAACAGCAAACCCTGTTATTATAACAGGGTTTTAGAATCTTCGTATACGATTTACTGTTCTCGTTCAATTCGCATGGTTACTGACGTTAAGTAAGATACCGATTGACACAAGCATTAACGTCAAAGAAGAGCCGCCATAGCTAAGAAAGGGCAAGGTGATGCCGGTGACAGGAATTAATCCGGTGACAACAGCAATGTTGATCATAATCTGGATCGCGACCATTCCTGTAATGCCGACAGCAAGCAGTGTTCCGAAAAGATCCGGTGCCTTGATGGCAATCAGAATTCCTCGCCAAAGCAGCAGACAGAAAAGCACAAGAACAAATGTCGCCCCGATAAAACCAAGTTCCTCTGAGACAATCGAAAAAATAAAATCCGTCTGCGGTTCTGGAAGATATTGATATTTCTGTCTGCTTTGTCCCAATCCGAACCCAAGTAAACCGCCAGGACCTATAGCAAGTAAAGATTGAGTGATTTGAAATCCGCTGTCCTTAGGATCTTGCCAAGGATCAATGAAGCCCGTTAATCGCTTCAACCGATATGGAGCAGAGAGTATCAATCCTATAAAACCAAGCAATCCGATTGAACCAATTGCGACAAAATGTTGGATACGTGCGCCGGCGATAAAAATCATGATCACACAGGTAAGCACAAGGACCATGTCCGTTCCTAAATCAGGCTGAAGAATAATCAGTCCAAATGCAAGTAAAACAGGCATGAAGGATGGAACAAGACCTTTACGAAATGATGGGAGTTTCGTCTGATGCTCTGAAAGATATTTCGCTAGAAACACGATCAGCGCAACCTTAGTGAATTCTGAAGGTTGAATGGAAAAAGCGCCGACACCCAACCAGCTGCTTGCTCCGCCTCGTACAAGCCCCACACCTGGTATTAAAACAATTACGAGCAGAAAATAACAGCCGATCAAACCGATTTTCGCCCATGCTCTCCAAAAATGATAGTCGATACGCATAACAGTGAACATCAAGCCAACACCAACTGCAGCAAAGAGCAGCTGCCGTTTCAGAAAATAAAACGAATCACCAAAGTTCTCTGCCGCCTTAACCGCACTGGCACTGTACACCATCGTTAAACCGATTGCGAGCAGCATGCATGTGATCACAAGCAAAAAGATATCCGGTGATTGACGATACTTGCGCATGAGCAACACTCCGTTCAGACCCAGGACATAGATTGCCGGATCGTTATCACCGGCCTGTCCTCTTATCTAAACTTATTCACTTCTGCGATAAAAATGTCACCGCGCTGCTCGAAAGATTTATATTGATCCCAGCTTGCGCATGCCGGCGAAAGAAGAATGACATCACCTGGTCGAGACAAAGCAAACGCTTCAGGAACAGCTGACTCCACATTTTCAACTTCCTTGATCACTGGAATTTGTGCCTTAACACATGCGTCCAATAATTTCTTTTGGGTCTGCCCGAAAAGAAGAACTGCCTTTACCGGTGCCTTCTTTAATTCAGGGATCAGCGTGTCAAATGTGTTGCCGCGATCAAGACCTCCCGCAAGCAAGACAATCTCTTTTCCCGGGAAAGCATGCAGCGCTTTAGATGTCGCAATAATATTCGTCGCTTTGGAATCATTGTATATGGTGCGTCCTTGCACGACGTCAACGTATTCAAGACGATGGCGTGCACCTTTAAAAGAACGAAGCACCTCTGCCATATGCTGCGCGCTGACACCATAAACACCCGCGGCAGCCACAGCCGCAAGCGCATTTAGTAGATTATGTTCACCCGGCAAGCCCATCTCTTCAATCTTTAGAATTGGCTCATCCTTGAAATAGATTACTCCGTTCGAGACATAGGCCCCATTCGTTTCTTTGCGTGTAAGTGAAAACGGCACTTTCTGCGCTTTTGACTTTTCTGCGACAAATTTCACAACTCGATCGCTGTCGCTATTATAGACTAACGCATCATCTGGCGTTTGATTTACAGTAATCTGCGCTTTCGCCTTTGCGTAGTTTTCTACTGTTCCGTGATAATCCAGATGATGGTCAAAGATATTCAACACAACCGATACATGCGGATGAAACGCTCTTGTCCCCTGGAGTTGAAAACTCGAAAGTTCGGCAACTATTACATTTTTCTCTGTCGCAGTCTGAATAACAGCGGTAAGCGCAGTACCAATATTGCCTGCGACAATCGGTTCTAATGAGGAACCTTTCATCATCTCACCAATCAGCATCGTCGTTGTGGTCTTTCCATTAGATCCGGTTATACCAATGAATGGGGCATCCGACAGGAGTCCGGCTATCTCCACTTCTGTAACAACAGGTACGTTTTGTTCAAGAGCTTTCTTGATTAGCGGATTCGTATACGGGATACCCGGATTTTTGATCATTAGGGCAACATCACTATTTATAAGTTCCAGCGGATGACCGCCGTCAACAATATGCACGCCGATTGCTTTCAGACTGCGCGCATGTTCATTCGTACTCAGATCATTGCGGTCATTGACCGTCACATCAGCACCCAAACTTTTCATGAGTTTCGCAGCCGCAAAACCGCTCTTACCAAGTCCTAAAACAAGAACCTTTTTGTTTGCATACTCAGTCAATGGTTTCAACTGACAACCCCCACTTTCAAATAAATTCCAATAACAGCGAGCATCAGTCCAACGAGCCAGAACACTGTGACTACTTTCCATTCCGACCAGCCTGATAATTCAAAGTGATGATGAATCGGGCTCATTTTAAAGACTCTGCGCCCTGTCGTTTTAAAAGAAATAACTTGAATGATTACTGATAGTGTCTCTATGGCAAAGACACCGCCGATCACGGCAAGCAAAATTTCCGTATTTGTAAGAATGGCCATGCCTGCGAGAGCTCCGCCGATAGCCAGAGAGCCGGTGTCACCCATGAACACACGTGCGGGATGCGCATTAAAAATTAAAAATCCGAGCAGCGCGCCGAGCATGACCATCGCAAAAACAGCAACGCCAAGATTCATTGTAAACCATGCGATCACCGCGTAAGCCGCAAAAGCAATCACAGCTAAACCAGAGAGCAAGCCGTCCATGCCGTCAGTAAGGTTCGTTGCGTTCGGAACACCTACCAGAAGAAAAATAACGAATAATGGATAGAACCAGTGTAAATTAAGCATTAAATTAGTGCCTGGAAATGAGAGATAGGTTGAATAATCATAACGTGTAATAATGAACCAAAAGATAAGCGAAATAATGATTTGAGCAGCCATCTTCTGCTTTGATGTGAGGCCCATGTTTCGTTTCATTGAAATTTTAATAAAATCATCCAGCAGACCAACGAATCCAAATCCAAACGTGACAAACAGAAGCATATAGGTGTCCGGTGTCGTTACATGATATCTTAAACCCATGACGAGAATGCCCGCCAAGAGACCGATCAGAAAAATGACACCGCCCATCGTCGGGGTTCCGCTTTTTTTCTGATGGCTTTTTGGACCTTCTTCGCGAATGTACTGCCCAAAATGCAACTTCCGCAAGAATGGGATAAAAAAAGGTGCAAAAATAAGTGTCACAAGAAAAGAAATGGCTAATCCAAATAATAAAGTCAATGTCATGAATCCTTTCGCTCCTTTAAATACGCAGCTTACATTTATTAATTACTTTAATAATTTACTAGTTACACTGCATCGCTCACTGATTAGTTGATTCTTTTGCGCTCAGCTTGCCTGATAGTTCTTCCAAAGCAAGCAGTCGGGACGCTTTGAAAAGCATTACGGTCTTATCATTCAAAAGCGATTCAAGGTAAGGCTGGGCAGCTGCTTTTGTCGGGTATACGTGCACTTCCAGTGTTTCATCACCGCCGATTTCTTGAAGTCCCTTCGCTATCCATGCACCTTTGTCGCCAATCGTGACCAAATGAGTCAGCGGCGGTTTCACAATCTCAGCGACACTTTTGTGAAGTGCTTCTTCATTTCTGCCCAATTCATACATGTCACCAAGCACAGCCACCCTCTGCTCAAAGCCGGGTAATGTCTTCAGGGTTTCAAGAGATGCCCTCATCGACGAAGGGCTGGCATTGTAACAATCATTAATCAGAACGGAGCCATTCAGTCCTTTGACTTTTTCAAAGCGCAATTTTGTCAGGCTCAAGTGTTCCAGCCCATAGCGAATCTTCTCAATAGCCACACCAAGAATACGTGCTGCTGCTAAGCTGAGTACAGCATTCTTCACATTGTGCCTGCCAAGAACTGGTACATGAAACGATTCTGTCTGCTTGTTTAGTGTAAAACGACTTCCAGTCACAGATTCGTCAACATCTGTAATTCGCCAATTATTTTGATCACCAAAGCCGCAGCGTACAATTTGAAAAGCATTTGTTTGAATATTGTCGAGAAGCGGTTCATCTCCATCAAGAATCAGTGTTCCGCGTTTTTTCAATCCATTGACAATTTCGAGCTTCGCCTTAGCGATTCCTTCTCTGCTGCCAAGATATTCAATATGCGACTCACCAATATTAGTGATTATCGCAAGATCCGGCCTCGCCATTTGGCTTAAATAAGTAAGTTCTCCGAAATGATTCATACCCATTTCCAGCACAAGAACATCGGTATTCTCTGGCATTGATAGAATCGTCAGTGGAACACCGATGTGGTTGTTCAGATTGCCCTGCGTCTTAAACGTCTTGTAAGTCTGGCTCAAAATGCTGTAAATCATATCTTTCGTCGTTGTTTTTCCATTCGATCCCGTGACGGCAATTATTTTAGGATGGACTTGATTCAGGTAGCTTTTTGCCATATTTTGAAGTGCCGTTAGTGTGTCACGGACAAAAAAAACAGGAAATCCATCAGGAATCTTATCGGGAAGCGGTTCTCTCTCCATCCAGATTGCCGCTTCAGCCCCATGCTCAATTGCTTGCTTCAGATAGTGGTGACCATTGAAGTTATCCCCCACCAAAGGCACAAAGAGACTGTCTGCCGCAGCTTTGCGACTGTCCGTCATGATATTCAGACGTTCTAAATGTCCCGCATCCCCGATTGTCTGAATCGCCTGGCCTCTGATTATATCTACTCCAATACCCATCGATTACTCTCCCTTAATGCGAACAGTTACTGTCCGATCATTTATTAATATTATATCGTTCAAGGATAGCTGAACGTGCTTCTTCACGATCATCAAAATGATGCTTTTGCGTGCCGATAATCTGATAATCCTCATGACCTTTTCCCGCAATTAGAACAATGTCCCCGCTTTTGGCATGCTGCATCGCAAAGCGAATCGCCTGACGGCGGTCGGTAATTTTTCGGTAAGCGCGATTCGTTACACCGGTCTCCATTTCCTGAAGAATCGAATCAGGATCTTCAGTACGCGGATTGTCTGATGTTAGAATAGCAAGGTCGCTTTTGTCAACGGCAATTTTAGCCATAATCGGCCGTTTTCCGCGTTCGCGGTCTCCACCGCAGCCCACAATGGTAATCACTCTTTTTTCAGCGAATTCCCGGATCGTACTAAGCGCGTTATCGAGACTGTCCGGTGTGTGCGAATAGTCTACAATCACCGTGAAGTCCTGTCCGGCGTCAACGGGTTCAAACCGTCCCGGAACCCCCTTTATCTGCTCCACCGTCTGAATCATTTCCGCTAGATCAAGTCCTTGTAGTGAGCAGGCGGCGAGTGCAGCAAGCACGTTATACACACTGAACTTGCCGATCAGCTTCATTGAAACAGGGTAACTCTTCTCTCGGGTATTCAAAATAAATTGTGTGCCCGCAGGCATTATTTGAATCGATGACGCATAGAAATCAGCGGGCTTATTGATCCCGTAAGTAATAACATGAGCCGCGGTCATGTGCTTATACACATCGGCAGCGGGATCATCCACATTCAGAACTGCTGCTTTTACTTGACCGGTACCATAGCTGTTGCCAAGCTGAGAAAAAAGTAAACTTTTAGCATACATATAATCTTTCATCGTTCCATGTAAATCCAGATGGTCTTCCGTTAAATTGGTAAAGATACCGACATTAAAGTCACAACCGTGTACTCTGCCGTCATAAAGCGCGTTTGAAGAAGTTTCCATCACTACAGAGGAAGCGCCCTGTGCTTTCATTTTCGCAAGACTTCTGTGAATCAAATGAACCTCAGGTGTTGTATTTTGAACAGGGATAAATCCATTCTTATAACGCATTCCCATCGTCCCAATCAACCCGGTATTGATTCCTGAAGCCTCCTGAATGGACTGGACGAGGTATGTGATGGTTGTCTTTCCATTTGTGCCTGTAACACCAACCATATGAAGATCATGACTTGGGTATCCGTAGAAGTGATCGGCGATCATTGCTAAAGCTCGATGCGTGTCCCCTACATAGATTACCGGGATTGAAACGTCAACACTGTCCTGAGCGATGATTGCGGCTGCACCGCTCTTTTCCGCTTGAACCGCAAAACGATGACCATCCACATGATGACCTTTGATGCATACAAATAGAGATCCAGGCTTCACAAGCCGTGAATCGATAATGAGATCGTTAATCTCTGGATTTCCCATTCCTTCCTGCCGAAAATTGGCAAGTGCCTTCAGGCAATCCGAAAGTTTCATTACTTGACACGTCCCTTGTCAACTTAATATGGAGCACTCACATAATTAACATGTGATCATTTCCAACTATAATTCAGATAACATGGTGCGGGAATTGATCGAATACAACCCGTTTTTTTCCGCACTTTATGTATGAGCGGGGGCCGGTTTATAAATACCGCGCTCCCTTTCGTCCATTGCTTATTTTAATCGTCTGCCTTCTTTTTGTCACCTAAGTATATCATTATTGTTGAACCTTGTTTGACCTTAATTCCAGGCTTGGGCGACTGCATGGTGACCACGTCGCCATCCCCTTCGGTCTTCAGTTTCAGGTCGATGAGCGTATTTCTCAAATCGTTTTTATCCATGCCTTTTAAATTCGGTATCGTGATGAGCGGCTGATCCGGCCAGCGCAATTCTTTCTCCAACCCGCCGCTCTGCTTCTTGACACCCATCGCACTCAAGCTGTCTGATATGATCCGGCCCGCTATCGGCGCGGCTACAGTACCGCCGAATTGAACGGTATCTTTAGGATGATCGACGGCTACATAAACGACAATCTTCGGATTATTCGCCGGAGCGAATCCCATAAATGAGACAATATAATTATTGCTCATATAGCGCCCTGTTTTCGGATCGACTTTCTGCGCTGTTCCTGTTTTTCCGCCGATACGATAGTTTTGAACATAAGCGTTGCGCCCCGTCCCTTGAGCGACAACACTTTCCAATGTGCTGCGAACTTCTTTGGAAGTCGCTTCTGATATGACACGGCGCTTCATCACCGGCTCAATTCGATTGATCGTTTTTCCTGTATCGGTGTCAATCCAAGCCTTTGCTAGATGCGGTTGATAGAGATAACCTCCATTGACTGCGGCTGATACAGCAGTGATCTGCTGAATGGGCGTAACAGAAACACCTTGACCAAATGCCGTTGTTGCTGCTTCAAGCGGTCCGATTTTATCTTTATTAAACAGAATACCTTTCGCTTCACCTTGTAGATCAATGCCCGTCTTGTCACCAAAACCAAATTTATCAATATAGGAGAAAAGTTTGTCTTTTCCGAGACGCTCGCCTAGCGCGACAAAACCAGGGTTGCATGAGTTCTGCACAACTTGTAGGAAGGTCTCCGATCCATGACCGCCTTTTTTCCAGCAATGCAGCTTCGCCCCTCCTACTTCAATCGCGCCTGAATCGAAGAAATGATCTTTTTTTAAATCGACCGCTTTTTCTTGAAGTGCCGCTGCAAGCGTAATGACTTTGAACGTTGATCCAGGTTCATACGTTTTCCAAATAGGCAAGTTGTGATTGTATACTTCCGGGGAGACATTTTTGTAGTTCTCCGGATTAAAATCCGGTTTAGACGACATGCCAAGGATCGCGCCGGTGTTCGGATCCATAGCAATCGCCACTGCACTCTCAGGATGATAGGCGGCGACTGTATTATTCAGTTCACGCTCAATGATCGACTGCACACGTGAATCAATAGTCAATTTAAGGCTGGATCCGCTTGTTGGCGGAACGTACTGATCCTTCAAATTAGACATTCGATTGCCGTTAACATCGGAGAAGAAATCGACATGGCCGTCCTCACCTTGCAAACCTTCGTTATAGTATGATTCGAGACCGGTGAGTCCTTGATTATCGATCCCTGCAAATCCAAGAACATGAGCCAAATAATTTCCCTTTGGATAATCACGTTTGAAATCTTCCGCGACAAAGACACCTGGAAGGCCAAGCGATTTAACTTGCGCTGCTTTCTCATTCGAAATTTTTCGGCCTTCGGGTGTAATGCGCACAATGGACTCTTTTTTCGTAATCTTTTCAAACGCTTTCTCACGGCTCATATTAAGCACGGTTGCGAGTTTATCAGCAGTCTTATTCTTATCTTTGACTTGCCGTGGCACGACAAGAACAGATGGGCTGCTAATATTAGTCGCCAGAATCTTCCCGCGGCTGTCCAAAATTTTGCCCCGCTCCGCTTCATAGGGAATTTCTCTGCTCCATGATTTAAGCGCATAATTCATCAGCCAATTATTTTCAAAAAGCTGCAGATAAGCCATCCTGAAAATGAAAACAGCAAAAACAACAATCCCTGCCGACAGGAAAAACAACAGCCGTCTTTTGACGGTCACTTTCGACACACGCACACGCAAGCCCCCTCCTATCTTTCCTTGTCCTACCCATATGAGTGAGCACGAAAAAATAGAACAAGCCCCTCGTGCATTAGAGCGTATGCGAAAAGATCCAAACCGGAATGTATGGACCTTTTGCGCGCACTAAATGGGGGCTTTTGAACAGTTTTGTTAAGGATTGCTTGAGCCGGACTCAGCCGTCGATTCCGAGGCGTTTGAAGAAGCATTTGTCTTTTGCCCTTGCAAGGTAACGGTCAGTACACCTCCCGATTTTAAATCGGCACCTGCTGCGATGCTTTGTTGGGTAACAAAGCCGTTTCCTTTTGCAACGAGCTTGAGTTCTTCCATCTCTGCCAGTTTCATTACGTCTGCTAGTGACCATCCGGTTAGATTTGGCATTTTTTTCTGCCCACTACCGGACAAAATAACTTTGTTTCCTGTAAACAGCTTTTCCTCCGGATAAGGGAGCTGCTTCTGAATTGTTCCCGATCCTATCGTTATTGGAACAATTCCTTTCTGTTTCAATTCTTGTACGGTCGCATTCATATCTGCTCCTGTATAGTTCTCAAACTGAACAGATGGCAATTGCAATTTCTCAACCGATTCAGTTGCCTTTTTATCTACTTGAAGATATTGCAATGCGCTCGTCATTACCGGTCGTACAATGTCCACTACCGGTTCCGGTCCAAGTTCTGTGGCTTTGAGTTGGGGCTGTTTAACCGCCACATAAACAATCAGCTTCGGATCTTTCTCAGGGGCCATGCCGAGAAATGAATAGACATAGTTGTTTTTTCCAAACATGTATTGACCGTTAAGAGAAATCTGCGCCGTACCGGTTTTCCCAATCACGCTGTATCCTGGGAGATCATAAGCGAGACCTGTAGCACTCGAACCGTTAACGACATCTTTGTCTGTAACCACTTTACGCATGAGCGCGCGCGTTTGTTTTGCAGCTGATGCCGAGATTGGATGACCGGCAACAACTGGATGATGTTTTAAAAGAGTTTTCTTTGTTTTCGGGTTCACAATACGGTCGACAACATAAGGTCGCATCATTTTGCCATCGTTGCCAATTGCCGTTGCCGCCTGAACAATTTGCATTGCGGTAAATGCGGACGCTTGTCCAAATGAGGCCTCAAGCTTGTCAAGTTTCCATTGCCAGTTAACTATTCCCGCACGTTCACCAGGCAAATCAATGCCTGTTTTTTGCATAAACCCAAATTTTCGTAAATAGTCTCCTAATTTATTTACACCAAGATATTTATCCGTGAGAACAGACATTCCAACATTTGAGGACAATTCAAAGCCTTGATCAAATGTTATTGTCCCCCATCCTTGACGCCTCCAATCATGGATCGTTCCGCCATCCGTTTTATAATCACCGGACTGATATGTATCTGATCCTTTGTATACACCCGCATCAATTGCAGAGGCAACTGTGAATGTTTTCATAACCGACCCGGGCTCGTACGGCTCAGAGATTGCCGCGTTACTGAATTGCTTAATATCACGATTATTGGGATTAAAGCCCGGGGACGTAGACATCGCAAGAATCTTTCCTGTTTTCGGATCGGCGACAATTCCAATCATGCTGTCGGGCTTGTATTCTTCACTTACTCTGGACATCGCTTGATCCAATACCGTTTGAATCCGTGTATTAAGGGTCAAATAAACATCATTTCCTGGAGAGGCTTTCTTTACTTTTTGCTTCTCATCCGGAATGGGTACACCGGAAAGGCTGCGGTAATACCGAACAGATCCGTCCTTCTCAGTTAGATACTGATCCAGCGATTGTTCAATGCCGAACACACCTTTTTGCTGATTGTTCTGAGGATTAATTTGAGTAAATCCAAGTGTATAAGCAGCGCTTGACTGATCCGGATAATAGCGCTTCGACTCGGTAAGATAGCCGATTCCCGGTAGTTTCAAACGATCGATTTGCTTCTTCTTTGAATAGCTCAGCATCTTTCCTTTTGTGCCGAACTCAACTTGGTATGCTTTTCGATTGAGGATTTTTAGGACATCTTCTGTCTTCATATCGAGTATAGGTGCCAGAGCCTCAGCGGTTTTTTGCTTGTTTTTCACATGATTGTCACTATCCGGGCTAACGATTGCATAAAGCGTGTAGGCGGGAACATCTTCCGCAAGAATACGTCCATTCTCAGAATAAACGGTTCCTCGTTTTTCATCGATAATTTTGTATTGTGACCATTGTTTTTTTCCAACGCTTAATAATTGATGATTGTCAATTTCCTTACCTTGTGCGATATAAACAAACCGCCCAATAATGACAAAAAAAGCCAGCAAAAAAAGCCCGCCGACCAACCCTGCCCAAAAACTTATTAATCTTCTTTTGCGTTGGAACATGGGAACAAACCACCTTAAGGAAGTACTTTGATATTTTCAATGTCGAGTTTCAAGCCGAGTTCCTTTTCTGCAAACCGAACAATTCGGTCGGGTGAGCTTAATCGATCTGATTCCGTCTTGAGCTGTTGTGTCACTTTCGTTTGATCATCAATTTTAGACTGTAGGGAAGTGACATCTTGTGACGCCATATATAGGTTGGCTTGATTTGCAACGATACAGAGCGACAGCAGAAAGATAACAACGCCTGCAACAACCCAGAGCGTTTTTTCTCCTTTAGTCACTCGTCTGGTAATAACAACTTGCCCTTCACGCGGTGCTTGTTCAAGATGCTCCTGTCTTTGTACCTTATATGCTTGACTCTGATTCATTGCTCCTCATCCTCCTTAATTTCTCTGACTTTCTCTGCAATCCTCAATTTTGCCGATCGCGAACGATTATTGGCTTTAACTTCACCTGAAGACGGTACAATCGGTTTCCTGCTGATTTTATTTAATACAGGTAAAAAGGCTTCCGGAACAACGGGTAATCCTGGAGGCAATTCCGGGGGTTCGCTATATTTCTTGAAAAATTGCTTACAAAGCTTGTCTTCTAGTGACTGAAACGTAATGACAGCAATGCGTCCGCCGACCTTCAACATGCGAAGTGCTTGGGTCAGTGCATCATCAAAGCTTCCCAGCTCGTCATTTACCGCGACACGCAAGGCTTGGAAAACACGTTTTGCCGGATGTCCTCCTTTCCTTCGCGCAGGAGCAGGAATTGCATCCTTGATAATTTCAGCAAGCATTTCTGTAGTATTAATCGGTTGCTGCTCTCGAAACTTCTCGATTTTTCTGGCAATCGATTTTGAAAAACGTTCTTCACCATACATAAAAAAGATTCGCGCCAATTGTTCAAACGACCACTCATTAACAATTGTGGCGGCTGTTAGTGTCTGTTGCTGATCCATTCGCATATCAAGCGGACCATTATGTTGATAGCTGAATCCTCGATCCGCGTGATCGAATTGCGGGGAAGATACACCGAGATCAAAGAGAATTCCGTCAACCTGAGATACCCCGCGTTGACGAAGCGCATCTTCCAAATATCTAAAGTTTGATTTTATGAACGTTATTTTTTCTGAATAAGCCTTCAATCGAACAGACGCAGCATGCAGCGCTTCATCATCCTGATCGAATGCGTAGAGATGGCCCTGATCAAGCTGCGCGGCGATCACCTCACTGTGACCTCCGCCCCCTAGCGTACAATCCACATAGATTCCATCGGGATTGAGATCAAGTCCCTCTATCGCTTCTTTCTTTAACACGGTAACATGTTCAAACATAATAACCTACCCCTGTCTCACATTAGAAAACTTGGTTTTGCCAAGCCTCTGGCGAGGGCAAAATCGCCATCGCGACGGCCATGGACGGCCTAGTGTTCGGTGAGCCGCAGGACGCTTCCGCACGATGCGGTGACTTCGACGCGTGCTCATAGGATGTGAGCGTCGTTAGTCGAAGTTCCTTTAGTTACCGAACCACTTACACGCGTTTCCTTGAATTTTTTTATCTTCCCCACCAGTGGAACAAATTCGATCTGTGTCCTGATTAAAGGTCTAGATCGAGCAGGCTCTCCGAGATGTCATTGAATGATTCTTCTGATTGCGCGAAATAACGCCCCCATGTTTCTTGATCCCAAATCTCAAGGCGTGTGGACACACCAATAACAACACAATCCTTCATCAGTTTCGCATACTCGCGAAGACCATTGCTGATCGACACTCGCCCCTGCTTGTCCAATGCGCACTCACTCGCTCCCGAGAAGAAGAAACGAGTAAACGCGCGCGCATCTTTTTTTGTAAAAGGGAGCGCTTTGAGCTTCTCTTCTATTCTGTGCCATTCATTCATTGGGTAAACAAAAAGGCATTGATCAAGACCGCGTGTAACCACAAATTCGGATCCAAGCTCTTCACGAAATTTAGATGGAATGATGAGACGTCCCTTTATGTCTATGCTGTGATTAAATTCTCCCATAAACATTAGAGCCGCCTCCTCTTTTGTTTTACTTTACCACAATCCCCCACTTTCCACCACTCTATTTTCTAAATTCGCCCTTACATCGCACCATTCCTTCTAAATCAAAAAAAAGATAGTTAACAGAGGCATTTCACTAAGGCTTTTTCATTAGAAAAACTGGGCAAAAAGCGCCCGGTCCTTACTCACCGACACATGACATTGGTTTGTAGTTGCCAAAACGCATGATCTGCTGATTTTTATCTTTTTCCACAACGCAAAAAGGTGCCCTGTTCGGGCACCTCACCGCACTGATTCTTTTATTGATGGGAAATCTTTTCTCGCTTGATCAACCACTTTCAGCACATTAAGCAGCGATTCATAATTGCTTTTAACACGCGAATAATCTTTTTGAAGCTTCTGATAGGCTTCATCTAATAACTTATTTTCAATTCGTAAATTCTCCAGCTGTTCATTTGCTATTTGGGAATCGGCTCCATTGTATTGTTTCTTTAATTCACTCAAGAAACAGATCATTTGATCGATGTCCGGCTCTGAAATAGGCACTTGAGGAATTTGATCCAACACAGTTGCGGAAAAACCCGGATCTTCCTGCTTTGTTTGATGTAACGCCTTTTTCACTTTATTCTTGTTCTGTTTACGGATTGTTTTTGCTTCCTTCAACGCTTCTTCATTAACCTTTCGGATAGCGGAATTCCAGCGAAACCCACATGCAGCAGGTGTACGAGACAGCCGGCTCCCGGCTTCGGTGAAACCTGCGAGCTGAGTGCTTCCTTCTTTAATGTGACGAAGAATGACGTCTGCAAGTTCGACATCTTCAGCGTGCGTCCACGCGTCTTGTCTTATTGATGGCATTATCTTCCCTCTTTTCTCTCAAATTCTAATTCGAGCGAAGCTCTTATTCCATACCATATGCCGTTGATAGGGTCGGTAGAAGAGAATGAGAAAAAAGGTTAGAAAATTTAGCTTTGCAAAGCTTTTAGCGAAAGGCGAAGCCGCCATTGCAACGGTCACAGACGGCCCAAGTGTCCGGTTGACCGCAGGATGCGGTGACTTCGACATTGCTCATAGGGAGTGAGCATCGCTGCTCGAGGCTCCTTTATTTCCAGACCGCTTTCCGTGAACTTATTGTTTCTTGTACTTTCATACCAGTATTAGAAAGACCGGGTAAAAAGTGCTTGGTCCTTACTTCCGAAGAATGTGATGGCTTTCACGTTGCATACAGGACATATGCGTGCTTAGCGAAGGTTCCTTACATACGAAAGTCCCTTTGCTCCAAATGCGTTTTTGAATCATCCACCTTGTCTTGAACAGACATTTCTAGTTTACACCGGTAGGAAAGTATAAGAAAACATTTAAAGGAAACGAGTGTAAGCGGTCCGAAAAAACGCCGCGTCCTGCGGCTCACCGGACACTAGGCCGTCCATGGCCGTCGCAACTAAGTCTTCGCCTTCGCCAAAGGCTTGGCGAAGCCAAGTTTTCTAACACTGATAAAAAAGTATAAAAAAATTAAAGATTCAAGGAAACGAGTGTAAGCGCAACTAAGTCTTCGCCTTCGCCAAAGGCTTGGCGAAGCCAAGTTTTCTAATAAATCATTTGGATCCTTAATTAAGTAACGCGGCCGGAGTAAAATAAGCGGAGATTTTCCGGTTATATGCATCCTGGCGCTTGTTTCACGGGTACATAAGGGTAATTTTTCCGCTTATGCACGGCAAAAACCCTCCATTTTCATGTTTTTCGATTCGATAAGCGGAATTTCTCCGTCTATTTAAGCAATTTTTTCATTCATTTTCTAATTAGGCGGAATTTTTCCGTTTATTTTTTCAGATTGGGCGCTTACCTGATCGCCCAACCGAATCTTATGACCTTATCGTCGTACCGGCAGGGCAAAATCTTGTACTTTCTTACCAGTACAAAAAAGAGAAGCCATAGGCTCCTCATCAATAAAAATAATTATTTCGCAACAACTTCTTCACCTTTGTATGAGCCACATGATGGGCACACCCGGTGAGCTAATTTATATTCACCACAGTTATCACATTTAACCATACCTGGAACGGCCAGTTTGAAATGTGTACGCCGCTTGTTTTTGCGAGTAGTTGACGTTCTTCTTTTCGGTACTGCCACGGTTGACACCTCCTCGGACAATAATTAATCGTCAAAAAACTTTCTCAGTTTTTCTAACCTTGGATCAATCTTCTGCTTCGACGTTTCCTCATCTACAAGCGTCCAACCGTTTCCGGAACTCTTGCTCTGGGCGCTAGCTTTTTCACTGACAACGCGCATTGGTTTCTCAACCAAAATCGCTTCAACGAGATACGGGATCAAATCGATCTTCTCATCCTCGACATGATGAACAAATTCTCCCTCAATCTCGTTCTCGGTTCCCGCCGACAATAGAAATGTCTCTGCGGTATTGATTTGAAAGGGATAATCGACATCTTCCAAAGTTACAGCGCACGGCAACACCATATTGCCGACAAGCCGTAAATGAAAAGTCAGCGATTGTTTAGAAAATTCCACGATACCCTTAACGTCAACAGGTGATATGCTTCGTATTTCAGGATCCACGCGAAACATTTCCAGAGGTAATACAACTTCTTCGTGAATACTCAGTCCCTCTTCTCTGAATTGCATCAATTCAGGGATAGACCATGATAAAGACATACTGAACCACCTCTAGACAACAAATGTTATTATAAGCCCCGTCAAACGGAATGTCAATCCGTCGCGTTGCCGCCAATCTAAGATTATCACAGCAGATGAGCCGTTGGCAATTTCTCTTTCTTACAAAGAATATGATAAAATGGGTGCATTCATGATTTCGATTTCAAAAAGGGTGAACTCACTATGATTATTGCCGGAATTATCGCTGAATATAACCCGTTTCACAATGGTCACCTCTATCAATTGGATACAATGCGTGAGCAAATACGACCAGACGTTGTTGTGGTTGTTGTGAGCGGTGATTTTCTGCAGCGGGGCGAACCCGCACTTGTCTCAAAATGGGTGCGAACACGTATGGCACTTCAGGCGGATGTTGATTTGGTCGTTGAGCTTCCCTATGTGTTCGCTGTTGGCAAAGCCGATGTATTCGCTAGAGGTGCCGTCACTATTCTTAATCGACTGGGCGTCAATCGACTCTTCTTTGGTAGTGAATGCGGACGAATCGAGCCATTTCTCAATACATTTTCCTTGATAAACGAAAATCAAGAGGTATACGACACCCAATTAGCCCAAGCGATGGCGCGTGGAATCAGCTATCCTAATGCCCACGCAGCTGCATACCGCTTCATCTCAAAGAAACACACGCAAGAGCTTGTCGATCTTACATTACCAAATAACAGTCTTGCCTTTCAATACATCAGGGCGATTCATCAATGCGACAGTGACATGATCCCGATGACCTTACGTCGCAAGCAATCTGAGCACAACGATCAAAGTTTTACAAAAAACGCGCCAATAGCCAGCGCGTCAAGCATCCGGCTCCATCTTTTGAAAGGCCAATCTCTATGCGAGATCGCTGACAAACTTCCTGAGTACGTCATTGCAGAATTGGATTCTGTGAAAGAAGCCCACGACTTTGCTAGTTGGGAACGTTTTTTCCCATTTTTGAAATATAAGCTGCTCTCGTCAAGTTCTAAGCAACTGGCTCAAATTTATGAGATGGAGGAAGGTATTGAGCATCGTCTGCTTTCAAGCATTCGTGTATCACGCTCATTTAATGAATTCATTTCATTGGTTAAAACAAAACGTTATACATGGTCAAGACTGCAGCGCCTCGCCGCCCATACTCTGACCAACACATTAAAAGAGCAAGCAAAACAAATAGCCCTGCATGGTGAACCCGACTCAATCCGGCTGCTCGGAATGAACCTTAAGGGACAAGCCTATTTGGCCGACATTCGCAAAAAAGTGGAGATTCCGCTGCTGTCAAAAATAAGGAGTCATCGGTCAATAATGCTTGATATTGATGTTAAAGCCTCACAAATTTACGATTATTTAACGAACACAAATCATTTACCCATGGATTTCACAGAAACGAGTCATCCGCCAATACGTTACGATGAAAAAAACAGACGTTTTCTTAATGAGTAAAGTCCCTCATATAGAAAACGTCTGTGTTACATTATTCGCCGCAACAATTCTGCGATTAGTGTTTGAGATAATCAATCGCATCGTCTAATGATTTCACCGATACAATCTTCATTTTTGTTCCAATTTCTTTTGCCGTTTTCTGCGCGGTCTGATCTTCGTGATCGGCAGCAGGCGCGAAGAAGATATCTGCCCCGGATTTGCTTGCACCGACTACTTTCTCAGCAATTCCTCCGATTGGTCCAACTGTTCCGTTCATCTCAATGGTTCCCGTTCCGGCAATATCCCTGCCTTTCGCTAAATTTTGCTTATCTAGCTGATCATAAATCTCCAGGGACATCATCAACCCTGCCGAAGGTCCTCCAATATTTTGTATATCAAATGTAACGCGAGGATGTACATCTACCTTGACATGATTATCCTGATATATGCCAATTCCCCATCCCCTGCCCGAGCCGGCATAGGCTTTCGGAAATTTTGCGGCCTGAACCGTTACCTGTTTCACTTGGCTCTTGCGGAGAAGTGTGAGACGAAAGCGGTCACCCACTTTCTTTTGTTTAATCCATCGGTTCATATCATCAATTGTTGCCACTTTGTGGTTATCCATCCCGATTATCAAATCACCGGTTTTGAGGACATTGCTATTGGGCATGGATTTCATCACACCCAGAATAAGCACACCCTCTTCGAGCAATTGTGGTTTTTTCCCTGCGGCTTTATAGGCGACATACGCGGCAGATTGCTGCGCACTGCTCATGTAATTTTCCTGACGCAGATTGTAATCTTGTTCATCTTCATCAGGCATCTTGACCTGATTTTCTTTTACCAATGTTGTATATTTATTCCCATCATACTTCGCCCATAAATATTGATAGATGTTTGCTTGACCTAAATATATGTAAACAAGTCGATAATTCCCGTCAATTCGCGCAGCACCTCTAACCTTAACCATTCCTGACATTGATACGGCTTTCCCAGGACGTTGCACGTAATATGGAGTTTTATAAAAATTTAAGGCAATTAATAGTACTACAGCTGCAACCAATGCCCACTGAATTAGTTTCTTGCGCAATAACGTTCGCCTCCTTCAGTTAGACCATTATATAAATAAGCTCCGCGTCTAACATTTTTGATTATATGTAAATAACCTTTATTTATTTCAAAATGGCAAGGTGGTCTATCTGCCAGCTTAATGCCGTATAGTGGAAATAACGGACAGGTTTCTACACCCGTGTAAAGATGGTAGGTGAGATGAGTCAATGGATCGTTCAAAAAGCTTAACCTATCTGCTTGCAGCAGGCTCAATTGCGACAGCTTTTCTTATGGTACGCTACCCCAGCGTCGCAGTTGACGGTTCACTAACAGGATTAACCATTTGGTGGAAAAATGTATTTCCCGCTCTATTTCCATTTTTTGTACTTGCCGAACTGATGATTGGGTTCGGTGTTGTCAACTTCGCAGGTGTGCTTATGGAGCCGGCGATGCGTCCACTTTTCCGACTGCCAGGCGTCGGAGGGTTCGTGTTTATTATGGGGCTAGTCTCTGGCTTTCCCGCCGGATCTCGTATTACTGCTGATCTCTATAAAGAAAAGCAAATCACTAAGGCTGAAGCGGAGCGCCTTGCGAGTTTCACAAACTTCAGCAACCCGCTTTTTATCTTTAGCGTAACCGCCGTAGGGTTCTTTCATCAAGCATCGTTGGGAATCATTTTCGCACTTTCACACTACATTGGCAATATCTGTGTCGGTTTGACGATGCGATTCTTAGGCGATAAAAAGAAAAAGACGAAGGGTTCTTCGTCTCGTTTGCTCCTCGTTCATGCATTAAACAGCATGCATCAAGAACGAATTTCACGAAATCAGCCTTTCGGGAAAAAAATGGGTGACGCCGTCATCGCATCTGTAAATACGCTGCTCGCGATCGGCGGCTTCATCGCTTTGTTCTCAATGCTTTACCAACTGCTGGGCAAGATCGGCGTGACAGACCTGCTAAGCAGTGGATTGAGTTCATTTTTTCAAATGATTGGCTTTAATCCCAAGTTAGGGTCAGCTGTAGTTCCAGGATTGTTCGAGCTGACCTTAGGTGATAATAATGTTGCCGGATCAGATTTTGTTCCGCTTATTGAGCGTGTCATTGTTGTCAGCGGCATGCTTGGTTTTTGCGGTTTCTCTATACAAGCCCAGGCAGTAAGCATTCTATCACAAGCCGGTCTTAGTTCGCGGCTGTTTTTGATCGGCCGACTTTTGCAAATGATTTTCTCTTCGATATCTGCTTTTTTTCTTTTTCATCTATTCCAAGCGGGCAATCCGTCCGCTGCACAGGCCGCGTTTGCTATGGGGCAGCCATTTGAGACGCTGACCCGTCATACAGCTTCCATAGGGCCAATGATTACTTTTACCACACTGATCATTTTCATTTTGATCCTACTGAAACGTGTCGGCAAGCGTGATCATCGCTTAAACGGATGATTTCCCGCTGAATTTCTTTTTGAGTGCTGCTTCAACCTGTGCAGGCACAAGCTCATGCACCGTCCCACCGTACATGGCTGCCTCTTTAACCATGCTTGAACTGAGAAAAGAGTAATGATTGCTCGTCATCATAAAACATGTTTCAATTTTTGGATTAAGGCTTTTATTAATCGCCGCAATCTGCAGTTCATACTCAAAATCAGAGATCGCGCGCAATCCTCTTAGAACAACGTTCACTTTTTTCCTTTGAACATAGTCAACCAGTAATCCTTCAAAGGAATCAACTGTCACCGAATCTATGTGGGCGGTGGCTTCTTTTAGCAGTGCCACGCGTTCCTCTACTGAAAAAAGCGGGTTCTTCGATGAATTATTGAGAACAGCAATAATAATATGATCAAAAACGGACAACCCGCGTTGAAGAATATCCAGGTGGCCGTATGTCACCGGATCGAAGCTGCCTGGATAAACCGCAATACGTTCACTCAACCGAATCACTTCCCTGTTCAGGCTGGTAATAGTAGATGGAAACCGCCGTCTGCCCCTGATACGTTCGATATTTATCGCGAAAAAGGCCGCCATCGAACGAATCCGGAAGCATAACCGTTTCCTCATGTTCGGCAACAACTATAGCACGATCGGTAAGCATCTCTTTTTCGAGCAATGTCTTGATGTCTTGTACGATATGCTGCTTTGCATAAGGAGGATCAAGAAACACTAGTTCAAAATGTGATCCGTTCTCATGCAAGTGATCAAGCGCCCGCGATGCCTCTAGTTGAATAACTTTTGCGCGGCTGCCATAGCCGCAAAGATTGATATTCTCGCGGATTGTTTGACATGCGGCGCTCGCCCGGTCTACAAACACAGAAAAGTCCGCACCACGGCTAAGTGCTTCAATACCGAGTCCACCGCTCCCGCCATACAGATCGAGTACCGTTCCGCCATCAAAAAAGGGGCCGATCATATTAAAAATAGTTTCCTTGACTTTATCTGTTGTCGGCCTCGTCATTCTTCCATTGACCGCCTTCAATTTTCGTCCTCTATTTTCTCCCGAGATGACTCTCAATAACCGATCCTCCCTAATAGAGGTATCCAAGTAACGCTCTTTCGAACATCATAACCAAATACAACGCAAAAAAGACTAAACGTTAGACTCCGAACCAACGCGAATACCTTTTATAATTTATATTGACTTTACATGTATAGAGATCAAAAGATTCGTGAATACTAGGCTTTGGCAACATCCTTTTGAGATGTTGGCCCAACCGCGGAGACTTACGTTTCCCCATAAGTTTTCCGCCGGTTTCTCCTCTCCCATTGTCTTGCATCTTTTGATGCGTAAAGACGGCCCGCAGTTTGTCTGCGGGTTTTTTTGCGTAGCGCAACACCTACAATCGGCTGAAATTTCGCCAAGCGAGCTAAACAATCTAACAGATCAGCCTATGGCTAAAGCCTGTCCGTTAGCAAACATGGTTTTTGCCATTTAGAGCATCGTCCGTCAACTGAAAACTTCGTCTTTTTCTTCTGCCTTCGACTTTCCTTTTTCATAAGTCTTTTTTATTTCCTGCAAATGCGACACATCAACAGCTTTAATGAATTTCAGCTTTGAGAGCTGGTTAAGCGTTCCTTCAGTCTGCTCATGATCACAATAGAGGATTGCGTATTTCATCCGTTTCGATATATAGTGCACGTACCCATAACGCCTGAGCACACGCAAATATTTTGTGTTATACATCCATACAATGATTCCATCTCTACGCTGAGCGTCCACCGAACCACACCACCCCTTTAATTCCGTTCTGTCTGTTATATTGGCGAACAAAAATAGAGCCTATTGATGATTGATTAAATGATTTCTATTAATACTCATTTCGAAAAAAATGGTGACATCTAAGACACGGATCAATCACCAAACTTCTGAATCACGAGTGACAGCCGCATTTACCGCCTGAACCGCATCCGGTCCCGCATGAACGCTCAAAAAAAGGATCCCCGTTCGGCACCTTAATTGATTCTGAAACCGCTCGTGCGAGCACCATGCTAAGTTCACCAAGCAGATCACTCAACTGTTTTTCATGTTTTCTATAATCGGCAATTAAAGGATGGGTATCAAGCGCGCGTTTGCATTCCATCATTTCTTTAATTACCGACTTGTAATCAGGATGGTACCTGCCGAAGCGCTGCACTTCGTCGTACCGTTCTCTGACCTGTAAAAACTTACCGATTAATTGCTGTACGTGTTCATCGCGATCAACGCTTTGTTTGCTCGCCATGTACTCAGCATACAGACTTGAATGAACAACCATGGAAGCCAGCTCATCCGCGTCATCTAAAAGAGAGGCGTTTTCTAATGTTCCAATCATCTCATCACCCCCAGTTCTATTAAAATATACAACAAATAATAGCAAAGCGCCATTATTCCAGTTAGTGCAGGCTATAATTAATTGTTCCGTTCTCCTGATTTTTGCTCGCTCATTGCTTGCGCCATCCCAACGAGCATCGACATCATCGTTGCGCGTTGATTAAAGCGGTCAAGGCGTTGGCTGAATGTGCGGCCATAAAAAAGATCCGCCGCTGGTTTAAGACGATTTAACTCCCACGGGGATCTGCTTAATCTACGGTACCATTCCGGATGCATGCGCACAAACAGTTTCTCATCCGGCCGGCGATCCAAGTACTCCTGAATTTCTATTCTCACCTTTTTCAATCCCTTCGAAAGAAAAATGGGTTCTGATTGCGTGGGCCGCCGATTGGTTGCGATGGAGACGATTGTTCCGTTCTATTTTGAGTATCCGGGTTATTTTGTGTGCTCTGATCATTATTTTGACGAAATTGTCCGATGAACGATTGGATGCCTGTTAACGCTCCACTAATCGTCTCTAATCGTTCTTGCCATTGTTTTGTATCAATATTGTCGACTACATTCAACACTTTATTAAATGAGAATGACGAACTTTTTTTTGACTTTTCCGTTGTATCTTGATTTGTTTCCTTAATACCGTATTTTTCCCAAACATCATGAGATTCTCCAAAAATCACCCAGTCATCGAAGACATCATTCCATCTTATGCCGTTCTCATGAACATATTCAACAATTTCAGGATGGCTGCGCAGAAAAACTTTAAACCTCTTGATCGCAGCGCTTGTTTTTTCCTCTGTCAAAAAGACGCACCTCCACTTAACGTTCTACCTGTGATTATCATAATCACGAGTTGGGTTGGATGTGCGTCTCACGCAAAAAAATTCACAATCTGCGGTTCAAATTTCAGTTAGGGCGTCATTGGTTTGACAAAATCCTGCGTATAATAATTTTGATAAGAACCAACCCCAAGTTCGGTAAACTCTTCATTTAATAAATTTTTGCGATGATCGACACTATTTAACCATCCAAGGCTTACAGCGATCGCATCCGGATATTTAGCAGCAATATTCTCTCCGGCAGTCTGAAAATTAATCTGCTCCCTATCCAAACGCACTTTAAGATCACCCGACCATTTGGAATCATGTGAAAAATAGTCTTTAACTTTCATCTCTTTGCTGTGTTGATAAGCAGCCTCATGGGCGTCCTTATTCCATGTCAGCATTTTCTTCGCGAATCGCATGCGAAGAACGTTGCTGATATCAAATATTTCCTGATCTTCTGCTTGGTTCACTGCTGTCCATTCTGCATCTGACAGAGATTGTGCCTCTGGTAACTCACCTTGGTAAGTCATGGAATATGGATGCTGCACTGCCAATACGTCAGATGTCATGTAGCGAACGCCGATTAAGCGATCTGAGAGATGATCAAAATTCAACTGCGCCCAAATTTTTCCGAATTTCATTAAAGGGCGTATCATCATATCTTCTTCATTCAGTTCAAAATCAATTTTTGTCCCGCGATAGTTCATCGAGACTTCATCGGAAATCGGTACCTTTTCATAAATCTTCTGAGATTCTGCGCCAATGGTAAATGGATTGGTTTTCAGTTTCTTACCAAGCGCATAAATGGTTGTGACCCGATTTGTTGTCTCATCAATACCCACCTGTAAATATTTTTCAGTTGCGCTTCCGTAAATAAACCAGCGATAACCAAATTTAGTCGGATCAATACGTTCAGGTTTCCCTAGAGTATTCCGTATCTGTTTCTCCGTCTTTCCCATTAATGTGTGTATACCGCTGTCCGGAACCTTAAATGTCGAATGAGAGGACATTGTCAATGGATGAAACTTATTATCATCTGCTGACCGGCTGCTATTGCCGGAGGGGAAACTGATAAGACTGATTAAGAATGTGCCCGCGAAAACAATCACAGCAATAAAAAAAATGATTATATTCGTTTTTCTCAACCGCTTCTCCCCCCTTTTGAATCGTTACGACTCTCTTCCATTATACCAAGCCTTCCATGGCGCGGATAGATGCCTCTTGTTGCTTTAGTTTCCTAGTCTCCGCGCTCTATTCGCGAGTACTTGTCTCAGTTGATAACAGTACCACCCATACCCTGCCGTTTTTCCCAGAAGCGTAACCTGTACCAATACGACGCGGAGCTTTAATCTTGCCGAGCGATTCTGCTTGATGAGACTTTCGCCAAAGTTCGCTCACGGATTCCGCTTTCTTCTTCGTGTGTACTGTAAACATTTGACTATCGTTTCCCTCATATCCAAGAGAATTCAGCATCTTGCTAATAGTTGCAGGCTGCTCAGAATTTAGTGACGCAATACGTTTCGCTTCGATCCTCGCGACGCGGAATAAGTTCCAGTCTGGATCAAAGCTTTGCGAGCGGCTGCCTTTTCTTTGCTGATTAATTATTTCAAACAGCTCTCTTTCTGACTGCTCAACAGGAGAGAGCTGGCGTTCTGTTTGTAAGTTCGTGTTTTTTTTCGCCGATGCCCGATGCCAAATGCCGGCATAGAGAACAATTCCGGCAACTAAAAAAAATGAGAGAATGATAAGTACTATGCGATTCCTGTTAAACGAGACTGGTAGTTTCATCGAATCGAATTCCTCCTTGACTATCCAGTCCCATCTTAACCAAAACCTTATCTTCATAAACCCGTAAAGTCCTACTCTTTCTTAATACATTTACTGAACTTCAGCATAAAAGTTCCTTAATTCTATTATCTTCTTCATTTTCTTTCAGAATTTTGGCCATGTAAAAACCATCCGTCATCATTCCATCCTTAATAAAAGCAGATTTGCGGATCCCTTCGACTCGATATCCCGAGGCCCCGAATAGAAACAATGCCGGTCGATTATCTAACCCAATACAAGCTTCAATTCTGCGCAACTGATGTGCCAAGGCCCATTTTTCCACGGAATTGAGCATCTTCTTACCGTAACCCTTGCCACGCCAATTTCTGCACAAACCGATGCTGATATGAGCCAGATGCGCCATTTCACGCGATGTATGTCCTTTGAGGACAGCAAACCCGATATCTGCGCTCTCAAACATGCCGATAAAATAAGCGCTTTTGCTTTGCGTTGTCCGATGTAGTTCCGATGCAAGCGTCTCAACACGCCCATTTCCGGGTTCAAAGCCCAGTTCATATGTTTCCGAGTGTATTTCATGATACAGATTAAAAAGTCGCTCCGCTTCTTGCTCATGAATTTCCCTTATCCTCAGCATGACATGCCTCCTCTAACAACAGTCAAGATAAGTGTATGGTTCGTCCTTTGGAGATATGTCAAACATAGTCTCGTCCTCGTTGATACAAAGCGAATGATCGAGACATTTCGTACTAACTAAAGAAAAAGCCAGAGGACTAAATTCCTCGGCTTCTCTTAGTTGATTAATTAAAAAAGGTTGAGATGATCATGATTAAAAACAATAAGGTCATATAGTTTAATGAGTAGACAAACATTATTCTTGCCCACTTGATCGTATCCTTGATTAGCAGTCCATAAATGGCAAGCCCTAGCCAAGTAAAGCTCAATATTAGAGCGCCTGCCATGTATACCGGTCCAATTGAGTAAAGGAGCAGTGAGGTTGGAACAAGTACGGCTACATAGAATATCATTTGCCGTTTCGTAACTTCAAAGCCTGCAATAACCGGTAGCATTGGAATTCCGGCGCGTCTGTACTCCTCCACACGCTTCATTGCGAGCGCTAGGAAGTGTGGTGGCTGCCAAAGAAACAAAACAAGAAACATAATCCATGGGACCGGTGAATTTAGTGAAGGATCGATGGCCGCCCATCCAATGATTGGTGGTACAGCGCCAGCAATACTGCCTACTACAGTGTTCATTGAGTAACTTCTTTTCAACCACATCGTGTAAACAAGAACATACACAAGAAGCCCCAATAAGCCAAATGCCGCTGCAGTAGCTGAAGCCGCCAATAACGAAATCAAACCGGCGACCGATAACGCGAGGCCCATAATCAGCACAGTTTTTCCTCTCATTGTCCCCGTAGCAGAAGGCCGCTCTTGCGTTCGGTTCATTAAAGGATCGATATCCCGATCTATAAAATTATTTAACGAACACCCACCCGCTATAACCAGTGCTGTACCGAGCATGACAAAAAGGACCGGTGTTATCGAAGTCCATAGACTTTCCCCATTGAACGATAAAGCAAGCCAAACGCCGGTAAACGCTGTCATTAAATTAGAATTTACAATTCCAATTTTTACAGTCGTTAATACATCCTGAACGTTTCTTCTCCACGGCGCTGCGGCACTTGATTCTAATACCTGTTCGCTCGATCCGATTCCCCTCATAGGTACAAAGCCTTCTTTCTTAATAGTCGCTATTTATAAATTTTATATTGTAAAGGAAACACTTTTTGCTTCTTAAGCAACGAACCGCTTTTAGCGGTGTTGCACTACAATTCATATTATATATGATCAATCCACATTTGTCTTACGATTAACTCAATGATATTGATCACACAAAAGCCGATTATGTGTTTCATTTTGTGGATATTACGTGTTATTTTTTGCTTATTTAATACAAAATGAGCGAAGTATAAGATAAAAACTTTTTATTCTGCTAAAATAGTGAATGCGGTGCCAGGCATTCAGCAAGACTCAAATCAGAAATCAGGTGATACATATGAAAAACCGTATATTAAAAATTTTAAGCGTCGCCGGCATGCTCTCAGTGCTCATCGTTGTTCTCATGGGCGCACTAGTGACCAATACAGGTTCAGAATATGGCTGCGGAAATAATTGGCCGCTGTGTAACGGTCAAGTCATTCCAACTGCTAAAGCTCATCAAACATGGATTGAGTACAGCCATCGCTTGGTTTCAGGAATCGCCTCCATACTTGTAGTAACGCAAGCTGTTTGGCTATGGATTCGATTCAAGAAAGTATGGTGCGGTCGTTTCCTCGTCGCTGCCTCCGTTTTTTTTATTTTTTTGCAAGCCTTTTTGGGTATGGCTGCTGTCTTGTGGGGACAATCATCAATCGTACTCGCCCTCCATTTCGGAATCTCTCTGTTATCATTCGCCAGCATGGCATTACTCACTTGTCTCGTTTTCGAGGATGCCGACCCGGACCGGCACTTGTTCCGTATTTCAGTGCGGAGACCGATGAAGTGGAATTTCGTATTACTTGGCATCTATTCGTACCTTCTTATTTATTCCGGTGCTTTTGTGCGTCACACAGAGTCAAGTCTTGGGTGTACTGACTTCCCACTTTGCAACGGCCGTCTGCTTCCCGATCCTTTGATCAGCAAAGCCGGCGTAAACTATTTACATCGTGTTCTCGCGTTCATTCTGCTTGTATGGTTGATTGGCACTTTAATTGTTTCAATTAGAAAATATAAAAATGAAGTACAGCTTTCGAATTTGCTTTTTCTGGCACTTATTTCTGTTTCATTGCAAGCAGTATCCGGTATTTTTATTATTACGACAAGGATGAATTTGCTGTTTCTTCTTCTACACGCGCTATTTGTCACCGCCTACTTTGGTATATTAACAATCTTGATTCTTTTTGGTTGGCGCCCTTCTGGGTACAAATCCGAAGCATCACTCCACAGATAATCACTTACTCCCCTATTAGAAAAACCTGTGAAAAAAAGAGACCCAAAATGGAGAACTTTCCACTTTGGATCTCTTTCCTTTTCTCTCAGTAAAACAGGATCAATTGAGTTCGATCATCAAATCCCCTGTTTCAATGACATCATTTTCATTAACAAAAACCTTTTTGATCGTTCCGTCAACAGGAGACTGAACTGTTGTCTCCATTTTCATTGCTTCAGTGACAAGCAGATGATCACCTTTCTTAACCCGTTCACCTGAGGAGACCAAAATTTTAACAACAGTTCCGGGCATTGATGCACCGATCTGATGCGGATTATCCTTCTCTGCTTTCGCGTGAGCGACTTCAGAAGACTCGACATTCATATCTTTAATTGAAACTTCTCGTGGCTGACCATTTAATTCATAGTACAGCGTCCGTGTACCGTCCTTTTGCGGATGTCCGATCGAGATGAGTTTCACTACCAGCATTTTACCTTCTTCAATCGTAACGGAGACCTCTTCCCCAAGGCGCAATCCATAGAAAAAGGTCGGCGTGCCCAATACAGTTGTCTCGCCAAATGTGTCGATAAAATGCATATAGTCTGTATAAACTTTCGGATAAAGTGCCGCTGATAGTACTTCATGATAATTAAATTTGCGTTCAAACTTTTCTTCTAAACGCGCTTGAATGTCTGAGAAATTCACTGGATCAAGATGTTTGCCCGGACGATCAGTCAATGGCTTTCTGCCTTTAAGAATAATACTCTGCAGTTCTTTCGGAAATCCTTGATAAGGCTGCCCTAATTCGCCCATAAAAAAGTTGACGACGGAATCAGGAAAGTCGAGTGTCTGCCCTTTTTCATAAACATTGTCTTCGGTCAAGTTGTTCTGAACCATGTATAAAGTCATATCACCGACAACTTTTGAAGACGGTGTTACCTTAACGATATCGCCAAACATAAGATTGACGCGACGGTACATGTCTTTAACTTCTTCAAATCGTTCGCCTAGCCCGACAGCGATCGCCTGCTGGCGCAGATTGCTGTATTGGCCGCCCGGCATCTCAAGTTTATAAATTTCAGCATTAGATGTCTTCATGCCGCTCTCAAACGGGAAGTAATACTGACGTACTTTCTCCCAATAGTGGCTCAGTGATTCAAGCGCGTTTATATCGACATCCGGCTTGCGATCGCTGGCACTGAGTGCATAGTATAACGAGTTTACACTCGGTTGAGAAGTCATACCGGCCATCGCTTCAACGGCGACATCAACAATATCGACACCAGCTTCAATCGCGCGTACATACGTATAAATTCCATTACCGCTTGTATCATGTGTATGCAGATGAATCGGCAAAGAAACCGTATCCTTCAGCTCGGAAATCAACCGATAAGCTGCCTCAGGTTTGAGCAAACCTGCCATATCCTTTATTCCCAGAATATGAGCGCCAGCGTTTTCCAACTCTTTCGCCATCTTCTTATAGTAATCTAAATTGTACTTTGTCCGTGATCCATCCAGAATATCGCCGGTATAGCACAAAGTACCCTCAGCGATCTTCCCGCTCTCAATCACCGCGTCAAGGGCAACACGCATGCCTTCCAGCCAGTTCAAGCTGTCAAATACACGGAAGACATCAACGCCATGCTTTGCCGCCTCTTTAACAAAAGCCTTTATTAGATTATCCGGATAGTTTTTATACCCTACCGCATTTGAGCCTCGGAGCAGCATCTGCAACAAAACATTTGGCATTTCCGTTCTGATTTTGTGCAAGCGTTCCCAAGGATCTTCTCTTAAAAATCGATAACACGTATCAAAAGTCGCGCCGCCCCAAGCTTCTTCTGAAAATAAATTAGGAAGCAAGTGAGCCGTTTGCGATGCAACCCGAATAATGTCTTTTGTCCTCATGCGCGTTGCGAGCAGACTTTGATGTGCATCTCGGAACGTTGTATCCGTAAGGAGTACTTGTTTCTGTGCTTTGATCCATTCTGAAACTCCTTGCGCGCCATGTTGTTCCAGAATCTGTTTCGTACCTCCCGGATAAGGTTCAGAAAGGCGAACATCAGGAATCGGCGGCACATCAAAAACCGGCTTTTTATTTTTTGGGATACCCGGATAACCGTTAATTGTTATGTTGCCGATATAAGTCAGCATCTTAGTACCGCGGTCAAGAATTCGATCAAAGACAAAAAGTTCCGGTGTCGTATCGATAAATGTTGTGGAAACATTGCCCTCAAGAAAATCAGGATGCTGAACCACATTGATTAAGAACGGGATATTCGTCTTAATACCCCTGATCCGGAATTCCTTCAAGTTGCGCAACATTTTTACTGCCGCACTCTTGAACGTGCGTGCGGAAGTAGAAAGCTTTACAAGCAGCGAATCGTAATATGGCGTGATTACGGAACCAGTGAAGGCATTGCCAGCATCAAGTCGAACGCCAAAGCCGCCACCGCTGCGGTAAGCGACGATTTTTCCAGTGTCCGGCATAAACTGATTGCTTGGATCTTCCGTCGTTACACGACATTGAATGGCGAATCCATAGGTACGAATGTCCTTTTGTTCCGGAATCAAGACGGGATCCTCGTGTAATCCGTAACCCTCGGCAATCAGAATTTGAGAAGAAACAATATCAATCCCTGTAACTAATTCTGTAATTGTATGTTCGACCTGAACCCGTGGGTTGACCTCAATAAAATAAAAATCTCCCGACGGTGACACAAGAAATTCCACTGTTCCTGCATTTAGATAATTTACGCTTTTCATCAAACGAATGGCTGCGTCACATATTTCATGACGTAATTTCTCACCTAGCCCGCGACTTGGCGCGACTTCGACTACCTTTTGATGGCGGCGCTGCACAGAGCAATCGCGTTCATACAAATGAACAATATCCCCAGATTGATCCGCCATAATTTGCACTTCAATATGACGCGGATGATCCAGATACTTTTCAACGTATACGTCTTCCTTGCCAAAGGTCTGCTTCGCTTCTGAAGTCGCTCGCGCATAGGCTTCATCAACACCTTGCGCACTGCGGACAATCCGCATTCCACGTCCCCCGCCGCCAAGAACCGCTTTTATAATAATTGGATAACCGTGAGTCGCTCCAAATTCTTTAACATCATTAACCGAAGAGACCGGACCGCCTGAGCCTGGAATGACCGGTATATTAGCGTTTATTGCCGCTTCCCTTGCTGCCGATTTATCGCCGAAGGTAATAAGATGTTCCGCCCTCGGTCCGACAAAAATGATGCCTTCCTCAGCGCAGCGACGTGCAAAGTCGGCATTTTCAGAAAGAAAACCATAGCCGGGATGAATAGCATCGATATGATGCGTTTTGGCAACTTCAATAATACTTTCAATATCCAGATAGGCCTCAATCGGATTTTTTCCTTGGCCAACCAAATAGGATTCGTCTGCTTTATAACGATGATAGGAGCTAATGTCTTCCTTAGAATAAATGGCGACTGTCCGAATGCCTAGTTCCGTGCAGGCGCGGCAAATTCTAATTGCGATTTCGCCACGGTTGGCGATCAACAATCGTTTAATCTTTTGCTTTAACAATCTCTCTCTTCCCTTCTATTTTGCTGTTCGACCTTTTCATATTAACAAATGCAGAAATGTTCATTAATACACATACAGAGAAAATCATCATTATTAACGATGAGCCACCATAACTAACAAACGGCAGCGTGACACCCGTAATCGGCAGCAGCCCCGTAGCCGCTCCTAAATTGACAAATGTTTGTATGGCCAACATGCTTGAAATACCAATCGCAAGCAGACTGCCGAATACATCCTTGCATCGAATCGCCGTCACAAAACCCTTGAGTACAAGATAAGCCAAACAGAGAATAACGAACAGAATACCGAGCAGACCCAGTTCTTCACCTATTACCGAAATAATAAAATCTGTTTGTGGTTCAGGCAGAAAGCCTGTTTTCTCGATGCTTTGCCCTAGACCTCTCCCGGTTAGTCCGCCCGAGGCGATAGCGATATATGAATTAATCAGCTGACGACCCGTAGAATCTGCAACTGAAAAGGGATCGTATGCGGCAGTAAAACGCCCCAATTGGTTACTGCTCAGAAATTTGTTATAAAAGATCATAACGAAAAGCAGGGCGAATCCGCCTAAAAACAAAAGATGTTTTGTCCTAAGGCCTGCGCAAAGGACCATAATCGTTGAGATGCTGATCAGAATCATTGCAGTACCAAAATCCGGTTGAACAGCGATCAAAGTGAAAAAAATCATAACAACGATGAGCGGCGGAAGAACCGACGTTTTAAAGTCGGCGATCGCATTCTGCTTATTAGAAAAAGTAGACGCCAAATATAAAATAACCGTAATTTTCACAAGCTCCGCAGGCTGAATATTAAACGAACCTAGATGAAACCAAGATTGTGCATTGTTGACAGTGTTTCCTAATCCAAAAAGCATTAAAAGTAAAAACAGTGATACAATAATCAGCGGTTTGACCAGTTTTCGATACGCCTGATAGGGAAGCAGTAAGCCTACAAGTGCTGCAGGCATCGCTGCGACTACCCACATCAGCTGATGAAGAAAAAAGTAACTAGGTGGCTGTGGCTGCTCAAAAAACAGGCCCGCCCAAACAGAACCGGCGCTATAAATCATTATTAAACCGAATCCAACCAGTAGCACCATAACCACAAGAAAAGAATAATCATAATGATGCAACAGTTTTTTCAACATGAGATTCACCTGTCTGATCCATAATCGTTACATCCCGGGAAACCTCCAGAGATCATTGTTACACGTATTGATTGGTTCTGTTCGCTTTTAAATCAGCAACCAGCTCAACACATCTGGTACCTCGCATTATTTCAATGTTCGGCAGACAAAAAAGCCCAAACTACACCCAACGATTTGGCTGCAAGTTTGAGCAATTTGATATTATTTCTGTGTCGATGCTTCGTGAAGTGCGGAAACCTGTCGCTCAAGTGAGCTCAACAATTCTCTGCCTTCATCTGCACGCACAAGACCGAGGCGAACCGCGAAGTCAATCTCACGGGACAAACCGAACATTTGAGTATCCAATACTTCTTCATACAGGGGGCATTGGGGCATAGTCAAATTATCCATCTGCACTCCTATCAGCTTCAGAATTTTCTGTGCGTCGGCCTGCAACAATTCATAGGCCTTTTCACGTTTGCCTATCTTTATTTCGACTGACATTCTGCTCCCCCCTTGTCTCAATTACTTGCCTAAATTTTATCTTACCCTCTGTTATGCTAAAATGCAAGATTAATCACAATTCACCTTAGTATATGATCAACTAGTCACACGGCTCTAGCCTGCCATGCTTCACTAATTATACCAAAACCTGCTATACTATCTCCAAGGAGGTTTTTTCATGCAAGTTAAATGCGCTCTATGTGAAAAGCTCTGTCAAATTGATAATCAATCCGCGATCGCCAAGCGGCTCAAAAATCGGCCGATTCATACGTATCTCTGTGATTCGTGCAACAAAAGAATTGGCGAACGGACCCGCGCTCGTTGGGCGACCGGAAAGTTTACGCTGCACCTTCCTATAAGCGAAGAGAAAAAGAAAAGTAAACGTTCCTGATTAAGGAACAGTCGATTATTCTGAGAACAGAAAAAGTTTGCGCTATAAGCTACGTCCATAATAAAGAAGTATTTGTTCAGCATACGCCATAGCCCCAATTGGCTATGGCGTATGCTGTTTCTTTCGTTCATTTCCGGAAGTACAATTACACCGATAGATTTCTACCTCCCATACTTAGTTTCGGCTGCCCTTGTCTGGAGCGTGAACAATGACTTTTTATACAAGCTCATTGATTTCGGTAGGTGTTTTTTACCGTGGTAAGGAAACAGTCAACGCCAGAGCCTGTTCTTCGTCCCCGGTCAGTTCTGCCATGCCGCCACCTTCACCATTTTCATAGCATCCATATACTAATTTTGGAATGCTACGCAACGTTGCAAAGATGATATAAAGCGTTTCTTAATATAAATTAATTCCATAGTACAATGAAAATGTAGCAAGATAAATGCTCGAATCGTTCGATTTAAGGAGGTAGTATTTTATGACTTTAGGTGAAAAAATTAAAGAGGCAAGAGCAGCGGGTGGGCTTACTCAGGAGGAATTGGCAAGCAAGCTGATGGTATCTCGCCAGGCTGTTACAAAATGGGAAACAGACAAAGGCATTCCAGATGTTGAAAACTTAAAATTAATTTCAAACTTGCTTGGCATTAGTGTTGATTATTTATTGGATGATGAAGAACGTTTGGAAAAATCCATAATTAGGGAACCAATCACCCTGTCTCAATACGGCAAGAAGAGAAAAAAAGTAATAAAAGATAAGGTTGTACGGGAAAAATATCCAAATGCCGTAATTCATACATTGATGAGAATTCAGAAGAATACGAAACAGGAAAAAATAATTGATAACTTAGTAGGTTTTTTGACTGATGCGCCATTCGGAATCCCTAACATAATCAACAACGTGAAAAATATAGATAAGGAATTTTATTTGGTGTTGAAAGGAGACAAACAATTTTTTGTGATCGTTACCGATGAATTTATCGAAAGCAGACAAATGGTTCACAAGGTTATGAATCAAAAGAATGAAAAGTTTGATATTGATCATTTTCAATTCACAAATTGCGGACCAATTGTAAATGCATAATAGAGCAACGAATGAGGCAGTCGCCCTTACAGCTTAATTCTCCCCCCATTAGAAAAACCGGACAAAAATCGCCCGGTTTTTACTGTGCTTGAACAGACATTTCTATTTCACACTGGTAGGAAAGTATAAGAAAACATTTAAAAGAAACGAGTAGGAGGAGATAATTTCTCCGACCTCTCACACCACCGTACGTACAGATCCGTTACGGCGGCTCCTTAACTTGCGTGCAGACGCTCATACTGTTGAAGCCAATCTTTCATACCCCAACAGGTGAGCTTTTTGTTCGTCACAGCCCGGTGCATCGTTTTACTCCGAGAAAGACGCCAGTATCCCTTTCGGCTCGCCGCCAGTTTCAAGGATTCATCATGATCAATGCCTAGCTTTGCCTCCGGCTTCCTTCAGATTCCTCCTCACGATGGACCCCTTGCCTTTAGCTAACAGTCCCTACTGCCAAGCCTGTAGCGGACTTTCACCGCCAAGCTGTCGTCCATGCCGGGCGCACACGAGTAAAATAAGCGGAGATTTTCCGCTTATTTGCATCATGGCGCCTGTTTTACAGGTAAATAAGGGTAATTTTTCCGCTTATGCACAGAAAAGCCCTCCATTTTCACGTTTTTCGATTCGATAAGCGGAATTTTTCCGTCTATTTAAGCATTTTTTTCATTCATTTTCTAATTAAGCGAAATTTTTCCGTTTATTTCTCAGATTGGCCCCTAACCTGATCACCCACCCAATCGCGGGTCTTATGACCTTAATGTCGTACCAGCAAGGCAAAACGCTAAACTTTCTTTACCTAACAAAAAACGGACAATCAGCTTTACGCCGATTGTCCGTCTTTTGTTATATATTCCCTTGACACTTGCCGACTACTTGGTGTCAGCTAAAAGTCGCAGCCGTTTTTTATGTTTTAAGTTTTGAAGATCAGCCGTTGAACTTAGGAATTTTACTTCCGCGTCTTTCGTAACGTTCACGCTCACCCTTATTTAGGATCTTCTTGCGCATACGAACGCTCTGCGGTGTGATTTCACAATATTCATCATCGTTCAAATAGGATAGTGAATCTTCAAGAGACAATTTACGTGCTTCCTTCAACGTCACCGTTTGATCCTTATTTGATGAACGCACGTTCGATGCGTGTTTAGCCTTTGTTACGTTTACCGTCAAATCATTTTCACGGTTATGTTCACCAACGATCATTCCTTCGTAGACGTTGACGCCAGGACCAACAAACATTTCACCGCGATCTTCAAGAGCCGCTAAGGAATAAGCAGTTGTTTGACCCTGATCCATAGAAATGAGCACACCGTTGCGACGTCCGCCAATTTCTTCTTTGATGAATGGAGCGAAGTGATCGAACGTGTGATTCAGGATTCCATAACCGCGTGTGTCTGCCATGAACTGACGGTTATAACCAATCAAACCACGAGAAGGAATCATGAAAGTCAGACGTGTCTGGCCCGGTTGTTCCTGCCTCATATCTTTCAATTCGGCCTTACGTTTCCCCATTGATTCAATAACTGCGCCCAAATAATCTTCAGGCACATCAATTTGGACGGCTTCATAAGGTTCGCATAGTTTTCCGTCAACTTCTTTTGTGATAACACTTGGTTTCGACACAGACAATTCATAGCCTTCACGACGCATCGTTTCAATCAGAATCGACAAGTGAAGTTCGCCACGTCCGGACACTATCCAAGAATCATGCGAGATTGAGTCCGATTCAACCTTCAAGCTGACGTCACGTTCCATCTCGGAAAGAAGACGATCTTCAATCTTTCGGCTCGTGACATGGTCACCTTCCTGTCCCGCAAACGGGCTCGTATTCGGAAGGAATGTCATCTTCAAGGTCGGTTCGTCGATACGCAATGGAGCAAGCGGATCCACATGGTCAACATCATTGATTGTGTCACCAATATCAATATCCGAAACGCCGGTAATCGCAATAATATCACCTGAGTACGCTTCTTCAATTTCTGTTCTCTTCAGAGCATGATAACCAAACAGCTTAGTGATCCGGAACTTTTCTACGCTCTTTCCGCCGTCTTTAACCAAAACCGCTTCTTCGCCAAGCTTAATCTTGCCACGATATATGCGACCGATACCGATACGGCCAACATAGTCATTATAGTCGAGCATCGTAACTTGGAACTGCAAGCTTTCGTCACGATTTTCAACAGGGGCCGGAGCGTATTTCAGAATCATATCCAAAACAACGCTCATATCCTGATCAACGTGTTCCGGATCCGTACCCGCAACGCCATTCACCGCTGAAGTGTACACAACAGGGAATTCGAGCTGATCTTCGTCGGCACCAAGGTCAATAAATAAGTCAATAACTTCATCGACAACTTCCGCAGGTCTTGCCATTGGCTTGTCGATTTTATTGACGACAACAATCGGCTTCAGGTGTTCTTCCAAGGCTTTCTTCAATACAAACCGTGTTTGCGGCATGCATCCTTCATAAGCATCGACAAGCAAAAGAACGCTGTCTACCATCTTCATGATGCGTTCAACTTCACCACCAAAATCGGCGTGTCCGGGCGTATCCACAATATTTATTGTATGGTCTTTATAAGAAAGACTCGTATTCTTCGCCAATATTGTAATGCCGCGTTCCCGTTCAATTGCGTTTGAGTCCATTGCGCGTTCGTTAATGTGTTGATTCTTACGGAAAGTACCCGATTGCATCAACAATTTGTCAACCAAAGTTGTTTTGCCGTGGTCGACGTGTGCGATAATCGCGATATTCCGCAATTCTTCCCTAAATTTTGTCATTTATTCTTTACTCTCCTCATAATATCCAATCGCTTCGCGTGAGATAGCCGAAACATACACATGCAAATCATTCTCTCATAATAAACTGTAAGTTGTCAATTTTTTCTGCAGCCGTTGAAAAAAATTTTGTGGGAATTGCGTATCCTTTGTGCTTTATTATTATTCGTTTTATCCTAGCTTAAGGAGATGATATTATGTTCCGCAAATTTCTTTATTTGATTATTTTCATCGTCGCTGTTTGTCTTGCAGGAATTGCTGCAGGTATGATTTTCTCGCGCCCGCTGCTCACTTTGCTCTCGGCATTTGCTGTCATTCTATTCATGTGGCTAGGCTTCATGGTAAAGGCGATGGAGCAGAAAAGGAAACTTCACAAGTAATTTTCTATGATGGCTTACTTCGGCTCGCTGATAAATTTTCCTTTTTTGACCTGTTTCTGAATATGGTCAACTATATAGGCATGAAGACCGGGGCGTGCAGCTAAAACAGATGTTTTTTCTAGGATGTCAATAGGCGTTCCATCTGCTCTTGAATAACAGCCGCCAACTTCACTTAAGAGGATTAACCCTGCTCCATAATCCCATGGTGAGAGCCGCATTGTGAAATACGCGTCCAGATAACCGGCGGCAACATAGGCAAGTTCTAGCGATGCCGCTCCATAGGCACGCGTTCCGCTGCTGCGCCTTACAATGTCTGTCATGATTTCTTCATCAATTCTGCGATTGGGCTTTAACCATGTCGCACTCAGGTCAATCAGCGCGTCCTCGATCGTCACTTCTGTTAGTTTAGGCAGTTTTTTGGCATTTTGGTAGGCACCGTGGCCCGTCAAACAATGAAACAATTCGTCCCCCATGACATCATAGATGAACGCCGCCTTGCCCTTACCATTTTCATAAATACCAATGGATATCGCAAAAAAACGCTTTTGCATGACAAAGTTCAAGGTTCCGTCAATTGGATCGAGCAGCCAAAGGACTCCCGCTTTATCCTTAACCCCGTCGCCGTAACCTTCTTCTGATATAATCTTATCATCCGGATATGCTGTTCTGATTTTCTCTACAAGGTATCGTTCAATCGAACGATCCATATTTGTCACTAAATCATTGTGTGCGCTTTTTTCACTGATTTCAAGCGGCAGAGATAACGAGTCTCTCAATTGATCCGCTGCTTCTTTGATCCAATCGATTACTTGTTTTCCAAGAACCATCCAATCCCTTTGTTCCATTCATCGTTCACTCCGATCCCGCATCATCCAGTCAGTTCTCAAATAACTTTCCAAGTTCTGCCACTGCAACTTATTCATTAAAAATAATAGTACATCATTTTGAAGCAAAAAGAAAAACCACCGCCTGGGGTTAACGGTGATCGAGATACTTAGACACTGCTCTATTTACCATTTTAAAAAGATGAAACTTACACTACTAAAGTGCGATCCTAGATTTCGAGAAGCAGCATTTCACGACGCAACGCTTCCAGTCTTTTCTTACATTGATCAATGGTTTTGTAATCTTTTTTTATTAGTGCCTGGTGCAGTGTCGTAAGCTCTGTGTCAATTGCGACGCGTACTTGAGGAATTCTCTTTTCCGCATCCTTCCTGTTCAGAGTCTGATTAATCTGTTTCATGGCGGATGCCACATCCCTTCACTTTTATTTCCAAAAAGGGTTAACGAACAGGACACTAATTAACTACCCGATTTTTTCTAATTGTTCTTCTAGTTTATGCGAATACATCATGCGTATTGCCATAAAAAGCATCGTTTTTAAAAAGAACCGAACCCAATTTTTTGATTCAAGCTGTGATAAACTATAAATGATATTGCCTAAAGAAAGGATGGACAAAATGTCACAAAGTGGTTTCACAGAACACGATTTCGAATTAATGCGTTTGCCTGGTTTAGAAAATCGGATGCACGCGATTCGTGAGCAGATACAGCCAAAGTTCAGTCGCTTGGCTGACCATTTGGCTTCTTTTTTAAATGAGCGTGCCGAGGTGCCTTTTTATCCCCATATCGCCCGCCACGCGCGTCGTACCGTTAATCCTCCGGATAGTACTTGGCTGGCGCTCGCTCAGGACAAGAGAGGCTATAAAAAACATCCGCATTTTCAATTTGGCATTTGGCCAACACATTTATTTTTCTGGTTGGCGATTATTGAAGAATATCCAGACAAAAAACGCTTTGGTGACGCTCTGCTTGGACGCCTTCCGGAGATCTTCCAGTCAACACCTTCCTACTTTTCGTGGTCTGCGGATCATATGAAGGATGAAACTATGCTTCATCACGATCTTGATGAACACCAATTGGAGCAATTATTTTTGCGCTTGACAAAGATTAAAAAAGCAGAGCTGCTTTGCGGTGTCGTTATTTCCAAACAGGAAGCGATCACTAAAACTGAAAATGATCTTACCTCTTATTTGGAAGAACAAGTAACAAAATTACTCCCCCTATACACATTAGCCCGTTCATGTTCCGGGTTATCTGTAACTGGAATGAACATTTAAGATCTAAACCCAAACACCCTGAGCGAGAGAAGCACTCAGGGTGTTTGGGTTATTCACTTTTTATTTCGCTATATGAATTGGGTGACCGAGAACCACGTCAGCTGCTTCCATCGCGATTTCACCTAGTGTTGGATGTGCATGTATCGTTAACGCAATGTCCTCAACAGTCATACCGGATTCTATGGCCAAACCAAATTCAGCAATCATGTCACTGGCACTGGTACCGACAATTTGCGCACCAAGAACCAACCCGTCTGAAGCGCGGGATACTATTTTTAAAAAGCCGTCTGACTCGCCAAGGGAAAGCGCGCGTCCGTTTGCCGCAAATGGGAACTGGCCGGTTTTCACTTCATACCCTTCTTTGACCGCTTCTTCTTCGGATAATCCAACGGACGCAATTTCAGGATCTGAGAAAACTACGGCAGGCATCGCCCGATAATCGACTTCCGACGCTTCGCCGCTAATCGCTTCTGCGGCAATTTTTCCTTCATAGGAAGCCTTATGCGCGAGCGCGAGACCAGGCACAATATCGCCAATTGCGTAAATCTTATCGTTTGATGTCTTACCCTGTTTGTCGACTTTGATAAGGCCACGTTCGGCGAGCTCGACACCCGCTAAATCCAGACCGAGGTCTTTGGTATTTGATCGGCGTCCAACGGTAACCATGACGTAATCCGCATCAAAAACTTGTGCTTTTCCTTTGACTTCAGCAGTCACAGCAACACCTGTCTCCGATTCCTCAACACCCTTTGCCAAGGCGTTCGTATAAATGGTAACACCTTTTGCCTTGAGCTTCTTTTTCACGGGAGCAATTAACCGCTTTTCAAAAGCAGGCAAAATAGAAGGTGTTCCCTCCAGGATCACGACTTCGGTACCAAATCCTGCGAACGCTGAGCTTAATTCAATACCGATGTATCCGCCGCCGATTACTACCATTTTCTTAGGTACTTCTTTTAATGCAAGGGCGCCGGTTGAAGACAGCACACGATTGCTCCACTTAAACCCGGGAATTTCAATAGGACTTGAACCCGTCGCAATGATGCAATGATTGAATTTATAGCGTGATGATTCATAGCCATGATTGACACGAACAACATCTGTATCAACGAATAAAGCTTCACCTTCAACAAGTTCAATACCATGGGCTTTGAAAAGACCTTTTACGCCTCCGGTCAGGCGCTCAACGACTTGACCTTTCCATTCTTGAACCTTCAGAAAGTCAATAGTCACGTTCTCAGCTTTAACTCCAAAAGCTTCAGAATGATTCATCTGCTCAAAACGATGGCTTGCTGAGATCAGAGCTTTTGAAGGAATACAGCCTACATTGAGACAGACACCTCCGACATGCTCTTTTTCAATGACGATTACACTTTGCCCTAGCTGAGCTGCGCGAATTGCGGCAACATAGCCACCAGGTCCGGCTCCAATGACGACCGTATCTACTTCTGTGGTAAATTCTCCTACTACCATCTCTACCCCTCCAAGATAAGGCGTTGTGGATCAATTAACAACCTTTTTATTTTGTTCATTGCCCTCTGAGCTGTCGCACCGTCGATCAGACGGTGATCGAAGCTCATAGACAGAGCAAGCATAGGTGCAGCGACAATCTCTCCATCACGAATGATGGCCTTTTCCGAGATCCTTCCGACTCCTAGAATGGCGGACTCAGGCTGATTAATCACAGGGGTAAACCATTGGCCGCCTTCAGAGCCAATATTCGAAATTGTACACGTTCCGCCTTTCATATCCTCTGGAGTCAGTTTACCTGTACGCGCTTTTTCCGCTAAGTGTTGAATTTCAGTGGCGATCGCGTACATAGACTTTGATTCCGCATGTTTAACTACCGGTACTACCAGTCCTGCATCCGTATTTGCCGCAATGCCGATATTATAATAATGTTTATAGATTATTTCCTGATTCTCTTCATCAAGGGAAGCATTAAGCATTGGGAACTCCTTAAGCGCTGAAACGAGCGCTTTTACAATATACGGAAGATAGGTCAATTTTACGCCAATCTCTTGTGCTTCCTGCTTAAAACGTTTTCGATGAGCCACTAGTTTCGTCACATCCACATCATCCATTAGTGTGACATGTGGCGCAGTTTGCATCGAATGAGACGTAGCTCGCGCAATTGCTCGTCTCATGCCGATAAATTTTTCACGACTCTCTGTTCCGCTTTCTTGAAAATTTTGAAGAGCATCTTCATTCTCTGCCGTCTTCTCTGTCAATTTCTCTGATGCTTCCTGATTCGCGTCACGCTTCTCTTCAGGCGCAGTCAGGAAATGGTCAATATCTTCTTTAAGGATACGTCCGTTTCGACCAGTTCCCGATATGAGTTTAATGTTGACTCCATGGTCTCTAGCATATTTTCGTACAGATGGCATAGCAATTACACTTACGGATTGGGTCTCTCCACGAGAGTCATCCTCGGTTGGTATCACCGTCGAATTTTCCTGTTCCGCCGCGGCAAATTGACTAGTTTCCTCTTGCGGCGCATGATCGGCTTCGTTGTCTGCCTCATCTGATTGAAGTGTAATGACCACTGTTCCTACTTCAACGACTTGACCTTCCTCAGCATTCAGTTCCAGAACTGTCCCGTTCACAGGAGAAGGGATTTCGACAACCGCTTTATCATTTTGAACCTCTGCCAACGGATCATCCTCATGGACGGTATCCCCTGGTTTCACAAACCATTTCAGAATTTCACCTTCGTGGATTCCTTCACCAATGTCCGGCAGTTTAAACAAATAGGCCAATGGCACTCACTCCTTCACGTCCTTGAACAAAGTCTGTTCATCTGATCATTGATTACTGCTCTCATCAAAAGTTCATGGTTTCTTTTACTTTGTTCACAATGTCTTTCTCATTCGGAAGCCATACATCTTCTGCCGCGGCAAACGGAAAGACCGAGTCCGGCGCAGTCACTCTTCCTACCGGCGCCTCAAGATAAAGCAACGCTCGATCGTTAATTTCCGCAATGACTTGAGCGCCAATACCCGCTTGTTTTTGCGCTTCCTGAACAACAACTGCATGATTTGTTTTCTTAATTGACGCTGTTATCGTATCAGTATCTAACGGACTGATTGTCCTGAGATCAATGACTTCACAATCAATGCCCTCTTTTTTTAATTGATCAGCCGCTTTCAAAGCAGTTCGAACCATTGCTCCATACGTAATAATCGATAAATCTTTTCCCGCACGAGCGATGCTGGCTTTCCCAATTTCTATTGTATAAGCTTCTTCCGGAACTTCTTCTCTAAATGAACGATACAGCTTCATATGTTCGAGAAAAACTACCGGATCATTGTCTCTAATTGCGGCGATCAACAAGCCTTTTGCATCATACGGATTAGACGGTATCACAACCTTAAGCCCAGGACACTGTGCGAAAAGTCCTTCAAGGTTATCTGCGTGAAGCTCGGGAGTTTTTACACCGCCGCCAAATGGCGATCGAATCGTGACCGGCGCATGATACACACCGCCGGACCGATATCTCAGTCTGGCAAGCTGCGAGGCAACACTATCCATTGCTTCAAACACAAATCCGAAGAATTGAATCTCCATTACCGGTCTATAGTTTTGTAAGGCAAGACCAAGCGCAAGTCCGCCTATACCCGATTCAGCAAGTGGTGTATCAAAGACACGCTCCTCGCCGAATTCATCATAGAGTCCTTCCGTGGCGCGGAACACGCCTCCGTTTTGAGCGACATCCTCACCAAAAACAAGCACATTTTCATCACTTCTAAGCTCGGTTCGCATTGCATCAGTAATTGCCTGGATCATCGTCAATTGTGTCATCGCTGATCCCCTTCCCGCGTACTGTATTCCTTCAGCTGCTCTTTAATGTTCTGTGTCGGCTTTTCGTACATATTGCCAAGTAGATCGGTAACCTTTTGCTTTGGGACACCATCCGCCTGTTTTAGAGCTTTTGCTACATCAGCTTTTGCTTGTTCCGCTGCTTGTTCCTCATCGTCATGCGACCAAAGTCCAAGCTGTTCCAAATAGAGGCGGAATCGAATGAGCGGATCCTTTTTCTCCCATTCTCCTGTTAACTCCTCTGTCCGATAACGTGTCGGATCATCTCCGGCCATCGTGTGTGGTCCATATCTGTAGGTCAAGGTTTCGATCAACGTCGGTCCTTTTCCGGCAAGCGCGTGATCACGCGCCTCTTTGGCAGCTGCATACACAGCGAGTGGATCCATGCCGTCAACTCGAATGCCATTAATTCCAGCGGCTGCCGCTTTTTGCGCCAACGTTTCTGCAGCCGTTTGTTTTTCAACAGGCACCGATATAGCAAATCGATTATTTTGGCAAATAAAGATTGCGGGAGCCTTATACACACCGGCAAAATTCATCGCTTCGTAAAAATCTCCTTGTGAAGTCGCACCATCTCCGAAGTAGCAGAAAGCAACTTGCGACTTGCCTCTTTTCTTCAATCCGAGCGCAACTCCCGCAGTCTGCGTACATTGCGCTCCAATAATAATCTGCGGCATCACCGCGTTAAGGTCTTTAGGATATTGTCCGCCTTCAAAATGTCCTCTTGAGTAGAGAAATGCTTTATACAGTGGAAGTCCATGCCAAACAAGCTGTGGAATATCTCTATATGAAGGCAGCAGCCAGTCTTTTTTGTCCATAGCGAATTCACTGGCAACCATTGATGCTTCCTGACCGGCAACCGGTGCGTAAAAGCCCAACCTGCCTTGTCGATTTAACGAAAGCGCGCGCTGATCCCAAATCCTTGTATAGACCATGCGCCGCATTAGTTCTCTTAATTGATCATTCGTCATTTCAGGATTTTGTTGATCATTCACAACATGCCCTTGTGAATCAAGAATACGTAACGTTGGAAAAAAGTTTTCAATCTGTCCAGAATAGTTCACAGGCAAGTCCCTCACCTCTTCCCACAAGTATGCGTGTTTGTTTATATTTTTAGTAAAGAGACATATGTCACTTAAGCGCTTTCAATAAAAAAGGGACACGCAAAAAACAGCTCGATACACAAAATACGCTTTTCGTATCCTTTTCCATACTAAACGCCCGCAAATAGGTATGCTGCGCGGTCAAAGACGTTTAAATGACCTTTACTGATTTTAGTTTATAATACCTCATTCAATGAAGTCAAACGTTAGAACCTGGCTGCCATCGTTGTCATCGTTTATTTCAAACAGGACAGTAAACATTGCGTTATTTTAATGATACACTAGAGTAAGAGATGAGGTGAAGCGAACTGCATCACCAGTTACTTTATTGAATGGTTGAAGGAGTGACTCAATACATGATTACAATGGACGATATTATTCGAGAAGGAAATCCGATACTGCGACAAGTAGCCAAGGAAGTTCCATTACCGGCTTCGGAGGAAGAAAAAAACACATTAAAAAAGATGCTTGAATTCCTCAAAAACAGTCAAGATGAAGAGGTCGCGAAGAAATTCAACCTGCGCGCAGGCATAGGACTTGCAGCCCCTCAGATTGCACTGAGCAAACGAATGATTGCATTATATTTGGATGATGAGAATGACAAGCATTATGAATACATGCTATTCAATCCCAAAATAATCAGCCATTCGGTTGAAAATACCTATCTTGAAGGCGGGGAAGGCTGTCTGTCTGTAGACAGAGAGGTTCCAGGCTTTGTTCCCCGTCACGCTCGAGTTAAAGTAAAGGCATTTGATATAGACGGAAAACCAGTAACTCTGCGCCTGAAAGGTTATCCGGCGATTGCCATTCAGCATGAGATTGATCACCTGGACGGTATTCTCTTTTATGATCACATCAATAAACAAGATCCCTTTAAAATACCGGATAATGTAATGGAAAAAGATACGTACTAAACCACCAAGAAACTGCCCCAAAGGCGTCAATGATAAACTTATTCTGTGCTTCGGCTGTTCGAAATCAAATGGCCGCTCCCCAGAATACCGCACCTGCATTTGCCTTATCATTATGCCGTTTTTCTCAACACATAAAAAGGGTGCCTCAAAATGGACTTTTGAGGCACCCTTTTTGCACGTAAATGTGTAGATTCAAGAAGAGCATTACTCCCCTAACTAAGGATTCGCGATATCAAGAATCCGGTAAAGCCAAATTTTCTAACAGGTTGCGTTAAAGTTACAGCAGACCTATATGCTTTAAACCATTATAAATTCCATCTTGGTGTACAGGAGTCGTCACAAAATCAGCTGTTTTTTTCGCCTCATCAACCGCGTTCCCCATTGCCACTCCGGTACCGACATAGGAAAGCATTTCAATATCATTATTTCCATCTCCAAAGGCACAAGCATCATCCGGTGTGAGACCCATTTTTTTCAGGAGCTGCTTAATTCCCTCTGCCTTTGATCCACGGTTAGGAATCACATCTACACCGTATTCATGCCAGCGCACGTACCTGAACTCATCGAATGGCGATTGCTGAAGAAAGCGTGCATCATCATGCTTTCCATAAAAAACCAAACCTTGGTATACCTCATGGTTTTCAATGAAATGCGCGTCAGTTTCCGGAAATGGCATGGGCAGCTTCAAACTTTCGATACTTTCCTTTGCCTTCTCATCTGCTTGCCTATCTAATTTAATTAATTGATCGTTTACAAAAGCAAACGACCAGCCCAACTCCCTTGTTCGCGTAACGAGCGCCTGCAAGGTGCTATCGTTTAGCGGGTTCGTGTACACCGTTGAATCTTCATAAACAACATAAGAACCATTAAAACTGACAAACGAATGAATGCCAAGATGATCTCTTAAATTGCGGAACATAAACGGTGAACGCCCGGTAGCAATTGCTGTCAGCACACCTTTATCCTGTAACCTATGTATCGCTTCCTCAGTCGAGGCCGGAATTAATTTGTTCTGATCATACAAGGTGTCATCAATGTCAAAAAAAACGATCTTCGGTTTTGCCAATCGTTGCATCCTCCCTTAGTTGAACGTCACTGGTCAACCCTGCCACTGGTTATTCTCACGGCATTGTCCTATAACCTTCATACTATTATATCAGTTCTATCGATTTATTTGGTTGTTCAGGTATTAATTTTTACCGTTTGTTAAAGCTAAATTTGATCTTTTGAAAAATATAGCACATTACAACTCTTGGCAGACAAATCATATGAATTCATCTGGAAACAGATCTTGGACAGTGAAAAAGCACGCCATTTCATATATAATGATCTGTAGAACATTTTTTTGGAAGGAGTTTGGAACATGATTTATAAAGTATTGTACCAATCATCAAGAGACGAGGTTCCGGTACGTGAGCAAACGGAGGCTCTTTATCTTGAAGCAAACGACGTTCGCGACGTTCGCCAAAAACTTGCAGACAAACCCTATAATGTTGAGTTTATTCAACCGCTGACCGGTAAATTCCTCGATTATGAGCAAAAGTCTGCCGAATTCAAACTGGAGAAGCTGTAACGTATGAAATTTGTGAAAAACCATCAAACGGCCGTTTTCTCTCTCGGCGGGCTTGGAGAAATCGGCAAAAACACCTATGCGGTTCAATTTCAGGATGAGATCATCGTTATTGATGCCGGCATTAAGTTCCCGGAGGATGAACTGCTAGGCATTGATTACGTCATTCCGGATTACAGCTATTTAGTAAAGAACGCTGATAAAATTAAGGGTTTAATCATTACACACGGCCATGAGGATCATATCGGCGGCGTTCCCTATTTATTACGCGCGGTTAATGTGCCGATCTACGCCGGAAAATTGGCAGCTGGTTTAATCCGCAACAAACTTGACGAACACAATCTCCTGCGCACAACGGTGATTCACGAGATCACCGAGGATGACGTCATCAAATTTCAGAAGACATCGGTTAGTTTCTTTAGAACAACGCATAGTATTCCTGATTCATATGGTGTCGTTGTTAAGACACCCCAAGGAAATATTGTTGAAACAGGAGACTTTAAATTTGATTTCACACCTGTTGGCGGACAGATCGCCAACCTCACAAAAATGGCTGAAATCGGTAAAGAAGGCGTCCTTTGCCTCATGTCGGACAGCACAAATGCTGAAGTTCCCGGTTTTACAATGACCGAGCGCGAAGTTGGCGAAAACATTAAAGATATTTTTCGTAAAGTGGACGGACGGATTATTTTTGCCACATTCGCTTCTAATATCCATCGTCTCCAGCAAGTTGTGGATGCCGCTGTAGCTACCGGGCGTAAAATTGCCGTTTTCGGAAGAAGTATGGAAGCTGCAATAACAATCGGAGAAGAGCTCGGATATATTAATGCACCGCAGGACACATTTATCGACCACCAACAGATTAACCATTTGCCAAATCAACAAGTGACCATTCTGTGTACCGGAAGCCAGGGTGAACCAATGGCAGCTTTGTCTCGAATTGCAAACGGCACCCATCGTCAAATTCAAGTACAACCCGGTGATACGGTAATCTTCTCCTCATCCCCTATTCCGGGTAATAAGGTCAGCATTAACCGTACAATCAATCAGCTTTACCGTGCCGGAGCGGATGTCATCCATGGCAAACTGAGCAACATTCATACGTCCGGACATGGTGGTCAAGAGGAAGAAAAATTAATGCTCCGTTTGCTAAAGCCAAAATTTTTTATGCCCATCCACGGTGAATACCGGATGCTTAAAAAACATGTCGAGACGGCACACGCATGTGGAATTCCATATGATCACTCATTTATCATGAATATCGGTGATGTTTTGGCGCTCGATCAAAACTCAGCGAAAGTCACCGGTAAGATTCCATCTGGATCTGTTTATATTGACGGAAGCGGAATTGGTGACATTGGTAATATCGTTCTCCGCGATCGGAAGATTCTTTCCGAAGAAGGATTGGTTATTGTGGTCGTCAGTGCGGACATCGACGCACACAAGTTATTAGCCGGTCCGGATATCATTTCACGCGGATTCGTCTATATGCGTGAATCAGGCGATCTCATTAACGAGGCGCAAACCCTGCTCGCTTCTCGTCTCCAGGAAGTGATCCAGCGGGATTCCTTACAGTGGTCGGAAATCAAGGGTGAGGTAACAGATATTCTTGCACCATTCCTTTATGAACGGACACGCCGCAGGCCAATGATTCTTCCAATCATAATGGAAGTTGATGAAAAAGCGAACAAACAAGTGGAAAACAGTAAGTAAAGTGCAAATATCCTATTAAAATCAAAAGCACAGCGAGCCATTAACGGTTCGTTGTGCTTTTACTTTTTTATACAACAGAGAAACAATAGACACGTTTTCTAATTAGATTTTCGAAATGCTGCATTTCGCAATACGCCACGTCTCCTCATTAAGAGGAGAAGCGATAGCAACGTAGGTGCGGTAATTAATGTAATCAGGAAAAACCACCCTGACTGACCCCAGTTGGATAGTCGTGAATCAATCACTATATCCGGATAAACGAGAAACGGGAGATGTGTAACCGTATACCCGAAAAAAGCGAAAAAATATTGCAGCATGACCAATGTGAAAACAAACCGATAGTTTCTCAAGAATACGAGTGTCACAGCGACCAGCAAACAAATAAGTGAGAACATGAACAACCATGAATCGCCGAGCATTCGCAGAAAATGATCCGGATTCTGAAGCTCAATCCCCAGAAAAACAAAACCACTTGCCAGCACCGTCGGCATACTCATAAAGAGTGCGATCGTTCTAAAATGATCCGTTAGTTCCCGATTTCTGATCGATGAGGCAAAACAAACAAGATGCATCGCACCTATGTAAAAAATACTGACAATAGCAATGACCATTACAGACCAAAAGTATAAATTAGAAAACATGTACGTAAGAAAATCGAAAAGACCTCCCGCCCCATAAATAGAAAAACCGCCTTCACTAATCACCAGCGTGATACTGAGCACCGTTGGAATAAAGATCCCCAATACACCGTTTCCGGCAAAAAAGAATTTGCTCGCCTTTCTTCCTTTTGGCAGAAGCTCAGCCATTGCAAAGAATGCACCTTTGAGAACTGTGAGAAGGATTGCGAGTACAGCACAGAACACCAATGGCGTTTGAAAGTTAAGAACAATCTCGGGAGATAAACCGATCACAACTGTAAAAATAAGAACAAAGCCAATATTTATAAGCTCTGAGACTGGTGACAGCCAATTTTGAAGCGGCATATAAAGACGCTCTTGTTTTATAAGAAGTTGTCCATAAAACAAATAGAAACCCGTTCCGAATTCAATTGATGCCGTGATCATATACCCGTAAATAATAATCCACAGGGTGATCATAATCAATTGTTGCACCATGACCTGCTCTCTCCAATCTGCGGGCTCTCCGCACTATTGCGGCACGCATAACTATTATACCAAAGAACGATCCGGCATTCTCAACTCAATGAATGATACAAAGTACTGCAATGATAAAAACATCAATTCTTGTTCAGCCGTGTGCTCAATAGAAATATTAATTATGATACTCCGTCGAGAGCATTGTACTGACTGAGCACCAAATCAAAATACCTGCCTTGCAGCTCCATTAGTTGCTGGTGAGTACCTTTTTCAACAATATCTCCCTCGTTCAGTACAACAATTTGGTCTGCATCTCGTATCGTGGATAAACGATGAGCGATGATTATGGATGTTCTCCCTCTCAATAATTGTTTCAGCGCTGTTTGAATAACTGCTTCCGTCTCTGTGTCTATGCTTGCCGTTGCTTCATCAAGAATGAGAATTTTCGGATCTGAGAGCAAGGCTCGCGCGAAAGAAATGAGCTGCCGCTCACCAACGGAAAGAATATTGCCTCGTTCTTCTACCTCAGTAAGATAGCCATTCGGAAGACTTTGAATGAATGTGTCCGAGCCAATTGCCTTTGCCGCCTGAATAACCTCCGCATCAGTCGCGTCCGGGTTACCAAAGCGAATATTATCCATGATTGTTCCAGAGAAAACATAGGTCTCCTGAATCACTGTTCCCACACTTGCGCGCAATTCACGCAAATCAAGATCGCGCACATCGATACCATCAAAACGAACGGTACCCGCAGTCACATCGTAGAAGCGACTAATCAGGTTGGCAATCGTCGTTTTTCCTGACCCTGTGTGTCCAACCAGAGCCCAAGTCTCTCCTGCCGGAATATGAAATGAAATTCCTTTGAGTGCTTTTCGTTTGCCGGTATAGCTGAATTCCACGTGATCAAAATCGATCGTACCGCGCACATTTTTCATGCTCGTTCCATCTTTTTTAGTTGGAACACTTGGCTGTTCATCCAGAAATTCAAAAATTCGTTCCGATGATGCCATAGCAACAAGTAGTTGATTATACACTTGACCAAGACGTGAAATCGGCCCCCAAAACATACCAAGATAAAAAGCGAAGGACACAAAAGTTCCGATTTCAATCGAGTTCTGATGGATAAGAAATGAGCCAAACCAGATTAAAATTGCTGATCCAACTGCATTGGATAGATCGACAAATGGCCGAAACATCGCATTTTTTCGTGAGGCCTCTTTCCATGCTAAAAAGTTCTCCGTGTTGACTCCGTTAAAATAAGCTCTGTTCTCTTCTTCTTGAGTAAACGATTGTGTCACACGTATTCCTTGAATACTCTCATTTAAATGGGAATTCAACTTTGACATTTTCATACGCACTTTTTGCCATGCACGGCGAATACTGCGCCGCAACTTCGTTGAGATAAAGAACATCAACGGAATGACAATCAAAACTGCGATTGCAAGAGGTGGACTGAGCACAAACAAAATCACAAAAATACCGATCAGGGTAACACTATCCATCAGAGTATTGATAACCCCGTTGGTAAACAAGTCTTGCATTGAGTTGACATCGTTAATGATACGAACAAGAATTGAACCAGCCGACCTCGAGTCAAAAAATCGGTGAGACAGATATTGAATGTGATTAAATAAACTCTCCCGCAAATCATGAATCACATACTGACCCAGTTGGTTTGTCGTCCGAATTCTGTACCAATTGCTGACAAATGACAGCCCATATAACAAAGCGGTTATTGCGACTAGCCAGTAAAGCATGTTGTAATTTTTTTCGTCAATCGCCTGATCAAACGCATAAACGCCAATTATAATCGGAATAATGAGTCGAATAACTGTCGTAACAACCATAGCCGCGACTGCCTTCGGAATCAGCGTCTTTACATAGGGACCTAAATAGTTAAAAAGTCGAAGCAGCTGCTTCCAATTGAATGGTTTTTCAATCACCCGGTCCTCCGGATAGAAAAATCGTTCTTTTCCCATTTCGCTCTTCATCACTGATTCCTCCCCGGACGTGCGACTTGCTGCTTTATAAAATCACGATCCTTAAATTGAATATCATAGATTCTTCGATAAATACCATCATGGCGGACTAATTCATCATGGTTTCCACGTTCTTTAATTCGGCCATGTTCAAGTACAAGGATTTGATCCGCCATCTGCACGGATGAGATTCGATGGGCAATGATGAATGTTGTTCTGCCCTTCATCAATTCTTTAAATGCCTTTTGTATTAATCCTTCAGTACGCATGTCAACTGCACTTGTTGCGTCATCCAAAATTAAGATGCTTGGGTTGACAAGCAGAGCTCGAGCAATCGAAATGCGCTGCTTCTGACCACCTGATAGTCCCATTCCTCGCTCACCAAGAACCGTATCATAGCCGTTCGGCAGCGTACGAATGAATTCATCTGCTTCAGCACGTTTTGCCGCCTGCACCACTTCTTCCATCGTGGCTTTCGGCTTTCCATAAGCAATATTATCCCGAATGGTTGATGAGAAAAGGAAATTTTCTTGCAATACATATCCGATATTCTTCCTGAGAGACTTCAAGTCGTAAGATTTAACCGGGCAGCCATCGATGCGAACTTCGCCGCCAGTCACATCATAAAAACGTCCGATAAGCTGAGTAATACTTGATTTTCCTGAACCTGTAGCTCCCATTAAACCGATAACATTCCCCGGTTTTGCTTCAAAGCTAATCTGTTCAAGTGCAGGCACTTTTTCATTTGGATAAAGAAGAGATACTTTTTGAAAAACAACATCTCCGTCAAGACGCTCCTTTTGAAACGCATCTTTTGGAGTCGCAATATCACTTTTTTCGTCAAGAATTTGAAGCAGGCGCTCTCCGGAAGCCTTCGATTGTGAAAAAGTATTGATCATAAATCCAAGACTCATTAAAGGATCCATAATGTACCAGACAAGGCTGAAAAAAGCGACCAGTGCCCCTGGTGCTAGATGTCCGGATATAACAAAATAGCCGCCAAGTGCTAGTATGAAGACCGTACTTATGTTTCCAATAAGTTCCATTAGCGGAAAATATTTTGCCCATATATCAGCGGTTACCAAGTTTCTCGTTCTGTATGTTTGATTACTTTCTGAGAAACGGTTTATTTCAAAATTTTCTCTGCCTAGCGATTTAATCGTGTTCATGCCGCTAATATTTTCTTGGACACGTGTATTCATGCTTGCCAGTGACAGCCGAATTTTACGAAATGCAGGGTGAACTCGCCTGTCAAAGCGAAAAACACTCACACAAAGAAAAGGAGTCATCGCCAATGTGACAAGTGCCAGTTCCCAAGAATAATAAAACATGAGTGCAATGCTGAATCCAACCAAGACAACAAAATTAACAAGTTGCGTAAATCCTGCAGACAGAAAAAAACGGAATCCTTCAACATCGGCTGTCAGTCGCGACATCAAATCTCCGGTTTTCGCACTGTCGTAATAGTGATAAGGAAGATATTGTAGTTTCTTATAAAGTGCCTCTCTCAAGTGAAAAACTGAGCTGACACCGAACATATCGCCCCAATATTGACTATAGTAACTTGAGAACCCTTTAACAGCCATTATAAGTACAAAGCCAATAGATAAAATCGGAATAAGCGAAATGTTCCGACGGATAATTGCTTGATCAATGGTCAGCTGCAAAACAATCGGATACACGATTGTGATTGCACTGCTGAGAATGAGAAATAACAGAGATCCAAACAAATACTTTCTGTCTGGCCAATAAAATGGTTTCAGCCTTTTGAATATATTCACTGTACAGCCCCTTCCCCCTATTATTCCGCTTTTAGAATGTGGAACAATTCTTTATGTATGATCTTGCAGTACCCCCCATTTTAACAGATTGAATGCAGACAACAAGTCTTTCGCTCCTCGCATGACAGATCTTATCTGTGATCATTTTTAATTTTCATCCAGAGTTATTGATTTAAATTGATCAAAAAAACTGTCTTTACGAAGTCTTGGGCAAAGGCAAGTAACAGAGGTGTCTCTAATCATTCCAGCGAAAATTTTACCTTCCTTCACATATGACTGGGCAGTCAAAAGTTCTAGGCTCTTAAGAAATCATTAATTCGTCCTGTAACTCAGGTGTTTCCTGCTTTTCTCGAATTATTTGCGTTATGGCTAAATGCTGATTTCGGGCAAACCGTTGAAAAATCGTCTGACGTAAATGAGCCATAATGGTTGCTTCTGAAGCTGCTCCCTTGGATGGGGTTCGTAAAAAGCGAAAAAGATTCTTTTGTCTCTTCGTGTCATGACGCAACGCAATCATCTGAAGCAAGCCCATCGCGATGCAGTGGCACATCATGGATCCTTCAATCGCTTTGACCGTTTGAACAATCCGTTTTTGTGCGCGGTCTTCGGTTATGTGATCCAGCGGATCGGGTTCATCCGATTTGCGATAACGGTTCAGTTTGGGCATCGAACGGCTCCAAAAATGATAGGCAAAAGCACCGAGTGACTGTTTCATCGCTCGAAAAGTAGTTTCGGTGGTAAAACGCCAGGCATAAAGCCGGATGATGGCCTCCGGTTCTAAGGATTGATCCGTGCTGGCAAGAATCGAACGGCGTCCACCCATCACAACGAGCACAAAACGCAGTTCTTGATACAGTCCTTGCCCCCAAAGCAGATCAAGGCAGAGATAAGAGACCGTCTCTTTTTTCCCATAAAGAGACAGACGGGTCGTTTGAAACTGGTTCTCCTGCGTTTCAAACAGTGTGCTTACATGCACTTTGGTTCCTTTTTTCCGTGGACGTCCCCGTCCGCCCGTTTGAACGGGGTGTTCATAAGCCACGCAGGAGGTTTTTGCTTTCGTCACCAGATCCAGTTGCGTGCTTCCTTCCTGATTCCGTTGATTCAACCGACGAAGTGCAGGTACAGACAAGAAATAACGGTCAAGTAGAAACAACGCACGTCCCAGCACCCGAGCGGCTGAAAATCCTTGATCAATCATTTGCACCACGTGGGAGTCTTGATTTTCATCGCACGTTTCCCATTGACGAATCGTCTGGACACCATCATGAAGGCGAAGAAAAAGAGGTAGGCAGAACAACTTTCCAGCGTTTCCGATCAGGATGCCCACAGAACCCCAGAGATGTCCAAAGATGAAGGCGGACTTGGATACATCCTCGGACTCTTGAAACAATTTCTTCACAGCGGGCATGTAGCGGGCTTCTTTCGCCTGTTTGACGCCATCGCCAACGAGAACCACGGCGCCCGCTTCATGCTTGAGCGGCGCAAACTTGAGCACCACGCGCAGCCACTGTTGCCGTAGTTCGCTCAAAGACCATGCGGAAGAACGAAAGAAATGAATCATGGACTCATAACCCTTCGGGTTTAGGGACAAGTCACGAATCACCGAAGTGATTCCGAGACAGTCAGAACGTATCATCAAACCGATAATGATCACAACAAACCATTGAAACGTAGCGAATCTATGGAAACAAGAACGGAAGAACAGAAGTACAGAATCAATAAATTTTAACATGGCACTAGTCAATCGCGAAGGAACACGATAGAATAAGAACTACGATAACCCTTGGCGATTTTATCCTCTCTTTTGTCGTAGAAATAGAGGATACCATAAAATCCCATTTAAGGGTTATCCTTTTGTTTATTCACACAGAACTTTTCACTCTCCAGACATATGAAAAAACAGGACAAATTGTCCTGTTTATCAAAAGCAGTTATTCTGCCGATATTTATTATTTGGTTCTGATATTTTCCGAATCACACGTGCAGTGTTTCATCACCAGGGTGCCAGTTTGCTGGGCATAGTCCGCCGGATTGCAGTGCTTGAAGAACACGCAATGTTTCGTCAACATCACGACCGATATTGTTGTCATTGACAACTGCGTAACGAAGATCACCTTCAGGACTTATGATAAACAAGCCTCGAAGTGCAACACCTTCTTCAGGGATAAGCACACCGTACTTTTCTGCAACTTCGTGAGTGTGATCAGCCGCAAGACTGAAGTTAATTTTGCCAATGCCGCCTTCTCTTCTCGAAGTCTTCATCCAAGCTTGGTGTGTGTAGATTGTGTCACAGGAACAACCAATTATTTCCGCACCAAGATCTTGAAATTCTTCATAACGGTCACTAAATGCCGTGATTTCAGTCGGACATACAAAAGTGAAATCCATTGGATAGAAGAAAAAAATCGTCCACTTTCCAGCTTTAATGTTCTCTTCCAAATTCGCTTTACCGAATGAACCATCCGCATTGACACTGTCAAGGTTAAATAAAGGAGCCTTTGCACTTACAAGACGTTCTACCATATTTCGATAATACCTCCTAAAAATTAGCTTCTTTCCTCATGGAACATGAGGCTATGTCACTAATTATAGTATCACAATTAATTTAAGTCAATATCAAATGATAATTAATTTAAATTAATTATATACATTGATATAAAAGACTATTAATCATAAAAACAGGATATTATATTATCATTTAGAAATAATTTTATCAAATAATACGCTTGTTAAAATCATTTCTCCCCTGTCACTTATTAATGATAGCACGTAACTACCTGATCTCCCATTAATACGCTTGGCAGCAATTCACACAAAAAAAAAAGAAACCGGAACGAAAAACTCTTTTCGTTCCGGAGGATTGACTCATTCATTCTATTTTGTTTAACTACCTTCTCTAATATACGCGCTGACCACCTTAACCCCTTGAGCAAGCGCTGCTTCATCAGGTTTAAAATCTGCCGCGTGCAAGCTTGATGTTTTACCGATGCCTAGCCAAAACATGAATCCGGGTAATTCTTTCAAAAAATAGCCGAAATCCTCACCTGCCATCGCATCATCGCAAATGACATACGGGAAATCTTTATCCTTGCAAAAGCAAATGAACGGATCAACGTATTCCTTACGATTGAATACTTGGTAATAATTTGCTCCGTAATCAATCGTTCCCTTACATTGGTAGGCGATTTCAATCGCTTTAACTTGCCGTTCAATATCATCTTTAATCAGCGCCATGGTGTCTTGACTTAGCGTTCTTATCGTTCCTTCAACACGGGCGTGTTCAGCAATGATATTCTGCTTAAATCCACCGGTGATTTTTCCAATCGTGAGTACGGCGGAATGCAGCGGATTAACCCGGCGCGCGACAATTGTCTGAAGCCCGACTATAAAATGGCTGGCGGCGACAATTGTGTCATGTGTTAAATGAGGACTTGCAGCGTGACCGCCTTTACCATTGAAGTCAATGAAAAGCTCAGAAGTATTCGCAAAAAGAATCCCTTCTTTTGTGGCGACCGTACCTGCAGGAAACTCCGGTGACACATGCAGCGCAAAGATTAGATCCGGTTTCCATGTTTTGAATTCGTCACTCGCCATCAATGGCAATGCACCGCCAGGTCCTTCTTCAGCCGGTTGGAAAATGAATAGTGTATCTTCTTTTACCGGATGCAGCACAATATTCTCAAGAGCGCCCAGCGCAATTGTCATATGAAAGTCATGACCGCACGCATGCATCTTCCCTTCATGCTTGGATTGAAAATCGTATCCAGTATTTTCTTTGACCGGAAGTCCATCAATATCTGTACGAAAACCAACAAGCTTCGAAGGATCGGTTCCTGATACATGAACAAGCAATCCGGTCTTCCACTTTTTCATTTGGATCCGATCTTGAGGCAGCCGCTGAATCTGTTCTAATAGAAACGCCTGTGTCTCCACCTCTTCAAAGCCGAGCTCCGGAATCTGATGCAAAGCACGTCTGATCCCAATATAGTCCATGATTGATCCCTTCCCATTTTGCGAGCAATCACCCGTATTTATTATAGCTGACGCAGTTCTTGCATTATTTCTGTTTTCGAACGCGTCTTCTCATCAATCTTCTTAAGAACACGGGCCGGTGCGCCAACGACAACTGTGTATTCCGGAACGTCCTTGGTGACAATCGCTCCGGCGGCAACAACCGCACCTTTTCCAATATGTACACCTTCTAGAACAACTGCGTTAGCGCCAACAAGAACATCATCCTCAATAACAACCGGTTGTGCGGATGGTGGTTCAACAACACCAGCAAGTACCGCACCAGCACCTATATGGCAGTTTTTTCCTACCGTCGCGCGTCCGCCAAGCACTGCGTTCATGTCGATCATCGTTCCTTCGCCTACAACAGCGCCAATATTAATAACAGCACCCATCATGATAACCGCTTGCTTGCCAATCTCAACTTTCTCACGGATCAGCGCACCTGGTTCAATACGCGCTTCAATGCCTTTCAAGTCAAGTAATGGCACCGCAGAATTTCTGGCGTTGTTTTCAACTACATAATCGCTAATTTTGTCTTTGTTTGCTGCAAGAACCGGTTCAATTTCTTGCCAATCGCCAAACAGGGTACCCGCTTGTCCACTAATAAATGTGTGAACATCTTTACCGAATGACAAAGATGTCAAATCACCCTTTATGTAAACTTTTACCGGTGTTTTCTTAACACTGTTTTGTAAAAATGAAATAATTTCATACGCATCCATCTGCTTCATGAACGTTCCTCCTAATTGTCATTTCATTGCTATATTATCTAATTTCACGAGAAAAGTCTATGTTTCACCAGGTTTACAAACGCAAGAACTTGATCAAGGTGAAGTGCCTCTCGATCGTATAAAAGCCAATTCTCGCGGACAATCGGCTGATTTTGATGATCGAGCAGTAAAATCTTGTTCACCGTATCTCGTTCTGTGAGACTGATCGACGGCAGAACCGCATAACCAATTCCGTGCGTGACCATCTGTTTGCACGTCTCAATCTGATCCACCATAATCGTGCGAACAGGCAGTCTTAAATTTTGCGAATGCCACCAATTCTGAATGATTTGATCATATGACGAGTCACTGCGAAATTGGATATAAGGACGTTCCTCATTCTTCAGTTCTTCTAATGTGGCGATCTTCGAATCCACAAAATTTAGCGGGTCGGAAAACAGATATACCTTTCCTCCACCCCACTTTGGCGTACCGCGTACGATCGCAGCATGGCAATCCGCCCGATACATCTGCTTCAAAATTTCGCTCGACCAACCCGTTGTCAGCGAAATCTTTACGAGCGGATGAGATTCAACAAAAGTTTTCAGAACATCAGGAAGCCAATATTGACCATTCACTGATGAGACCGCCAGTTTCAGTGTCCCATGGATTTCCGACTCATGCGCCTGAAGCTCAGCGCGAGTCTCCGCCGCCCGTTCCAGCGTTTCACGTGCGAAGCGTTCAACGAGTTCACCTTCTGCAGTTAATACCACGCCGCGTTTTGAACGTACAAATAATTGCGTATTCCATTCACGTTCAATATATTGGAGCCTCTGGCTTAGGGCGGGTTGGGATACAAAGAGCCGTTCGGAGGCTTTTCGCATATTACCTTCGTCGGATAATATAGTGATCAATTCAAGGTCTGACAGCTTCATGCATATTCCCCTCCTGTGTTTCATTATAGATTGTAATATGCAAAACGACTACTTTTGATAGAGCCTTCGTTCATTTAGTAGACAAAAAAAGAGGACATGCTATAATAGATTTAATATTGGTAGTTTATACAGTGTCGGGAGGGGCTATGTGTTCATGTCTGAATTTCCAGTGGTATGTATATCCCAGGAAATTAGTACCGTTTATTCAAAAAATATAGAGAAGAAAAGACAGGAATTATTAAATACCGCGAAACATTATGGTCTGTATGCCGAGCAAACATTGCGGTGTAGTCAAGAACTTGATCTATTGATTATTGAAGTACAGGAAAAGCATTCACCATCACTTGAGAGTGCACAAATATAACAAAGTTGTTACACCTATTGATCAATAATGTTTCCGGCCAGTGGCCGGTGATCATTTTATTATTTTTTTATTCCCCTTCTTGTAACCGCTTTTATGCAAAACTTTCACCACCTGTTAGAGAGCTTGGGGTCGCCAAGTCTCTAGCACAGGCGAATCCTTAATTGCATTTTTACTTCACTTATTCTTTTATTTTCTTACCAAAATATTGAACTTGTACTGGTTTGCGCTAATCGATAACTAATTAACCGTCCGTAAAAATGTGTCAGAGTTACATACTCAATCCAGTAAATAAAAAAAAAGCCCGTATAAGCGAGCTCATTAAAGAATCCAGTTTAATAAACGATAAATGACAGCAGAGACAAGTGCGGTAAAAGGTAAGGTAATCACCCATGTAATCAGAATATTTATAGCCATTCCCCAATTCACGCCCTTGACACGTTCCGCTGAGCCAACGCCCAAGATCGAGGAAGTGATGACATGCGTCGTACTGACAGGAAAATGGATAAAGGTAAAACCAAAAATGATCGTAGCTGAAGATAGGTCAGCTGCCGCTCCATTAATCGGTTGAATCTTCATGATTTTGCTGCCTACCGTATGAATGATTCGCCATCCTCCAACAGATGTGCCCATCGCCATGGCCAATCCGGCAGCGATACGCACCCACATTGGTATTTCAACCGCCGTGAGATAATTCGATGCTACTAATGCCATAGTAATAATACCCATCGTTTTCTGTGCATCGTTCGTGCCGTGCGCGAATGATTGAAGAGCGGCGGTGAATATTTGAAATATTCTAAAATGCCTATTGGTCTTCGCCAAAGAGAAATTGTGAAAAAAGAGTGTAAAAAGCTTCATTACTATGAAGCCGATTGTTATCGCGGCAATTGGCGAGAAAATTAAAGCCTCGAAAATCTCAATAAACCCTTCATAATTTAACGCACCAAAGCCAAGTGCCGATATACCTGATCCGGCCAGTGAACCGATGATCGCATGCGATGAACTGCTCGGCACTCCCAAAAACCACGTGGCAAGGTTCCACAGGATCGCTGTTATCAGTGCAGCCATCACAATGATTAATCCCGTCGTTTCATCTTTAATAGAAAAAGGATCAATGACTCCTTTACTAATTGTCTGAGCAACTCCGGTAAATGTAATTGCCCCCAGAAAGTTCATTGTTCCTGCCAGAATAATCGCAGCACGAGGTCGCAACGCACGTGTAGAAACAGACGTGGCAATAGTATTTGCTGTGTCATGAAAGCCATTAATGAAGTCGAACATAAACGCTAAAAATACAATCATCAGCGTCAACGCAAACAAACTTTCCATGATTATAAAACCCTTTCCGCGTAAAAATGAATGCGTGAATTCTGTATTGCCTGTTATTCTTCATAAAAATAACCGATACAAAAAATAGTCGTACCAAAATTCGTTAAAATACTACCGTCAAGCGTTACGCATCATGATTGTTTCAAGAGTATCTGCGACATCTTCACAACTGTCCGCAACACTTTCAAGCATTTCGTATAATTCTTTGTACTGAATGATTTTAATTGCATCTTTTTCATTTTTAAAGAGACTTGTAATGCACTTCACAAGCAAATCATCGCATTGTGTTTCGTAATCATTAATTTTGATCACACTATTGCGAATGCCGGAAAGATTTTTTTTACTCATCAGCGTAATCGCTTGATTAATTTCTTTACATGATTCATAGAGGATACCGACAAATTCAACCATGAATTCATCCGCGTGAGAGATACCATATATTTCGAGTCTCATCGACCATTCTTCAAAGCCATCTAATACATCGTCCATTTTCATTGCCAGTTCAAGAATATCCTCACGCTGCAGCGGTGTGACAAAGGTTTTGTTCAAGGCAATAATGAGTTCGTGAACATAAGAGTCACCCTTACGTTCATAATTTTTCATTTTTCGGGAAAATTCGTGTAGGTCAGCTTCATTCTTAATTTTGCTTTCATCAAAGAATTTTGCAGCATCCTCCAAATTCAGTGAAATAATTGAAAGCATATTCAAAAACTTGTCATTTTTCGACAAAAAGTGCACAAAGTCCACCTCTCCATATCATAATCAAAATTCTTTTGTCAGCTGTACCAAATAGGATTCTAAGCCTTGTTCAACTGAAAAAGAGCCCAAACTCCATTCTAACAGAACACAGTAGATTTACAATCTGTTTTCAACTTGTTAAAAAAAGATTAACATATTTTTCGACTTGTTTCACATGCATAGTCACAAAAATTTATTTGAGTGGAAGTTGTTGATAATGACACCAATGTCGTTTATAATAACGACATTGGTGTCATTATATTTTTTGGAAATGAATGATATGTCAGCTAATTTTTGGAAACTCCTTTCAGGGCGCGCACTCAGTACAATTGGAATGAGCCTGTACAACGTTTCACTGATTTGGTACATCTACCACCTTACTCAAGATACTTTTTACACTGGTCTAGTTAGTTTTCTTGCACTCGCCCCCATGATGTTTCAATTCCTGGTTGGTCCGCTCGTTGATCGGATGAATAAAAAGAGACTGCTTTGGACGACCGAACTCGGTCAAATCGTTTCGGTGGTCATCACTTACGTTATGTTTACCACGTTTTGGCACTCTGCCGCAGCGCTCATCATACTTACGCCGGTTGTTGCTGTTTTAGGTATGTTCAGTAACCCTGCGGAAATGTCTTTGATTCCGGAATTTGTTCAAGAAGGACAGTACGCCTCAGCAAATGCTCTGATGAACGTGAGTTATCAAGCATTCACCATCATTTTCACTAGTCTGGCAGGAATTCTGATCGTCTTTATTTCACCCTTAACGCTCTATCTTTTGTCAATTCTTTTCAATGGTTGCAGTATCGTCTGCTTTCTTTTGATTAGAAGAACAATGAAAATCCAAAAGGAACCTGATAAATCAGCAGATCTGAAGAAAAAATTCAAAGAGTATTGGAATAATCTCACTTCCGGATTAAAAATGGTATCTGGTTCCTTTATTATCCAATTTATACCGGCGACTATTATTGCCAATCTGGTCTTCGGAATGCTCAATGCCACATTGCCCGCTTATGCAGCAGGACGCGGCGGCGCACAATGGTATGGCTTTTATCAATCAGCGGAAACAGTCGGAATACTTATCGGCGCAGCTGCTGCCCCATTAGTAAAAAAATTTATGTTAGGAAAGCTGGTTATTTGCGGGTTTTTCTTATCTGGAATCTCATGGCTGATCTCTTATTTTACATCATTGAACAGTCTGTCGCTTATCCTATACGCTGCTAGTCTGGTTCCAACTGGCATGACAAATATTCTTTTTGTTTCAGCGTTGCAGAAGGCTGTTCCGCAAGAACATTTGGCACAAATCTATACCATTATGATCAGTGCCGGCGGATGTGCCATGCCGCTTGGATCATTATTTGGCGGACAAATCGCACATCTATGGGGTGTCGGTCCTATTTTCATCAGTATTGGGGCAAGTCTCTTATTTGTTTCTTTATATTGGCTCGCTCTGCCGATCTTGCGCCGGATGCCTGAACCAGACAGACTCGGCACGGGAACATATAGCCTTTAATTGAGCGAAACACGTACCGGTGATATGCAAAGCTCATGATCGATGGAGAATTGATTGTGATATACTGAAAAAAACAGGAGGTATGATGATGCCAAAGGTGAGTGAAGCTCATTTCGCGCAACGAAGAAAGCAAATCCTTCAGGCCGCCCAGAGTGTTTTTTCCAACAAAGGCTTTGAACCGGCTACGATGCAGGACATTGTGAATGAAGCCGGAATGAGCCGCGGCGGTGTCTATCAGTATTTCTCAAGCACCGAAGCAATGATGCGCGCATTATTGGAAGACAATAATATGGAATTTGAGAAATTTATTCATTCGCTTATTGAGAAACACACAAGTATGTGGAACGCGGTTCAAGATTATTTAGAGGCATTAGCGCATGAAGCTGGTACTCCTTTTTCCATAGCCGTCTATGAATACTTTGTCACCGGATGGCGCAATGAGGAACGAAAAACGTATTTAAGAAATCGTTATCTGAAAGGTCAATCCATTTTTTTACGTCTTTTCCAAGAAGGCGTTCGCCGCGGCGAATTTAGTCCACAGCAGCCTATTGAAGCAATTACACGTTTTTTTATTAACACGACCGATGGAATTGCTCTAGAAGCGGCACTACTGGGGCATGAAACGGTTGGTGCCGCAACTCAAATTGATGCCCTAAGGCTCTATCTCAAAGCGGCTTTAGATATTTAATAGATTAAAAGGTCCTTTGCAAAAAAGCAGAGGACCTTTTAATTTATAAAATTTTGTGAATCACCGTGCAATCAGCGCTTTTCGCTGCATAAAATCAATATCTTTATAATAAGTATTTTTGACAAGCACATTGGGCCCGAGACACTTGACAGCAGGACAATGGCAATTCAGCGATTTTGCGAGCGGGGTCATCAACCAGTGTTGATAAGCATCTTCAAGTGCTGTTGTTTTAATGTTGCCCAGTGCCGGCGCATCACCAAAATCAGTCACGATAATATTGCCATCGAAAATGTTAACATTAAGCCGAGAACGACCATCCGGGTCATTACGAACCGTTACATTTTTCTCATGATACAGACGTTCAAGCAATGCCAGATCCTTCTCATTTTTATTGCAAGGATAAAATGGCAAGGTACCGAACAGCATCCACACGTTCTGGTCACGACAATCAAGCAAACGATGAATACCGGATCGGATCTCATCAAGTGAGGCGACTTGTAACGCGCTGGCAAAGTCGCTTGGATACATCGGATGTACTTCATGCCGTTGACACCCCATCGCTACCACTTGTTCGTGAATCCGTTCAAGATGCGGCAATGTCCGCTTATTGATCATCGTTTCCGCTGAAACGATGACACCGCGTGCTGTCAGTTCCCGTGCGTTTTCAATCATGCGATCAAAAAACAGCCGTTGTGCTTCTATTTTCGGTTTCTTCTCCATTACAGCGAAACCAATAGTGGAATAATCTTCGAAGCTTCCATAGTTAAATGAAATATGAAGCACGTCAAGATATGGAATAATCAGTTCATATCGCGCTAGATCAAGCGTCAGATTCGAATTGATTTGGGTTCTCAATCCGCGTTCATGCGCATACTTTAAGATGGGTACCACATACTCTTTCACCGACTTGAGTGACAGCATCGGTTCGCCGCCTGTGATACTTAAAGCGTGAAGATCTTTCGCTTCGTCAAGACGTTTGAAAATCAAGTCTAATGGAAGGGCATCCGGATCGCGTTTCTGCAAGGTATAGCCCACCGCGCAATGCTCACACCTCATGTTGCAGAGCGTGGTTGTGGTAAACTCCACATTCGTCAGTGTTAAATGTCCGTAGTGCTCCACATCAAAATAAGCTTCCCACGGATCATTTTCAGGACTGATCGGCGCTGTCCTTATGCGTTCAATTGTTGTCATGCAACTCCTACCCTTTCAATATGAATTTACGCTATTCATACTATACCATATTGAAAAGATAATTCACGAGTTTGTCACATTTTAGATTGGTCATCACAATATACGCAAACCCTACTTAGGCTGTCTGAACACCACCAACTAAGTGTTTGGTAATATAGTCTTTTGTTTCATCAATTCCACTACCCTCAATAACGATCAGGCATTCATGATCATGAGAAAACAAAATAAAGGACAGAAGTTCAGAAAGACGATGAACCTTTTGCGATTCATTTTTACCATATACATAAATATTTTGATTCCACTGCGTGCAGTAACCATAGAAATCAATGAATTTGTTTAGTTTCAGTTCCGCTGGGTTGAATTTGAAAGAAACGATGTTTGGCATCGCTGCAGGCACTTCCTTTCGCATAATTAAGATACCTTTATTGTCACACATTTCCGGCAAATTCTGAACGGGGTTTTTTTGTCGACTAAACACTAGTTTGGAAGAAGCAGTTCACAAAAAATTGTTTGACAACTTATTCTGATTTTTGAATGAACGTCCGGATAGTTTTCCTTAAATTTTTAACTTTTATATTTTCTTACCCGCACAAAAAACCGGATTTCATTTATGACCTGAAAACCGGTTGACATCGGGATCATTTGTCAATAGAAGAGACCCACAATGATAAGGAGAATAAACATCACAACGATGAGAATAAACATACTGCATCCTCCTCTATTTTTCTATATCTTATGCAGTCATGTCCCCATTTGTATCAGCACGCGCACATTTTCGACAAATCTTGGTGTCCGCTTATTGAGCAAAGATTACGGCTAATTCCCGAAAAAGCCTAGTGGATGCCATTCTTACTTTATTGTTTTATGCGGTCACCATCTTTGAATATGTCCGCACAGTAAACAGGTAGCAGATCGTGTAGATGAGTGCATAGATACCCATGCAGATGGCCACGGGTATGGTCAAGTCATCTTCCAGCATGCGTGATAGTGCTACTAACGCGATCGTACTATGCAAACCACCCATTACAAGCGGGAGAACAAAAATAAAACCTACCCGTTTTGCAATCGTGCCCCTGATTTCTCTGTTCGTCAGGCCAAGTTTTTTCAGAATAGTAAACTGCGGTTTTTCCTGAACGGCTTCATTCAACTGTTTAAAATAAATAATACTTCCAGTCGCAATCAGGAAAACAAGACCGAGGAAAGCACCCATGAACATCATCAGTCCATAGACTACACTATTAGAATGGTATATGCCATAATAACTGAATACACCGTAATATTGAGGATTTTTTTCGCCGACCTTTTTTCCAAGATTCAGCATTGCGTTCGTGAATTGATCGTCCACTTGTTCTAAGTGTTTCTGATCGGAGAGATCAACTTGGGTTAATAGTATTGATTTACTTTCTTCTGATAATTTCTGAAACAGTGCATCGTCAACTACAACAGCGTCTGTACATGAAAAATGCACCATTCTATATCCAACATAACGCACGATTGTTTTCTGCATTTTACCACGCTGTTCACTCCAAATAGATCCATAATGTCCAACATAACGGTTCGTAAACTCTTTCTTATAAAACTTTGCCAGCATCGTTGCTTCATTTTCATTGAGGTGAATCCGATCCTTCTGTCCGTAACGCGCTGCCACTTGGTTATAGGCAGTCTCAGAAATGATATTGAATTCTGCTGTTCCACCATCATATTCCAATAGCTGCACGTCTAAATTAAGCGCGGGGACAGATACTTGCGAAGTGATTTTATGGCGATCACCATCTGCGCGTAATGCGTTGCGAAGTAACTGGTCCGCTTGATCTTGCTGATCTGCAGGAATCAAGTACTCATAGCCATGCGGAAAATTCTTTTTTGTTGCCTCCCCGACCTTATAATATAAACTATAACTTGTCCCAACGGATACCAGTGTTATCGTACTCATCGTTGCAATCACGGTTAATACGCGTGCGTTTTCTCTCATCCGACAATAAAGTTGCGAGATATCAATTATATGGGTTCCTTTATAGTAAACGTTTTTTCGTTTACGCATTTGTTTGAGACAAAAAACAGTCAATGATTGGAAGAGCAGATAGGTACCGGCAATCATGCCAAGGAGAATCGTAAATGCGAGAACAGGCAGTCCAAATTGCCAAAGCGGCGGTTTCAAATCTTGAAGTACAAGCCAATAGCTGGTACTGATGAACACAACGGCAAGAAGTGCCTGAAGAACCGATACCTTGGGCGCACGATCAACTTTTTTCTCGTCGTGGAAAAGCTCCACAAGCTGAAATTGATAGATCAAGCGGTAGCCATAAAGTGAGGCCGTCACGATGATAAAGAGGAAAACACCGATCGTCTCAAGAACAGCAGGTAATGAAATCGAAAAGTGGACGGTCACTACGTTATCCATCAGTTTCATAAGAATCATAATAAAAAATTTAGAGAGCAGTATGCCTATGAATATACCGACGGCAAGCGAAATGAAACCAAGAATTAAATTTTCATAGAAAAGCATCCAGCCGATCTGTTTTCTGCGCAAACCCATCAGCGCATACAGGCCGATTTCCTTCTTGCGTCTTTTTGTGAAAAAGCTGTTGGAGTACCAGACGAATAGAGCAACAAAGATAAGCAGAACAAACGAAGCAGCTTGAAATGCGGTGTTGATTTTAACAGAATTCGTTGCAGCATCTTGTACCTCACCGTTATATTGAATCGATACAAAGGTAAAGAAAATCACTACACTGAAAATCATTGATCCGAAATAAAGAAAGTACTGAAAAAAATTCCGAGCCATGTTTCGGCGGGCGAGCTTAAATAAGGTCATTTTCCTCACCTCCTAAAGCGGAGAGCACATCGAGGATCTTTTGAAAATATTCTTTTCTTGTGAAACGGCCGCGATCAAGCTGGGTGAAGATCTCCCCATCCTTAATAAACAAGATGCGGTGACAATAGCTCGCGGAGAATGCATCATGTGTCACCATTAATAAAGTTGCCATCTCTTCCTCATTGAGACGTGTCAATAGTTGCAACAAAGTGGTTGCTGATTTTGAATCGAGCGCGCCTGTCGGTTCATCTGCAAAGATAAGATCCGGTTTGACAATGATCGCACGTGCAATGGCTGTTCGCTGTTTTTGCCCACCTGAGATTTCATTAGGATACTTTTCCAGTAAATCCTCTAGTCCCAAATTTTCTGCAGTTTCATGAATACGTTGTTCAATTTCATTCGCGTTTTTTTTAGCCAGAGCTAGGGGGAGCGCAATATTTTCTTCAACGGTCAGTGTATCAAGCAAGTTATAGTCTTGGAAGATAAAGCCCAAATGCTCTCTTCTGAAAATCGCCAGCTCTTTTTCATTCATCGTAAGAATATTCCGACCGTTAACTTCAATCGTTCCGTCAGTTGGCCGGTCAATCGTCGACATGATGTTCAAAAGCGTTGTTTTTCCTGAACCAGATGGCCCCATCACACCAACAAACTCGCCCTTTTCAACCGAAAGATCAAGGTTTCGTATTGCAGTATAAGTCAGTCTTTTGTGTCCATAGACTTTCTGTAATCCTTTTGCACTCAGCAGCATCATAAACAGCCCCTTCATTGTTTCATCCATTACTTTTTCATTGTAAATGACAACGTGTCGGGGTTCCCTCGAAATAGCTTACAGTTTAAGCGTCAACCTTACATTTTCGTCACGTCTCTGGCCTGCGTCCAATTTCAGTGTAATCCACATGATCTGGAAACTCTAAAATGACTTCCGTCCCCTCACCCTGCACCGATGTCATTGATACATAATGACCCAGCTTCTTAACCAACGTTTGGACAAGATAAAGTCCGATCCCTGTGGCATGCTTTGTTTCTCTTCCTAGCGATCCAGTAAATCCCTTTTCAAACACACGTCTGAGATCTTCGGGAGCAATTCCACATCCGTTATCCTTGATGATCAGTGCACTGCACTTCGTCCTTCTCTCTCCTGTGATGGTTAATAAGCCTTGGGCATCCATATACTTCAATGCATTTGAGATAATCTGATCAATGATGAACAGCAGCCATTTTTTATCCGTCAGCACCTGAATCTGCAAATCATTCATCTCAACTTTGATTTTCTTTGCGATAAATAACTTAGCGTTTTTTTTTCAGCAACTGATTAATGATCGATTTTAACTCGTACTCGCTGATCAAATAATCGTTTGAAAAACCCTCTGTTCGCGAGTAATAGAGCGCTCGCTCCACATTGCGATCAATCGCATCAAGTTCATCTTCAAACTTATCAACGAGCTGTTCCTTGCTCTTATCTGAGCTTGCAGCGATCAACATTTTTCCTGCTGCGATCGGTGTTTTTACTTCATGAACCCAAGCGAGAACGAAGTCTTTATTTTCTTCAATTTCTGCCTGTAATTGATTTATATAATGTCGATGATCCTGATCAATTTTTCGCAGCATGCGGTGAATCGCCTGCTGTTCGCGCGTTTTCGCAATTGGCAGAGACAGTAACCGATCGTTCATCAAGCCCTCAGCTGCATTCTTAAGTGCCGCTAGATAACGTGATTGTCGATAATAATCAGAAAGTAAAAAGGCTATAAAGAAAAAGAACAGTACCCCATTCAGATAGAGCAAATCGCTCTTCTTCAGTTGCAATGAAGGTACGACAATCAGAAAGGTGGTAAGAAAAACACTTGAAGTTATGTAATAAATGAACCATAGTCTTTGATCGTTTAAATAGTCGGTTATCTTCATTGCAACTGATACCCTTGCCCTTTTTTCGTTTTGATCCACTCTTTCATACCAAGTGCATCAAGCTTTTTCCGCAATCGAACCATATTTACTGTCAGTGTATTGTCATCGACAAAGCTTTCATTTTCCCACAAATCGCGCATGATCTGATCTCTGGAGATAATTGATCCTGCATGTTTCATGAACGTGTGCATCATTCTAAACTCATTTTTTGTCAGTTCAATTGACTGGTCACGGTACATGAGTACATTCTCTGTGAGCTGAAGAATCGCGCCATGATATTCCAAAACTTGTAGACTGTTCTCCATATACGAATAGGTACGTCGGAGCAACGCGTTAATTTTTGCTGTCAATACATCCAAATTAATTGGTTTGGTGATGAAATCATCTCCGCCCATATTCATCGACATGATTTTGTCCATTACCGTATCACGTGATGAAATAAAGATAATCGGTACATTTGATAGTGCGCGAATCTTCTGGCACCAATAAAATCCATCAAACACAGGAAGATTGATGTCAAGCAAAATCAGCTCGGGTTGATAGCTGATAAAGCACGCGACAATCTGCTCAAAATCGATTGCAGCTTTAGTATTGAACTTCCATTTTTCCAATGTTTCTGCAATCATCTCACGCATCGTTGAATCATCTTCTACGATCATTATCTTAAACATTCATAGGCTCCTCTCACTTAGATCCATCCGTTGTCTTTTGCCTTTTTTGCCGCCTCTTGTCTCGAATGCGCGTCCATCTTTTGAATAGCCGTTGACAAGTAGTTGCGTACTGTCCCTTGTGTCAGATGAAGATCATCCGCAATCTGTTGTGTGCTTCGACCTGTGAATGATTGCCTCAGGACTTCGCATTCTCGTTCAATGAGCGGGTTCTCTCCAGAGCAATAGAAGGCTGTAGCTAACTCAGGACTGATAAGCCGGCCACCGCTGTGTATATAGCGCAGATGAGCAATTAATTCATTTATCGGTTCGTCCTTAAGTATGTATCCGGATGCGCCAGCTTTCATCGCACGTTCGAGGTACCCGGGACGCGCGAATGTTGTCACGATCACTACTTTACAACTGGAGGATGATCGTTTTATTTCTTCAGCGACCTCTAATCCGGTCATTCCAGGCATTTCAATATCCGCAATTAAAAGATCAGGCGTTCGTTTTTTTATTAACTCAACTGCATCTCTGCCGTTTCCAGTCTGACCAATGACCTCAATATCATCTTCCATTTCGAGCAACTGGGCAAGTGCTCCGCGCAGCATGCCTTGGTCCTCGGCAATCACCAGTCTCATAGGCCCACACCAGCTTTCTTCTCATTCAGAGGTAATGAAAAACAAAGGGTTGTACCGCTCTCTTCAGTTAAAAAATCAACTGTGCCACCGACTAACTGCATACGTTCACGCATGGTATGCATACCGCTTCCCCCTGAAAGCTCTTTGCCAATTCCAACCCCATCATCTTTAACTTCCAGAACCAATTTTGGGTACTCAACTCTTGCATAAATGCGGCAATGCTCTGCCGCACTGTGTCTTGCTACATTTGTGATTCCTTCTCGCAAAGCGAGACTCAGCATCGTCTCATCAGACGACTGAAGCTGAGGCCATGTCTCCGGAGAACATATAGTGACAGAGATGCCCTTCATTTCGAGAAAACGTTTTGATTCATTAAGTTCCTCCGTCAACGAATGATGCCTGTTCGAGGAAACAATCTCCCGAGTCTGACGCAATGCTGATCGGGTTATTTGTTCAATTTCGCCGATTTCTCTCCTCACTTTGTCCCGGTCCTGATCTATGAGCCGCAGAGCAAGTTCACTTTTGAGAACGATCATGGTCAATGTATGCCCTAACGTGTCGTGCAGATCACGCGCGAGACGATCGCGCTCCTGTTCCTTTACCAGCGTCACAATCTGTTCATTCGCGTGATCCAATTGATGGTGCAGGTTTTTGGTTCGTTCGTGCATAAAAACAGCTGTCGGAATTACCGCTTCTACCAGTAAAAAGACAACCTGGTACGGGTTATCAAATGCAAGCGGATCTCCGTTAACAACCAAAGCTACGATCAAATAAGCAATAATGAGTCCAACGCTACCGATCACTAGATTCCTTACTTGTTCAATATAACCAAACAGAAACACCAAGCCAATAGCATAAAACATCATGGACGGATCCACAACAATAGAAACAGCGGTTAACGCTGCAATCCCGAGCAAGAAATGAAGGAGTAGTGCCAGATAACCCAGCCAATACATCTGCCTGAACACATAAATGAGTATAATACCCGTGATTAAAGCGGTGACTTTGCTTGTTAGATTGTCATCTTGCAAAGCATTGATGAAATATTGAGGAAAAATGATCAGTATCCATAGATAGGGGTAAGGACCTGTCGACTTTGGAAACAGCTTCACACCCACACTTCCTTTCATACATACCGTGCATCCCTTTCTCTAGAATACGCACAAATCGGCATTCCGTAAATCATCCAAAGCTATTCTATTCAATCATTTTTCTAGTATCATTTATCCAAGCGTCAGCAAATACATTTAGAAAAGGTAAGTTAACCCTTTTGGCAGCCTGAATCCAATTTTGTTCATCCTCATTTAACACAATCTTCCCATGAGACAGAACATGAATGTAAAAATGCGAAAAATGCCTGAGATCATCGATCCGATGTGTCGCAATGAATATGGTTTTCCCTTCTTTTTCCTGAAGCAAATTGATTTGCTCTATAATTTGTCTTGCAGCGTAAGAATCTACTCCAGCCGTCGGCTCATCAAAAATATAAAGCGTTTTATCAATGAAACAGTACAGCAGAATGGTAAACCAGCGGCGCTCCCCCGGAGACATTTTGCCATATTGCATTTTCCAGAGATACCGGACCTTCTTGAATGATTCCTTATCATATCCCAGTTTTTTTTCAAACAAATAAGGATTCATATCTCTGAAACGATATTGTCCACTGGAACAGAGAATCAGTTCTGCCAGATCTTTACCACAAAGCGTACTTAAAATCGGCACGCCTTGGATTTGGTATACAAGATCCTTTTCCGGCACTTTATCATGGATCTGAGCGTCGGTACGAATCAATCCGGATACCACATCGAAAAGTGTCGTTTTTCCTTCTCCATTCTCACCGAGCAGAACATTTATAGATTTTGGCATGATGTTTATGGATAGATCGTCAAAGATGATTTTGTGATTCTTAGGGTAATGGTATGACAGATGATTAATCAACAACAAGAGCACCTCAATTTCGAAAAATCGGTAATATTTTCATGCGCTTTAAAGAATAAAATCCGACCAATAAATAGATACAGGTTGCTAATACCATTACAGACGGTGGTGAAAAAGTGACATTAGGAAAGATACGAGACAGAAGCGCCCGGCCAACCTGTGACGCATAGTCAATTGGATTGATAATCGTAATAATATGGTCAACAGTGGCTATTCCAGAAAAATCATTCCATGTTAGCGCAATAAAAAAGAATATAAGTATGTTCATGATTGGTTGAATCGTTTCTTGGCGGACGTTCAATGCGACGAAAAGCAAGAAAAGCGCATAAATCGGAAGCTCGCAAATGAAAATCATGGCGAACGTAATCCAAAGAAGTGTGATGAACGGGAGAGAAAAAAATACACTGCACACTATATCGAGTACCCAGGTGGAAACAAGAAGTACCATTAACTGTGAACTATACTTGGCTGCGATTACTGCCCATCGATTGCCTGAAATAAAAACAAACTGCTTCAGAAATTGATCCTCGCGCAACATAACGATTGCCGGTCCACTGCCTAACAGCCCATAGAGCACAATCATGTATCCAGTCCAGAAAAGAATCATTTCCATGGTGGGTAATGGTTGAGGTTGTTGAAAAATTTTACTTCTCATAGTGTAAATAATCGAAAAAAGCGGCACACCAAAGGTAAAAATGAAATTGATTTTATAATAAAACATCACACGCAGAAAATGCTTAATCAGAGGAATACATTTTATAATCAGCAATAGCCCCACCTCCTAAAGAAAAACGATAAAAGTTATCTACGTTATCCGTTTTCTCCTCTATAAGAAGTGTAGGCGGTCTGATGCATCAGTACCAGTTCCAACAATCATAAAAAAAACATGACAGGTGTCATAAACGTCACAAATAACTCAGGCAGCGTTGATAAAAATTTTAGTTTCTCTAAGATTAATATAAACTAAAGAGGTACGGGAGCTTTTTCTCCCGTACCTCTTTAGTTTACATAAGAACAAAACCGATTAATTCAAGATTCTCCGAACTACACCGCGGAAATGGGAACTCCAGTACGAGTTGCTCATGCTGACAACAGCAACACCTGTGCTGCTTTGCGATCCGATAAAACGTCCGCCACCAAGATAAATGCCGACATGTCCATTTGTTTTATATGTATCAAAGAAAACAAGATCACCAGGTTGCGCTGATGCGTAGCTTACCGCCCTGCCTTGGCTGACCAATGCACCGGTGCTTCGTCCGACACCAACACCATTAGCGGCAAATGCTGCATGAACAAATCCTGAGCAGTCAAATTGTCCGGTTGACGGATTTGAAGCGCCAAACACATAAGTTGATCGCCCAATATATTTATTGCCATATCCAACGATACCGGAAATACCGCCGGTTGCAACAGATGCTGACAACCCTACGGATTGAGTTCCTGAGTTGCTCGATGAATCCCCATTATTTGACGAGGTTCTATTCGTAGTTGAACTGTTCGAATCGCTTGATTTATTTGATTGATTCGACTCACTCGATTGGTTCGAATTATTCGAAGGATTATAGGAAACCGGCTTAATTGATGCGCGTTTCAGATCGTCTGCCGCACTAGCTAGAGAAGCAAGCTGAGCAGATACACTATCCTGCTTATTATCCAGCGCCTTCGAAGCGATTTTCTTCTTCTCCTGAAGAGCAACAACTTCTGACAGTGTCTTTTTCAGCTTTTCCAGGCTTGCCACATTAGCCGCTTGTTTTCTTTCGACGCTTGCCTTCTTCGTTTTCACCGCAAGCTGATCATTTTTCTGATCTGTAATTATTTTTTGGTCTTGATTTGTAATCGTCGTGAGTGCGAATGTACGATCAATAAAATCGCCGAAGTTCTTAGCGCCAAGCAGGACATCCAAATAATTCACGGATCCGCCATTCTTATAGATGGAAACCAACCGATCATTAAGTAGCGCTTTACGATCTTCAATGCGTTTATTAATTTCTGTAATTTCCGCTTTCAGTCCGTTGATCTTATCGTTCGTTCGATTTATGTCGGATTGGCCATCACTGATCTCGCTTGTCAATTGCAACTGTTTCTTGTTCATTTCAGCCAATTCATTTTGAATCGCTTGCTGCTGCTTTGTCAGCTGATCCTTAAGAGATTTTTGTGCGGCGGTTTTACTATTGATTTCGCTTAATGATGGTGATGCGTATGTAACAGATGGAACTACGGAAGTGTATGTCAGTCCAAACGTCAGTGCCAATGTCACGGTTGCTTTTTTCTTATTAATTTTCATGATCGGCCTAGTTCCTCCCCAAAACAATCATTCTCTTTTTTTAGTGTTTCCTCTATGACTTTTCTATTATTTTCTTTTTATCGACCTTTTTATTATAGCACCCTATCTTTTGCAGCTGATATTAAGCTTATATGTCTTTATGAAACATAATTGTAATATTAGCTCGATATTTCACGAATAGAATCGTTTATCTTTTGTAATTATTTTGTAATATAATTATTTTTTCGAGAATTTTGGTTTATTTCGTAAATAAATGCTAGGAATAGGACAATTTGATTGAGACATACATTAGCCATGTGAAACAAAATGAGTGTGGAGGTGAGACCATGTTCCTTGTTGCTGGATCGGTTATGCTGACTCTTGTCCTCTTTAATCAGCTCAGGGAAAAGCCTTTAACTGGGAGACTGTACCGACAGCCTCTTGCCCTGCTAATATGCGCAAGCTGCGCGCTTTCCACTATGCACGCACTGCCTCTCATCGATTGGTGTATGATCATGGCGACACTCTTGTTTTCCTTTGGTCTAGGCTTGATTCAAGGTCGGTTCACCCCACTTCTGAATCATGATGGTGCATGGTATTTGGCAGGATCCATCATGTCGGTACTGATATGGTTTCTTTCAATACCCATTCGCTTTGCACTTAAATACGTTTCCATACACTACCTGGCGTCAACACCTTCATTAAATGGATCCTCAAGCTTTATTATTTATTTCATTTTTGTTGCAGGGTTTTTATTAGGTCGCTACAGCATGCTGCTGCTCAGATATCCTTCTTTGCTAAAGAATGTGGGTCAAAACGAGCAGAAATTGAAGCGTCTCCGCGAAGTACGCTGAAATCAGCCAAATAAACCATACTTTCCAAACTACAGAGCAGCTTATCTAAGCGCTGCTCTGTTTATTTGCGTCCATTAGTTAGCAGTGCATAGTTAATTAAAATTCCACTTACTTCCTATATAATTGTCAAATTTCAACATAAAACGAGCTTTCTCTTATTAAATGAACATCTTGAAAACCAAGAAGTGTGCCTGTATCTTGACTTTTATTTAAATTGAATTAGAATAGTTGAAGGTTTCAAGTATCTTTTTTTTTACACAATAGTAACATGAATTAATCTGCTTCTGTATGATATAATTTAGAATTATTGTGATCTCTAAAAAATGAGAGTAATACTCTATACGATCAATTTTCGTTTCCAGGAGGTTGAACAAACGTGAGGCATTTGTACGCTGCAAGTCAACGTATGCTATCAAAAAAATATACACTCTTCTTGCTCACGGTTATCTTATTTTGGCTGAAAACTTATTTTGTCTATTTGACCCAATTTAACCTTGGTGTAACCGACAAGATGCAGCACTTTCTGCTCTTCATTAATCCGATAAGTTCTGCACTTTTGTTTTTAGGAATTGCCGTCATTTTTAAAGGACGATTGCAACAATGGCTTCTAATTATCATTAGTTTCCTGCTTTCGTTTTGGCTTTATGCAAATATTGTTTACTATCGCTTTTTCAATGATTTCATTACCTTCTCGACAATGACCCAATCAACTGGAAATGCCGGTGATTTAGGCGGCAGCGTTGTTTCGCTTATGAGCGGGCTCGACGTATTTTTCTTTTCGGATACGCTGATTATTCTCTTACTCGTTCTCTTTAAAGTGACCCGCCCTTTCACTGAGCGCTGGAATATTCGCGCGATCTTTACCGTATTTGTGTCTGCTGTCATGATTTTTATCGTTAATTTAAGCTTAGCTGAAACAGATCGTCCGGAATTGCTCAGCAGGACATTTGATCGAAACTACATTGTCAAATATTTAGGTGCTTATAACTTCGCTATCTATGACGCAATTCAGAATGCACGTTCAAATGCGCAACGAGCAATGGCGGACAGCAGCGATATTAATGATATTCAAAACTTTACAAAATCAAATTTTGCGGCACCTAATCCGGAGTACTACGCGAAGGCAAAAGGGATGAATGTGATTTATATTTCCCTTGAATCTCTGCAAAGTTTTATTATTAACTACAAAATGCCCGACGGAACAGAGGTCACTCCTTTTCTGAATAAGCTGGCTACAGGTGTCGACAATACGACTTATTTCAAAAATTTCTTTCATCAAACCGGATCAGGAAAGACATCCGATGCCGAATTCATGATGGAAAATTCTCTCTTCCCTCTTTCTCAGGGCCCTGTTTTCCAAATGAAGGGATTTAACGCGTATCAGGCTGCTCCCGCAATGATGAATCAGCGCGGATATGAAACAGCCGCATTTCATGGTAACGTTAAATCGTTCTGGAATCGCGACCAAATGTATAAATCACTCGGTTACGAACGATTCTTCGACTCAAAATATTACGATATGAGCGCAGAGAATACTAAAAATTATGGAATGAAGGATAAGCCCTTTCTTAAGGAAACGATGCCTTATCTGACTAATTTAAAGCAGCCGTTTTATAGCAAACTGATTCTATTGTCCAACCACTTTCCATTCGGGATGGATAAAGAAGATACGACGTTTAAACCTGGGGATTTTGGGGATAGCGTCGTCAATAATTATTTTCAATCGGCTAATTACATGGATCAAGCCATCGAGCAATTCTTCACAGATTTGAAGAAATCCGGTCTTTTTGATAAGACAGTTATTATCATGTATGGTGATCACTATGGTCTTTCTGAAAATCACAATGACGCTATGGCTAAAGTGCTGGGTAAAGATCAGATCACACCATTTGATAACGCTCAACTCCAGCGCGTGCCACTGTTCATTCATATTCCAAAAGTAGCTGGCGGCACCGTATCTACGTACGGTGGCGAGGTAGATGTTCGTCCGACATTAATGAGTCTTCTTGGCATCAACACGAAGAATTACATCCAGTTTGGCACCGATTTATTTTCCAAACAGCATCATCAGATCATTCCTTTCCGCAACGGTGATGTCATTACCAATAAATACTCCATTGTTGGCGGTGAGGTTTACGACAATAACAACGGTCAGAAGGTTGAGGCTTCGCTTGGAAAGCCCTATGAAGATGTTGCTAAAAAGATGCTTGATTACTCGGATAAGGTTATCTATGGTGATCTGCTTCGCTTCTACCATCCAAAAGGATTCGTCCCGCCGGATGTGTCGAAGATTAATTACAACACGGATCAGAAGATTCCACCTGATTCTAATTATGGTATCTCTTCCAACGGTACAAAAAAATGACGAAAAAGCCCTTAACTGGGCTTTTTCTTTTGCCTTCATCCATGGGTTACAGCAAGTTAAATAAATAATTTGTGATTCGTTCCCTATATTTTTTCTTTGTTTCTACTAATGGTTGCATAATAGAATGTAACTTGTCTATGATAGTTATAGAAAGAGAGGTTATCGGTTTGCAAACAGTCAAACGGTTGCTTGTGATCAGTGATATGCATGGCCAAATCGATGCGTTTAACGCGTTGTTGGATAAAGTAAACTATACAATGGAAGAGGATCTTCTCTTCTTACTCGGGGACTACGTCGACCGAGGAAATAATCCTAAAGCAGTCATAAAAAAAGCGCGTGAGCTTGAAAAACAAGGTGCCGTTACTCTTAAAGGGAATCATGAGGCTATGATGGAAAAAGCCCTCGTCGATCGGGATCTCCTAGCCGTCTCACACTGGGCCCAGAACGGCGGCGCGCAAACATTGTCAAGTTATGGACTGTCTATTGAGAATGTATATAAGGAAATCCAGGACGGAACCTTAACCCTTCCTGATGCGCTTCAGGATGATTTAGAATGGATCCAACAATTAAATGTGTATGCAGAAACTGAACATTATTTCTTTGTTCACGCCGGGGTCGATCCTGAAAAAGAGATCAGTCAAACCGATCAGGAAACCTTTTTATGGATTCGAACGCCTTTTTTTGAAGGATATTGTGGCGAAAAAACAGTGATTTTTGGGCATACGCCCACCATGAATCTTCATGATTCAAGCGCAGTTTTCTTTGGTGAAAACAATATCATCGGCATCGATGGCGGTTGCGTATTCGGCGGACAGTTAAACTGTCTGGAATTGCCTTCAAAAGCAACCTATAGCGTAAACTAATAATCCTTCCAGCCCCGCATCAAATTAAGTCTTTTCGAATTTAATCGGCTTATAGGGTGTATATTGCCATTGAATAGTGCCAACTGCGCCATATTTTAGAGCATGTTAGGACATAATATAGAGCCACTTGTGACATCACCAGAGCCACCTCCTGTATAATTGTCTTGTACCACAGGTACAAATTCATTTAATAGGAGGTTTTTGTGTGGTTAAATACCGTGAGATTCTACGTCTTCATGCACAGGAGTTAAGCATTCGAAGCATTGCTTCAAGCGTAGGTAGTTCTAGGAATACAGTCAGTGACGTCTTGAAAAAGGCTGAGGAAAAAGATATTTTATGGCCACTTGAAAAAGATGTTGATGATGCAGAGCTGCAGACACTACTGTTTCCGGAAAAGAATCAATCAGAGGTGAGACAGAAACCGGACGGTGACTACATTCATAAGGAAATGGCTCGGAGCGGTGTAACTCTATCTCTGCTTTGGCATGAATACGTTCAATCGTGCCGCGAGCGAAGAGAGATTCCTTATAGCTATCGGCAATTCTGTCGCTTTTATACCCGTTACGTCACTAAGACAAAAGCAACGATGCGGATTAAGCGAAAGCCAGGAGAAGCAATGGAAGTCGATTGGGCAGGACAAACGGCGTCAGTTAAGGATTCGATCTCTGGACAAGTGCATCCAGCTTATGTTTTTGTCGCAGTCCTTCCCTGCACCCAATACGCATACGTTGAAGCTTTTTTATCCATGAACACGACGAGTTGGATACACGCACATATCCATGCCTTTCATTTTTTTAATGGTGTTCCTCGAACTATTATTCCCGATAATCTTAAGACGGGTGTTGATCATTCTTCAAGTACAAATCCGATCATTAATCGGACCTACCAAGAATTTGCGGAATACTATCAAACTGTGATTATCCCTGCTAGAGTTCGTCATCCGAAAGATAAACCTAATGTTGAAGGCACCGTAAAAATCATATCCACTTGGATTATTGCCGCATTAAGAAATGGTCAGTACTTTTCCATCCAAGAACTCAATGAATCCATTAAAGAAAAATTAGTAGAATACAATCAAAAACCGTTTCAAAAGAAAAATGGAAGCAGACAATCCGCCTTCACGGAGGAAGAGAGCTTTGCGCTGCTCCCTTTGCCAGCTTCCCCATACGAATTAGCCACTTGGAAAACAGCTACCGTACCCTATGATTATCACATATCTGTAGAAAAAATGTATTACTCTGTTCCCTATGAATACTTAAAACATCAAGTAGATATTCGCGTGACCGAACGCATAATCGAAGTCTTCTATCACACGATGCGCATTGCCTCGCATGTTCGACTGTATGGAAAAATGGGTCAATTATCAACAAATCCTGATCATATGCCTGATCAACATAAAGACTATTTAACTTTTACACCAGAACATTTTTTATCCTGGTCAAAAACGATTGGCTCCCATACACATACAATGATCCAAGCGATTCTTACATCCTATAAGGTTGAGAAACAAGCTTTGAAATCCTGTTTAGCCCTTTCAAAACTGGCGGACAAATATTCAGTAGAACGGTTAGAGTCCGCATGCATGAGAGCGCTCAACTACTCTCCACGGCCTAATATTAAGAGCATCGCAACGATCTTAAAAACCGGACAGGACAAGCAGAAACAAGAAGCACTCGAACAAGAAAATAAAAATGAACAGCAAAAATCTCATGGGTTTATTAGAGGCGCAGCTTATTACGGGAGGAAAGAAAAATGACCAACGAAAGTACCCTTTCAAAATTAAATGATCTACGCTTAAGTGCAATGGCTGAGTATTATCATGAACAACTTCACAATCCTCAATTTAACGACCTATCCTTTGAAGAACGTTTCAGCCTGCTCGTGGATCGAGAATGGGATCGTAGGAAAAACAACAAGCTTGCCCGTCTCATTAAAAATGCCGGGTTCCGCTACCCTCAGGCGTGTATTGAAGATATTGAATATCATCCTGATCGCAAACTGGATAAGGCTCAAATTCTACGATTAGCCTCAGGCCATTATATACAAGAAAAGCATAACTTAATTATCAAAGGTGCCTCTGGGAACGGTAAGTCTTACATGTCTTGTGCATTTGGGATCGCTGCGTGTCGACAATTTTATACAGTAAAGTATATTCGCTTGCCAGATCTATTAGATGAACTCGCCGTCGCCAGAGGAGAAGGCATTTTCCAAAAAGTAATGAAAATGTACCGAAAGGTAAATCTTCTTATTCTCGATGAGTGGCTTCTCACTTCATTAAAGGGAAACGAAGCACGAGATTTACTTGAAATTGTAGAGGCAAGACACCAAACAGCCTCCACAATATTCTGCTCACAATTCGATACACAAGGATGGTATGAAAGTATTGGTGAAGCAACATTAGCCGATGCGATCTTGGATCGAATCATTCATGACTCTTATAGTCTCTTAATTGACGGAGAAGTATCTATGAGAGAACGGCATGGGATAAAGAAATAATTGAAGTTGAGCCACCATCGAACGATGGTGGCTCTTATGATGGCAAGAGTGGCTTTCAAATCTGGCCGAAGTGGCTCCGAAATATGGCACAAGTGGACTTCTCCGATGGCAATATACATAGGGCGGCTTGCGAATGTTTACTTAACACAGCGCACTGCGAAAAAGCTCTTCATACAGAGAATAATCTGTATGAAGAGCTTTTTTACTTTCTTAAGGAAACCCCTATGGCGGACCTAGACATGACCGTTGCGACAGCGTCTTCGCCTGCATCAAAGGCTTGACAAAGATAAGTATTCTAAACGTTTACGATTTCCAATCAACTATATGGTTCATTATCCTTATTTAGAAGACTTGTTGTTGCCTGCTTCACTTTTCCAACACCATTGTCTACAAATTCCTTCACGGAAAAATCTTTGCGAATTTCTGCTCCTGATTTTGGGGCAAAAAGCAATGCAATGGAAGCGCCAATCGCACCGCCGACAACTCCGCCAATCACCAGCTCTTTAAAACCGAGGCTGCTGCATGAACATTTCTTGTTTTCCGACCCCATTATTACAGACCCCCTTAGTGGCTTAAGCCAATTTGGCACCTTGTACATTTGTCAAAATTATAACTACTACCGTACGTATAGTATACCATGCGGCATCGTCCTACTGCTGTTTTCCCAAATTTAATTTGAACAATCCATAATCAGTTGGTCATGCCTCGATCATAAAATTATTAGAATTGAATCAATGTGTACTTCTTTTTACCGCGACGCACAATCAAGTATTCATCATCAATGCGATCATCCTGCGTTAGTAAATCGTTCAGATCGGTTCGTCGGTCCCCATTTACATAGATTGCCCCATTGGAAATATCTTCACGCGCTTGGCGCTTGGAAGTCACAACACCCGCTTCAACAAGTAAATCAAGCAATTTAATCGGCTCTTTTGATGGTGCATTGAATGTCGGTACATCCCTGAACCCTTGTCTAATCTCCTCACCGCTAAGCTGAGAAACCTCACCGCTAAACAACGCTTTTGAGATATGCTCCGCCTGTTTTAATGCATGTTCGCCGTGAACCAGAACGGTCATCTCTTTTGCAAGCGTTTTTTGCGCCTTGCGTTCTTCCGGATGCTCCTCAACTTCCTTTGCCAGTGCCTCAATTTCATCCTTCGTCAGGAAGGTAAAATATTTCAAGAAATTCACAACATCATCATCTGAAGCGTTGAACCAGAACTGATACCATTCATACGGCGTTGTCTTTTCGGGATCAAGCCAAATGGCACCGCCCATTGATTTGCCAAATTTTGTGCCGTCACTCTTCGTAATCAGTGGAAAAGTCATCGCAAATGCCTGTTCCTCATGACCACGCTTGCGAATCAGTTCCAAACCTGCCGTAATGTTGCCCCATTGGTCACTGCCTCCGACTTGCATTCGGCAATTGTTTTTTTCATAGAGGTTGAGGAAGTCATAGGATTGCAGCAGCATATAAGAGAATTCAGTAAACGATATACCTGCTTCAAGTCTTGTCTGGACAGAGTCTTTCGACAGCATGTAGTTCAGCGTAAAATACTTGCCGACATCACGAAGAAATTCAATTGTGGACAGTGGATTCAGCCATTCCGCATTATTAACAAAGGTCGCCCTGTCATCTTCAAAATGAAGAAAGTGATTCAATTGATTCTTCAAGCTCTCCGCATAGCTGGAAACAACATCTTTTGTATTTAACTGACGTTCTGTTGAACGGCCACTTGGATCACCAATCATACCAGTTCCGCCGCCGACAACTGCGATCGGATGATGACCCGCCTTCTGCAAGCGCATCATGATCACAATGACGAGCAAATTTCCCGCGTGCAGGCTGCTTGCCGTCGGATCAAAGCCGCAGTAGAACGACATTGGCTTCTTAAGTGCTTCTCGTAAAGCCTCTTCATCCGAAACCTGATTAATCAAACCTCGGTACTTAAGATCATCAATAATATCCATATCTGAAACACCCTTCCACAGTTAACTTGAGATTTTGCCGATTAATAACCGACTGCTTAAAAAAGTGAAGACATAAAAAGCGCTCCTCAAAAAAGGAGCGCTTATCGCACGGTACCATCCTCATTGACTGCAAAAGAAATACAGTCACTTAATTGAACATTAACGGCTGCAGCCGTCTTCTGTTACTCGTCTTCACAGAAGATACTCAGGGAGGTAATTCGCTGCGCCGTTTGCTACAAGGCTCTCACCAACCGCCTGCTCTCTGAAATACAAATTCGACCGCTACTTATTCCCATCATCGTTTATCGCTATATAGTGTATTGCTATTCTGCCACTTTTTTCGACTCATGTCAAACATTAGAAAAAACATTCAACTGCCCAATGAATCGATTGGACTTTTTCAGTGGCTTCTCGCTAATCCCGCAGAGATTTCGCACCTGTGCGTTTTTATAAAGAAAGGCACTTGCGACATGAGTTGCTCGCAAGTGCCTCTTCTTACTCATTCACTTATTCTGTAGTAACCTTGATTTCTCCATCTACTTCATCAACGTTCATTTTCTTCGCGTTGTCGTGATCGAGAAGCAAGTCGGAAATTTTATCCTCAACTTTTTCCTCAAGTACCCGGCGCAGCGGACGTGCGCCAAACTCAGGATTGTATCCAAGATCGGCAAGTTTCTTCTTCGCCGCATCTGTAACCATCAACTCGATGCCCTGTTCAGAAGCAGCTGCGCGAATATCGCCAAGCATCAGATTGACAATTGAGAGCAGGTCGTTTTTCTTCAAGGAATTGAATTTGACAATCGCATCCAATCGGTTGAGAAACTCAGGTTGGAAGTAGTCCTCGAGCTGTTTAATCATGTCTTCCTGGCTGCTTGTTGCTCCAAAGCCGACCGATGCGGATTTGTTCTTAATTCCGGCATTGCTCGTCATAATAATTACTGTATCTTTGAAACTAACTGTTCTGCCTTGGCTATCGGTCAAACGACCATCGTCGAGAATCTGTAGAAAGATGTGCATGACATCCGGATGCGCCTTTTCAATCTCATCCAACAAGATAATACTGTATGGTTTACGACGTACTTTTTCAGTCAGCTGTCCGGCTTCGTCATGACCAACATAGCCCGGAGGCGCCCCAATGAGACGAGACACAGAATGTTTCTCCATATATTCACTCATATCAAGCCGAATCATGGAACTGCGATCACCAAACATCTCTTCAGCCAATGTCTTGGCAAGCTCCGTTTTTCCGACACCAGTGGGTCCAACAAAAAGGAATGAGCCAATCGGACGCGTGGTTTTACGGAAACCCGTACGGTTGCGCCGGATTGCGCGTGACACTTTTTCCACCGCTTCATGTTGAGCGATTACTTTGGCGTTGAGTCGGTCAGCTAAATTACGCATTTTATTCTGTTCATCAGATTGCAACTTACGTACCGGAATTCCTGTACGTGTCTCAACAATTTGTTGAATAAGTTCAGCGTCAACAATCGCATCTTTACCTGTAACCGGCAACTCAGAACCATTTGATTTGATCTTTTCCAACTGCTCCAGCTGTTTCTGGTATGCGTGCTCCTGATCACGCAAACGTGCTGCTGTTTCAAATTGTTCGTTTTTGGTTGCTTCAGCTTTGGCAGCAGAAATTTCATCGATTTTTTTCTTAACGCTCTCTGTATCTACCGGGGTCAGATTTAAGTTTACCTTGGATCCTGACTCATCCATTAGATCAATTGCTTTATCCGGTAAAAAGCGATCCTGTATATAGCGCGCCGATAGTGCGACACAGGCCTGAATCGCTTCATCTGTATAGTGGACATGATGATAATTCTCATATTTTGACTGGATACCCTTCAAAATTTGAATGGTCTGTTCCTGAGTCGGTTCATTGACCAGTACCGGTTGAAAACGACGTTCCAAAGCAGCATCTTTTTCAATTTTACGGTATTCATTCAATGTTGTAGCGCCAATGATTTGCAACTCACCACGAGCGAGGGCCGGTTTCAAAATATTACCTGCGTCCATTGTGCTTCCTTCTGCTGAGCCGGCACCAACAAGTAAATGAACTTCATCAATGAATACAATACAGTTCTTCCGTTTTTGAAGTTCTGCCATTAACTGCTTCATTCGCTGTTCAAATTGACCTCTAATCCCCGTCCCTGCAACAAGAGAAGCGATATCGATCAGATATATTTCCTTATTCGCTAGCTTTGCAGGTACTTTTCCTTCAATAATTTTCAATGCGAGTCCTTCAGCGATTGCCGTTTTACCAACACCAGGTTCGCCAATAAGAACCGGATTATTTTTATTCCGTCGATTCAACGTTTCAATGACAAGTTGGACTTCCCGTTCACGACCAATAACAGGATCTATTTTTCCCTGTCGCGCTTCTTCAGTCAAGTTCTGTCCGATTTTATCAAGAAAACCTCCCCGACGACCACCGTTGCCGCCACCAGGTGTTTTTTCATGCAACCCATTGAAATTCATTCCATTTTCCTGTGCTGTATTTTCACCGGAGGCCATTGATGGTTGAATCAAGTTTCGAAATAAATCATCAAACGGCGACGCGCCCCCCTGAAAAAATGAAGGCATAGTAAAGTTATTTTTCATTTTCGAATAGCACTCCTCACATAGATGAAGGTGTTTTTGTTGTCCATTGATGATGACATTCATCTCTACCACCGCTTGGTTTACTTTACATTCATCACAAAACATAAGATCAAACCTCCTTCAGTTTGATGTACTGTCAATTTAGATCTAAATTATTTTGACCTTTTCTGACCTTATGACTATATTATAGTCTGACCTTCTTTGACTTTCAAGTATAAAATAAAAAACCTTTGCGAAGTTTTCACTCGCAAAGGTTTTCACATATCACTATTGCATTATTATTTCACGATCATAACTGGGCATTTTGCGAGTTGAAGCACTTTATTGCTGACGCTCCCAAGAATCATTTGTCCAAAAGCACCCATTCCTCTATTTCCCATAATAATCAGATCTTTTTTGGTATCGTTCGCATAGTCGCAAATTTCTTGTGCCGCAATGCCATAAAGGTGCTTTTTGCGAAAAACAGCAGATGTACCCTTAGTTGCTTTTTCGATGGTGTTGTCCAGCATCTGATTTCCTTCTCTTTCTTCAACCTCTTTAACATCCGCATCCAAAGACGGACCTACCATGGAATAGAAAGGGAAGTAGACCGGAGAAGGGCTCACGTAAAGTAATGTAATCTCAACATCTTTCTTTCCGGAAGCGATAGAGACTGCTTCCTGAACCGCACGAGCGGCAGGTTCAGAACCATCAACAGGAACAAGAATCTTAAACATACTCACCACCAACCTTTCCAAACTCATTAGATCAATCATTAACTACACTTATACTATACCACTTATCAATTAAATGTAAGCGCATTTTCGCATGGAATTACACCATTTTATGACATTTTTTCTACTTTTTCAGAATTGAACAAACAGTTTCGACTGGTTCACTGAACAAAGAAGCTCTAAATAAGAAAAACCGAGCAAAAAAGCGCCCGGTCCTTACTTCCGCAGGATGTGATGACTTCCGCTAAACGCGGTTTTGAATCATCAAGCTTGTCTTGAACAAACAGTTCTAGTTCATGAATCATTTTGATCCTTGATTAAGTAACGTGGCCGGAATAAAATAAGCGGAGATCTTCCGGCTATTTGCATCATGATGCTTGTTTTACAGGTAAATAAGGGTAATTTTCCGCTTATGCACGGAAAAACCCTCTATTTTCACGTTTTTCGATGCGATAAGCGGAATTTTTCCGTCTATTTAAGCTATTTTTTCATTCATTTTCTAAATAAGCGGAATTTTTCCGTTTATTTCTTAGATTGGGCGGCTTACCCAATCATCCATCCGAATCTTATGACCATATCGTCGTACCGGCAAGGCAAAACGATATACTTTCCCTACTTGTAAAAAAAAACTTCGCCTAAAGTCAGGCGGAGGTTTTGATAATTATTTAAAAACAGTTTTAACGACCTTTTCTGAGGAATGGCCGCTCTCAAGCGAGCAGAATTTCTGGAAAAAAGCGTCGAATCGATCTGATACGGTGAATCCTGAAGCAGCAATGTTTCGAATTGCTTGAATCACTTCTTCTGATGTCAAAACAATTGGACCAGGAGCCTTTTGTTCAAAATCAAAATAAAATCCGCGCAAATGATCGCGATAATCCTCGATGTCATAGGTGAAGAAAATCATCGGACGCCTTAAGTTGGCGAAATCGAAGAACACTGATGAATAGTCCGTAATTAGCAGATCGGAAATCAGATACAGCTCGCTGATATCTTCGTGGTGTGAATAATCATACGCAAATCCCTCAAATTCAGACAGATCTAGATTGTCAGCAATTAAATAGTGCATGCGCATGATAATAACGTAGTCTTTGCCAAGTTCTTCCTGCATGCGATGAAGATCAAGATCTAACTCAAAACGGTAGCGACCTTTACCGTAAAACTGATTGTCTCGCCACGTCGGGGCATAAAGAATAACTTTTTTATTCTTAGGTAATCCAATTCGTTCCTTAATCATGTCAATTGTTTCCTGATTATTCTTCTGATATAAGAAATCGTTACGCGGATATCCGGATTCAATCATTGTATTTTCAAATCCAAATGCACGGGCAAAAATTTCTGATGAATAAGCATTCGGTGATATCAGGTAATCCCATCTGGCGGATTCAGCAAGAAAATTATGTTTATATTTTTCAGTATTGGTGCCCGGCATATGCACTTCTTCCATATCAAGTGCCAATCGCTTCAGCGGCGTGCCATGCCAGGTCTGAAGATATACTGTATGCTTTGGCTTGGACATCCACAACGGTAGCCGAACATTAGTCACCCAGTAATTTGCCCGAGTCATAAGCATCAGCCATTTTAACGAGAAACGTTTAACATAGGGCAGTTGATGCTGCTCGAAGAGATCCGTATAGTTGGCGTTAGCACTCCAAATCAGTTGATATTCTGGACAATGTTCACGCATATACTCGTAAATAGCTCGAGGATTACAACTATACTGACGCCCAAAGAAGCTCTCAAACATGACTAAATTTTTCTTCATTGGGAGATGTGACAGCATCTGAAACGTACGGTGGTAGAGTGCGGTAAATGCCCGGCTCTTCTTAACACGATTCATTCCCCGTCTCGCTTTGCCCTTCAGTGCCTCCTTGATCGTGTATGGTGCAATACGGAAAGCAAGACTATGATTGCGATTGCGCTTCACAATCAAACTCTTCTTCATACCGTTGAGTTTAATGATATGCCGCCCGGTAATCACCTTTCTCCTAGCAAGGATACGGACCGGTCGTTCTGAATATAACATTCCATTTTTCTTATGGGTGAGTTCCAACCTGAAATACATCAGCATCGGTTCCGCTATATCAGCAAACTGACTCGCAATCGGCTTCAGATCAATCACTAGGGAGAAACCCGCCCAATCGTAGTTTCTCCCTACAGACTTCGCCTCTTCAGTCAAATCCGGTCGTTCAACATTCTCTGCCCGCCATTCGGCGATGACTTCTTCCTCGCCCGTAACAAGCATCACCTTTTTTTGGATATCCGGCTTCGCTAATACATCGGAGAATGGAAAAACAACGTGCCCTTCGAGTGAAAGCATAAAATTTCTGCTGATCGCTGCCCGATCAATTCTCGCCATAACATGCACTTCTTCAATACGCAGCGAAAGGCCTCTTTTCTTCGTATAAAAGGGAATGAGCATCTTGTCCAGTTCTTCATCATAAAGACTAAAAAGATCAAGCGATTGAAGCGGCTGAAGTGCGTGCAAACGGATAGTTAGATGAAAAGCGTCTTCCAGCTCTTCACGCTCTGCAACAGGTACTTGATCCGTTTGTGCTTCATCCAGTTCGGCATACACTTGATCCAACAACGGTTTGTCAACGGACACTGAAACGAAGAAATCCCAATAATCTCGTTCGAACAACCGTTGCTGAATCGGGCTAAGCGAGACTTCTGTCTTGGCAATCCAATAATCATTTTCATCCTTATTTACAGAATTTATTGGAAATGTGAATGATGTATCACCAAAGCGGTCGCATAGCAAAAGCTCCATTTGCTTTATGTACTTTTCATCTGCCATCGGATTAATCCGAATCGTAATCGTCCATTTCTCCGGATTTGCTTCAAAAAACGTGATCCGTGGTTTCACTATTTTTTTTATTTTTTTCTCAGCTTGTTCACTGATCATTTCCCCTGTTCCTCCTAGATATAGTAGGATCTATCCATTTATTTCAATTATTTTCTTCCTAGGTAAACCGAATCATTCACTTTAACCGACGAAGTTGAACCCTTCAACCAGCTAATCACTTATTTAAACAACAGGTTAAATAATCAACTACCTGGCTACTGGATTGACCTGTAGAATAGCGATTCCATTTTTCTGAAAAAGCGGCGATTTGATTCAAATCAAATACGTTTCGCTTTATTATTTGAACCACTTCTTGGGTGGAATACGCAATCGGTCCGGGAACCACCTTTATATAATCTCCCCATAATCCTCTACTTCTTTCATACGCACTAAGATCGTACGGAAAAAAGATCATCGGCCTTTTTAATAGTGCGTATTCAAATGGAATAGACGAATAATCTGTCACCAGTAAATCTGCACCAAGTAGCAGTTCGTTCACACTGTCCCATTCGGATCCGTCAATCACAAATTTTGGGTTTAAGCCGCTAAAATCCAATTTTCCTCTTTCGGCAGGATGAAGCCGAAGCAACAAAACATACTCATTGCTCAGCTCCTTTTCCATTATTTTCAAATCCAGTCCAAAGTTGTCTTCTTCCATCGGATGATCTCTAAATGTCGGTGCATATAAAATTATTTTTTTTCCTCGCCGCAACGGCTGCAGAGATTTTATCATCTGCTCTTTCTTTGTCAAGTCAAAAAAAAGATCGGTTCGTGGAACACCCAAATGAACAAAATGGGTTTCATCTAAACCGAATGACCGCATGAAAATTTTCTCCATAGCATCGGAACCGACTACAATTTTGTCGAAGTGCCGATATACGGCTGTAAAGCGAACTTGCGCACGCGCTGATCTGAGAGCAACTGAACGGTCTTTTAAGCCAAACGTTTTAAACGCTCCACAAGCATGCCAAAGCTGTATACATGTAACTTTTTTTTTGAACGTCGAAACAGACAGAAAACCATAGTAGTTATCAACAATAACAAGTTTCGCCGTTGCAAGATGGTATGCGGACCGTATCATTAAAAGTACATTAGTAGTCTCAAATGGGATCACCAACTCACCCGTTTTTGTAAAATGGGCAAGTGTCGCTTCACCACGGCAAAGAAAGACAACGTCCGTTTTGATTTTTCTATACATCATTTCATCATAAACAAATTGAACGTTATCTGTATAGGAACAGACAAACACCACTTTGTTTCGCAATGAAATGCTTTTGCAGATCGTAAATATAATTTTGAAGAAGAAGAGATAACAGTTGATCAGAAGTTCCTTAGCCATTTTTTACAGAGAACAAATCATGTTTAATCTTTGTCGTAGAGATACCTACCGTACGCGGAAGATAAACGACCTCACAATAGTCCTTAAGAAAATCGAATTTTCCCTTCCAATCGTCGCCCATAACAAATACATCCACGTCATTATTCTTGACGTCGGAAATTTTCTGATCCCAATCTTTTTCCGGAATGACTTCATCAACATAACGAATCGCTTCGAGAATCAATTTTCTATTCTCATAGCTGTGATAAGCTTCTTTATGTTTCACCGCATTAAATTCATCTGTTGAAAGACCGACAATTAAATAGTCGCCGAGTTCTTTCGCACGTCTCAATAAATTTATATGCCCATAGTGCAATAAATCAAAGGTTCCATAAGTTAAAATTCTTTTCATTTTAATTCGCTCTCCTTAAGTTCATAGTGTACATAAACTCGTCAAATCTCACTTGATTTCGATCGATTAACGATGTGCCTATTCTACCCCAACAGGTACCTCAAACAAGTGAAAATCGTGAAAAAGATAATTTGGAAAATACTCGCCCATTATAGTTCCAAACAGACCTTAATTCAAATGCACATATGAATACAAGCATTCTACATTTTGCGTCTCTAAATGTCAATGAGCGCGTTGTATTTACGCTTTAAACACCCATAGTTTACTCAAAATGAAATTAATGCTTAATCCAATGGCTGTACTGATCAGCTTATTGACATAAAGCGGTAAAAATAACATGCTGTGCATCGCAAGCAAGGTGACCCCTAATACAGCAACATTCAGCACAACAAATCGGATTATTCGTGAGAAAGATCGCTCAGATTCAGCAAATGTAATTTTTGAGTTCCACAGGTAACTGTTCAACATCCCTGCTCCATAGGACGCAACTTGAGCTGCCGCATAAAAAGTGGAGAAAAAATGTGTAAGCAGGAAAAAGACAATAAAATCAACAGCCGTATTGCTGACTCCGACAAAACCGAAAATGAACGCTTGCTTGACCCAGCGCCATTTCGAATGCTCTGCGTTTATCTTTTTTTTAGCTGATATTTTCCGGATATGGTCGCTCATGGGACAAAGTTTCCTTATTGTTATTTTCATCATACATCGTATTAATCTCAATGGTATATCGTGGTCTTTTTTTCGTTTCAGTAAAGATCTTACCAATGTATTCGCCAATTACGCCGATCGCGATCAGCTGCATACCTCCGATGATCCAAATTGATAAAATAAGAGAGGTCCAACCGCTTATCGTATGATCCATCAGCCAATTGAGAAACGCATAAACTGCGATTCCGCCGCCAACCAAAACAAGCAGGAAGCCGATGCTCATGACTAATTTGATTGGTGCAATACTAAACGAAGTGATTCCATCGACAGCAAATTGAATCATCTTCTTCAATGGATACTTTGATTCACCTGCATAACGTTTCTGGCGATCATAATAAACTTTAGTCGATCTGAAACCAAGCAGCGGGATGATGCCCCGAATAAACAGGTTTTCCTCTTGATAGCGCATGAATTCCCGCACTGCTCTTCGGCTCAGCAATCTGAAATCTGCGTGGTTCTGAACTAAGTTGACCCCCATCTTCGCGATCAGTTTATAAAATGCAAGTGCGGTATATTTTTTGAACAAGGTATCTTGATCGCGTCCTTTTCTCACTCCGTAGACTACATCGTAACCCTCATAAAACTTGTTGATAAAGGTGCGAATCGCTCGGACGTCATCCTGCAAGTCAGCATCAATGGTAATCACACAGTCCGCGCGATCGCTCACCGTTTCAATACCCGCAATCAATGCATTTTGGTGGCCAAAATTTCTGCTCAGCTTTAATCCACGAATTGCTGAGTCAGCTTCGCTTTGAGTACGAATCAGTTGCCACGTCTTATCTGCACTGCCATCATCGACAAACAGAATAAAGCTTTGACTGCTTATTATTCCTTCATTAACCAGAGATTCAAGAATTTTGGTCAACACTTTTATCGTCTCTGGGAGTACCGCCTCCTCGTTATAGCAAGGGACGACAATGCTTAGTAGCGTTTCTTCGTTCATAACACCCGCCATCTTTCTTTGACTGAATACCGACTTTTCGATCACTCAATAGTCACGTATTGGATTACGATTGTTAGTATACAGTAGCATTTTGCTTTCGAAGGCAAAATGAAATTCTTTTCATATGATCTCTGCCAAATTTCAATTACTGATGACGTAGCACATTAATAGCTAAACCGGACCAGCTCTCCATACGTTCAAAAGTTGCTGGTTCGGATAATTCCGGCAGCGTCTTCCAGCTGCCTTCTAGTTTATCCTTCTCACGCACAGCTACTTCGGCATTATCAGGCAAGACCACAACAACAAGAACGCCGACATGAACCTTGCCCACTTCCGTCTCATCATCATTAATGATACCAATCGTTTGAATCTTTGCCCCATCTGCGTTGCTGAGGATCAATTCCTCATTAATTTCCCGATCTAAATTTTCCGCGAGAACCTGCTGAAAATCTTCCGCATCCTCTACCCTATTCATGTGGCCGCCCACACCAACGGAAAGTTTGCCGTAGAGCCGTTCTTCACCGCCGCCGCCTAAACGCCTGTATGTAAAATAATGATTATTCTTCTTAAGTACAGCGTAAGGAATAGGCTGCTTATACGCCGGATTTTCCTCCGCGTCGCCACGCCGCATCACCGTAAAATAGTGGGACATTCGTTTTTTTAATTCTGCAACAGAATCTTCTGCTCGCTCCGTTCCCTGAAAGAGTAAACTATCCACACCTTGGCCGAATAGGTCACTTCTTTTGACCACAATGATTTGTTCATCCATTTTTCCCATAACTATACCTCCAAGTCACATTCTCTATCACAAGGGTGGGTGAATTGCTTGTACTTGTCAAGTTGCTTCATTGAAAAAGATCTTTGCGTCTATTTACCCAGTGATTCACATGTACTGAATGGCACTATATTTTCCTTATCCGCTCACATTTTCAGTCGTTTTATAAGGCAAACGTACATCTGCAAGGATTGGGCGCTTTATTCATTACCAAATGTCCTTGAGCAACATAGTATATCTTATCACGTGATAAAGGAGTGACTTGAATGGGCAACTTTGGTTTCGGCGGATATCCGTCAAATGCTCCATATGGTGGTGCTAGTGAAGGCTGCGGCTGTGGCGGCGGCTATCCATCTTATCCTGTAGGTGGCGCATCCTGTGGCAGTGGCTTTGCGCTAATCGTCGTATTGTTCATCCTGTTAATTATCGTTGGCGCTGCATTTGTTTGCTGATTTAATGAAAGGATTATGAAAATACCCGGCGGAATCTGTCCGTCGGGTATTTTCTATACATAAACAGAAGAAATATAATTTGACCGGAGTTTCTCGTTCAAAATCGTCCACCATTCATGTATAATGAAAGAGTAACACTTGATTATCTAACTGGAGGTGACACCTGAGCATTGACGACAATGCTCAGGACTCATTTGGACGATACCATTGGTATATTAATCGTCATTTTTTTAATTGCTTTAACCGCTTTTTTCGTTGCTGCAGAGTTTTCGATTGTTAAAATCCGATCAACTCGTTTAGATGAACTCGTCAGGCTGGGCAACAAACGTGCCATAGCATCTAAGAAAATTGTGGATGATTTGAATGCCTATCTGTCAACAACACAGCTCGGTATTACAGTAACCGCACTCGTGTTAGGCTGGATTGGCGAACCCGCAGTCGCACATCTTTTCAATCCCGTTTTTCAATTATTCGGATTGAATGCTGCAATGATTCATACCCTTTCCGTTATTACCGGCTTTATCCTGATCACATTTACCAGCGTCGTGCTAGGAGAATTGGCGCCTAAGGGGATTGCAATCCACAAAGCAGAGCAAATTACTTTAAATATCGCTTACCCGCTCATTTGGGTTCACCGCCTGCTCTTCCCGTTTGTCTGGCTTCTGAATGAAATGTCTAATTGGGTAACTCGCATGCTTGGTATTAAACCGGAAGATCGCCATGACAGCGCCTTAACAGAGGGAGAGTTACGGCTGACTTTGGCCGACAGTTTTAAAAGCGGTGAGATCAGTCAAGGTGAATTGCGCTTCATGACGCGTATTTTCGATTTTGATGAACGAAACGCTCGAGAAATTATGGTTCCACGAACAGAGATTGTATGCATTTATAAGGAGGATGCTCTGGAAGAATCTCTCCAAACGCTGCATAACGAAAAGTTTACCCGCTTCCCTCTTGTCGAAGAGGATAAAGATCATGTTGTCGGCATGATTAATATTAAGGATATGTTCACCGATGTACTGAATAAGGATCTTCAGCCTATGGAGCATTATATTCGCCCCATTCTATCTGTTCTTGAGACGACGCCTATCCGCATGTTGCTCGAACGCATGCAGAAAGAAAGCATACACATGGCGATTCTGACCGATGAATATGGAGGCACATCAGGACTCGTTACCGTTGAAGATATTTTAGAGGAAATCGTTGGAGAAATTCGCGATGAATATGACGAAGCCGAAGAACCGTTAATTAAACGAATAAGTCCGGATCAAGCACTCGTTGATGGCAAATTACTGATCTCTCACGTTAACCGGCAATTTCAGATTGATATCGAGGAAGAAGGAATCGATACGATTGGTGGTTGGATACTGGCTGAAAAACCGAACGTTGAAGTTGGTTCGACTTTAAACTATGATCACGTGACTTTTGAGGTTACTGAAATGGACGCACATCAAATTCGAAAAATCATGATCACTAAGATCAAAGCTTTAACGAATAATTAAAAAAACCGGGCAAAGAGCGCCCGGTCCTTACTTCCGCAGGATGCGGTGACTTTCGCTAAATGCGGTTTTGAATCATCAAGCTTGTCTTGAACAAACAGTTCTAGTTCATGAATCATTTTGATCCTAGTAACGTGGCCGGAATAAAATAAGCGGAGATTTTCCGGCTATTTGCATCATGGTGCTTGTTTTACAGGTAAATAAGGGTAATTTTTCCGCTTATGTACGGAAAAACCCTCTATTTTCACGCTTTTCGATGCGATAAGCGGAATTTTTCCGGCTATTTAAGCTATTTTTTCATTCATTTTCAAAATAAGCGGACTTTTTCCGTTTATTTCTTAGATTGGGCGGCTTACCTAATCGTTCATCCGAATCTTATGACCATATCGTCGTACCAGCAAGGCAAAACGATAAACTTTCTTTAAACTTGGCTTTGCCAAGCCTCTGGCGAAGGCAAAGTCTTAGTTGTGCCAGACATGGCTAAATGTCGGGTGTTCACAGGACGTACTTCCGCAGGATGCGGTGGCTTCGATGTTGATCACAGGAAGTGAGTGCCGTTAATCGAAGATCCTTTACTTTTCCGGCCACTTACACGCGTTTCCATTAATTTTTTATATACTTACTGGTGTTAAGATAGAATTTTTCATTGTTTAATAAAAAGAGAGGTGCCAAATTAATGGCCACCTCTCTTTTTTATTATTCTCTATTCTGCTCTTCAACGATTTTTCTTAGATGCTTAGGCACATCTAGTTCATAGAGGCTGCGGTAACGCGGTGAATCTTGAATCAGTTGTTCATGCGTTCCTCGCATACCCACGTGACCGTTCTCCATGAAAATAATCTGATCCATGTTTTCTGTTCCGGTCAGATGATGCGTTACCCAGATTAGTGTTTTACCGTCAAGCGTATCAAAAATCTTTTTCAGCAAATCGCGTTCAGTGATTGGATCCAATCCGACGGTTGGTTCATCCAAAATAACAACCGGTGCATCGCGTAGTAAAATACGTGCCAACGCAACTCGCTCCTGTTCACCACCAGAGAAAATCGAGCCCGCTTCATGCATTTGGGTATGGTATCCCTCCGGCAGCTGCTCTATTAATTGGTGTAAACCAACCTTCTTGGCTGCCTGTACAACATCACTAAAGTTTGCCTGAGGGCTGCCAAGTGTAAGGTTGTTCAGCACCGAAGTGTCAAACAAATGCGGGTTTTGACTGAGAACAGATATTTGTTTTGATCGGTTCGCCCCGATCTGGTGTGCCAGTGTTCCATTTAACGTAACAGTACCCTTGTTCGGAATAAGTGTCCCATAGATTAAATGTGCGAGTGATGATTTGCCTGCACCGCTTCTTCCAATCACAGCGAGCTTCTCTCCCTGTTTCAGGCTAAGCGAAACATCGCTTACCGACCAGTCGTCGTCTGCTGCGTAGCGAAACGAAACATGACGCATAGATATATCAATTTTCTTGAGCGGCTTGCTCCAGCCGTCAGCCGTCGTCTGCTGACTAGAACCGGAGGACGGTTTTATTTCTTCCAATCGATTTATCGCCTGTTCATATTGAGGCAAACGTTCGACCGCTTCTGAAAGAGGAACGAAAGCCTCGGAGATCGAAAAGATGACCAGTGCGAAGGCTGCAATTAAGGTTGGGGTCATTAAGCCTTCATGCGCAAGTCGCCCCGACCAGAGTACCAAAGCGATGACGCAGATTCCGACCAGCATTTGAGCGATGAAATTGCGCCATTTTCTAAAGGAATTCAGAACGCGCTCCTGCGCCCTTGTTCCTTGTTCTAATCGTTCATACCGATCAAGGAAGCGCTCCTGTCTTCCAGACATCATCCAGTCGGCAGAACCCAATACCGCGTCTGTCAGCTGCTCATAAAGTGTATGCCGGCTTTGTGAAATACGCCGATACCTCTTCCGCATCCATAGTAACGACACAATTGGAAAAACAGCAAGCAAAATTAATAGATACAGCGCCATGAAGAAAGCAAAACCTAAGTCAAAAAGTCCAAGCGTCGCGATCCAAAGCACATAAATAACAAAAGCAATTCCCCCAGGGATCACCGTTCTTAAAAACAGATCTTGAAGATGCTCAATATCTTCTGACAGTACACTAAGTATGTTGCCGGCTTTATATTTCGATTGGATAAATAGAGCAGACGACTCCAATTTTTCATAAAGATGCGCGCGCATTTCCGAAAGAATTTTTAGAATTGTATTATGACTTGCGAGCCTTCCCGTGTAGTTAAATACTGCTCGAAACGTACCAAATGTTCGCACGCCGACAATCGGCACATAGATCATTAATATATTTTCCGGTCGCAAAGCCGCTTTTGAAATCAAGTACCCGGATGTAAACAGCAATCCGGTCGCGCACAGGATCGCTAAAAGACTGAGCACTGATGCAAGAAGCAAGCCCCTCCAATGCCTTCTCACAGAGGGAAGCAGCCATTCATTCATTAGATCCCCTCCAATTGAGAGCGAACCATGGCGCGATAGACACCATTTGTTTGGATAAGTTCATCCTGATTGCCCGTTTCTGCGATCCGACCATTATGAATCACCAATATTCGATCCATTTGCTCCATCCAGTGCAGCCGATGGGTCGCAAGTATAACCAATTTGTTCTCAAAGAGCTGAAGCATGGGTTCCTTGAGCTCATATTCAGTTTCAATATCCAAATGCGCCGTCGGTTCGTCAAGTAACAGAATCGGCCGTTCACAAAGAAAAGCTCGCGCCAATGCGACACGCTGCTCTTGACCTCCACTCAATTGTCTGCCCCCATTGCCAATTCGTTCGTTCATCCCTTGCGGAAAACTGCGAATCAGCAAATCTAATCCTGCCGCTTTCGCAGCCTGACGAATCTGCCGTTCTGTCGCTTCCGGACTGTAAAATGCAATATTATCTCGAAACGATGCACTGAACAAGTAAGGATGCTGTGGAATATAAGTTACTTGCTGTCGCCACTCATTCGATGCGAAACTTATCGTTTTTCCGTTCATTTTAACGGTTCCCGAGCCATTTTTTATAAATCCACTGACAAAATCAATTAATGTCGATTTTCCAGCACCGCTTGGTCCGATAATCCCCACCTTCTCAAATCCGGAGAAGGTGACCCTCAAATCCTTAAGTGCCGCTTTGCTCCCATCTTCATACGTCACCGAACAATTTTCAATTGCCAATTTCGCTTTGTCCGACCAGTAATCAGGAGTTGAAAAATGTTTAGAGTGCGGTGCCTCAACGCCATTTTTTTGCGTATACACACTCAATTGCCGCGCAGCCTCCTTGCCATCCAGCGTCGCGTGATAATCCTGACCCAATTCGCGAACAGGCAGAAAATATTCCGGAGCAAGAATCAGCACAATCAATGCCGGCTCAAGCAGAATATGACCATCCACCAACCGAATTCCGAGCGCTACCGCGACAAAGGCTATGGATAGCATGGTGAAAAAATCCAAAGCAAAGGATGAAAGAAAGGCGAGTCGTAAAGTGCCCATAGTCATGGTACGGTATTTGTCGCTAACACGGTTGATCGTCTGTTTATGGAGCTTACTTATGCCTAAATAATAAAGTGTCGGCAACCCCCTTAATGAATCAATGAAATGATTGGATAGAACGCGATAAGAGGCCCAGCGGTCATCCATCTTTTTCTGCGCGGCAAGTCCAAGAAGAATCATAAAAATAATCAATACCGGCATAGTAAACAGCAAAATGATACCGGACATCCGATCTTCCCAAAAAACGTAGGCGAGAATCAGTACAGGAATAATACCGTTTGCCGCCATTTTCGGAATAAACAATTCGAGGTAATTTCGTGTTTGGCGCACCCCCTCAACTGTGAGTGACACCAGCGCGCCCGTTCCTTCCTTACGTGCTGATTTGGGGCCAAGTTCAAAAAGCTTGCTGAGAAATGATCTCCTTAATGCCGAACTCGTGCGATCCGCAAAACGATAACAGATTTGTTTAATGATAAACACTGTACTGTGTCTGGAAATCAATACAACGAAAAAAAGGAGCAGATCAGAGCTTACGCTCGCAATCTGTTTCCCTAAAAAAAGGCCGGATACTGCCCGGCCTAAAAATACTGCTTGAAGAATGATGCACACTCCTTGGATAACGGTCAGTAAAGCGGTTAGCGCAAAAAGAGGCTTGGCGCCTTTATAAGACAACAGTTCCCGATCCATACACAGGCTTGGCAATGACTCCGACTTGTTGCCACGAAGGCCAAGCACTCACTTCCTTTCCTATTCTTCTCTCAGTATTCCAAATGTTCGTCTTTTGAAACTCTCTTTCTAAATACATAGTAACTCCAGATCGAGTATCCGATAACAAACGGCAACAGGGTAACTGCCACAATGGTCATAACGGTTAGTGAATATGAGCCCGACGCTGAATTGTATACAGTCAGGTCATAGGCCTGTTTGACATTACTGATCATCAATCTCGGGAACAAACCAATGAATAATGAGCTGATTGTTAACAAAATAACTCCCGCGTTCATTCCGAATGCCCAGCCATCCCGCTTTTTACTCAAGAATACGACCGAAAGAACTAATGCGGTCACATCAAGTACGTAGATCGGGTACAGGAATACGCCTCGCTTTGCAAATAGATCGGTCACGAAGAACGTAACAATTACAAAAGCAACCGCTGCAACTGCAAGAACCCAAAATATTTTCTTCGCCAATGCGCGGGCACGTGTTTGAAGATCATCAGATGTTCTCAAGCAAATGAAGACAAGACCGTGATAGAGGCAAAGGAGTGTAATCAATACACCTCCAAGAACGGTATAAGGATTGACAATACTCATAAACGTCGCATGCATATTCATATTTTTATCAATAGGGAGTCCATAGACGAGCGTTGAGAAAACGACACCCCATAAGAACGGACATAGCAAACTTGCGATGAAGATTGCCCAATCCCAAGTACCTGCCCATTTCGGATGATCTACTTTCGCTCTGTATTCAAAAGCAGTACCACGCGCGATTAGAAGAAGGAGAAGGAATACGAGCGGGACATAAAAGCCGCTGAATAACGTTGCATACCAATCTGGAAAAGCGGCAAACATCGCACCGCCTGCAGTGATCATCCACACTTCGTTCGCGTCCCAGAATGGTCCGATCGTGTTAATCAACATTCTTCGCTCCATCTCATTTCGAGCGACAAAACGGGTAGCCATCCCTACGCCAAAATCATAACCTTCAAGAAAGAAGAATCCGATAAACAAAACAGCGATGAGTAAAAACCACAATTCATTCAGTAACACTATGATAACCCTCCCCATCAAACGGATCATTTGATTGAACCGTCGCCTTAGTGTTCAATGAAGGTCCTTCTTTAAATGTCCGCACAAAAAGGTAAACCATAACGACTGCAAGAATCGAATACATTGAAATAAAAGCGATAATTGAGAAAAGCAGTTCTCCTGCGGAAACATTAGGTGAAACACTAGCCGCTGTCTGCATAAAGCCGAATACGGTCCATGGCTGGCGGCCAATTTCCGTCATAATCCATCCGGAAGTACTGCCAATGTACGGGATGGCAATAGAAGCTACCATAATACGTAAAAACCATTTGCTTGTTAACAATTTCTTTTTCCAAATGAGGAACACGCCGAGCATTCCGAGCACGCAGAGCAAGCCGCCCATCACGGTCATGATACGAAAGCTCCAAAATGTTGTTTTAACCGGTGGAATATAGTTTCCCTTTCCGTATTTCGCAACATATTTTTTCTGAAGGCTATTCATCCCTTCTACGCTGCCGCTAAATTTGCCATAGGACAAGAAACTTAATAAATAAGGAATTTTTATTTCTCCTGAATTTGTGTGATTCTTTGCATCAATTTTTGCGGCGACCGTCCATGGTGCAGGATCACTGGTATCTTCCCATGTCCCCTCACTTGCAGCCATTTTCATTGGCTGTGTTTCCACTAGATATTGTGCCTGGGTATGGCCAAAAAGTGCTAACACTACCCCGGAGACGAGCCCGATAATAATGGCAAGCTTAAACGATTTTTGAAAAAAATCGACTTGTCTTTTCTTCAGCAACGCAATCGCACTGATTCCGGCAACGACAAAGGCGCCGGTGGCAAATGATCCGAAAATCGTGTGCGGAAATTCAACCCATAATTGCGGGTTTGTCAAAAGCGCCAAAAAATCATTCATTTCCGCTCTTCCATTATTGATATGAAAACCAACCGGATGCTGCATAAATGAGTTCGCGGTCAGGATCCATAGCGCAGATAAACTTGTTCCGGCCGTAACGAGCCAAATGCAAGTAAGATGAACTTTTTTTGACAACCGATCCCATCCGAACAGCCACAAACCGATAAATGTAGATTCCATAAAAAAAGCAAGCAAAGCTTCAATAGCAAGAGGTGCACCAAACACGTCGCCCATGAAACGCGAATACTCCGACCAGTTCATGCCGAATTGGAACTCTTGCAAGATCCCTGTGACGACACCAATCGCAAAGTTGATTAAAAAGAATTTCCCCCAAAATTGTGCCATTTTCTTGTAGATTTCATTGTTTTTAACAACGTACATGGTTTCCATAATCGATATCATCAGTACAAGTCCAATAGACAGCGGAACAAAAAAGAAGTGAAAAATCGTCGTTGCCGCATACTGGAATCTTGCTAAACTCAAGACGTCAAACATACTCTCTCCTCTTTTCAAATAGATGACATACCTGAACGCCACCATTTATCTGTAAAAATGAAATTCGTGTACCCTGATCTGACCGAAACCTCAAAGCACAAAGTGTAACAGATGTCACATTCCACTTATTACTTTACAACTTCCCTAACACACTTTACCCACTTGTTCATGACAATTTTGTGAACATTTTGTGGCGCATTTTTTTCTGATTTGTGACAAAACACGCATACGCCATTAATTAAAACACATTGAATACGCAAAAAAATTCGGCATTTTTGCCGAATTTAGTGGTTTTCTATCATAATAGGCATTTGATTCGTCTAAAAAAGGTAATTCTACAACCATTTCGTTTTATTTTCCAATTTCAAATCAATCTCTTTTGTTGAAATAAGCGTTTAATTGTCCACGAATCATGCGTTCTTTAAGCTTATTGTCATATCGTTTGCTTTCTTTTTTTTGCATTTCTTTACGCAACTCGGAAGTCTGCATGCCATCTTCCATTTTATTGGCTATATCCATAAGCATTTCAACATCGGAAAAGGAATATTTTCGATTTCCTCGCTCTGTTCGTTCCGGAAAAATCAATTTTCTTTTTTCATAATACCGAATTTGCCGTTCACTTAAACCGGTTAGTTCGCACACCGTTCCGATTGTGATGACTTTTTTATAAAGATAAGCGTCTTTTTGAGAATGTGTCGCCATTCATTCATCATCCTCTCTTCGCAAATAGGATACATCAATCGCGCATTTCTCTTGTAAGATAATATTACATCACAAATATATTTATGGCAATAACCGTGTAAGAATTTATGACACATATCTGGATTTAAGGACATGAACTGCGTAAAATAATAGAGTGAATTAATCAATTTTCAACAGTCTATTCACGCCATAGGAGGCATTCCAATGGATCAAGAGAAAGCAATTACTTTAGCTGAAAAAATTATTCAATTAGATTTGAAACGTGATGAGTTATTTGAAGAACTAATTGCTGCCTGCGGCAATGATGCCCTCGAACTCTTGAGGCATGTCCAAAACGTTAACCAATTATCTTATGAATAGTCATTGGTTTACGAAGAAATCTTACGGAAAACAAAGGGGTGTGCGTGATGACCGATACACTCACAAAAGGTTACGAAAAGAAAAAAAACGACCTCATTGGCAAGCTACTCGATCTCGGTGTCTTCAAAACCAAGAATCGCCAACTTTACGAACTTTCCTTAAGCGAACTCGAAGATACGTACAGACAGCTTCTGCAAGGAAGCTAATATATAATAAATTTATCGATAGAAAGCCGGAGGATCTAATCCTCCGGCTTTCTCCAATTCACATCTGTGAATCCGGAATCCACATGACGTCTTCTAAGCAGAGATGAAGCATCCACGGCCATGCTCCGTAGCCTGATTGGATGTTGATATGTCCCTTTCCCGGCAAAATCAAGCAAGGAATATGATAATCGAAATACTGCTGCAATTCTCCCTGAGGAAGGAACGGATCATTGGTTGATAAAATTAAGAATGATTTCTGCGCGATGGTTCGTAGGAGAACCTTGTTCGTCGGCAGCGGGAAAAATTCCTGAATTTCCTCCTGCTCTAATTGATTGGATGGTGGACAGACCATGATTAATCGATCAACTTTTCTGGCGTTTTGCTGAGATGCATAATGAATCCAAAGAATACATCCCAGACTATGTGTAATTACGACCAGCGGACCATCATCTGGGATCTCGTTGATCGTCTCATCAAGGCAGTTCAGCCATGTTTCTTTGTCCGGGTGATCCCACTGTGGAAATTGAGGAAACCAAACCCTCTTTTCTCTTTTTCTTAATTCGCGGGTCAGCCATTCCTGCCAATGTCCATCAGTGCTGCCTCCAAGCCCATGCAGCACAAGGTAACTCGTCATATTCTGCACCTCATCAGTCATTATGCATATGTAATTCATTGATTGAATCGTAGATTGCGCTAAATACTTGTCTCATTATAACATCAAGTGAACTACATCGGCTACTTGCGTCCTGATCTTCTGGGAGAATTGCTTACTTACTCTTGTTTTTTAAACCATGGTCAGAGGTTACAACTTCTTTACCAAGGCTTGTCCCAAGCTATTTTTTCATTGCTTAATTATAGCACGTGCGTTCGTTCTCTGATTATTATTGAATCCGTACCTAACAAATTAATGGAGACCAGTCGATTTAACTGGTCTCCTCTATAAACAGATCAGGAGAACCAGATCCGTTTAGTGCTCTTTCGTTTGTGAGATACGCTTTTCTTCGTCATCCCTAACGCGGTGCGCAAGACGGCTTGACGCATCGGCCGCAATGCTTGCGATCAGGTCATCAAGGAATGTATTTACCTTCCCATGCTTTTCCAAGTCAAGGCGACCGATGATCTTCGGCTTAACTTTATCCAAATAGCCAAAGGTTGTGGCCGCGATACTGCCAAAACTAGAAACCGCTCCTAAGGCAATGGTTTCATCAACTCCAAACAAACCTTCATCCTGATCGACGAGTGATTGTAACGGTTGAGACAACATATTTTTCTCTGCAAGTCTATCGAGTTCAATTCCGACAAGAATCGCATGCTGAAGCTCCCGTTTCGCAAGAACAGCTCGAACATTCTCCACGCAATTCTCCAGCGTCAAGCCTGACATAAATGGTTTCTGCAAATCCAACACAATTTCAGCAATATCCTTGATCATGACTCCGCGTTCTGATAAGGCTTCTTCAACAGCTTTTGCTATAGCATGTGAAGTCACTCTTTTTTTGTGTGCAGAATAAAAAGTTGCGCCTTCCGGCAATCCCGGCGCATAAGTCATACTTTTCGAAAAAGGTTGTTCATTCATCTATCATGTCTCCTTCCAAAAAACAGCTAGAAATAGAAAGACCGGCTTGGATCATGGAAATTTTATAGCCTTTCAATGATGGATTCAAGCCAACATATCTGCGTTTCTCCGCATCTATTGCTCATTTAAGCGGCGCAGTACGCCTGACTCATTCTATGCAGAAAATAGTAAAAAAATGACTAACATTCCATAAATACACGAATTCGATACAGATCCACTCAATGCTGCAGGGTGCGATCATTATGAACTATCGTTCAATAAAAAGTCTGCACGGTTATCATAGCGTAATTGACTGCGCGCAAGCAAGGATGACCAGAAAATATCAGCAATTTTACCGTTCAAACGAATAAAAAGATTGGCTTGCCCGCAAAATAAACCGAGATTGTCAATACGGCGGTTGATACGAAAGGTGGCATTAAAATGCGTGAACTACTCTCGATCGTTATTGAATTGAGTGTCGGCTTATTTGCATTGCTTCTTCTCACAAAAGTGATGGGCCGAGCATCGATGTCTGAATCTACACCATTTGATTTCATTTCAATGATCGTAGTCGGAGACTTTGTCAGCGACGCAATCTACGATCCGCACACTCATGTGTATAAAGTCATCTTCGCCATTTTATTTTGGGGTATATTAATCTACATCATTGACTTGATCACTTTAAAGTTTCACCAATCACGAAGATTTTTTGAAAGTGAACCTGCATTAATTATAAATAAAGGCCAGATCGACCGAAAAGTCATGAAGAAAAATAGGGTGGACATGAATCATCTTCAAATGCTCCTTCGTGACCGCAATATTTTTTCCCTTCGCGAAATTGAGTTTGCACTATTGGAACCGAACGGAAAGGTTTCTGTGATGAGAAAGTCCGACTATGAACAAACAAACCGCAGCGATTTAAATATCGCTCAAAAATCAGTCTCCATTCCGATCACATTAATCAGTGACGGCGTTGTACTTACTAATAATTTAAAGCGAATCGGCAAAACAGAGTCGTGGCTCAAGAGCGAGCTGAAAAAACACTCCGTTCACGAACCAAAACATGTAATGATTGCCGAATGGCGAAGCGAGGATGGACTATACATTCAGAAAATACGTTAATCGTTTTGTAAGTACGGAAATACATCTGCATGGCACCTAGGAATCATTTACTCGGAAGTGTGCCGTGATCGTCATCTTTGACTATGGGCTCTCGGTCTTGTTTTGTAAAAGATGTGTTCACAACAATTTCATTACCGCATTTAATTTTATACATGTCTTCACCAAAGAACACAAAACATTCAATACGTACTGAAGTCAGATAACTATGATCAATAGGGATTTGGAAATTGGTGAACGCTGTCGATTGGTCTGGGTTCAAGATCAAGGATCCTGAAGGCCTCACCCAAATTTCTCCGGTGGGATTCATATCACTCTCATCTTCCATGTCTAAAATAATCCATTGGTTCTCCTCTTGTTCACCTTCGCCCGCGAGCGCGTCCTCTTCGTGCAGGACATGTCCTTTCAACGCTGCGATATCACCAGGGTGAAAACGGAAGCAAATAGTCGGTGTACCCAATGGTAAAGATCCTGTATTTTCAATCACGACATTACCTTGAATCAAGCTTTTTTTTCCACTAAGAATCCAAGCATAATTGATATAGGAAATTGCCCGATAGTTTGCTGTACCTCTATCGCCCGGTTCGGCAACCGGTTCCACTTTTTTCCGTTCATTTTTTAATCTGTTTTCAAGAATTGCGAGACGTTTTTCATAGACTGCAATTCGCTTATCTTTATCATTTAATTCTTTCTGCACCTCACCAAGCAGACGCTCATACCCCTGAACACGGTGCTGATACGTTTCGTGCGACAGATCGGTCGTCGCACGTTGGTTCTGTTTCAATTGGGCAATCGTCGCTTCAGCCTTATCAAGTTTATCTTGAATTTCTTGGTAGCGCAGTGTGAGCGCCTCATAATCTTTTTTTAAATCAGATAATTGCTGTATCAATTTCTGATGATTCCGATTAATTTCCTTAGTCTTTTCACTCTTCTCGCTCAATTCCTCTTTCAACTGTGCTAATTTTTCTTTTGCGAAAATCATACTCTGCTCCAGTTTCAGCGCCTTATTACGATAATATTTCTGCCTGTCTTCCAGTGAAGCAATAGTCAACATGTCCTTCGAGTTGGTCATGATTGGCGCCTCCCAATAAATGTGATCACTAAATCCAGTATATGTTCAAACACCCCGTCCATTGCTTGATCATCTTTTTTATGCTTGTGTATGAAAAAAAGTTCAGGATTACAGGTCACGAGGTAAGCCCCCCTGCCATAAAAGTACTTTTACGATGAGATGCGCGTCATGCATTCATAATTCAAAAAAAAAGCAAAAAAAGAGAGTGAAAAAATCACCCCCCTGCGCCATACCATACTTAACCGAGGTCTATTTTGATATTCCCCTCATCTACCTCGACTAATCCGGTTGCGAATGTTACTTTTCCACTCTTTTTATTGATAAGCTTTAAACTGAATCTATCTTGGCCGTCTCCTTCAGCCAGATCAAGTTCAAAACCAACTTCCTTGTCGTCCGCATGACCGACACCGGCAATTTTTAAAATAGAATATCCGTTTTTCTCAAAAGTATCAATTGACGATGGATCAAATTGGTCAGCCTCAAATGTAAAGTCCCTATCATGTTTGTCATCGCCAAGGTCTTTATATTTGAACGTCAAACTGCTCTCATCAGGATCATTGCTGTCAATCGTGACTTTTATGGCTGCGCGGCCATCATATTCACTTTCGTCGGTCACATGACCTGAAGAAGCTCCGTTTGCACTTACTGAATGATGTTTTCTCGGAAAGATATTGTCGCATTCTTTCGGAAACTTGACCTCTGGACATGGATCATTCCAATCCGGGTCAATCACTTGAATATCATTGCCGCGTGACTTGCAGAATTTAGCCTGAACAGACAGTTTCACTTCTGCTTCAACCTGAACATCAGCGCAGAAATATACTTTAAGCTTGATGAGCGATGGAAACGGACCATTGAGAATCACTGTATTGTCTAAGACACGCGCAGAAATTTTGGTGACTCTGCAAAGCAGATCTGTTCCATCCGGATAGCAGAGCGCAAAAGGTTCGATGGCGGAAACATCTGTTTTCAGTTTCGCTACCTCTTCACCCTCTCTGTCGACAACATATACAGTCACATTCGCCGTGAATAGAATATTGACGAGTTGCGCGTATACTTTCCGCCCGTAAAGTGTTCCCTCAACAGATTGTTTCTCACCTACTTGCTCACAGAAGAAATCTTTATGCTGGCCTTTTTTTACCTCACTGTCGCCGAGCGGAAATAAAGGCGGAGTTTTCGGTGTCTTAACCACCACACGCAATGGTCTTCTGTATGGGTCGGCCAAGGCGCATTCAATGTCTTCAAGCTGTGCTTTACTAAATTGAAGTTTCACTTTGGTGCCGATTTTGTCCGTAACCCAGTCATAGACCTTGGGAACTCTGATACATTCATCCTTTAGCCTGTATTTAGGCTTGGAGATTAGTTTGCTTCCCATTCAAAACCTTCCTTTCTGTCAAATATAAAAAACATGGTTGGTTGTTTCCCTACATAGTATGGATATGACATGGGGATTGGCACACTTGAGGCTGCCCATTTTTTGTGCAGATCACTCGATTGAATCTAATGGCGAATACGGTGACTGCCAGTCTATAGCTATGAAAATTATCAAGATGTTTTTTTGCAATGAACCATGATCGCAATTTCTCACCGAAAAAATAAAATCAACAGGGGTTGATGTTGTGGAAAAAGAACATGAAGATCCGGATAAAACATCCCATTCAAGCTCTTCCCAACAAATAGAATGGCCAATATGGCCAAGTAAGAAGAACAGAGTTGTACAGTCCGTACAAGAAAAAAAATTAAAAGACCGATCGAAGAAGACGGAAAAAGAGGAAAACCGTTTTTATCCACTATTCAAGGAACAAGATGAAAAATCGGAAAGCGAAACCATTCAGCCATTTTTAAATCAAGATGACCCACATGGTATCGAAATTGATCCTTTTCCTGCAGATGATGTTGATCGCCCAAACGCCCCTAATCGTACTGAATAAACTGATGAAAGATACGAAAAGGAGATGCGTTTAATGAGTAAAGAGGAATCCGAGGAACGAATTCATGATTCAAAAAAACGAAAGAGCAAAGCCGATCAATTTTTTACTGCACCAAAAAAGCATGGCGGTTGCAGCACGTGCGGCCATGTCACTTGGCGCCCTAATCAAAATAAGTAAAGAAAAAACCGGTGCCCATCTCTTATTTATGAGATGAACACCGGCTTTCCTTTAGTGTACTTATTTAGATACTGATGATGTTGAAACCGGCGTCTACATGAATCGTTTCACCGGTAATACTCTTAGAAAGATCGCTGAACAAGAAGAGTGCCGTGTTGCCGACATCTTCAGGATTAATTGAGCGGCGGAGCGGCGCTTTTTCCTCAATAACCTTCAGCACGCTATTGAAGTCGGAAATGCCTTTTGCAGAGAGTGTACGGATTGGTCCGGCGGAAATACCGTTCACACGGATGTTGTCTTTGCCAAGATCACTCGCCAAATATTTTACGCTCGCATCCAAGCTGGCTTTAGCAACGCCCATCACGTTGTAATTTCTGACGACGCGTTCGCCACCAAGATAAGTCATCGTGACAACACTTCCTCCTTCGGTCATCAATCCCTTTGCTTCTTTAAGAACCGCTGTCAGCGAATAGGCGCTGACGTTCTGCGCAAGTAGGAAGCCGTCGCGTGTCGTATTCATGTAATCTCCATCGAGTTCTTCCTTCTTTGCAAACGCAATGCAGTGTGCCAAACCATGAATCACGCCGACATCTTCCTTGATTTTTTCGAAGGTCACTTTAATTTCTTCATCAACGGTTACATCACATGCATAGAATAGGCTGTCCTGTCCCTCAAGTGTCGCCGCCAGCTTCTCCACCGGTTCCTTAAAACGTTCATTATTGTACGTAAAAATCAACCGGGCGCCCGCACGATCAAGCGCTTGCGCAATACCCCAAGCAATGCTTCGTCTATTGGCAACACCCATAACCACATAGGTACGCCCTTTAAGTGTTAATTCCATGTCCATTCCTCCCAAAAAAATCACGTCAATCCAATGGTTATTATATCATGAAAGAACGTGCACGTCCTTTTCTGCTTAGCCAAACACCATTTGATTTCGAGAATTCGTTAAAAAAAGGGAAGCAGCATCGAATACTTTGACTGTTTATTTAACCAGGTGACTTTTTTTCTTTCTGACTGCAATTGTATTCTTTCTGTTTCTTTTTTTAGTTCTTTACGCTATCATGATTAAAGTGTGAACATCGTGTTACTATCGGCATACAGCCGCAATTTTCATGAAGAAAAGAAGGACAAATTCATGTTTAATAGGGAATCTCTAGCAAAAATTGACTATACACTGTTTTTTATTGTCTTCTTATTTGCCTGCATCAGTTATTTAACGATCTCAATGGCTCCGCTTAAGTCCGGAGCTCCCGCAACAGGAATTGCCCATCGCCAAGTGATCTGGTATGTGATCAGCATCATCGTCACTCTAGGCACCATGTTCTTTGACTATGATCGTCTGAAGCGCATGCACTGGATTTTTTACGGCGTCGGCATGTTCCTGCTGCTTGGATTAACCTTTGCTCAGCTTGGTTTGCCCGTTCCTTTGGTGGATGATTCACATGGAGCCATGAGCTGGTATGCCCTTCCCGGCAATAGTCAGTTGCAGCCATCGGAGTTCATGAAATTATTTATGATCGTCTCGATTGCGACAACCATTGATAAACACAATGAAGAGTATTCGATTCGCGGTTTAAGAGAGGACATGCTGCTGCTTGGAAAAATCGCGCTCGTTTCGTTTCCGCCCTTCATACTGGTCTTCGCGCAACCGGATCTTGGTACTGCACTCGTGATGTTCAGTATCATTATTTCCATGACCTTGGTCAGCGGAATCAATTGGAAACTGATTGTCGGTATTTTAACAACCATAGTCATCGGTCTTGCTTTCTTCGCGATCAGTTGGTTTCATTTTCCCAACATCATTAACATTTTCCTAAAGTCACATCAAAAGGAACGTTTCTTAGCTTGGCAGGATCCGCAGCGCTATTCATCAGAAGAGGGCTATCAGTTGCTCCAAGCGCTTAAATCAATTGGGTCAGGCGAGTTCTTTAATCATCAATTTAACTCATCAATTACCCTGCCCGAATCCTATAACGATTTTATTTTCGCCGTCATCGGCGGCAGCTTTGGGTTCGTGGGGGCAGTAACCGTCATCTTGCTGTTCTTCCTGTTTATATCACGCGTCGTCAAGGCTGCAACCGAAACACATGACCCCTTTGGAAGCTATATTTGTACCGGAATTATCGGTATGATTATGTTTCAGGTATTCGAAAATATCGGCATGACAATTCAAGTAATGCCGGTAACCGGGATCACGTTGCCTTTTCTCAGCTATGGCGGCAGTTCGCTTCTTTCCAGCATGATTTGTGTCGGGCTCGTACAAAGTGTCCGGATCCAAACGCAGGAGTTTATGTTTTCTTAAAGAACCTTGACACTTGGCGCAGCTCAAACGTACACTAGATTCCTCTAAAAACGGTCGATATCGGCCGTTTTTTATTACAAGTAAAGAAAGATAGCGTTTTGCCTTGCCGGTACGACGATAGGTCATAAGATTCGTTTGTTTGGGCTGGGTGATCAGGTAAGCGCTCAATCTGAGAAATAAACGGAAAAATTCCGCTTAATTAGAAAATGAATGAAAAAATCGCTTAAATAGACGGAGAAATTCCGCTTATCGAATCGAAAAACTTGAAAATGGAGGGTTTTGCTGTGCATAACCGGAAAAATTACCCTTATGTACCTGTGAAACAAGCGCCAGAATGCATATAACCGGAAAATCTCCGCTTATTTTACTCGTTTACTTAATTAAGGATCAAAATGATTAATTAGAAAACTTGTCTTCACCAAGCCTCTGGCGAAGGTGAAGACTTAGTTGCGACGGCCATGGACGGCCTAGTGTCCGGTGAGCCGCAGGACGCGGCGTTTTTTCGGACCGCTTACACTCGTTTTCCCTTAAATGTTTTCTTATACTTTCCTACCAGTGTGGAATAGAAATGTCTGTTCAAGACAAGGTTGATGCTTCAAAACGGTATTTGGAGCAAAGGAACTTTCGTATGTAAGGACCGGCTTACCCGGTTTTTCTAACATATTCCTTCTTAGGCACTTAGAATCAAAGCATACACTAAGATCTTTTAATTTGGGAACTATATAGGTACTAAGTAAATTGGAGGATGGGCCGAATGTATGATGTAATCGGAGATGTCCATGGATGTCGCCACGAATTTGTTCAACTTACAGAAAAACTAGGGTACCGATGGCATCACGATCTGCCCATCCACCCGAAGCACCGGAAACTCGTTTTCGTTGGCGATATCACGGACCGTGGACCTTCCTCTGTAGATATGATTCGAATCGTGACAGATCTTGTCGAACGCAATTTGGCCCTATACGTTCCCGGCAATCACTGTAATAAACTATACCGTTACCTCATCGGTCACCATGTACAGGTGTCGCATGGGCTTGAGACCACCGTGCAAGAACTGGATCAATTGAACAGCGATCAACGCGTGCGCATCTCAGAGCGGTTTATCTCGCTCTATAAGAAAGCGCCGCTGATCCTCTACCTTGACCAGCAGCAAATGGCAGTATGTCACGCAGGCATTCGAGAAGAAGATTTAGATAAACCGATCACGCGCAGAATCAAAACGTTCGCACTGTATGGTGACATTACCGGAAAAAAGGATGCGAACGGACTGCCTGAACGCCGGGACTGGGCAAAGTTCTACCATGGCGATCCCTTGATTGTGTACGGCCACACCCCGGTAACTAAGCCGCGTTGGAAAAACCACACGCTAAATCTAGATACCGGTTGTGTTTTCGGCGGCATGCTGAGCGCGCTCCGTTATCCGGAAATGGAGACTGTTTCAGTTGCTTCTTCCATGCCTAAGTTTGCAGAACGCTTCAGATCGTTTCCAGATTGATCGGTTCTGAAATCAGCTGCAGCATATCGTCCGGACATTGCTTATGCAGATGTATCGACGCTCCTGTAAAAGGATGAGTAAAGGATACCTCGAAGCTGTGCAGCGCCTGACGATCAATGAGATTCATTGTTCCACCATAGAGGTCATCGCCGAGAAGCGGATGGCCGATTGATGCGAAATGAACACGTATCTGATGCGTTCTCCCTGTTTGCAGCCTCACAGCAACAAGTGTCCAATCTTTTGATCTGCGTAATACTTTATAATGGGTTATTGATCTTCTCCCGTTCTGCCAATCGACTTGTCTCTCGATCGCACTGCCTTCTCTGCGTCCGATCGGAGCGTCAATGATGCCGCTACCTTGCTCAATACTTCCTTCCACGCATGCCAAGTATCTGCGGTGAATTTCTTTCTTTTTCTGCATTTTGAAGAAGCGCTCATGACTGAACCGATGTTTGGCAACCAGCATCAGCCCCGATGTGTTCCGGTCCAATCGATTAATGATATGAACGGTAGAGGCGAGATTTTGTTCTTTGAAGTAACGAAGCAAGCCGTTCGCTAGTGTACCTGACGGGTATTGATGGGAAGGAATGACCGGGATACCTGACGGCTTATTAACAATCAGAACAACCTCATCTTCGTAGACGATATCAAGCGGCATGGCTTCATCCGAGAGAAAATCGCTTGGCGTCTCCGGCGGAAAAACAATCGTCAGCACTTCGCCTTCTTGAAGTACATGGCGCACAGAACGTTCCTGACCGTCCACGAGCAGTTTTCCGCCTTTATATTTAATCGCGGATAACGCCCTCCGCGACACTCTGACTTCCTTTTTCAGATAGTCTCTCATAATCATACCTTGTTCCGCAGCGCTCATCGTCTTCTCTATCATATAGCATTGTTTCTCCATTTGATCGGAACGAGCACGTTCCTTGTTCACGTCCTTTTTTTCTATATAAATCAGCCAATAAATGAATCCCGCACACGTCGCCAAAACGGTAATGGGCGGAAACGCGCAAAGCGGATCTTTTCATCCGCTACACCAAATTCAATCTGCTTCACTTGGTCGTGAATACTCGACAAGTGATCCAGAGAAAGCGTAAAAGATCGATCAATAACCGGCAGTACTTGGCAACGGTGATGCCGGGGAAGAATTAGCGGCGAACCAACCGTCCGATAGACCCGATTATTTATCGATGCAATTTCTGTCAGCTGAATGGATAACAACGATGGATGAATAATCGCCCCAGACAATCCCTTATTATAAGCCGTAGAGCCTGTAGGTGTCGAAAAGCAGAGACCATCACCCCTAAAGCTCTCGAATTTCTCGCCTTTAATTAAAACATCAGCGACGAGCAGTCCCTCATCGCTTCGCACGGTACACTCGTTTAACGCCAAAAAACTTTCGGGCGTTCTCTCGTTTATATACGTGACGGAAACATGCAACAATGGATACTCAACGATATTAAAGCCCTTTCCAATGATGGATTGTACGAGACCATCGACCTCCTCGGCAGTCCAGTCTGCATAGAAGCCTAAGTGTCCGGTATGTACACCGACAAACGCAGTCTCATTCAGACGGTTGGCGTATCGGTGAAAAGCCTGAAGCAAGGTTCCGTCACCACCAACCGAAATGACCAGATCCGGCTGAAGATCATCATAGACAAATTTATGTACGGTCAGCTGCTCGAAAATACGGCTCCGTAATGCGTCTGAAAACGTGTCCCCTCTATTTTCAATCGCAAATTTTTTTAACCTGCCGGCAGGAACATTTGTCATATTCAGTGTTTCTTGACCCATCCCTCACGAACTCCTTCCTATTTGTTCAACGGACTAGTTAATCATCGGCGTTTTTCTGGAGAAATCGTAACTGCGCGACTTGAATTTCATCTCTGATCTGTGACATTTCTTCATCAAGTCGAAAAGCCGCCTCAGCCGCACTTAGCAGTCTCGTTTTCACATCGGCCGGTATTTTCCCATTATATTTATAATTTAACGAATGCTCAATCGTTGCCCAGAAGTTCATTGCTAAGGTACGAACCTGAATTTCAACCAAAAGCTTTTTCTCTCCGCTTACTGCCTGCACCGGATACTGAACCACAACGTGATAGGATCGATAGCCGCTCTTCTTCTTCTCACTTATGTAATCGCGTTCTTCGACAACAACTAAGTCGGTACGGCTTCGAATCAGTTCAACTACTCTGCGAATATCATCGACAAATTGGCACATAACGCGAATGCCTGCAAGGTCCTGCATCTGCGTATTCAGCTGCGTCAGCGGCATGCCTTTCCGCCGTGCTTTCTCTATAATACTTGGTATTGGTTTCACTCTTCCTGTAACAAATTCAATCGGTGAGTTTTCTGAGGTTACCTCATACAGATCACGATAACCGCGCAGTTTAACCTTTAGTTCGTCCACCGCCTGCTTGTAAGGCGCAAGGAATATATCCCACTCCATTCCAATCACTCCATCTGATCCAAGACAAGAACAACGTGTCATCAAGTGCTGCTCTTTCACTCGAAAATTTACAGTATGTCTGTTGTTTCTTCACCCCCATTATGTCATAATTTAGAAGAAGTTACGAGTTTCTAATTAGTACCATAGATGAGGGCGGGGCATGCGACGAATGACTCAGGAATTAGAAATCGAATACAAGAACATGCTGACGGCTGAAGAATTTACCACACTTTGCACAGAATTCGGCCAGAAGACTTCCTCGTTTTTCAAACAAGTGAATTACTACTTTGACACCCCCACCTCCGCCTTGAAAAATAGGAAAACAGTCTTGCGCATCCGTGATACCGGAAATCAGCATGACTTTACATTGAAACAGCCGCGTAACGGCGTCATTCTTGAAACGCATCAGCAGCTCGATGATGAAGAAAGTCAGTCGATGATTCGGCTTGGTATTGTTCCTCCCGGTGAAATCGAACAATCAATTACCAAAATGGGTGTTGATGCCGATCAGCTCGTTCTCATTGGCGAATTGGCTACCAAACGCGCCCAATTCCCTTATCAATCCGGAGAGTTGTTTCTTGATCACAGCATTTATTTAGATCATAACGATTATGAATTAGAATATGAAGCGACCGATCAACGTTCCGGTGCGGATATTTTCAATGCTTTGCTTCATGCGCATTCGATTCCGCGCAGACCGTCAAAAAGTAAAATGCTTCGTCTCTATCAAGCCATTCAAGAAAAAAGGAGCTGATTTGGCGATGTCTATCGATCCAAGCACAGTTGCCCAATTTTTATCAATGTCCGCTATGTCCGGTAGTCAAAGCGGTTCGAATCAATCAAGTCTTCTTCCCGAACAAAACAGCGACTTTTCGAATTTATTCGGCACATTACTCACGCTCATGATGAATGCCAACTCAAACAGTAATGATGGGGAGCCGTACAGCAATTCACTCAACGCTCCTGCTTACAGCTCCGGTCAAGCCTCGCTTGGGAGCTCGGATACGAACGACTCGCTCTGGCAGGAGCTGTCCTCGTCGCTTTCACCATTAAGCATGCAACAGGCTCCTCTTAATACCGTTTCGGATTATGGCAGCACGATTCAGGCGATGAGTAAAAAATATTCGGTTAACGCGAATCTAATCCAATCGGTGATTGATGCCGAATCCGGCGGCAATCCGAACGCCACCAGTGCGGCAGGCGCTCAAGGCTTGATGCAGCTGATGCCCGGTACGGCGTCTGGTTTAGGTGTTACCAACGCCTATGATCCCGCTCAAAATATCGAAGGCGGAACAAAATACTTGAGCAAGCTGCTTAATCGTTACAACGGCGATTATTCACTTGCGCTGGCCGCCTATAACGCGGGGTCAGGCAATGTAGAAAAATACGGAGGCGTCCCTCCTTTCGCTGAGACTCAAGCCTATGTAAAAAAAATCATGAATAAACTCCAAAGTACGTACGTATGAAAGGCGGGTGTCATTAATGGATGATGAAAAGTTAAACACAATTGAGTCCAGATTAGATGCTATTGAAAAGCAGCTTAAGGCATTGAAATCGGAACAGCACAGACCCCTGATCGGTTCAAACGTTTGGGTACTTGTTCCGATTGTCGCCATCATAATGTGGGGCCTGCAAAATATTATTTAATAATTTATAAAAATATTAAACCCTGTATCGGACAAAGACCGTCCAATATAGGGTTTGTTTTATTCACACTTATTTTTTTTGATCCATTAGTACTTGCTGTCGTCAATCTGATCAAGCCAATTTGTCACCGCGTCAACAATATCGGCGACACAGCCTTCTTTAAATGGCGACTCCAGACCCGCTGATTGAACCAGCTCCAGAAAGGACTTGCCTCCGCCTTGTTTGCACAGCTTCAAATAGTCTTTCCATGCGCCATCATAGTCTTCCTGCGATTTTTTCCAAAACTCAAACGCGCATACTTGAGCCAATGTATAGTCAATGTAATAAAATGGCGATTCATAGATATGTCCTTGACGCTGCCAGAATCCGCCCATCTCAAGAAAGTCAATGCCGTCGTAATCACGATAGGGCAAATATTTCTTTTCGATGTCTTTCCAAACCTGCTTTCTCTCTGCCGGTGTCATTTCTGGATGCTCGTATACAACATGCTGGAACTCATCCACACTCACCCCATAGGGCAGGAATTGAAGCGCATCGCTTAAATGTGAGAATCTGCGTTTATCCGCATCTTCTTTAAAGAATAGGTTCATCCATGGCCATGTAAAGAATTCCATACTCATCGAATGAATTTCAGCGCCTTCATAAGTCGGCCAGCGATATTCAGGTATATCACTATGTGTCGAGTAGACTTGGAACGCGTGGCCTGCTTCATGAGTCAGCACATCAATATCGTCTGCCGTACCATTAAAGTTCGAGAAGATAAATGGTGATTCATAATCAAAAATATATTCGCAATATCCGCCTCCGGCTTTGCCTTTTGTCGCAAGCAGGTCCATCAAATGATGATCCAACATAAATTGGAAAAATTCGCCGGTCTCAGGTGACAGTTCCGCATACATTTTCTTTCCATTGTCAATGATCCATTCCGGATCGCCTTTTGGTGCTGCATTCCCAGTCGTAAACTTGAACGGCACATCATAAAATTTCAGTTCGTCGACACCAATACGCCTGCGCTGCCGTTCGTAAAGACGATTAGTCGCCGGCACCACATAGTTACGAATCTGCTCGCGATAGCTCTTTACCATTTCCTTATCGTAGCCAACGCGCGCCATTCGATAATAGCTGAGATCGGCATAGTTATCAAAACCAAGTTTGGTTGCGATCTCTGTTCTGATTTTAACCAACTGATCGTAGATTTCATCGAACTCTTGTTCATGAGCGGCAAAGTAGCCAAAATAAGCTTCAAGCGCCGCCTTTCTTACATGACGATCAGGAGATTGCTGAAATGGAGCTAACTGTGCGAGCGTACGCTCCGTTCCTTGAAACGGAATTTTTGCGGCAGCAATCAATTTTGTGTATTTAGATGCCCATTTATTTTCCTGTTGCATGAGCGGAATCACTTCAGGTGAAAAGGATTTGAGCTGTGCTTCCGCAAGAGCGAAAAGCTGCCTGCCCCATTTCTTCTCCAGATCCGCACGGAACGGTGAAGCTAGAAGAAGTTGGTAGAACTCTGTTGTTTTCCCTTCAAATATAGGCATTGTTTCATCGGCAAAATCATTTTCCGTTTTGTAGAAAGGATCCTCTGTATTAATGGTGTGCCTGATTTCAACAAGGCGAAACATCGTATCCAAATGTTTACGCAAATGATTGATCTCTTCAATGGAACGCTCCGCCTCTTCAAGAGTTGCCGCATTCTTTAGCACATCGAAAGCCTTGTGAAACGATTCTTCATACTTCGTTACATCCGGCCGCTCATACTGATAATCTTCAAAAACCGTCACTGCAAAACACCCCTTTTTCAAAGCCTATTTCTCTTTCTTCCTCGTGTTTCCATAACTTAACTATTATATATAGAAAACGTGATGAAGCCAAGTTTGCGTGGGCTGAATCTTTTTTTATCCATGATGACGACAACAAAACAACGAAAAAAATCGACGCTCATGTTTACCAAATGCACGCCGGTTTCTTTTATCAATTCTATAGGTTCAGTTAACTTTTAGTGTTGTATTAAATATGTTGCCCTGCAACCTTTTGATGATGATGCATATGGTGATTGTGGCGGAAACGATGGCATGCTCCATTAGCCACTAGCCTACGTACATAGGCACAGAGCAGAAGGCCAATTAAAGAGAGCAGCGATATTGAGACTACAACACCTGCCCATCCGAACGATTCCAAGAACAATCCTCCTACCGGTCCGACCACGCTGGAGCCAACATAATAGAAAAGCAGGTATAAGGAGGAAGACTGCGCTTTCTCCCGTCTATTAGCCAAGATACCTACCCAACTGCTTGCCACTGAATGCCCGCCGAAGAATCCAAAAGTAAACATGGCCAACCCGAAGATTTTCAGAATCAGAAATGACGACATTGTAATGATCAGGCCACAGGTCATCATAATGAGACACAGTGCGATGACCCCGGAGCGGCTCGTATGATCGGATAGTCTTCCCATCCATGTCGAACTGAATGTGCCGACAAGAAAAATAATGAAGACAAAGCCGACCAAAGTCTGGCTTAAATTATATGGCGGCTCCATAAGCGGAATACCAAAGTAGTTATAAACCGTCACAAAGCTCCCCATCAGAATGAAACCAATTAAATAGAGGAATACAAGTGCCGGTGATTCAATATTTTCAAGAAATCCCGCGGTCGTTCTTCTCATTGATCCGCGTTTAGCATCAAAATGCTTGGATTTAGGAAGTAACATGATGAATAGAGTGCACATCACAAGGTTCAACACGCCCAAAATGGCAATCGCCACATTCCAGGAAAAAGCATCACTAAGTGATCCGACAATCAGCCGCCCTGCCAAACCGCCAAGACTATTGCCGCTGACATAGATACCAATCACATAGCCCAGCACTTTCTTGTCGAATTCTTCATTTATGTACGCCATGGCGATTGACGGGTAACCGGCAAGCAGCGCGCCCTGGATAAAGCGCACAGCGATCAGCAACGGCAAATAATGAATAAAACCGACAACCACTGAAAGGAAGGCCGAGGTGACAAGAGCTAAGGTCATAACTTTCTTGCGATCATACATACCTGAAGTAAACGAAACAAATAATAGAAAAACAGCAAGAGCACCGGTAGCAGCCGACAACGTCAGACTTGCCGCAGCCGGCGGCACATGAAATTGCGCGGCGATAACGGCAATGACCGGTTGTGTGCAGTAAAGATCGGCAAACATGATAAAGCTTCCCAGAAACAAAGCGACAAGTGTTTTCTTAAAGGCTTTGCTTTCCGGAGAAATATAATTCATTGAAAATTCCATCCCTTCGGTTTCTCTTTGTATTCTCCATACTATGACAATCCCTATCTGTTGTCTAATAAATTCTGTGAATGATATTGATGCATAGAACTGCTGAAGCCATTCAAACAAAATGTGACCTGGTTGTATTTGAAAAAAAGCCTTGATATGGACGATTTTTCATTATATCTATGGTACTATATATGGTACACGTTGAGGTGCGAAGACCGTCATTGAATGACGGTCTCTTTAAACACGAATACAGAAAAATGTCAGGTTTGGTGTGATTTCCCATCCTTTTTAGGAGTGATTAGTTATGGAATGGCAGCAGATTGAATATTTTCAAAAGGTTGCCCAGCTACAGCATATGACGCAAGCTGCGGAGGATCTGTCAATTTCACAGCCCGCACTTAGCAGATCCATTGCCCGTCTTGAGGAAGAACTTGGGATTCCTCTTTTCGAAAGGCAAGGAAGAAGTATTATTTTGAATCAGTATGGCAAAGCATTACTGAAGCACGTCAACAGAATTCTGAAAGAAATTGATGACACAAAAAAGGAAATCAAATCTCTTCTTGACCCTGAATATGGTGAAGTTTCATTAGGCTTCCTGCACACGCTTGGTGTGAACATGATTCCTGATATCCTTCGTGAATTTCAAAAGGAACACGCCAACACAAGAATCAAGCTCTACCAAAACAACAATGTGTCGCTGCTCAAACAGCTTCAAAGCGGTGAAATTGATTTATGCCTGGTGCATCATGCCTTTGATGATCCGCATATCCAATGGGAAAGATTGTGGGATGAGGAGCTTTATCTGATGCTTCCGCGCACTCACCCGCTCGCACAGAGGGAATCCGTCACACTAGATGAAATTCAATCTGAGCCGATGATCGCAATGAAAGAAGGCTATGAACTTCGTAAAATTGCTGACAACCTTTGCCGAAAAGCAAATTTCACGCCAAACATCACCTTTGAAGGCGAAGAAGTAACCACCCTTGCCGGATTGGTTGCAGCGGGATTGGGAGTCGCTCTGCTTCCCGATCAGAAGGATATTGACGACAGCAAGGTGGCTAAGCTGCACGTGCGCTGGCCAGGCTGTTCGCGGCAAATCGGTCTTTCATGGTATGCGGATCGTGAGCTATCTCCGGCAGCTGCACATTTCAAACGTTTTGTCTTCACCCATTATAGAGAATGAAAAGAGAGGGACGGGCTAAACTAAGGCGTCCCTCTCTTTATTTATTTTATAGCCGACGTTTCAAATAATTTCTGGAAGTGTTCATAATCTTGCGCTCCGAGCGTCTGTTTCACTTTCCCCACATTTTCTCCATGTTTCATCGCCTGAATCGCTTTTTGCTGTTCTTCGGTATGGAACGTGCCGATTATTTTGTTTGTCTCCAAAATATTCGTAAATGCATTCGGATCCATTGTTTTAATCAGCCGCTCCATTTTGTACAACTCATAATGGCTAATAACGACCATCAGCGTGCTTTTTTTTGTGCCGGTAAATCCCCCGTATGATGGGATGACTGTTATCCCGCGATCAAATTGATCCTGTATGGCGTCAATCAGCCGCTCTGTCTGATCTGTAACCGTAATAACCGTCAATTTCTGATATTTCGTGTGGATCATATCAATCACATAGCTGTTTACGAACCGTGAAATGAGCGTGTAAAGCGCGTACTGCCATTCATATACGGCCCCGGCGATTATAATGATAATGCCATTCAAGATTAAGAAATATCTCCCCGATGATGCATTGCGGTTGCGCCGGGTGAGAAAGATCGCGATAATATCCAAACCTCCTGTTGAGATCCCGTATTTCAGAGCAATTCCTACACCAATTGCAGAGATCATTCCGCCAAATATGGAATTGAGCAGGATGTCTGAAGAAAGTGGGTGTACCGGCAGAATAGTCAGAAACAATGAAGTCAGTACAACGGTAACAAAACTGAACAAGGTAAAGCTTTTTCCGACCTTGTACCACCCTAAAACAGCGATTGGCAAATTCAAAGCAAGGATCAGCAAGCTGATCGACAAATGAACATGCATCCCATCAAGCAGGAGATCCGAAATCAATTGAGCCGCGCCATTAATTCCTGCAGCGTAGACATGAGCGGGTACAAGAAACAGGTTCATGCTCAGCGCGCACAAAAAAGCCGCGCAAATCGAAATTATTGATTTTTTAATGAGTTCACTAATTGCAGACACGGATAACATAACAGTCTTCCTCTTCATTCAGTTCATTTTTTTCTTATTTCCCCGGGTCTCAAATTATAGCACCTTATTCATTGGATTCAACCTCTGACAAGATTTTCCCAACACTTTCATTTATCATACTAAGTGAATTATTCGACTATTTGTTTCTTATGGCGGCCACAGATCTTTCACAAGTACCGATTAGTTGCTCTTAGTGATCGGAACTTGTTACAATATAGAAGTTCCATAACGGTGGGCCACAGGGTCTTGCTGCTCACTCAATGTTTGAAACTGACAAGAATATAATAAAGGCAGGTTAACTTTATTAATAATGAATCAAGATATGATGAGATGGACCAATCCGGATACCGGCGAAGCCTATCTGAATCAGGCGCCGTTTTTAAAATTTCTTCTAGAGGTGGGGTTCTATGACACGCTTTGATGAAGGATCGACATGTGAAGGAACACCGGGGAATGAGTCATGTACACTTAGAACAGTCAAAAAAAACTCCTTTCAACGCGTTGAGATCCTGGCCTTTATTGACCCGCTTTGTCCGGAATGCTGGGGGTTTGAGCCTTTACTCAAAAAATTTATTTTGCAATACCATGACTATTTTACATTTCGCATTCTGCTTACAACCAAACATGACACGGCAAACTGTTGTCGGTTTCACCGAGCAAAACAAATTGCCGAAGAGTGGGACAAATACGCACGCCTGACCGGCATGTGCTGCGACAGTGACGTATGGTTTGAAAATCCGCCCTCCCCTTATTCGATTGCTTACGCCATTAAAGCGGCCGAATTCCAAGGAGGTGCGGTCGGACAAATCTTCCTTCGACGCGTACGTGAACAAATTTTTCTCAGAAAACAGGGGCTGAATGAATTTGAAGAACTGCTTGAGATCGCCCGGCTTTCCGGATTGAATGAACAGGAGTTTTCAAATGATTATCATTCCTGCCGCCCGATCAAAGCTTTTCAGTGTGATCGAAAACTGGCAAATGAATTGTCTATTACTGAATTGCCGACTTTTGTTTTTTCAACACCATGTAATGATTCGGAGGCCATAAAAGTAAACGGACACTATCCTTATCAGGTCTACGTGCAGATCTTAACGGAATTATTGGGTGAATTACCCGTACCTGCTCCAAACATTCCGTTAATCAATTATTTTCAGCAACAATGTTTTCTAACCACTAAAGAAGTCGCCGTCATTTATGATTTGACTGAAGAAGATGCGCTTAAAGAACTGCGTAAACTGCAGTTACAGCAGTTCATTGAACCCATTGTCCTAAAAAGTGGTGAATATTGGACTTATATCACCCATCCCGAATAATGCGCGACGGCATTTCCGTCGTACCGTTTAACGATCATCAATCACAGCCACTTTGGCTAGAACCTTGCTTCCATAAATGAAGCAAGGTTTTTCATTATTTCTTTTTCGCCACTGTTGTTTCTTTTCCTCTATTTATCCGTTCATAAACCCAATATTACGAACGCATGTTTTTATTACCAGTATTAAAAGAACATCCGTTCGTGTATAATAAACCCATATTCAATTAATCGAGGTGTCGCACATGGATCGAGTCATTTTCCTGATCGATATGCAAACATTTTACGCTTCTGTTGAAAAGGTTGATTTTCCAGAATTCAGAGATAAACCGCTGATTGTCGCCGGCGACCCGAAGCAGCGAAGCGGCATTGTACTGGCTGCCTGCCCAATCGCCAAGCAATTTGGCGTGCTCACCGCAGAACCTCTTGGCCAGGCATTGCTTAAGTGTCCACAGGCAATTATTCAATTGCCGCGCATGCAGCACTATATTGATGTGTCTACAGCCGTGACGCGATTTCTCAGGCAATTTACCGACCTTGTTGAGCCCTATTCTATTGATGAGCAATTTATTGACGTGACCGGAAGTGTAGCGTTGTTCGGTTCACCTTTAACTATCGCGCAAAAAATTCAGCAATGCATGCACGAACGCTTTGGTGTTTACGCTCGTATCGGTATTGGGCCAAACAAAGTGCTCGCCAAAATGGCCTGTGATCATTATGGAAAAAAAAACCGGACAGGCATTTTTGAGTTAACTATCAAGAATATAGAGAAGTACCTTTGGCCGTTGCCTATCGGCGAACTATTTGGCGTGGGACACCAGATGGAACAGCATTTCATCGGAATGGGCATTCGTAAAATCGGTCATCTTGCTCGCTTTCAGGTTAATTTTCTGCGTAAGCGTTGGGGCGTGAATGGAGAGCTGTTGTGGCGAACCGCACGCGGTCTGGACAGTTCTCTTGTCTCCCCGGATACATTTACGGAACAAAAAGCAATTGGACACCACATGACCTTACCCTATGACTATTCAGCAATGAAAGATATTCGTGTCATCCTTCTTGAGCTAAGCGAGGAGGTCGCGTATCGAGCACGTGCGAAACGCTATATGGGGCATGTTGTCTCCGTTGGCATTTCCGGGACCTTTGAGAGACACAGCGGTTTTCATCGTCAAATCACGCTGCCCTTCGCAACGAATTTCGGAATGGATCTTTACCACGCCGCCAACAAACTATTCACAGAAAGTTGGGACCGTCTCCCTGTTCGCGCTGCTTCGATCACACTTAGTGATCTCCAAGCGATGTCAAACAATGATCAGCTGGATCTCTTCGCGCATCTTGAAGAAAAGGCGAATTTGAGCACTGCGGTAGACACTATTTATAGAAAATATGGAAAGACAGCCATCTTTCGCGGAACCTCACTCATGCCATCGAGCCAACTTTGGGCACGCGCAAGTAAAATCGGAGGTCATTTCAAATGAGCAATCGAGAAATTTTTCTTCCCTCCTCGGAGATGACTGAGGATGAAAAAAGAATCGTCACCGAATACGCGCTTTTACCGCTTATAAAAATGGCGTTTGAACGCGATCGCAAAGTCATCGCGGTGACAAACACTAAATTCAGGTCACTCTATCTGGAACTTCTTGACGACATGATCTATCGAGTGACGCAGGATCTGTGCAAAAATAAACAGGAGCTCTTCAGCAGCCATATACGCATGACCAAGCGCGACTGGTTCAGTTACGAAGTATACCTCCGTGGGCGTCTGTTTGAATTCGTGTACCAAAAAAGTATAGCCATGGACTGGATTCATGAGCGTGTGCGCGACTATCTCAGATCCTAGTTTTCTCAAACATACAGGTGTATTTTTGTTTCAAAACAATCATAAGCTTGTTCTAAGCGAAGTTGTGGAGGTTGATCATTCATGAAACTAGTGGCTTTCTGCTTTCTAGCCGCTATCGCTGTTTTCTGTTTCTATTATTTTCTGCTTGGTCTGATGCATCTGGAATCACTGCTGGTGTCCGGAGCCATTCTCTTCACAAGTATTTTCCTAATGGTGCGTCTCTTGACTTGGCACCGGCGCAACAAAGAATGAAAAAGACAAGGACTGAAGAGATTGATCCTCAGTCCTTGTCTTTTTTTAATCACAGCATTTTCAGCTAAAAAGCAGATTCTCCGTCTCATCCAGAACTTGGGCAAATACATCCATTGCCTGTTGGACAGGCTTAGGGTCTGCCATGTCTACGCCTGCTTTCTTCAATACCTCAATCGGTGAATCTGAGCTCCCCGATTTCAAATAGTTCTTGTAACGTTCAACGGCCGGCGCACCTTCCTGCAGAATCTGCGAAGACAGCGCGGACGCCGCACTAAAGCCTGTCGCATATTGGTAAACATAGTAGTTGTAGTAGAAGTGTGGAATGCGTGCCCATTCCAGACCGATTTCCTTGTCAACAACAATATCCGACCCAAAATATGTTTTATTTAAATTATAATAAGTTTCCGTCAGCAGATCGGCGGTTAGCGCTTGCCCGGCACGTGCCTTCTCATGGATGATGTGTTCAAATTCTGCGAACATTGTCTGCCTGAAGACCGTTCCTTTAAAGCCTTCCAACTGATTGTTCAACAGATACAGCTTTCTTGTCTTATCATCCGTATTTTCAAGCAGGTAGTGATTTAGAAGTGCTTCATTACACGTAGACGCAACCTCGGCAACAAAAATCGAATAATCGGAATATGGATACGGCTGACATGTACGTGAATAATAGCTGTGCATCGAATGTCCAAGCTCATGCGCCAGCGTGAACATGCTGTCGACATTATCCTGCCAGTTCAAAAGAATGTAAGGCATCGTACCGTAGCTGCCGCCTGAGTAACCGCCGCTCCGCTTGTTCTGTGTTTCGCGCACATCAATCCAGCGTTTTTTAAAACCGTCCAGAATGACGTTCAAATAATCTTCGCCAAGTGGTGCCAATGCTTTAATGACAAGTTTCTTCGCCTCATCATAAGTCACTTTGATCTTCGCATTCGGGACAAGCGGCGCATAGAGATCATACATATGAAGTTCATCAACATTGAGTGCCTTTTTGCGCAACGCAACATATCGGTGCATCAATGGCAGGTTGTCATGAATGGTTTTAATCAGATTGTCATAAACCGTTTCCGGAATATCATTACCGAACAAAGCCGCTTCCCGTGCCGACTTGTAATGGCGTGCATTCGCATAGAATGTATCTCGCTTGACCTGCCCGCTCAATGTCGAAGCCAAGGTGTTCTTAAATGAGCCGTACGTCTTATAAATGCCCTCGAACGTAGCTTTGCGCACTTGACGATTTTCACTTTCCATGAGCGTACCATAACGTCCATGTGTAATTTCAACGTCTTCTCCATCCTCACCCTTAATCGTTGGAAACTTCAAGTCAGCATTATTCAACATGCCGAATGTTGTGGATGAAGCATCGGTAACCTCTTCAGCTGCCGCAAGAAGTGCTTCTTTTTCACTATCAAGCACATGGGGACGTGTCCGAATGATTTCGTCAAGTGCATGCCGATAGAGCTGCAAATCTTTGCTGCTATCAATAAAACCGTTTAGTGTTTGCGGATCAATTGCTAAGATTTCAGGAACGGCAAAAGCTAATTTGCTCCCTGCTACGGCAGCAAGATTCCCGGCGCGGTCATGAAGTGCCTGAAATGTCGCGTCTGCCGTATTTTCATCTGATTTCATGTGTGCATAGACATAGACCTTGTACAATAATTCCGTCACTTTGTCCTGCTTTTTAAGAAGTGCGTATAACGTCTCAGCCGAGTCTCCAATTTTCCCCTTAAACTGTTCCGCTTCCTCGATTAGGTCCTCAACTTTTTGAAATGCACCTTCCCACGCATTAACATCCGGATAGATCGCTTCGAGGTCCCAAGTCTCTTCAACCGGGATCGCCTCTCTTTTCGGGAGCGCAGTTGTTTTTTCACCCGCCATTGCGGCACCTCCATTGTCATTACTCTTCCAAAAAATGTATCAAATCTATCGTACTTCTTTTTCTCTTTTTACGCAAAATTTAGTTATTCATGTATTGGATCTGCGTATAGTGCCATTTCTAATCGCTTCAGCATCACGCGATCCTCATTAAGCAAAGCAGAAATTGATTCTTCTCTTTTCGGCAATTGTTTGATTCGATAGCTGCCGCTGCTTTTCTCTGCGATACGCAGTCGAACAAGCTGCTCCAGGTAAATGGTAACCAGCTGTTCCACTGTTTTTATTGTGCAAAGCGGGAGACTCCGAAGCATGAAAAGACTTCCCAAGCCACGAATCACTGCCTCGTGAATGATTCGCCTTGGTGTGAAACGATGTCCGGGTGCACTAATACCCATGAGCAGAAAAAGCCACATCTGCCATAGCAACGGGGGATTCACAAAGTGAACGAACGCGTGATGAGGCAAGCCCACATAGCCCGGAAAGTAAGCAAAGTGCTGCCTTAACCCATAAGCTAGAGCGCGCAGTGCATATTCTTCACGTGTCCTGTGTTGGGTGACTGCCAATCTCGCTCTTTTCTTCATTGTGAGCCAGCTGCAAATAAATGAATCGGATAGGAAGACAAATGTCGGGGCGAGCAACTGATACGGCCTGCATTCAGAGAGCGCGACACAACTTTCCTGGGAAATAAAATGGGTTTTCGATATTGGAGATAGGCAATAGGAATAGCTGAAGCGTTTGGCGGAAGGATCGTAAAAACAGACATAGTAAGATGAGGCAAATGGATGTGCACCCGGAGAAGCTCTGGATTGGCGAATGGCCATAGAAGTAAACCCAGATAGCCGGATCTTGTCTCGATGTCCATGATAATGCTTGGCACCGATGATCCAAACAGGATTAATATGCGCGTCGAGGTAACCCTTGGAGCGTGCGGCAAACCGTTGTTCGGAGATCAGGCTGCATTGATATTCAAGAGCAGTAGGTTCAATCCCGGGCAAATATACATCCGGCCTTTGGCACAATGCCGGCAAATAAAATTCCAGCCGCGGCGATCGGCCAGCATCTTCGCACCAATGCAAAAGATCCTCTTTGCCGGATAAGTGCGCCGCGGTTTCCGGTTCATTATCCACGAGACATGCATGATGGGATTGATGCGCAAAATGCCATCTTCGCTTTTCACCACTTTTAAAAAGCAATGGTGCTCGGCAAACCGGACAATAGAATCCATAGTGCTTTTCCAGCGCTTTTAACGCTTCACGTGACAATTTAGAGGAAGCAAGCGAGATTGATTCGCCGCCTTTTGTTGACGCGATGAGCACAGGATCACCACCCTATTCGTGTTAATAATTAATTCTACATGAATAGTGATCGTTCCTGCATGGCTCAGAGCATATTTTCCTCCCCAAAAACAAAAGGCCTGCCAGCGGCAAGCCTAACTAAAAGAGATACTTATAGAATGGTTCAAACTATGCAAGTAAAGGGAAATGGGATTTTATTGTCTGCAAGGCATGATCATGGATCAATTCCTTCCCGTACTCCTGAAGAACATAAACGGTCAAACTCGTATCAAGCCCAAATTCAAGCATTTTGCTTAAATCATCATCTTGACAATCATCGGATAGTTCATCGGCAAAGGTCACCTGTAAATAATACCGACTCTTATAAGCATACAGTGCGGTGTCCATCGCATCATGTGCCTCAAAGGTATGACTCAAAGAAATCAGATTTTCAATATCGCCAAATTCAATGATGAATGAAATGGGCTGTGCGTCCTCAAGCTCATTTTCCTCCTGATCACCACCATCAGTAACCGCTTGATCATCAGCCATATCGGCATCGCGATCTTCACGTTCGTTAATTGGAATATCCAGATGCTTATCTTCCGAGATCGGCAATTGAAGGTTGGATCCATCCTTCGAAATCTGCGCACGAGTCACAATAATTTCCATGCCTTTATCAAGCGCCTGAACCTGGATCCAAAGCGGTCCCTCAAGAGAGAAGGATTCTTGACTATGCGCTTCATCCATCATTTGCCAAAACAGTTCTTCGCTACGATCGCGATTGTACCAAATCTCTTCACGGTCAAAGCCAAGGTCTTCAATATCTAAATAACTGATGTAGAATTTCAGTGTGTTTTCATTTATTCGTTCGATTTTCATCACTATCTCTCCCTTCTTCTTCAGTAGGTTTGGGAGTGACCAACCGCCAATGGGACAACATGTATCCTGTACCTCTATTGTATGATAAAACCCTTACTATTGAAATAAAAAATAATCAGTATTATAAATATTCCGCACTTGCCTCCTAAGCAAACAAAAATAAGTTTAATTGCTTCATTTTATTGAATCGCGCAGTTATTTATGCAAAAAAAGCGATAAAGGTGACAAATGTTAGACTGCGGATCGCCGGAATGATTCAGGACAAGTTCGCATAAGTTGAAATGGAGACAGAGGAAAGGAGCTATCAACGCATGTCTTTTGATCTCAATACTGTATTTTTTATCCTAAAAATTATTTTTATAGATATTATTTTAGGTGGAGACAATGCAGTCGTGATTGCTCTTGCCTGCCGCAGACTAGTTGAGAAGCAAAGGAATGAGGCCATATTCCTTGGAACGGGCCTCGCGGTCATCGTACGAATCGTACTCACTGCTATCGTCGTCTCTTTGCTCAACATCCCGTTTCTGCTGCTTGCCGGTGGGCTCTTTTTACTTGTCATTGCGATCCGTCTCATTACGAATAAAGAAGAAGAGCATCATGTCCGTGCAGGCACGTCCATGTTTGCGGCCGTTCGAACCATTGTGCTTGCGGATGTGGTCATGGGATTTGACAATATGCTCGCCATCGCAGGTGCTTCAAAGGGGCATATTGGCTATATCGCGATCGGTCTTATCGTATCCGTCCCTATAATTGTCTGGGGCAGCAAGCTCATTTTAATCGCTATGGAGCATTTCCCGGCACTAGTCTATGTTGGAGGCGGTGTACTTGGTTACACGGCTTCCGAGATGATCATGAGCGAGCCGAAGATTCATTGGCTGTTTGAATCTTCTCAACATCTCTCCAAACTTTTTCCAATTATACTGATCATTACACTCATCGTCATTGGATGGCTGACCAATCTCTATTCGTCCGCTCAAATCGCCAGAAAATCATGAAGCAAGCTTGCCAAAGGTATGAATACTTTCACATCGCGTACATGGCACACGTATACTTAGTGGACATTAGCTTATGTAGTCGCGGTTCCGCAACGTTGACCCGACACTCTATTTCTTGGGATCATGTATACTTATAGAACGACCAGACACGCAAGGCAAGCGCGGACGGTCGTTTACTATTTACAATAAATAAACGGATGTCCACAGTATACAGGGACATCCGTTCGTTTGCATTTCACTTAATTAACCAAACGCTGCGCTTCTTGAAGCTGGAAAGTACGTACCTTTCTAGGAAGAAAGCGTCGAATTTCATCGTCATTATAACCAACCTGCAACCGTTTATCGTCGAGCATGATTGGGCGACGCAACAAGCCCGGATTATCTTTAATCAATTCAAAAAGCTGTTGAATAGACATTGTCTCCAATTGAATATTCAATTCTTGAAATGCTTTTGACCGCGTCGAGATGATCTCATCCGTACCATTTTCGGTCATACGCAGGATGTCTTTAATCTCTTCAATGGATAACGGTTCGGAAAAAATGTTCCGTTCTTTGAATGGTATGTCATGTTCCTTAAGCCAAGCTTTTGCCTTTCTGCACGACGTGCAACTTGGTGATGTATATAATGTAACCATTTTTCGCCCTCCTTTGGATAAATAGAAACGTTCTATTCTCTGAGGCTTCTTTTATTATATAATAATTCTTATAAATTTTATACCCTTTTTTATATGAAAATTATTTCATATTTCATCATAATACAAGCCTTTTTTCATCGTGATTCGACAAAAAATAATTTTCATTAATTAATTCCATTCTCATTTCCGATGTATTCCGGATTCAAAATATGTAAAAAGAGACTCCCCATATTCAGGAAGTCCCCATTTATTAGTCATTATGTCTATGTGGATGGTTAACCCCACAACATTACGCCGGTAATTTTAAGTTCGCTGACGGTGCGTCTTGGGACTTGGGTTGCAGTTGTCCCAATGTCTCCTTCAACCATTTCCTGATGGAATTTTTGCGCCTCCGCCTTACGTCTTTCGGTTTCACTGATGATCGCCTCCTTAAATCATTCGTCCAAAGTACATCTCCGGTCACAAGAGTCTTCTCTGTCTGCCTTTATTCTCAACCCGTCACGTCTGCTTGTCAAGGTTAAATTTTGACACGGCAACTTGTACAGATGTCCTGCACAGGCTGATCCTATGCGTTCACTTGAGACTCAAGCTGGATTGTGATAAGCTTGGACATCGGCTGCGAAAACATCACCGTATCATTTCAGTTGAGACGAGAATGTCCAACCAGGGACACTCCTCTTATACTATACGTGAATGAGACAAAAAGTATTCAAAAAATTACACTTGATGGAGCTGACTTTATGGCACGTCGGATCACACTCGTCCTCACCGCGTTACTTGTCATTGCTATTCTTTTATATCAATTTTTTCATTTACTGACTATGTCAATCGTCACGGTTTTATTAGTACTCACGATCATCAGTTATTTTGTGCAGTTATTTGTTAACTATCGAAAAAAATAATCCCCACGTTTCATTCGTGGGGATTATTTTTAATTTAAGCTTTTTCGGTTTTCAAGCCTTCATCATGAAGATGGCAGGCTACCCAATGTCCTTTTTCTACCTCATGCCACTTAGGTCTGACCTTTGCGCAGACATCCATCGCAAATGGGCAGCGTGTTCTGAAACGGCAGCCGCTTGGCGGATCAATCGGACTCGGCACATCACCTTGAAGGATAATTCGTTCACGCGTACGTTCAAGCTTAGGATCAGCAACCGGAATTGCTGAAAGCAGCGATTGAGTATATGGATGAAGCGGATGATCATATACTTCATCACTTGTTGCCAATTCTGCCATATTCCCGAGATACATAACGCCCACGCGATCGCTTATATGCTTCACCATCGATAAATCATGCGCAATAAAAAGGTAGGTTAGGCCTTGCTTTTCCTGAAGTTCCTGAAGCAAGTTGACGACCTGTGCCTGAATGGACACATCAAGCGCTGAAATCGGTTCGTCGGCAATGATGAAATCCGGATCAACGGCAAGTGCTCTCGCGATTCCGATTCGTTGCCTTTGACCACCACTGAATTCGTGTGGATAACGATTGGCGTGTTCACGGTTCAGGCCAACCGTTTCCAGCATTTCATACACACGATCCATGCGTTCTTTCGATGACTTGGCTAAGTGATGAATATCAATACCTTCGGCAATAATATCCTTAACCATCATTCTTGGATTAAGTGAAGCGTATGGATCCTGAAAAATCATTTGCATCCGCTTTGATAATTCTTTCTTTGATTTAAGGCTTAGTTTTCCGCCAACATCCTGTCCATCAAAAATGACTTCACCTTCAGTGGGATCATATAAACGGATGATTGTACGGCCCGTCGTTGATTTACCACAGCCGGATTCACCGACTAAACCAAGTGTCTCGCCTTTATATACATCAAAGGTTACTCCGTCTACCGCTTTTAAAACATCGCGGCGGGAAACATTAAAATATTTCTTCAAGTTTTTCACTTGAAGCAGTTTTTCTGTTTTTTCAGCCATTATGATTCTCCTCCCACACCAATCGTCGCCGGCGGATCTACTTTTGGTGCTCGTTCATCAAGCAGCCAGCAAGCAGCCTTCTGTGTAGCCGAAAGCTCCGTGTACGCAGGCATATGCTCAGTACAAACCTTCATTGCATGCGGACATCTTGGCGCAAATGGACATCCCTTTGGCGGATTGCTTAGGTCAGGAGGAGTTCCTGGAATAGCCAATAGCTTGTCTGTCTTCGCATGCAATTTCGGCATGGAGGATAACAAACCCCATGTATATGGGTGTTTAGGATTATAAAAAATTTCATCCAAAGTCCCTGTTTCAACGATTTTACCGCCATACATCACAGCAACACGCTGTGCCAAGTTCGCAACAACGCCTAAATCATGGGTAATCAAAATAATTGCTGTGCCAGTTTTCTCCTGTAAGTCACGCATCAGGTCAAGGATCTGTGCTTGAATCGTTACATCAAGAGCCGTTGTCGGTTCATCAGCAATCAGAATTTTTGGATTGCAGGCAAGAGCAATCGCAATCACCACTCGCTGTCTCATTCCTCCGGAAAACTGATGAGGATATTCATCCACACGTTTCTCAGGGTTTGGTATACCTACCAATTGCAGCAGTTCGATCGCGCGATTTTTCGCATCATGTTTTGATAAGCTTTGATGCTTGATCAAGCCTTCCATAATTTGCTTTCCAATTTTCATGGTTGGATTCAATGCGGTCATCGGATCTTGGAAAATCATTGAAATGTCTTTTCCGCGCACTTTTTGCATTTGTTTCTTTGAGTATTTAACTAAATCTCTACCTTCAAACAAGACTTCGCCAGTTGCGATTTCTCCTGGCGGGTTGGGAATAAGTCCCATTACCGCCTTAGAAGTCACCGATTTACCTGAGCCGGATTCACCAACAATCGCTAGTGTTTCCCCTTTATTCAGTTGTAGGCTGATGCCGCGAACCGCTTGAACATCTGCTCCAAATATATGAAAGACGACGCTAAGGTCTTTTATTTCTAATAAATGATCCATTATTAAACCTCCCGTATTATCGACGCAGCTTCGGATCAAATGCATCACGAAGCCCGTCCCCCATAATATTGAAACAAATTAACAGGAGCGAAATAATAATCCCCGGATAAAGAGTCTGATACGGATGAATTTGCAGCATCTGATATCCGTCATTGATCAGAGAACCTAGTGACGATTGCGGAGAACGGATTCCCAAACCAATAAAGCTTAGGAACGCCTCAAAAAAGATCGCGCTTGGAACGGAAAACATCGTGTTAATGATGATCATTCCAATGGAATTAGGGATCAGGTGTTTAAAAATAATTCGTCCATCATTTGCACCAAGGGTACGAGAAGCCAAAACGAATTCCTGATTTTTAAGTTTTAACATTTCTCCACGGACAATTCTCGCCATGGAAAGCCAGCTCGTCGCAAGTATGGCTATGGTAATAGTCACCAAGCCCGGCTGCAAAATGAGAATCAGTAATATAATCCATACAAGGCTTGGAATACCGGCAATGATTTCAAGAATACGTTGCAAAACGTTATCAACCATGCCGCCAAAATATCCGGAAACTCCTCCATAAACCACACCTATAAATACATCTGCAAGTGTTGCGATCAAGGCAATAATCAAGGAAATTTGAGTTCCCATCCATGTTCTTGTCCACAAGTCACGTCCGAGTTGATCCGTACCAAACCAATAGTTTTTGGTTATTTTCTTTTCCTTATAAACATCTACTCCGCCTTCATGGCCGCTGAAAGCAGGAATCCAGCTGAGTGCGCCAATTTTTGGAGGGAGATTGGCACGGGAAACGTCTTGATCATCAACGCCATAGCCAAAAAAGTGCGGACCGATAATCGCAAATACAACAATTAAGAAGATAATGATCATCGATGCCATGGCACCTTTATTCGTGATAAAACGACGGATCGCATCTCTCCATGCACTGACACTTTCACCCGAAATTTGTTCGCTAACCGAATCATTCAGATCTGCCGGCACAAATAATTCCTTGGTTACATCTGCATTTGAAGTTGTCATGCTGGCTTACCTCCTGACACGCGAATTCTAGGATCAATCACACCATATAAAATATCCACAATAAAAATGGTCACAATAAACAATGCAGCGTAAAGTTCCGTTGTTCCCATGATCATTGGGTAATCATTTGTAATGATGGCATCAATGAATTGCGAACCAATACCAGGAATTGCAAATATATTTTCAATAACCAATGAACCTGTCACTACCGCCGCTGTCATCGGACCAATGACGGTAACGATTGGAATCATTGCATTACGAATCGCATGTTTATAAATCACAGCTGGTGTACTGAGACCCTTCGCTTGCGCAGTTATTATATAGTCTTGTCCCAAGACCTCAACCATTTCTGTCCGCATAAATCGAGCGATTGAAGCCATTACCCCGACACCGATTGAGATTACAGGCAAAACATGTGTCATTGGCGTGTCCCAGCCAATAACCGGGAAAATACGGATCTGTACAGAAAAACAATACTGAAGAATCGCAGCGAAAATAAACGACGGAATCGAAATAAATACAACGGTAAGCGTTACTGTTCCCCAATCAAGAAAACGTCCACGATAGATTCCTGAAATGATTCCCAAAACAATACCTAGAATGGTACCAATAATCATGGATTCAATCCCAAGTTGCATCGAAATAGGGAATCTCTGGGCAAGAAATTCAGTTACCGGCTGCATTCCATACTGAAACGAACCGCCAAGATCGCCATGCAGCATATTCCAAATATAGTGTACATATTGAACAGGTATCGGTTGATCAAGCCCATAATAATGTTTCAGCTGGTTCAATTGTTCTGGCGTCAACCGATTGGCAAACTTGAACGGAGTACCTGGCAGCATCTTCATAGCAAGGAAAGTCAATGTTACAACGACGTAGAAAGTGACGAGCATATAGCCGACCCGTTTTAAAATATATCGCCCCACCGAATTGAGACCTCCTAAAAATTGATATCTATTTTTTAATTCTGAGTAGTCGATAATGCAAATAACTTAACATACAAAATTAACAAAAAAATATTTTATTAATTGAAAGGAGAGTATATGCCAGGACCGACATATACTCTCCTTCAAAAATGCCCCACATATCTTTCTAAGCTCCGCTGAAATTAGTGTTTCAGAAGGTAAGCTTGAGAGAAATCAATTTGAGGACCATAAGATGGGAATGAAAGGCCTTTAAGATAAGGTTTTTCTACCCATGTATGACCTGATTGATAGAGAGGAACGATTGGGTATTCAGACATCATCAGTTTTTCAGCTGAAACGAGGCTGTCCCAACGTTTCTGAACATCAGCAGTGTCTGTTTGAGCACTGTTGATCAGGCTATCAAATTTCTTGTTAGACCAACCAATTGTGTTCATCGGGTTGCCAGTAGTCCACATATCAAGGTAAGTCATCGGATCTTGATAATCTGGGAACCAACCGCTAAATGCGATATCATATTTGAATTCTTGATTTAATTTCAGATAGTTAGCCCAAGGTTGAGCATTGATTGTTACTTTAACGCCAGGAAGATTCTTATTAATTTGGTTCGCAACATATTGGTTCAATTGTTGTGTTGAGCTTCCGTCTTGGCTCAAGAAGTTGATTCTCAAAGTCTTGATACCAAGCTCTTTCTTAGCTTTATTCCAGTATGTCTTAGCTTCTGATGCGGATCCTGCAGGGAAACCATTAGGAGCTGAGGCACGGAAGTCTTTACCGTCCGGACCTGCAACAAAGTTCTTAGGCACTACGAAGTTGGATGCTACAGAACCGTTATTCAGAATTGACTTAACTAAGCCGTCACGGTCAATTGCGGCATTCAACGCTTTACGTAAGTTAAGGTTCTTCAGGTTTTTGTTCGTTTTTTGGTTAATGTAGAGGTAGTAAGTACCAGCATCTACACCTGTTTTAATTTCTTTTGCATTCGTTTTCTTGAATTGATCAACGAATTCAGCAGAAAGTCCAACTTCGTCAATTGAACCTGTCTTGTACATGTTAATCGCTGTTGCTTGTTCTTTCACAACTTTGAAATTAACAGTGCTGAGTTTCGTTGCTTTCGCATTCCAATAGTCTTTGTTTTTCTTATATGTCCAGCCTGTGCCTTTTTGCCATTCAGAAAGAGTAAATGGACCATTGTAAAGAAGTGTGTCAGCTGAAGTAGCGTATTTCTTGCCTTGCTTCTTAACAAAATCTTCTCTTTGCGGGAAGAACTGAGGTTGGGACAAAATGCTGTAGAAGAAAGGTGGAGCTGCTTGTTTCAACGTTACTTGCAACGTTTTGTCATCAAGAGCTTTTACACCCAAGTTATCATACTTGCCATACAGTGGGTCTTTTGGATTTTCGACTTTTGCCGCATTCTTAATGCCTACAGATGCGAACAGGAAGTTATAAGCAGGTTTTGCTTTCGGATCGTTCTGACGATGCCAGCCATAAACAAAGTCTTGAGCAGTTCCGGCTTGCCATCTGACCATTTCTGATCGCGAAGCGTAAATGTATAAACCTTCTTATCAGAGCTTACTTTCGGAGCTCCCTTTGCGAGATCCCATTGGAACTTGTTGTTATGCATTCTTGTAAGTCCGGCTTCTGTCATTGCAATTGCATTTGTTGACGTTGTGTCGGTTGCAAGATTCGGATCAAGCGTAGGAATGTCAGCAGTAATCGCGAATCTCAGATCCTGTTTCGCTGCTAATTTTGATGCGCCGCTTTTGCTGCTGTCACTGCTGCTTGAGCTTCCGCAAGCGGAAAGCACAAGGCTCAATGCTAGCACAAATGTCAGCACAAGTGACCATTTTGCCTTCTTCATAAAAGTAATAACCTCCCCTAAATTGCTATCTTTTTTTAGGCCTGTACCCCTATATTTCAACAATATAAGAGGTTCGCTCAACCTACAGATGCTATTATACAAGTTCTCTTGACATTTTGCATGCTTTTTTTGAAAATTTGGCGGATTTATTTTGAAGAGAATGCAGAATATATTGATGTCACGCCATTTTTTAAGTCATATATTTTCTCCTTTATGTTATAATTTCTTACAATTGATAGATATTAATAGCGTTTTTTTATAAAAAGTTTAACTATTTGAGGTGCCCTAATGAATCTTTTCAAAACAAACGTACGTTTTCTATTTATGTTTATTTTTCTGATCGAAATAACTATTGCATTACTTTTGCTATGGCTGCTCCATGCTCCATTCTCCCTTTTAGTCTTTATTAACTATCTTTCAGTTGTTAGTTTGCTTTTCTTTAATTTAGGTTTAATCATTTTCATTATTCAGGGGGGCTTTTTTGATGGTGCTGCCTACAGTTTCAAACGTTTTGTTCGAGCAACGCGCAAAAAAGCGCTGCAAGAGGAAGATGCAGAGGCACCATTAGAAGAATATAACCGACGTGATGGCAAACGAGCGCTTATTACTTGGCCGTTGATTGTCGACAGCATTCTCTTGTTTCTCTGCTCCATTTTACTGACCTGGTTTATCTAATCACCAATTTGCTTTTCTTTTCATAGTTGACTATAATAGTCACCATTAATAAGACATATTTGGTGCAATGATGAAGAGAAGTACCTGCAGAAAGTCTTCAGAGAGCTTGGGATTGATGGAACCCGAGTGGCGGACTGCATGGGAATGGACTTCTGAGCCTCAATCTGAACCTCGGACTTTTAATCCGTCAGTAGGCATTGACGTTTTCCGTACGTTACAACGGTGATGATTCTTTAATGGAATCTGACTAAGATGTTTCTGTTTCTCAGAAAAATTAGGGTGGTACCGCGGTCTATTCGTCCCTTGTGGATGGATAGGCCTTTTTATATTGTCTTTTATTTTATGAAATCAGGAAGGTGAATGATTTTGGCAAAAATATTTTCCGGCGTTCAGCCGACATCAATTCCGACACTTGGCAACTATTTAGGCGCAATGCGCAATTTTGCCACATTACAGGAAGGCAATGACTGTATCTACTGCATCGTTGATGAACACGCGATTACAGTGCCTCAAGATCCCAAAGAGATTCAAAAGAACATCCATAACCTTGCAGCACTCTATTTGGCAATGGGGATTGATCCGAAACAATCGATTCTTTTTATCCAGTCTGAGGTTCCCTGTCACGCGCAGCTTGGATGGATCATGCAGTGCGTTAGCTACATGGGTGAGCTTGAGCGCATGACCCAATTCAAGGACAAATCAAAGGGCAAACAAACGATTCCTGCAGGTCTCCTTACTTATCCTCCGCTCATGGCCGCGGATATTCTGCTCTACCAAACAAACCTTGTCCCTGTCGGGGCAGATCAAAAACAGCATATGGAACTGACACGCGATCTGGCCGAACGCTTTAACAATAAATACGGCGAAGTGTTCACAATACCGGAACCTTATATTCCACCGGTCGGCGCGCGCATCATGTCGCTGTCTGAACCAACGAAAAAGATGAGCAAATCAGATTCAAACCGCAAAGCAACAATCTTTACGCTTGATAATGAAAAAGATATTATCAAGAAAATCAAATCCGCCACAACCGACGATGAAGCATCGATTCGTTATGACCGTCTCGCGAAACCTGGTATCTCCAATTTGCTGGATATCTACTCCCTCTGCTCCGGTCGATCCGTTGACGATCTTGTCGCCGCTTATCAAGGCAAGGGCTACGGTGAGCTTAAGACCGACGTTGCCGAAGCCGTTGTCGGTATGTTGAACCCAATTCAAGAACGCTTTAACAACCTGATCGAGTCTTCGGAGCTTGATGAAATTCTTGACGAAGGCGCGGAGCGTGCATATGCGATCGCCAAAAAAACACTGAGCAAAGCCGAGAAAGCATTGGGCATTGGGCGCCGAAGCAAACAGTGACAAACTAGTGAACAAAAAAACAGCTGCCAAAGCATCGTATCGCTTTGGCAGCTGTTTTTCTATCCAATAATTAACGGTTTAGTCCGCATCATTTTTTAATATAGTAGAATCTAAAACACCCTGAAGGTAGTTGGCATGTGTGCTGGCTTGGGATGTGCTTTCCAATTCAGTAAGAATTTGGATGGCTTTTAACGCCATTTTTTCACCGCGTTTGCGCTTTCCCAGTTTAATTGTGTAGATGCCTTTTAAATACATGAGTTTAATTTTCATATAAAAGTCTCTTTCTTGATCGAGCAGCTCATTTAAGAGAATGAGAAAGGTATTTGCCTCGGTGAGCCGATTATTCTCCAGTAAAACGGTCGCCGTATTGATCAAGATAAGTTGTTTTTTGTCTTCACCTTTTCCAAGCGGATTATAGTCCATACTCTTTTCATAAGCCATCCGCGATAATGAGATCATTTGATCCACAGGGAAACTGAACAGTGAATTGTTATACACAATTAATTCATAGTAACCCCAGACATCCACATTTGATAGGTAATCACTTAATAATTTAACCATTTTCGGTTCCGATTTTTTCTTGGAAATTCGCTGCACATAAAGGGCAGCGATGATCGAAAAATGGAGATAGTGAATTTTTTTCTTCATTATATATAGCGAATTCATGCGATCATGAAGCACCTGTAACATATGCAAATTATCTTCCATTACATACTTGTTTACATTCTCAAAGAATTGTTGAAGATCGCTCACCTCATAATCATTTTTCACATAGAGAAATTCATCAATCGTCACATTCAATTTGTTAAGCAGATTGAGAAGGTGGGTGAACGAAATATCACAGTCACCACGTTCAAACCGTGATAAAAAGGCGACAGAAACTTCGCCCTGAGCAAGTTCAGAGAGTGTCACTTTCTTTGATTTTCGAATGTATCGTAATGTCTCGCCTGAATGGTTCATCGCTGCACCTTTTTTACTATAGTGAAATTTAACATCTTACCCTTCTACATGCATTATTGCGAAAAGATGCCTGTCATTTGCAGCTCCGCACGCAAGTCAAGAAGAATAGTTGCCTAAATCTATCTTATCAAAAATTATACAACAATTAAAACAACACGTATGAGAGGCACAAATTCTCACCAAAAAAAGGGACAGGCGCATCATCCTGATCCCTTTTATATCCACTCGTTATACTTTTCACTGTACTTTCGATCCTTGCTCCAGTTCCCATAACTTTTCAAAATAAGATTGACCTTTGATCATCCGTTCGCAGATATCCCCATGCTTCTCCGACCACCCGTGCTTCATTCCCGTTATCAGCTCCTGCCACGCTTCATCAAAACTCATACCCCTACTAGTCGCATATTTGGTGGGAAACCACTCGGTATACCAGTAGCGCATCTCTTCAACATTACCCGACGAATGAAGCTGATCAAGAGCCATAAACAGAAGCTGTTTTAGTTGCCTTTCTTTTCTCGTAAGTCCAATCATCCACTTTGGATTCAGAGAGAGCATGTGATATTCTTTTTTTTGAAAATGCATCGAGGAAACCGGATAGTTTTCCACGGTCATTTTCGCAGCTTTTTGGATGATCATGCTTTCTTGTCTTGGAATCAGTCGACTCTTTCGTACGGGGATGGCGTAGCCCAATGTATCAGCAACAATACAACGTTCGCCATCCGTTGCGATAAAACAATATTCAATAATTTCTCGCTGATTGTTTTTACAGATTACGCTTCGATTCCGAATATCTTTCAACAAGTCCTGAGGAAGATCCTGCAAATCGTTTTCAATGTAGTCAAGGAGTGGTTTTTCCACTTTTATGAGTGGAATCTGGTCAAGCAATTCGATAAAATCATGCTTGCGCCATTCGTAAAATTCGCAGACATTATAGCCGTTCTCTTCGCCCTCAAACCAGTTAACCCAGATATCACTGACAATCTCCATGAGGCTCCATCTCCTCTATCTGATTTGACAACATTATGGTCATTATTGGAAGATTTTATTCGATCTCATCAGATTTTTTACACCAGCAAGAAAGTATAAAAAAATTAAAGGAAGGAAACAAGTGTACGCGATCCGGCAAAAAGGGGACGATCGCTAAGTGTAAGGGAGCTTTCGCTAAGTAAGGGAGCTTTCGCTAATTACGCATACGTCCTGTATGCAACGCGAAAGTCATCACATCCTGTGAAAGTACGTCCTGTATGCAATGCGAACCATCACATCCTGTGGAAAGTACGTCCTGTGGCAGGCCGGGACACTAGGGCCGTCCATGTCCGTCGCGACGGCGGCTGTGCCTTCGTCAGAGGCTTGGTAAAGCCAAGTTTTCTAACAAGGATGCCATACCTTTAATCTATGCTCGATGCTTTACGTCCATTCACTGGATTCGGTTATCAATTAGGCGCCTTAAATTAGCGTGATTGGATAGATGCATTAAAAAAAGCCCTCTAATGCTGAGACATCTATCCCAAACATTAAAAGGCAAAAATTGATAGTAACGGTGACCCATTGATCTTCTTGTAAATCACAACTTGATCGAAATAGTTCCTAAATGATCTACTGAGAGATACGTGCTTTCCCCATTAACTTCATACGGTATCTTTTCCCCATCAAGGATTACTTCAGATGCAATGGTATGGTTCAGAATGATTTTAAAAGATTCATAGGCTTTTCTATATCCATTGTGCTTCATTTTAATTGAGAGCGTCAAATCATCACTCGGATCATTATAAATGATGCTCAATTCATAGAGATTGTATCCGCCGTTTTGATAATTAAAACTCTCACCATCATCTTGGTAATGAATATAGGAACCGTTTTTCACGGATTCAGTTAAATAAACATCCAAGGTCAATTGTTTAATTTCCTGTTCTCCGACATAGTTTTGTACAGGATAAAGCGGGACAATGCTCCCGCCTTTAATATAAATCGGACAAAGATCGAGCGGCGCTTCCCTTACAATATAGTGTCCTCCGGCAAAGACCTCTTTTGTCCAAAAGTCAATCCATTCATTGCCTTCAGGCAGATAAACAAGACGTGTCCGAGCGCCCTGCTCTACAACCGGGGCAACAAGGATACTATCACCACAAAGAAATTCATCATTAATCTCATACGTCCTCACATCGTCCTGATAATGGAGAAACAGGGGACGAATGACTGGCAGACCGCTTGACTCCCCATCATGTAACAGATCATATAAATAGGGAAGAAGCTGATATCTTAATTTGATATATTTCCGATTAATGGCCTCAGTTTGATCATCAAAGGCCCACGGCTCCTGATCCCTTGTATAAATACTGGAATGATTACGGAATAATGGGGTAAACGCTCCGACCTGTACCCAGCGCGAAAGCAACTCCGCTGTACAGTCAAATCCGAAACCACCAACATCGGTACCACAAAACGCGATACCGCTAAGGCCGAGATTCATCAGCATCGGCAAGGACATTCTCAGATGCTCCCACAGACTCTGATTATCTCCGGTCCAAACCGTAGCATATTTCTGAGTTCCGGCGTAGCATGCACGAGTGATGACAAAAGGGCGCTTGCCGGTCGCCTGCTTGATTCCTTCATAAGTTGCTTTTGACATATAATGACCGTATACATTGTGCACTTCACGGTGATCCGCTTGAACGCCGTCATTATTAAACAACACGTCATCTGGTAATGGTCCATTGAAGCTTGCCGGCTCATTCATATCATTCCATATACCTGCGACACCGGTATCTGTCATGATTTTTTGATTGCCCGCCCACCAATTTCTGACTTTTTCATTTGAGAAGTCCGGATAGAGTGCGTCGCCAGGCCAAACTTTGTTTACATAAGGAACAAGATCCTTGTCTGTAGCAAAATAGTCATTGGCAATTCCTTGATCGTATACGCTGTACCCTTTATCTTTCTTAACACCGGGGTCAATGATGGTGACCACTTTAAAGCCTTGCTTCTTAAGAAGTTCTAGTGTGCGCTTTGGATCGGGAAATTTCTTATGATCCCAAGTAAATACGCGATATCCGTCCATATAGTCAATATCAAGATACAGAGCGTCACAAGGAATATCCTTTTCTCTGAAGTTGTCCGCAATTTCTCGTAATCTGTTCTCCGGAGTATACGACCAGCGGCATTGCTGATAGCCCAATGTCCACAATTGCGGCAGTGGTGTCGTACCCGTCAGATCGGTGTACCTGTTTATCACAGATTTGACTGACGGACCATAGATAAAATAGTAGTCAATGTCTCCACCAACTGCTCCAAAGCTATAATAATCACTATTTTCCTTACCAAGATCAACTATGGATTCAAAGGTATTATCTAGGAAATATCCGAAAGCTTGTTTTTCTTTCAATGTTATAAGAAAAGGAATGGACTTATATAATGCGTCAAAACTTTCGACATGTGGCGATGGATTATCAGTATTCCACATTTTATAATGATAGCCTTTTTTATTCAGGTGTCCTGTTTTATCGCCAAGGCCATAGAAAAACGTATTTTGATCCAATTTTTTTTCAATCTTAAATAGAAGTTTATTACGTTCAGCTTCAAGTTTATGCCCTTCCTCAGCAGCAATTGCTAAACCTTCACCGGAACCTTTGCGAATAAATGGTTTCCCATCGCCTTGATAATCTTCACTCAAGACATGTCCTGCACGATCAGAAATCGTTACATAGAATTCATCTTTTATCGTGACCACTAATTTTTCTGTGCAAATCGTGAGTACCCCATCCGCATGATGTGTCGTCAATGAGCCCGGAGCACAGTTAAGATTTTCAATCGCTTTCGACTTGCGATCCAATCCGGCTACTGAAACAAAGAAACGAATAATTGCGGGAGTGATCGTTTCAATAACAGCCTCGCTTTTCTCAAATTGGACAATGACTTTGTTTTCACGCTGTTGGTATCCGATCAAATTACCATACATACAATCCCTCCGTTTGCGAAACAAACATAGTGGTTCATTTAATGCTGAGTCATCCGATTCAAGTGTGACGTAACACCTACATGGTAGCATATAAATAAAGCGTTCTCAATAGTTGTTTTTTTATAATTGGCGCATCTATTACTCCAAACAACCAATACACTGACTAGTGAATGGATCGGAGAGAACATTGGCTTTCGTCCCACACGAGAAATTTATTAATCCGCTAATAATTTTAGAACTCTAGCGGCATGATCAATTATCTGGCGATGCTCCTGTTTCATTAAGCATTCTTTCTGGCCTTCATTAAGTAACGAGTAAAATAAGCGGAGATTTTCCGGTTATATGCATCCTGGCGCTTGTTTCACAGGTACATAAGGGTAATTTTTCCGCTTATGCAAAGAAAAGCCCTCCATTTTCACGTTTTTCGATTCGATAAGCGGAATTTCTCCGTCTATTTAAGCAATTTTTTCATGCATTTTTTAATTAAGCGGAATTTTTCCGTCTATTTCTAAGATTGGGCGCTAACCTGATCTCCCAACCGAATCTTATGACCTTATCGTCGCACCAGCAAGGCAAAACGATAAACTTCTTTACTCTTGTAAATAAAAGGTATCGCAGCCATAGTCACTGGACACCCCCAAAATCATAAACTTTCTTTACTTACAAAGAAAAAGCGCTATTTTCTCACCTAGTTGTGAGAAAATGGCGCTTCGTTCTTGTGAACGTTTCATTTACACTAATTAAGCTTCATACTTTTTGAAAAGGAGCGTCGCGTTGTGACCACCAAAACCAAAAGAATTGCTGATCGCCACGTTGACTTCCTTCTTCACTGCCTTATTCGGCACATAATTCAGATCACAAGCTTCATCTGGTGTTTCATAATTAATAGTCGGTGGAACAATTCCCTCTTCCATTGCTTTGATGGAAAGAATTGCTTCGACACCACCGGAAGCACCAAGCAAATGGCCGGTCATTGACTTTGTTGAACTGATCGCTAGATCATATGCGCCTTGCCCGAACACAGCTTTTAAAGCTTGTGTCTCTGTGGAATCGTTTGCTTCAGTACTCGTTCCATGGGCGTTGACATAGTCGACCTGATCAGGTGTCAATTCTGCGTCATCTATGGCCATCTTCATGGAACGGATAGCGCCTTTTCCTTCCGGATCCGGACGAGTGACGTGAAATGCATCGCTCGTAGCGCCATATCCGGCAATTTCAGCATAAATATGAGCGCCGCGTTTCAGTGCTGATTCAAGTGATTCAATAAGCAGTACCCCGGCACCTTCACCCATGATAAACCCGTCCCGATTTTTGTCGAACGGACGGCATGCCGTTTTCGGATCGGGATTTGTTGAGAGCGCGCGTGCCGACGAGAAGCCCGCAAAAGACATATTTGTCAGCGGGGCCTCACTTCCTCCGCAGAGAATCACGTCGTTATCGCCACGTTGAACCGCTTTATAAGCGCTGCCGATTGAATCCGTTCCGGTTGCGCAAGCCGTTACCGTACATGAATTAATACCCTTTGTTCCAAGCAAAATTGAAACTTGCCCGGATGCCATATCTGGAATCATCATCGGAACAAAAAACGGGCTCACCCGGCGAAATCCTCTAGTTATAGCAACACGCAATTCTTTTTCGTACGTTTCCATACCGCCGATACCTGAACCAATCCAAACACCGGTACGTTCCGCATTTGTTTCATCTATCGTATAATTGGCGTCTTCAACCGCCATTTTCGCAGCAGCAACAGCGAATTGTGAGAAACGATCCATACGAAGCGCTTCTTTTCGATCAACATATTCTTCAGGATTAAAATCCTTTACTTCTCCAGCAACCTTAGCACGGAAATCATCAGGGTTCACGCGTGTCACAACACCAATGCCTGACTTTCCGGCAATCGCGTTCGCCCATGTTGTCGCAACATCATTGCCAAGTGGTGTCACGGCTCCTAACCCGGTCACAACGACTCTTCTTTTCATTCAATTCTCTCCTTTTTATAGGATCCGATACTTAAAATATAGATATAAAAACAGCATTGCGAACCAATAATTAATGAATTATTTACCCCATCTAAGCGTAAGCGCGCCCCAGGTCAGTCCACCACCGAAGCCGACCATAACGATCAAGTCTCCATCAGTGATCTGTCCACTCTCAACGGCATCCAACAGTGCGAGCGGAATTGAGGAAGCAGAGGTATTGCCATATTTTTGAATCGTTTTTATCATTTTTTCTTCAGGAATCTCGAGTCTTTCCCTTGAGGCTTCCATGATTCTTATATTCGCCTGATGTGGAATAAGGTAATCAATGTCCTCTTTTTTTAGACCGGCTTTCTCAACGACGTGAACGGCCGATTCCCCCATCTGACGTACAGCGAATTTAAAGACTTCCCGCCCATTCATTTTAATGAACTTGTCGTCCTGGTATAAATATTTGCTGCCGCTTCCGTCTGCGCCTAATTCAAAAGACAGGATTCCCTTACCATCCGAAACATGACCGAGAACCGCAGCGGCTGCTGCGTCACCAAAGAGAACAGCAGTACCGCGATCTTCCCAATCTGTGATTTTTGAAAGCTTCTCAACACCAACAACAAGGACATGGCGGAACGTATCGGTGTCAATAAACTGCTTGGCTGTCACCATTCCGTACATAAATCCGGAGCATGCAGCGCTTATATCCATTGCCGGTATCGTTCTCGCTCCTAAACGATCTTGCAACAAGCATGCCACAGACGGGAAAGGATGATCCGGCGTTACCGTGGCGACGAGAATTAAATCAATATCGGCTGGTGTCAATCCGGCATTCTGAATAGCCTGCTCAGCGGCTGCAAATGCCATATCCGATGTATCCGTGTCGTCATCGGCAATTCTCCGTTCCTCAATGCCCGTTCTTGTACGAATCCATTCGTCTGAAGTATCCATTACTTTCTCTAAATCGGTGTTTGTCACCACATGTTCGGGAATAAACTTGCCCATTCCCAATATTCCTGCGGACATCCGCAAATCCCCTCTCAAATCTTAACAGTATATATAATGACTTGGTAACAATATAATACACTAAAAATCATTTGTCCAACAAGGGTTCCAATCGAACGGGTTCTAAAACCTGTCGAACGACCGCGCTATCGGGCGAATGAAACACACATTCAATCACTAGAGGGCATAAGATACAGTAAAGCAACCTATGAATTCATCAAAGGAGGGAGACTCATGATTCAACCAGGGCCAAACCCAAGAGACAGTCACTTTGACCCCTTTACGTATCTGATGTTCGGCTCACAAATCCCGCCTGTTCAACAGCCGCAAGCGTATCAACCGCCACAAGAATTCTATCAGAACAACGGCTGGCAAGCAAGCGGTATGCAAACGGCACCTGTTCAGCCCCTGCAACCATCCCAACCCGCACAACCCGGTTTTTTAAAACCGTTTCTCGGTCAAGACGGCCATATTGATGTCGGCAAAATGATGAATGGCGCGAGCCAATTGGTGAATGTCATTAACCAAACAGCTCCGGCAATAAAACAACTGTCTCCGTTACTTAATTTCTTTAAAAAGCCATAATGCACTGTACCATTAAAGAAAGAACTGCGTGAGTGAGGGGCATTGCCCTTTCGGCAGTTCTTTCTTAATTTATTTGAAAAGCAACGATTTAGTAACCAGCCATTCTAGAGAAACTTTTTATATTGATCAGGCAGTAAATGCCTCAGCTCATCATTGATTGGGGCATTGGATTCACCATTCTTAAAATGCACAATATCAAGGCCTTTATGATCCATATCGATTAATCCGGAAATCAGTGCTGCTATGATTTCGCTGCCTTTTTGACTAGATAATAAGTTCAGATCCGTACGGAAAATAACGGCTGCCTTCTTCTTCATCTCGCGCAGTCGATGAACGAAGAACAATTCCATCTCGTTCGCCGCTTTCCCGAGAGCAGAATCTGGGTGTTCCGCACGTTTTTCATCTGTTTCATTTGAGAGAGATCCGCAAACCTCGAGTGACGAAAGAAACAGGACCTTTTGCGATTGATGCGTATGATTCAGCTGCGAGCTTATTTTGGACTTCAACGCCTTTAACTCATCCGAATTCGTTCTGATGGTATCAGCTAAAACCAAATGTGACTCTTCACTCCAGTCCTTAGTTCGTGCATGCTGAAAAAGAGCATTACGCCCCAAAAAAAGTTCGTTTTCTTCCTCACATGCTTTCTCCTCCGCCGTGACCGCAGAGCTAATGGAAATGACCCGAACCCCTTCTCCCAACAGCCCCTTAGATAGAGGAAACCCCGTAGGCGAAAGGCCGCCAAAGACCAAAGCCGCTTCCATCGTCATACCTCCCGCTGTTTGCATAAACCGAAATGTCCTTATATAAAAGGCTATGACAAGAAACGCGTGTTCATCACATTCAGTATTCGTTTAAACAAAAAGAATCCAGAATGGGCGTTACCCCATTCTGAATCCTTAGTGACCGGTGATTATTCAGAAATACCGAGTGCGATTCGCGCGTACCGTGACATACGCTCTTTCGTCCACGGTGGATCCCAAACAAAATTCACTTCTACTTGATTAACTTCTTCAATTTCGCCGAGCGTGCGTTTCACATCATAGGAGAGTGATGCAGAAAGCGGACATCCCATAAACGTCAGTGTCATTTCAATGATTACATTATTCTCTTCATCTATATCGACACCATAAACGAGGCCAAGATTGACAATATCCACACCCAGTTCAGGGTCGATAACGTCTTCCAACGCCTCAAGTATGCGATCTTTCAATTCTTCAGAAGAACTATTTTCAGCCAAAACGAATCCCTCCTTCCCCTTACGGATTACGTTTAGTATACCCGATTACTTAATGTATTTCATCTTTCACGCAATGCCCCCTGATCTGCTTAGTAGTCTTTACGAGTCAATTCAGATCATCATGTTATATAATGAAGAAAACTACTTTGCGCTTTTAAGAAGGGAAATTAATGATGCATATTACTATTACCTCCACACCAAACCCGAACGCGATGAAATTCACTACCGATCAGGCTATATTTTCTGGACGAATTGAAATAACAAAAGGATCGAAGCCAGACTCCCTGTTGTTAAAACACCTAATAGCAATAAACGGTATCGATTGTTTATTTTGCTTTAACGATTTTCTTACGGTCTGTAAGTTGCCCTCAGTTGAATGGAATCAGCTTATTCCACAGATCGAAAATGTACTTGGTCAAATAACATATTCCAAGAACCAATAAGTCTTCTTATCCTCCAGAAAGCTTATTTAACACTTTCATCTGAATTACAGTTGAACAGAAATACCCAGTTCTTTTATCTTGCGGATAATGCTCTGTAAGATAATATCTCTCCAATGAACCATTTCCTGATCGGATAAAATGAGCATATTAGGGATGCATAATCGAATGAAAACAAAGATAGAAACAGTGCTGCTAAAGTTTAAAGCCACATTTCCCGTTAATAAATGTGGCTTTTTTGTATTCGCTTATCGTGGAAGTCACGCTGAACAGAGTTTATTTACGGCCGTTCGTCTCCTCCGCTTCATCTTAGTCTGTCATTTACTCTTCTCCATATAAGGTTGCAGCACTCGGATCCATACATATCCTGTAATTACAAGTAGACTACCAGTCACCCACAATAAAGCATTTCCGGTAACGTCACTTGGGCCAAGGTTGCCGAGAAAATTCCATACTATCGATGCAAAGAAGGCACTAATCACAGTGGCAATCGTCAGATAACTACTCAAAGCATCAACTTGATCATCAGCAAGCCAAAGGATAAGCCGGCAATCAGACCGCCAATATTCATTGCAGCAAGCGTCCAATTAACTACTGACGCATCACCAAAATAGACTAGGCAGTTTTAGCTGAACGCCCCAAACCAAAAGATATGTGATAAAAGTGAGTGTGATAAAATGCCAACAAATCTGATGACCTGTGGGTTTATTATATCTGAGTGGGGGAATTTTCAGTGACTATCATGGGGTACTTTTAGATTACTATTTACATTCACTCAAATCGTTCTCAAACAAAATGAATTAATCGCTGCACTACAATTACTGAATGGTGTCATCGTCGGGGCATTATTTACGATGCTTAGTGGACGTATTTTAGATAAATTTGGTGCTTCCTGGACGGTTAGAATCGGAACGACATTAATCGCGATCACGTTGATCAGTTTCGTACTCGTTCATACAACGCTAACTGTAGGAAAGATTGTCATTATTTACGCGCTCTTTATGTTAGGTGTAGGACTAGCTCTGGCAAATATAATGACTAATGGGATTAAAATTTTGCCTGAATTATTTAAAGCAGACGGTAACGCCATTTAATGTAATCCAGCGATTTGCCGGGGCGGTCGGAACAACAGTAACATCTGCGATTATAGCGCTGACACAGGTAGGGCATAATGGGTCTCTTGTTTATTCTCAATCAACAGCTTTAGGAACATTATATGCGTTCGTTTTTTTAGTGATTTTGACTATTATTAGCAGTTGCGAAATGTGGATGATATTCAGTAAAAAAAGATTTTGAAATTGGATTCACTTTGAATTTACTGAAGCCGTGTGTGCCTTGATAGAAAAGGTTCTTGAAACGTAGAAGGAGACACCAACTGATCGTGGCGTCTCCCCCGACTTTTCTTATTCATCATCATGTAAAATGATAAAGTTAATCCTTTAATAAGTCAATAACTCTATATCAAATGTTTAAAAATTGCTTCCATGGTCAATTATAAATTCATTAGCCAACTATAGGAGAATGAATCTCAATGAACCCAAAACAGGTGATTACCACAAATCAATTGTACATTATTTTTTACATAAGTATTGTCACTACAGGCATTTTGTCATTACCTTATCCAATGTATCTCATTGCACAGCAAAATATGTGGATCGCTTTACTCTTTAGCTCCGTGATGGGCTTTCTGATTATATCCATTTGCTCTTACTTTCAAAAACATTTTTCTGGGAAAAACATCATCCAAATTATTGATAATATCCTTGGAAAGAAAATGGGTTATCTAGTCATTGTGATTCTTTTTGTGACATACAGCTTTCAATTCATCTATATCTTAAAGGAATATGAGCTTTATTTAACGGATCTATTTTATCAATTTATGAGTCCTAGTTTAATCATCGGTTTAATGCTTCTTGTCTCCATATATTCAACTTCAGCAGGCGTAGAAGTCATTGCGCGTTGTGCACAGATTATCTTGCCATCGACAGTCATACTGTCTATAGGTATTTTTCTTTTACTGCTCCCAGATATCCAATTTCACAATATTCTCCCAATTTTTGAAAAAGGACTTGTTCCTCCCATAAAAGGTTCATTCGTTGCCATGGCATGGTTAAGTGAATTAAATTGGACTACTTTCTATTTTCATACAGTAACAGAATCGGCAAAGAGGGTAAGAAGACTAGGCTATTTATATGTTGCCGCTATTATTTCCTCCTTGCTACTTTTCTTTATTTTAATTCTCGGCGTGCTTGGTCCATATACAGCTCATTCCCTATATCCGGCATCATTAGCTGAACGCTACATCCGAATCGGCTCTTTCATTGAGCGAACATCGGCTTTTTTTATGTCAATTTGGATATTAGGTATATTCATTAAAGTGACATCCTTGCTTTTCATTCTCACTCAATGTGCACAAGCATTAACTCATATAGCCAGTACGAGCCTGATCACCTCATCCATTGCGGTCATTTATTTTTTTCTGTCTCTTTTTTTATTCACCAGTACGTCAAGTCTTTTTCAAACTGCGTATCCTCTGTTCTTAAAAACGGCCTTTAGTACTAACTTTGGTCTGCTTACGCTTATCTTTTTTATTGGCTTTCTTAAGAAAAAAATAAAGCCATTCAATAAATCCAATTAGGAATAATCGAGAGACGGGTGTGACAAAATCAATGATTCACTGGATCAATAAATGGAAAGATAAAATGGAACTTTCTCAAAACCCTCAATCTGAAAAGCAAAAAATCAAGAAGCGTATTCACGAAAATTCTACTTTGCTCAAGAAGGCCTTTGCAAATAGTTCAGACGTCGTTATTTCGCCGATATCCATAGGCAGCAATCGGCAAGTCAAGGCGTTAATCGTTTATATTTCTGGGATTGTTGACATGAATCAATTAGACGAACATCTATTAAAACCTCTTCATAATAAAAACATAAGCACGAATTTGAATTTAATTGACATTAAAAACACGATAAATATTGCCAATATAAAAGAAATCAGCACTTTTACATCCATCTTTAACGAAGTATCAAGTGGTCATTCAGTATTAATCATTGATTCGTTTTCTATTGCTTTAGCCATTGATCTAACCAAATGGCAAACACGTTCGGTTGAAGAACCATCATCGGAGACCGTCATCCGCGGACCTAAAGAATCATTTAATGAATCGCTACAAACAAACACATCATTATTGCGAAAAAGAATTCGTACACCAAAATTGAAAATCAAACAGATACATTCAGGGTCTTATTCACAGACACCGATTGCCATTAGCTATATCGACGGGATAGCCGATCCCTGCCTCGTAGATGAAGTGATGACCAGAATCAAGAAAATATCGATTGATGCCATCTTCGACAGTGGATCCATTCAAGAATTTATCCAAGACTCCAAATGGAGTATTTTTCCAACCATATTTTCGACAGAACGCCCGGATACAGCAAGTGCTGCGCTTTTTGAAGGACGGGTTGCGATCATTGTCGACGGGAGTCCACATACACTTATTTTACCCTCAACTTTTTTCATGTTTTTCAGTTCCCCAGATGACTATTATTCAGGATTCATCATCGGCACTGCTCTTCGCTTGCTTCGGATATTCTATTTGATGATCGCTCAATTTGGACCATCCATCTATGTGGCGATTACGACATTCCACCAAGAGATGATTCCAACGACTTTGCTTTTTTCAATTACTCAGGCCCGTGAACAGGTACCGTTTCCCTCGGTCTTTGAAGCAATTATTATGGAAATCACTTTTGAGGCCTTACGTGAAGCAAGTATTCGTTTACCGAGACCTGTTGGTCCTGCAATAAGTATTGTAGGTGCCTTAGTTATCGGGCAAGCGGCCATTCAAGCCAGTTTGGTTTCTCCATTAATGGTTATTGTTGTCTCCATCACAGCCATTGCCAGCTTTATGATTCCGCATTATGAGGCATCCAATGCCATTCGCATACTTCGCTTTCCAATTATCGTTTTTGCCAGCTTATGTGGTTTATTAGGGATCATCATTTCTTTTATAACGATTTTAATTCATCTCTGTACCCTTCGCTCATTTGGCCAACCCTACATGGAACCTCTTGCACCATTCAAGAAGGCTAGTTGGATCGATTCCTTAGTACGTGGACCTATTTGGAAAATGAATCAACGTCCACATTTAACGGGGACAACTTGGAACTGTAAAAAATCTAAACAGTAAAGATGGAGCAGAAAAAATGCAGGAAAGTTTTCATAAAAAAATATTTTTAGCTATTTTGTGCATCGTCCTATTACTTGGTTGTCAGTCCTTCGCTGATCTAAAAGAAATTAACAATATAGTCATTGTCACAGCAACAGGCCTTGATTTAGATAAACAGGGAAAAATTGAGGTGACGACCCAACTTCTTTTGCCGCAATCTTCATCAATAAATGGACAAATCAATTCACAAGTCAATACCTCTGCCATTCTTTCGGGTTCCGGTCATACGATTTCAGAAGCTGTTAATAACATAGAAAAAAAATGCTCACGACAGTTGTTTCGAAGCCATAATCGCGTCATCATTATTAGTCGAAAATTAGCTCAAAGTCATATGAGTGAAATACTAGATTATCTTATGCGATTTCGTGAATTCAGAGAACGGTCCCTTCTTTTTATTACCGATAAGCCAGTTTCAAATGTTCTTCAATATTATCCTTTTCTAGAACAAAATTCAGGTGAATTATTATCGAAGTTCACCAAGAAAGATGGCAATTTATCCACCACCGTGCTCGATGCAGTAATTCAAAATGTGAGTCCTGGAAAACCTTTGATGATTCCAATGATCACCATCTCCCCTTCAAATAACCGAATACAAAAAAATACACTGAGCATCACTCAAGCAGCTATTTTTTCAAATAACAAGCGTGTAGGAATGATGAGTCACGATCTTTCCTACGGGCCACAAATTCTAAAAAATACATTTTGGCAAACAGTATACTCAATTAAATTGGATCATGGCATGGTCGGGTTAAACATACAAAATGTTAAAGCTCAGATGAAACCTTCCATTAGGAATGGTGAGTGGTCCATCACCGCTCATGTAACCGGAGAAGGAATTGTCTTCGAGAACTCAAGCAACCAAGCTCTTATTGACCGAACCGTTCAAAAAAAAATCGAACATTCAGTTGAAAAAAAAATAAACATGACGATTAAAGAAAGTGCTAAAAAAAGTCAAAACTTAAAAAGTGATGTGTTTGATTTTTATAGTACCTTTTATAGGACGTATCCAAAAGAATGCTTACAGGTCAAAGATCATTGGAATGACACATTTTCACAGATAAAACTCAACGTCAGCACAACGTTTCACATTACTCACGTTGGGATAAACCAGTAAAGGAGAACCACTCCATGGAAAATGGCTTCATTCCAGAATGAAGCCATTCACACCAAGTAAGCAGATTTATCCTCTTTCGTCTATAACATGATTGACTTTGATTCTGCTATTCATGAAAAACAGCTACGTTAGTTGGAGCGTTCCATCGGTCACAGCTTAATCTGCAACTCGCCTTCTTCAACGGTAAAGACTGTTTTGTTGTCTTTGACTTCGAACGGTATCGGCACGTTATTCTGTGTAACCGAGACTGCATTTATGTTGTTCAGAATGAGTTTATATGAATCGTAGCCTTCATCATAACCACCATGTAACCTGTTAATCGATACATAGAGTTCCTTGCCCGAATCGCTCAGGTGGGCCGTTAATTCATAAAGATTATAGCTTCCATTTAGATAGTCAAAGCTTTTACCGTCATCCTGATAATGCATATAGCTGAACTTCTCTCCATTTTCCTGCGCGTACAGGTCAAAGGTTAGTTGATCAATGGCTTTTTCCCCAACATAATTTTGAACGGGATAAAGCGGTATAGCCGCTTCCTTCTTTAATATAAATCGGACATACATCAAGCGGTGCGTCTTTCACGACATATTGACCGACTTCATAGCTTTTCTTTGTCCAATAATCGATCCATCGGCTTCCTTTCGGCAAGTAAACAAGCCGCGCCTTGGCACCTTGCTCGACAATCGGCGCAACAAGAATGGCTTCTCCGCATAGAAATTGATCGTTAATTTCATACGTTGCCGGATCGTTCTGATAGTCGAGCAGCAGCGGCCGCATGATAGGCAGTCCAGTTGTTTCTTCATCATGCAGCAGATCATATAAATACGGCAGCAACTGATACCGTAGACCGATGTATTTTCGATTGATGGATTCGGTTTGCTCATCAAACGCCCACGGTTCCTGATCATGCGTGCAAATGCTGGAATGGTTTCGGAACAGAGGAGTAAATATACCGACCTGCACCCAGCGTGACAACAGTTCCGGTGTGCAGTCAAAACCGAAACCGCCGACATCCGTCCCACAAAACGCAACACCACTGAGACCAAGATTCATCAGCATCGGCAGCGCCATCCGTAAATGTTCCCAGAGGCTCTGATTGTCCCCAGTCCAGACGGTGGAATATTTCTGCGTTCCTGCGTAGCATGCACGCGTAATGACGAACGGACGCTTGCCTGTTGCTCGTTTCAAGCCTTCATAGGTTGACTTCGCCATGTAATGCCCATATACGTTATGAATTTCGAGATGATGGGTCTGAATTCCGTCATTGTTAAACTGAACATGATCCGGAAACGGTCCTTTAAAACTCGCCGGTTCATTCATATCGTTCCAAATGCCAGAAACACCGAGATCGGTCATGATTTTCTGATTATCCCCCCACCACGTTCTGACCTTACGATTTGAAAAATCGGGGAAAAGCGCGTCACCCGGCCAGACCTGATTAACATATGGAAGATGATCCTTGTCGGTCGCAAAATACTGATTGGCTACTCCTTGATCATAAATTGGGTAACCCCGGTCCTTTTTCACCCCTAGATCAATAATCGTGACCACCTTAAATCCTTGCGATTTTAATTTTCTCTGCATCTCAGCCGGATTAGGAAACTTCTCGTGATCCCAAGTAAACACTCGATAACCATCCATATAATCAATGTCGAGATGAAGAACATCACATGGATTTCTTTCTTACGAAACAGATTCGCAATCTCATCAAGCAGCTCTTCGGGAGCATACGACCATCGGCTTTGCTGATACCCCAAAGTCCAAAGTTGCGGAATTGGCGTCTTCCCCGTCAAATCGGTATAGCCGGTGACCACTTCTCTAACGGAAGGGCCATAAATAAAGTAGTAATCAAGATTACCACCTGTTGATGCGACACTGTAATAATCACTGTTCTCCTTTCCCAGGTCAAATTGTAATTCATAGGTAGTATCTAAAAAATAACCGAAGGCTTGCTTATCTTTTAATACAATGAAAAAAGGAATGGATTTGTACAAGGATTCAAAGCTCTCAACATGCGGAGCCGGATTATCTGTGTTCCACATCTTGTAATGGTAACCTTTTCTATTCAAATGACCTGTATTTTCACCGAATCCGTAAAAAAAGATGTTTGAATCCAGCTTTTTCTTCAACTTATAGCTGACTTTCTCCTCAACTGAAAAAAATGTATGTCCCTCCTCAGCTGCAATGGCGAGTCCATCTCCTGCTCCTCTTCGAACAAATGCCGTACCCGTCCCATGATAATCTTCACTAAGAATTGCGCCAGAATAATCCGATATGATTACTTTAAAGCCACTCCTCACTTTGATGATTAATTGTTCTGTACGGATAGTCAGCGTCTTTCCAGAAAAATCAACAATGAGTGTACCCGGAGCCTCTTCCAGATGTTCAATGGCTTTTGACGGACGCCGTTCAGTTGCAATGGGTGCAAAAAAGTTAACAATCGAAGGCGTGATGACTGCAATCGTAACCTTGTTCGTTTCAAATTCAACGGTTATTCTGTTTTGTTACCACGTGTAACGGATAATTTCACCAAACATAGTATCCCTCCATAAATCGTTCGTCATTTAGAATAGTTAGCCCCACGATTATAAAACGTATACAAAAACGCCAATAATCCTTCAGCAATCAAACGCAGTAATATTGATCGCAGATACCACTGTATAATATTCCTTTATTCTATTCGAATCTATTGTTTTTTTTCATTCTGTTAACGCTAACAGAATAGATCTATGCACATTGCCAAAACATTCCTATATTTTTAAGGGCATTTTGACATTCCATTTTGTAACTGCTTTCATTATAATAAACATAATTAATTAATAAGGATGTGAGGTACATGTCAGAGCTTTCATTACAACATATTTATAAAATTTACGATAACAATGTTACTGCAGTCACCGATTTTAATCTCAATATCGCTGACAAAGAATTTATCGTCTTTGTTGGTCCTTCAGGTTGTGGAAAATCTACCACCTTACGTATGGTTGCAGGACTTGAGGATATTTCAAAAGGAGAATTATTCATTGACGGTAAAAAGATGAATGATGTCACCCCTAAAGACCGGGATATCGCAATGGTTTTCCAAAACTATGCGCTTTATCCGCATATGACTGTTTTTGATAACATGGCATTCGGGCTTAAGCTACGTCGAGTGTCCAAGGATAAAATTAAAAAAAGTGTAGAGCATGCTGCAGAAATCTTGGGTATTAAAGATTACTTAGACAGAAAACCGAAAGCATTATCAGGTGGGCAAAGACAGCGTGTTGCTTTGGGGCGAGCAATTGTACGTAACGCTAAAGTCTTCTTGATGGATGAACCGCTTTCAAATCTCGATGCTAAGCTTCGTGTACAAATGCGTGCGGAAATTGGGAAAATTCATCAGGAGCTTCAAGCAACGATGATTTATGTTACACATGATCAAACAGAAGCAATGACCATGGCCTCCCGAATTGTTGTCATGAAAGATGGGGTCATTCAACAAGTGGGTACCCCAAAAGAAGTATACGACAATCCTGAAAATCTATTTGTCGGCGGCTTCATCGGTTCACCACCAATGAACTTTTTCCATGGAAAACTACAAGGTGATCATTTTATCGGAGATGACATCGACATCCTCATTCCAGAGGGAAAATTGAAAGTGCTTCGGAGTCATGGAGTACTTGATCACCCAATAATCATGGGTATCCGTCCTGAGGACATTCACGATGAACCAGTATTTATTGAATCCAATCCTAATAGCGTGATTCAGGCAAACGTCATCATTGCGGAATTAACCGGTGCAGAGTTTATGCTCCATTCCCGGGTAGGCAGCCATCAATTTGTTGCTCGTGTTAATGCCCGTACGCAATATCGGCCAAAAGAAAAAGTTAAGCTTGCGCTTGATGCCAATAAAACTCATTTCTTTGATCCAGAAACCGAAAAATCACTAACAAAAATGTAATGGATCACTGAATATAGCGGTTTATAATGAAAAATCCGAGAGAAGAGGATAATCTATATCATCTTCTCTCGGATTTTTCATTCATAAGAAATCTTCATCACTTATAGAGTTGACATATATGCGATGGTTAAGCCATCCATCTTTCTAAGAGATATTCCAGTTGCTTCATAGAACTTATCCATACGGTATTGAAGTGTATTTCGGTGCATATACAAATGCTTTGCTGCAAGGCTTATATTTCCCTGGTATTCCCAGACAGCATGAATAATCGCAACCCATGTATCATCTTCAACAATGATCTTACGTATATCTTCCAACGTAGAAGATGAGTTCAGATGAGGTTTTAACAGTGAAAAAAGCTTAGATTCGACACAAGTCACATTCTTCGCATTAGCTTCTTCAATGGTCTTTTCAAACAGATGAAGTTCCTCTGAGAATATTTGTTTTAGTTGCGGTGAAACCATATGCCTTAAGCCTATTTGAAAGAAACATTTGACTGAAAAATCATTTGCAAGAGTATTTGCAATCGCATCTAATTCTTCTTCAGAAAGTAATGTCGTCTTTTCAACGATGAATCCCCATTGTGATGAAAGAAAGACAAATGACGAATTGACATCGAAGAATGCTTTCAATGCATCATGCCATTCAAGCCTGTCAGCGTTAATCAAAGGTATGCTCAGATAAAAATAGATGATTCTTATATGCCCGTTCTCATCTATAGGCGTAACTGGATAATCATTTATCAGAACGTCATACCAATACTGGGATGCCGGCGAATAATTTGGAGGTGTTTCTTCGCTAAGGAGCGTTTCAATGAGTTTGCATTCTCGATCAGTCAATCTTTCCAAGGGAATGGCAATATAATAGGGTTTGTTAAAAAAGTAAATCGTTCCCCTCTTAGGTTGAAACGGTTTTTTCTTACATATTGTACCCGGATAATTTACTGTGAGCTGTTGAATATTCAATTGATCCTCCCCTACTCTGTCAAAATCTATAAAAGCTGTTCGTACCCATTCTATAATAGCACGTGAAAAAGCTGTATTCATATAATCTCATGAATACAGCTTTATTGACTGTTAACTTCGTCATTTCCATTCGCTTATTTATGTTTGAATTGTGAAAGCAAGGCGTCAATGGTCAGTTCTGTTGTCGACGTGACAAGAAAATCAGCACCAGTATTTACCGATACTCCGACACCCACAGCGAACATTCCGGCAGCAAGAATAGATTCAATACCTGCAACAGAATCTTCAATACCTGCGCATTCTCTTGGAGCGATTCCTAACTGCGCTGCTGCCGTTAGAAAAATTTCCGGATCTGGTTTTCCTTTTCTGAGCTTGGCAGGATCCACAACCGAATCAAAGAAAGCATCAATCTTCAGTCGTTCAAGAATAAATGGACCGTTTTTACTTGCAGAAGCGAGCGCGATTTTTATTCCTTCTGATCGCAAGGCCATTAATAACTCACTAATGCCGGGGAGTAGCTCTTTGGGTGTAATCCCTAGGATCAACTGCTTATAATCTTCATTCTTTTGTTTCGCCATTTGCTCAAGCTCAGTAGATGTAAAGTCATTTAAGCGTCCGCCATATTCTAGAATTTTCTTAAGCGAATCCATTCGTGAAACGCCTTTAAGTTGCTCATTAAACTGCTCATCTATTGAAATACCTATTGTTGACGCAAGTTTTTTCCATGCCTGAAAATGATACTTAGCCGTATCTGTAATCACACCATCCAAATCAAAGAGTACTGCTTGCATCATTTACTCGCTCCTCATCATCAGGTATGTCAACAACATATTGATGGTCAAGCCTAATAAGCTTGCCATAAACTTTGATCTGTATTGGATCGCCAGACAGTATTTTCAAAATGATCTGCTTACCCTTAACACTAACTTCGATTAAGCGGCTACGATAATTAATTTTGAAAGAATATGATGTCCAACCATCAGGAAGAAACGGCGCAAACGACAGCGTTTCACCATTTGTTCTCATTCCTGCAAATCCTTGAACAATCGCTAGCCAGCTACCCGTCATCGATGTAATATGCAATCCATCTTCTGTATCATTATTATAATTGTCCAGATCTAGTCTTGCTGTACGTTGATACAGTTCAAGCGCTTTCTCTTTCTTACCAAGCTCAGCTGCTAGAATTGCATGGACACATGGCGATAAGCTGGATTCATGAACAGTAATCGGTTCGTAAAAGTCAAAGTTCTTCTCTTTTTCTTCAATAGTGTAGTGATCATTCAAAAAGTACAGCCCTTGAAGAACATCTGCCTGTTTGATATAGCACGACCTAAGAATACGATCCCATGACCAATGCTGGTTAATCGGGCGCTGATCAGCGGGAAGGGCAGATACAGGTTTAATGTCTTTATCAAGAAATGTATCATGTTGAACAAAAATGCCCAGTTCTTTATCATAAGGATAATACATCCGCTCAATTATATCTTTCCAATGAGCAATTTCCTGATCGGATAGATCGAAGGTATTGTATTTTTCTTCACTGATCAATTCGAGTGCGTCAATCGTATACCCCAATGTCCAAGCAGCCATTGTATTGGTATACCAGTTGTTGTTCACATTATTTTCATATTCATTAGGTCCTGTGACACCGTGAATCATATATCTTTGTGCACGTTCTGAAAAGTGAACCCGATCTGCCCAGAAACGACTAATGCCGATCAGAACATCAACACCGGCTTGCTCAATGTATGCTTTATCACCTGTATAATTAACATAATTGTAAATGGCATAGGCGATGGCACCATTGCGATGAATTTCTTCAAAAGTAATTTCCCATTCGTTATGGCACTCTACGCCGGTGAATGTAACCATTGGGTAAAGAGCGCCCTGCAATCCTTGCTGCTTCGCATTGTGAAAAGCACCATCTAATTGCTTATATCTATAAAGAAGCAGCTGCTTGGTCACACTTGGATCTGCCAATGCTAGATACAAAGGGACAGCATATGCTTCTGTATCCCAATAGGTGGCACCTCCGTATTTTTCTCCGGTGAACCCCTTAGGTCCTATATTTAGACGATCATCTTCTCCATAATAGGTCGAAAATAGCTGGAACAGGTTAAATCGAATCCCCTGCTGTGCTTCATCATCTCCTTCAATGGAAACATCCGCCTTATTCCACCGGCTCTCCCAAGCAGAGCAGTGTTCATCCCTAAGTTCATCATACCCGCTTGTCAATGCCTGGGTTAATAAATTCTCTGCTTTCTCCATTAATTGAGCCTGATCATAATTTCTGCTTGTTGTCACTGCAATGAGCTTATCCAATGTCGCCTCTTCGCCGATTTCGAGGTGATACGTGTACTCATGAGCGACATAGAGATTTTTTTGAAAGATTGTTTTTTCTGCTTGTTTATCAGTTTCTACACCCATTGAGGCACAAACTGAGAAAACAGGAACACCAAATGAATTATCAATGGTTCTAACGGTAAGAGCCGAATGGTCTTCTTGAGACTTTCGGTCGGTCTCTAACCAAAACATTTCATCATAATTCGAATCTTCATTTCGCACATAACCATCAAGAAACGGAACTATTTTAATTGTAACATTTTCCGATAATGCAGCGACTTGGAAGCGAATCGCACAAATTTCTTTCTTAACAGCACTCAAAAAACGTTCTGTCTTAACTTGAACTTTCTTATTATTCTTTGAAACAATATAATTACGTCGTAAAATGCCTTCATGCATATTCAGTTCAAGAGAAAAATTCTCAATCTCATCTCGATAAAGATCAACCTCTTCTCCATCAATAAATAATTTGATACCGATTAGATTCACTGAATTAATGACCTTACCAAAATACTCAGGATAGCCGTTTTTCCACCATCCTACACGTGTTTTATCTGGGTACCAGACACCAGCAATATAAGTGCCTTGGTGATGATCACCAGAATACGTTTCTTCAAAGTTACCTCTCATACCCATATAGCCATTGGCTATTGAAGTCATACTTTCTTGTAGACGGATATGTTCTTTATTTAGGTGATGCGTCGTTAGCTTCCACCCATCAATATCGAAAATCCTTAAATTACTCATTTACGATCATCTCCTAATACTATCAAATGTCGACTTTTGACTTTTCGGTTATTTTGAAAATGTGTTTTCCAGAATACGAGTGAAATAACCAGAACAAGCCCAACCGACTGAATCATAATTAAAGATCCATAATCGAATGAAAACAGAGATAGAAGCAAAGCTGCGATTGTTGGCCACCCTGATGACATGATCACTATAGCTGCAGCTTCGCGTAATGACCTAATATCCGATAACTTCGAATACTTCGTTAGCCATAGAATGAAGGTTATGACACTCATAAGAATAATGTTAGAAACCAGCAAAACTGCAAAACTAAGTAAAGATACAACTACTACATAGATCGGCTTATACTGATCCATCCATAGTTCGGAAACGAGTGCCTTTACTCCCCCCATGTGGTCTGTCAATGATAAAGCCTTGTGTTTCGGATAGTCAATTACAAAGCCATATCCGTTTTGATCGGTAAGAACCAAATGATCACTTTGAAAGGTCAAAGCATTCTTATAGCCAATAACGCTGTGATGGTACTGACTTCCCGCAACGTTAAGTTTGTTTTTTGGATCTGTTGCGACAAGCACACTATTATCAACCATTTTTTTAGTTTCCGAAGCACCTGTTAACTTGCCTTCTTTAATCACTCCGTCCAAAAACTTAACATTTCCAGAAACTGTACGGTCTATGGTCGGTGCAACTAATGATAAAGGAGCTTGTGTTACCGAAGAAAGATGTATTGATATTGGCATCATTAAGCATCCATTGATGAACAGAAACAAAAAGACAAGTTTCCACCATTGAAAGCGAGCTCGATTCTCAAAAATGCGCTTCAGACTGCTCATTGATACGAGATAATTAATTGGGAATCCTTTTTCTTTTATCATCACATACTCACCTTGCACCATTAATATTTCTCTTACCCACCACGAGAAGCATAAGCCAGAAATTTACCCTTTAGTTCCTCCTGCCGTCAATCCACTTTGGAAATTTCGTTGTAGGAGGAAGAATAAAATAACGATTGGTATTGAGATTAGGAACGAACCTGCTGCGAACATAGCAACTTGTTGATGGGTTGAATCAGCAATAAACTGCTGCAAACCTACAGCGACCGTCATGTGTTCTGGTGTACGAAGTAAGAACGCTGCTAACAAATAATCGCCAAATGGACCCATAAATGCCCAAAGTGCTTGAACTGCAATCATTGGCATGGCAAGCGGCAAGTTAATTTTCCATAAGATGCGTAAATGACCTGCACCATCAATACGTGCGGATTCATCCAAGTCGCGCGGTATCGTGTCAAAATAACCCTTCATTAACCAAGTATTCATCGGTATACCGCCACCAACATAGACTAAAGTTAGGTACCAATATTGATCAAGACCGTTAATAATCAATCCAAGCACAAAATATGCAGTGAGTGCGGCCATTGTTGGAACCATCTGAATGACTAGAAAGAAGATTAACCCATTTTTTCTTCCTTTAAATCGGTAACGACTATAGGTATAACCAGCTAACGTGACGATGATGACTTGGATGATCATCGTTGACACAGCAATAATCATTGTATTTTTAAACCATGTCAGATAGAGTGTTTGACTAAAAAGCTGATGGAAATTGGCCAATGTCCAATGCATATGCAAATCCAATGTGAATGCCGCTAAATTACTTGAATTGAATGCCGATTGAACCGTGATCAACAACGGGTATATGATAATAATGCTGAGCACGATCAGAAACAGATAAGTCATGAAACGACTGAAAAAGCGATTAAATTTTGTACTTCTAAGTACGTCTCTCATGTTACATCATCTCCTCATTACTAAAAGCATGCGTTTTCTTGAACGTGAGTAATGACACGCCGATGACAATAATCGATATAACAATAGTCACTGCCGAAGCCAATGCATATTGAGGTGATGTTCCAGTTGTCAGTTTGTAGATCCAGGAGATCAAAATGTCAGTCGAACCCGCACCGCCGCCAACATCTCCCGGACCTCCTGAGTTAAACAAATAGATAATTGAGAAATTGTTGAAGTTGAATGTATATTGAGTAATAAACACAGGTGCAGTCGCAAACAAGATCATGGGCAGTGTAATTTTCATGAATTTCTGAATAACGTTAGCACCATCGATATTGGCCGCTTCATAGAGATCATCTGGAATTGATTGCAAGACTCCTGTCACCATGACAAATATATATGGAAATCCTAGCCATGTTTGAATCATAATCAATGCAGTTTTCGTCCAGAATGGATCTGTTTTCCATGGTATGTCTGAAATATGAACGAACGGGATATAATTTAGCAAACCTAATACTTGCTGATTGATTGCGCCAATACTATCATTAAACATGTTTGAAAAGCTCATAATCGTAACAAACGCTGGTACAGCCCAAGGCAGGAGAAAAATGATTCGGAAAAATTTCTTACCAATGATGAATTTCTGATTGGATACCACAGCTGTCAGTATCCCCAGAACAATTTGTCCTGTAGTCGCCAGAAGCGTCCAAATCACCGTCCATCCAAGCACAGTCACAAATGTCGACCGGTATGCGCTTAAGAAGAACATATTAAAGAAATTCTGCACTCCTACCCAGTCAATCAGTTTTGCTGGAGGAATATGATAAAAATCATAATTGGTAAACGCCATGAATAGAGTCACCAAAACCGGAAAGACAATGACAAATAACATGACAAAATAAGCAGGAATTGTGAGCAAATAAGGAAATCCATTTTCCCAAATATTTTTTAACATCGAGCGTGCAGAACGATTGACATAGCCCAATGTATTGTATTGCTTAGCCACTTGCCTTGCATCACTCACATTAAGTATGAGTACCATCAAAAAGACAAAGGTGATAATGATTTGTAATGTTCCTTTTACAAGTAAGAAAAGGGAATGGTCCCGAATTGGAACCGTTCCCAATGTGGCAAAACCTTGAAAAGCAGGTATCCCAATAGTGACAAGTTCAATTAAAAATGCAACTGTTACGGCAAGAAAAGCAATGCCCTTTAGCAACTGACCATTATAAATTTGTCCTATTCCGGGAATGAGGGACAACAAGCCCGCTTTCCTAACACTTTTTTTCTTAATATTTTGACTTTCCATGTTGTTCCCCTCACTTTCATTGAAGCTTATTTATCTTTGTATTTTTGAGCGATTGTTTTGTGCAATGAAGATACAGCATCGTCAAGTGTTTGTTTTGGTGATTTCTTTCCTGAAGCAGCGTTGAACATTGCCGGTTCCATTGTTGTCCATACTTCTGCCATTTCTGGAATATTTGGCATTGGAACTGATGAGTCGTATTGCTGAATAACTGCCTTGGCAAGCTGATCATCGCTGTTGTTAACCTTTGCTTGTGCATCAGGATTGACTGGAATTTCATTTGCATCTTTATAGAACTTATAAGCATTCGTTGCATTTGTTGCATACGTCAACCATTTCTTTGCAAGGCTAGGGTTCTTGGTGTAAGCAGAAGCAACCCAAGCCTTACCGCCTGCAAATGGTTTATATTCCTGACCATTTGGCAATGTTGGAATTTTGGCAACACCATAGTTTATTTTTGCTTTCTTATAAACGGATGCTTGCCATGGCCCATCGATTACTGCACCGGCTTTTCCTTTAACAAATTGATTGGTTACAAAATTGCCTGAAGCTTTCACATCCTGCATACCTTTAGGCCATACTTTTTGGAACCAACGTGTCGCATAAGTTACTGCCTTAATTGATCCATCGTTGTTCAGCCCAATATCCTTTGGATTTGTACCGTTATTTCCAAATACATATCCTCCGTAACCGGCATAAAGACCATATGCATAATAGAAATCAGTCCATTTCATCAAGAAACCCGTATTTTTACCAGATTCAGATGAAAATGCAAATCTTTTGTCTTTTGCTAGCGCTTCCAAATCTTTGAATGTTGTAGGGGCTTTCTTAACCAAATCTTTGTTGTAGTACATAACAAGCGCTTCAATAGTCAGCGGAACACCGTAATATTTCTTTCCATATTGAACTTGACGATGTCCTTTTTCATTCAGGAAGCTGAGCATGCTCTTGTCAATGGAGAGTAATTGGCCTTGTTGACCAAGATTACCAACACGATCATAAGGAGCAAGCATGACATCCGGAGCCTTACCCGCTGGTCCGTCCAGATTCAGTGCAGTTAATTGATCGAACATCGGTTTCGTAACAACTTTAACCTTAACGTTATTCGTTTTTTCAAACTTCCCTTTAATGCTGTTTACGAATTTAGCATAAGCTGAGTTCGATGAATCAACGGAAACGGTCAACGTTTTTTTGCCACCGCTACTACCGCTTGATGCTCCTGATCCACATGCTGCTAGTGTGAACACAAGCCCAAAAACAAGGATTGCAGATACTATTTTTTTGATGTGTTTCATTTCTCTTTCCCTCCCTTTTAACTTACAAGTTTATTATAAGTTAATAATGTAATCGTTTACAACGACTGTTTTCATGTTACCGATAACAGGATATGAGCCACTCAGGATTTTGTTTTGAGAACGGTAAAACCCTGTGCAGGAACATCGATTTTTTTCGTCTCGATCTCCTTACTATTCCAAATGTCTGTATATGAGTGATCTTCTTTTAAAGAAACACTGGCTTCCTTATCTCCATGATTAAAGATAAAAATCAACGACTGATTGCCTAGTTCTCTACTGAAGTGCAGTACTTTCTTCGAGGAATCATTGGTCTCCAACCAGTCAAGGCTCCCTTGTGAAAGAATAGAGTGATAGTCATTACGCAACTTTATTAATTTCTTTGTAAATTGAAGCATATCTAGGTCTTGCTTCTCTTCATCCCAAATCATACATTTACGGCATAACGGATCATTGCCGCCGTCAAGTCCAACTTCTGTTCCATAATAAATGCATGGTGAACCTGTTTGCGCAAACAAGAATGCAAGTGCCTGTTTCACTTTTTGAGCATCGCCCTTTGCCAAGGTCAAAATTCGGGCCGTGTCATGACTGTCTAGAAGATTAAATGCCGCTTCATTGACATTCTGACTGTATTTCATAAAGTGTTCATTCAGGCTGCCGATCAATTGCGAAGAATCAGTCTTATTTTCAATAAAGAAATTAATAATTGATTTTGTTAACGGATAGTTCATTACACTGTGAAATTCATTGCCTTGAAGCCAATTCCATGCATTATGCCAAATTTCACCGACAATATACAAGTCTTCTTTCTCTTTCAGGACTGCCTGATGAAACTTTTTCCAAAAAGCATGATCTACTTCATTAGCGACATCCAGTCTCCAGCCATCGATATCAAATTCTCTAATCCAATATGTTGCAATGTCTAATAAATAGTTTTGTACTTCTGAGTTCGCTGTGTTTAATTTCGGCATGGTCGTAGTAAACCCAAAAGCATCAAAAGATAGCGACGGTTTACCATCAAAATTGCCATTTTCTCCATCGCGTACAGGGAATGAATGAATATGGAACCAATCTTTATAGACTGATTTCTGCTCATTTTCGATGACATCCTGCCATTGCTTTGATTTACTGCCGATATGATTAAAAACAGCATCAAGCATGATGCGAATACCTCTTTTATGAGCTTCTTGAACTAATGTACGAAATGTTTCTTTGTCGCCGAAGTGCGGATCTATCGTATAATAGTCCAAAGTATCATATTTATGATTCGTAGGCGATTTAAAAATTGGATTTAGGTAAATACCGCTAATTCCCAGATTTTTTAAGTAATCTAAACGATTAATAATTCCCTGAATATCGCCGCCAAAAAAATCATCTCGATCAGGATCTTTCGAACCCCATGGCAATACATTCTCTGGAGATCGATCGGGATCTCCATTTTCAAATCGCTCTGGGAAAATTTGATACCATACTGTTGACTTTACCCACTCTGGTGTTTTGAACAAATCAACTTCATGAATATATGGAAATTTAAAAAAGTTATCGGGAACTGAAAATGTGACCTGGTCATTTGGTAAGAAATCACGATCACCATAGAACACAGACTCTCCATTTGAATCTGTAAGTACAAATGCATACTGCAAGCGTCGATACTCAGGTTTGATGGCAATGAACCAATAATCATGAAAATTGGTCGTCGCACTTTTTTTCATCTCAGCTCGGTGACTTACCCATTGATATTCCCCGTCAACTTTGATATTTTCATACGGATCTCCATAGATAAAGACTACAGATTGGATATCATCTTTCTTGGAACGTACTTTAATATGCATCGTTTCTTTATCATACGGATATGCGTATGAACTACATGGTTGATGATAGATTGCTGACTTTTCCATTACATACCCTCCTCTTTATTCTTTACTAATACATAGCACTCATAAGGAGCTAACTGTCTGTTGGTTTCTTCGTACTTAATTTTGCCCAGATTATTCAGTAAACATGTCCACGATGAAAGATCTGGCTGATCAATAAACTGCGGTTGATTAGAAAAATTACAAATAACAAGCGCTGTCTTTCCTGATTCCCGGCGTTCGTAGGCGTAGATGAATTCATTTTCTACATCTAGAATCTGACATATTCCCTCAACAAATAGTTCATTATTCGCTCTTATTTTCATAAGGCTTCGGTAATAATTAAGAATTGACTGAGGATCTTGATCTTGTTCTGCGACGTTAACCTGACGATCATCTTTATTAACCCCTAACCACGGTTGACTTTCAGAAAAACCGGAAAAAGGAGTCGTGTCCCATTGCATTGCGCCACGAGATGTGTGTTTTGATCGAGAGTGCACACGATGCATCATCTGTTCGTAGCTATACCCAAGGTTCAAAAGCCGAGAAGCCGATGCTGAAAGTGTCGAATCGTGATAATCATCAACTTGCTCAAGCTCTAAATTGGTCATGCCAATCTCTTCTCCTTGAAAGATGAACGGCATACCCCAATGCAGGTACATGAGCGTTGCAAGCATTTTTGCACTTTCATTGCGGTATCGAGCCGGATCACCAAATCTAGAGAGCATACGCGGCATATCATGGTTATTCAGGAATAATGCGGGCCATCCTTCTCTATATAACTCTTTTTGCCAATGTTTCATTATTTTTCGAAAAGATTTTAAATCGAAATGCTCTTCCCGCCACTCTTTAGGAAACCTAGTATCACCGCTAAATGTAACCGCATCCAAATGTTTGAATGAAATAACACAATCACATTCTTCACGGTTTTGTTTGGTATATCTTTTCGCTAATTCAACATCTGCTGAAGCCGCTTCGCCAATGAGAAGACAATCGGGTTTCACTCGTTTCATTTGCTGACTGAATTCACGGATGAACGCATGCACTTTTGGTAAGTTTGCGTAGCATGGCTCTGCAATCACAAACTCCTGATTTTGGTCAGGATTGTTAAAATCATGAAAGCTCTGATCCTTAGCTAGGTGAATGATTGCATCGAGCCTGAAACCGTCGATTCCCTTTTCCAGCCAATACCTTGCCATTTTGTAGAGTTCAGCTCTGACCTTGGGATTTTCCCAATTCAGATCTGGCATCTTCTTATCAAACAAATGAAAATAGTACTGATTGGTTAAAGATTCGTAAGCCCATACACTTCCCCCAAAGAAAGAAGCCCAGTTATTCGGTTCTTTTCCATTCTTTCCATCTCGCCAAATATAGAAATCCCTATATGGATTGTCAAGGCTCTTCCTCGCTTCTTGAAACCAAGGATGTTGATCTGACGTATGGTTAACAACTAAATCAAAAATGATTTTAAGATCCCTCTTTTTTGCTTCAGCAATCAGTTGTTCCAAGTCAGCATCCGTACCGAACTGTGGATCGATTGAATAATAATCACTCACATCATATCCATTGTCCACTTGAGGTGATCTAAAAATAGGATTAATCCATACCACATTAACCCCTAAAGATTTAATATAATCCATCTTCTCTACAATGCCTTGAAGATCCCCAATCCCGTCTCCATCAGTATCATTGAAGCTTTTTGGGTAGATTTGATACACTACTGCACTATGCCACCAAGGTTTCTCCATCTCATTTCACCTCCTTTACTTCTTAAAATTAACATGCACTCTCAAAGATAACAATCACCAAAGGCCTTGTTACCGCTAACAAAAAAATTAAGAAAATAATAAAGGCGACTCCTGAAACTATGAGTCGCAATTGTCGTAGATTTTGTTCACTTAGAAAGATAACTGAGTACTTACGATAATTCCTTCAAAAAATGATGAACTAACCCCGGTTAAATTGTGGAATTTCGGACAATTAATTCAGGCTTAAATATCTGGTTTCCCTGCTTAATCCCGCCTTGATCAATTTTATCAAGTAATTGTCTAGCACAAGTTTTTCCCATTTCCACAATCGGTTGACGAATAGTCGTTAGCTTTGGCTGTGCAATACGATCCAGAAATACCCCGTCAAAACCAGTAACCATCACATCACCAGGAATATTTAGGCCAAGCCTCTGCGCTGCATGGACAACGCCAATACCTAACCGATCTGATGCACAGACAAAGGCGATACGTTCGTGATTTTTTTTTAATACTTTTTCTGCTTCAAATTGAGCGATATGTGAACTGTTCTTCATCAGATTTATTTGAGGTAACAGCTGCTTCATCTTCATTGTTTCTTCATAACCTTCAATTCTTGAGCGCATGAACGGTTCGTCAATTTCAATACCGTAAAACAAGATTTTTTGACAACCATGATCAAAAATATGTTCCGTCACCATCTGCATTCCCTTTTTATTATCAACATCTACATAGTCATAGCCCTTTTTATTTTCCCCAAACAAGATTACAGGTTGCTCAAGATGAGAAATAATATGATCATAATCCGTTTTGCGCATCCCCGTAACGATTAATCCATCACATCTCCCAATGGTGTGTGAACTACGCGTTACAAGCTGCAGTGAGTAATGGCGCTGATCGAGCTCTATTGCAATACCAGCCAGCAAATTCATATAATACGGCTCAGTCGTATCCATCTCTTCTAAAATGAGCAGTTTAATCACTTGGGTTCGATTATGCACCAATGCTTGGGCAGCATAATTAGGCACATAGTTTAGTTCCTTCATTGAGTCATATACTAATTGGCGTAATTCTGTAGAAACCTGCTCAGGATGGTTAATCACTCGTGACACCGTCATTTTCGATACAACAGCTTTCCGTGCGACATCAGACAGAGTTGCCATTTAATTCCCTCACTTCCACTCATTCCATTACAAAAATTATTATATCATAATTAATAGTAATCGTTTACATTTAATTCAAAATGATTTATGATACCTTGATGAATCATATTTATCGTTTTTCTCTATTTGGAACTTGTTGAAAAGTGAGGTGAACACCAGTTCTGAACAAGCCGCAACGAGCAGGTGATTTTCTGCAGTGAATCTTGAGCATATCAGTAACTGGTCAAATATTTGAAAACACAAACAGTTAATTATCAAGCCCAAACCCTTTTCAAGATCACTTGGCCAATTTTTATTGAAATCGCGCTTCGTATGGCGATGGGCATCATCGCAACATTAATGCTTGGCCGTTATTCCGACGCAGCGGCATCAGGCGTCGGCGTCGCAAATCAGCTGTTAAGTCTTTTCATCCTCATTTTTAATGTGACTTCAATTGGCGCAACGATTCTAATCGGTCAAAATCTGGGTGCAAAACAATACCAACGTGCTGAACAGATCGCACACTCTGTCTTTTTTATGAATTTCTGGTTCGGGGTTATCGTATCCGCTGTTGTCGTCTTGTTCGGCGAGTACTTCCTAGGGTTGTTCCATTTACATGGGATGATTCTCCAAGACGGACTCTTGTTTATCCGGATTTGCGGCGCATCACTTTTTCTTGAATCACTGTCACTTGCGATGAGTGCGATTTTACGTAGTCATGGATTCACAAAAGACGCAATGATTATAACCGTTATTATGGATGGAATCAGTGTGCTCGGAAATGTGATTGCAACAAACGGTCCCTTTGGTCTTCCGATTACAGGAGTCAGTGGTGTATCCTGGGCAATGGTGATCGCTCGCGTGTTTGCCATTGTCGCACTTTCACTGGTCATTTGGAAAAGGCTGAATGTAAAATTTTCATTCAAGGACTGCTATCGCGCCAGTCGCAAGAATATCCGTGATTTACTTTCGATTGGTGTCCCTTCAGCAGGGGAGATGCTTTCCTATCAATTGTCCCAATTAATCATTACAGCATTCGTTGTCATGATTGGAACTGGTGCACTTGCAGCGAGGATTTATATTCTAAATATCACGATGCTCTGCTTTCTTTTTACCGTAGCGATTGCCCAAGGAACCGAGATTCTGATTGCCCGTTATATTGGAAGCAGGCAATCAGAACAAGCCTACAAGCGCGGGATTAAAACCGTAATCGCCGCAATGGCCTCATCGACACTTGTATCGATAATAATCGCGCTTTCAGGAGCAGTTATATTAGGCTTATTTACAAAGTCATCTGCAATAATTGCCATTGGGCTCCCTGTTCTGTGGATCAATCTCTTTTCTGAGCCTGGTCGAGCGATTAATATCGTTTTAATGGGAGCTCTAAAATCAGCAGGTGATGTCCGTTTTCCTGTGTTCATTGGCGTTGTTTCGATGTGGATAATCGCGGTCGGATTGAGTTATTTATTGGGTGTTTACTTTGGCTTCGGATTGATCGGAATTTGGCTTGCTCAAGGGACAGATGAATGGTTCAGAGGTCTGTTCGCTCTAAAGCGTTGGCAATCTCGTCCATGGGAGCATCTCCATTCGTTCGTCTCCAGCAAAACCGTTTCAAAATGATCAATACATCGTTTGTTTCTTATTATTAATGATTCTTTTAAGCTGACAAAGACCCGCACAGAAATGAGTGTACTCATTTTGCGAGTAAAAGAATGAAAAACTGATTATTTATCTTTAACGGGCTGATAACGGTATTTTTCCGGTGTCAGCCCGTTTAAGTCGTTCTTGACAAAAAAATTTTATTGAGAACGTTGTTATTACGAAGTATATGGCAATAGGTAAGGCTTTGAGGTAATCTCTGCCTTTTCCCCTGCACCACACCGTGCAAGCAGCTTTCACCTCACACGGCGTTCCATCTCATTTCTTGAGACTGATTTCCTCTAGATTGCAAGCCTTTCGATAGAGATTTACTCGAAACAGCTGTTCCATTGATAAATTAAGGTCTTTAAGGTATTTTCCAATCGTTTGAGCGTGAGTGGCATGGATCAACTTGTGGATTTTTTCGTCAATAATCCTAAGATTATCAAACGTATCCGTTCCACCAAGGGATATGGGCTTGTAATGATGACAATGGACGGTATTTCGCTGTAAGAAATTCTTTTGTAATTTCGCAAAGTCCTTTTTTCATAGAATATCGCGATATCCCGTTGTCCAGATATTCCACAGACCGAGCCGGAATGTTCGAAAGCAGTAGTTTCTGAATTTCTTCATAGACAATTGCTTCCATTCCCTTGCCAAGCCATGTCCTGCCCTCACTTGTGTACAGACATCTCTTGCTCATGAAACTCTTAGCGATGCTCATTCTTTGTATTTGATAATCTAGAATTGAGCCATAAATAAGCGATTCGCTCACATAAAAACGAGCCACATGATTTCCAATTCTTAGCCTATCTTCCCTATGATAGAACAGTAACCAGCAATTCTACATAAGGGAGAGGGAAAAAAAGGATGATCGATATGGCTCACTATCATCGTATCAAATTTCTGAAGGAGGTTGAAGGTCTTTCACAACGCCAGATTGCGAGAAAGCTAGGAATTTCAAGGAATACAGTGAGTAAGTATCTGAAACAGGAAGAAGCCCCCACTCTTCCCGTTCGGGAGCGCTCATACGGAAAGAAGGAATACTCGGAGGAAACCCAACGCATTCTGCCGATCATCGATCAGTGGCTTCTTGAGGACCAAAAACATTGGGTGAAACAAAAACATACAGCAGCGAGAATCTATCAACGATTAGTCAAGGAATATCATTTTAAAGGCTCATCTTCCAACATTCGTAAACTTGTCGCCAAGAGAAGACAGAAACAACAGGACGTATTCATTCCACTTGAATTCCAATACGGCCTTCAATTCCAATTTGACTGGGGCGAAGCAGATGTCATTCTTCAGGGGAAAACGCAGCGAATCTTTCTTTTTTGTCTACAGCTTTCGTCTAGTCGTTTTCGGTTTGTTCGGGCTTACACTCATCAAAAACAGGAGGCTTTTCTGGATGGCTTTGTTCATGCTTTTGAATTCCTGGGTGGTGTTCCTGTCGAAGGTCTCTTTGATCATCTAAAGACAGCCGTGGTCAAAGTTCTGAAGGGCAGAGATCGCCTAGAACAAGAAGCCTTTATCGCGCTTCAGGCGCATTATGGATTCAAAGCCACCTTTGCCAATCCCCGAAGGGGAAATGAAAAAGGCCGGATTGAAGGGACAGTTGGCTATGTCCGACGTAACGCATTGGTCCCTTATCCGGACGTTCAGTCTATGGACGAACTCAATCATTATCTTCAGGATTGGTGCCTTAAAGAGGCTACCCGCATCCATGTTCCGCGTACTGACGAGACGGTCGCACAAGTTTGGACCAAAGAAAAGCTAACGCTCCATTCCCTTTCGGGAACACCTTTTGAAGCCTGCCGGTTGATGTCCTGTCACGTCAATCCGTTGTCTCTGATCCATGTGGAAACCAACCAGTACTCCGTTCCTAGCGCTTATGTTGGACAGGCGGTCTGGGTTAAAAAGTTTGTCGATCGTCTGATCGTTGTGGCTCAAAATCAAGTGATCACTGAATACCCCCGTTCTTACGGACGAAATCAATTATTTACCCGTCTGGACCATTATCTGGAGGCACTTCTGAAAAAACCGCGTGCGATTCGAGATGCGCATCCTTTTCAGAATCCGGATATTCCTGAAGCCTTTCGGCATTTTCACCACAAGATGCGTGAGACTGAAGGAGCGGCCGGAGACCGCAAATTTGTCCGGCTTCTTCTTCTCCACCGAGAGCTGGGCATGGATCAGTTAACCAAAGCGATTCAAGAAGCGAAACGGAAACAACTCTTCACTTATGAAGCGGTTCATGAGGTCATTCAAAAGATGACAGGTAATGTGGCCGACCCGGTTGGTCAAGCCCCAGAGGCTCTGGAGAACTACAAGGTGAAAGTGACCGATATCAATCAATACAGGCAACTCGTGAAGGAGGGAAACTAATGACGACAGAACTTCTGCTGGACCATCTGACCAAACAGCTCAGAATGCCTACTCTGGCTAGGTAATATCGTTCTCTAGCGAGGGAAGCGGAGGAGCACAATCTGCGTTATGAAGATTATCTTTTAGCATTGCTTGAAGCTGAAGCTCAGAGTCGGGAAGAAAATCAGCGAGAAAGGCGTTTGAAACAGGCGCATTTTCCTGTTTCTAAGACACTAGACATGTACGATTTCAGTTTGATGCCTAGCCTGAACCGAAACCATTTTCTCACCCTAGCCAAAGGTGAGTTTGTGCGAAAAAAAGAGAACGTGATCTTCCTCGGTAACAGCGGAACTGGGAAGAGCCACTTGGCTATTGGGCTGGGAATCGAGACGATTCAAAACGGGTTTAAAACAAAATTTATAACGGCCTCCGAATTAGTCGAAGAACTGCTCATGGCCTATGAGGAGCAGAAATTAAGTGCCCTGGAGAAAAGGTGGCTATGCTTGTAGAACTTCGCTTCGCATACAGGTTCAATCACTTGTTTTATCATCTGTTGGATGAGTCTATCCATCATATTCGGTATGCCTGGTGGGCGTTTAATTTGGCTTTGGCATATAAACTCTTTTAACTGCTCGGGGTTTGTAGTCCCTAAGAGCAGTCCGCATATGTGCTATAAAGTGATCTTCCTGCATTGCCTTATAGCTGTTAATGATAAAACCATCTGTTCCTGCCGTTTTAAAGCCTTTATTCGCCTTGATTGTTCGGTAAGCAGCAATATATTGCTTTTCGAGATAATGATTGAGTACAGATTGTCGTCATAAAGCCTGTCAAATGTTTCTTGCATGCCATAGTATTTCCAATTCCGTAAGGTTGCGTTCAATCGTGGACACCTCCAAGAAGTGTTTTCCCACGCTCCTACCCGACCGTTTGAACTTCATCTTGAGGAAATTCAGTTTTCAAAGAACAAGACTTGGGGCTATCCCTCCGCGTTCATTACACGTTTCGTTGGTACCGTTCCCCTACTTTCACAAGAATGGAGTCACTTCAGCTTCCGCTTTATAGACACCTGCCCAGTAGTAGCTGTTTACTAGCAGTTCCTTGCTTACCACGTTCCAATACACCTAGCTTTGAATAACTATTTTAGGTACCTACTATGAGCCTGTGAAATTATAGATTCATTGTTATCTATTCCGAATTTCATATGACGAAATCTTGCTTTTCGGTATTCCATGATACATTTGTATCCCCGTACTTTCGTAGCGGCTGCAGTTTTAGACCCGTACATTCGCAGGTTCGTCAGCTCTTATCTTAGCATTCTTACCTCGATAGCTTTTTAGCCATCCAGCTTATCCTTTACCGTATGATTCATTCACTTAGGTATTGTTCAGTTGACTTCACCTGACTCCATACACCCTTTGACTACTATCGCCGGATGCATGCAGGAGTATCAATGGAGATGTATCAACGCAACGTGACGGTTTTCATTCCATCTCTCGGTGTATCAGTTATCATTGCTTCAAATTACTTAGCAACGCTCTCATTTCGCCTGTTTCGCTTATTGAGAAACGTGTCGAACTCATCTAACTAAAAAAGACAGGCATTAAACAAGAGGGATTAATTCCGAAAAATATTGTATGTAATAATCTGCATCTTTCATGATTTTTCTATGCTGTTTATCTCCCCTTTTTAGCAAGAAGGAGGTTAACACTGTTCTTATCCCTGCATTCCTAGCCCCTTTTAATTCGTCAAAGCTCCCATCTCCAACAAATAAAGATTGACTTGGATCAACGTTCATCTTGTCAAGAGCGATGTTATAAATTTCAGTCTGGGGTTTTAAACAACCTACATTCCATGAGAAAATAGCATCATCAAATAACTGATAAAGAGGCGATGCCTGCCAGTACATAGAGTCTATAGAATCTGAATTACTGACAAGGCACAATCTCTTTCCACCCTTTCTCAATTCCGAAAGTACATGGATAATTAGTGGATCTACCTGTGTTAAGGCTTGCTCCATTCTCTTTTTTCTTAATTGTAAAATTTCATCAATGGACTGACGATCCACAGAAATATTCATCTTATCAATGATACGCTGAATTATGGCCCGGGGATTTTTCACTTTACCGGTTGCTCGCTCAAAATAAAGTTTTTCATCCTCAGCGTATTTTTCCCAATCACTAGTTGATAGATTCAGAACATCATTTTCATTTTTTGAATTAAAATACTTCGGTGTGACGAGGGTAAAAAACAAGTCAAAAAATATAACTGACACATCATTTTTCAAAGATTTTCCCTCCCTTTATGTTTTACAATAGCAATCGGTAAGGTTTTGATATGATCGCCACCTTTTCCCAAACACTAGCCATTCAATAGAGATTCACTCGAAATCGTTGCTCTTGATCATTTTTTGATCGTTTGAGTCTGAGTAGCATGGATCACTTATGGAGTCTTGCGTCAACGATCCTGAGACGATCAAACGCATCCGTACCATCTTAGGACAGGGCTTATCGTGATGACAATAAACAACTTCACTGTAAGAATTCTTTGTAATTTCGTAAATTCCTTCTTTCATTTTTTTGTACAAAAAAGGGCCCACACAATCGATTGTGCGGACTCCTTCATTTTACTTAATAATCATTTAACCAAAACTAATAATATCCACTTCATTCAGATCAACTTTACCACTTTTCTTTAATACTCTTAGCGTCCCATTACGTATCCCTTGAATAACTTTAACCATGCCTTCTTCCGGACTCACCCCAATGCATGCCACGCTTTTTCATGCGGAACGTCAAATGCCTTTGATTCGATTCCATCGCACCCAATCTCCCCGCATTTTCGGGAAGATTTTCTTTCGCCGTACTCTCTCGCCAATCAAACAAACGATCCCAGTGTTCCATGAGATAGTGCTTGACCTTTTCTACCTGCATTCCCGCTATTTTATAACAATAAAGTGTCCAAATCCCTTGATAGTACTGAGATTTGGACACTTTTTCTCTTGACAAATCTCCCAAACATTGGTATAATTATACCAATGTTTGGGAGGGGTTCTCATGTCACTGGTCTATCTGAGAAATAAAAAGAATGGCATCACTTATGTTTACGAATCTGTGGGGTACTGGGACAAGGAAAAAAAGCAAGCGCGGAATAAGCGGAAATGCATTGGGAAACTGGATTCTGTAACGGGGGACTTCGTCCCTTCCAAAAAATATTCCGAAACGATGAAAGAATTGATTGCCCAAAAACCAGGACCAGTTCCGACAGAACGAGCGGAACGCCGTTTCTGCGGAACAACCCATTTGTTTGATGCTATTGGAGATAAACTAGGGATGACAGAGGATCTCAAACGTTGTTTTCCTGATTCCTACAAGCAGATTTTATCAGTAGCCTATTATTTAGTTATGGAGGATCGGAACTCGTTGAGTCGCTTTCCTAAATGGGCACGGACACATGTTCATCCTTTCGGAAAAAATATCCCGTCACAACGGAGCAGTGATCTTTTTGGATCAATAACTGAGGATGCTAAGCAGCAGTTTTTTCACCGACAAGCGGAGCGTCGCATTCAAGAGGAGTATTTAGCGTATGATACCACATCTATTTCTTCATACTCCAAGTCTCTAAAACAAGTGAAATATGGGAAAAATAAAGACCATGATCCATTACCACAAATCAATCTAGCTCTTTTGTTTGGTGAGACCTCCGGTCTGCCTGTCTCATACCGAAAACTGCCGGGAAACATTGCAGATGTGAAGACGATCCAGCACCTTTTGGAGGAGTTTGAACTGTTCGGGAAAAAGAAGATGAAGTTTGTAATGGATCGGGGATTCTACAGTGAACAGAATATTAACTAAAACTTGAAAGATAGAAAAGTGTTCTAATCCATTGCTGGTTCTATGTTTATCTTGAATAAATTACCCTAGTCTACCACTTTTTTCAGCTGTTTCTGATAGTTAGACGGCAGTTTGTCCAAAAATCTTGCAATAATCTGATCGAGGACTTTTTCAGACAGAACGAGTTCATTCTCGAAGGCCTCTTGAAACAAATCGATGAGTTGACGAATCGCCTCGGTAAAGGTGATATCCGCGAGTTCATCGACCATGAGATAAAACAGCTCGCCTAAGGTACGGTCATCCTCCTGTTCACGATGCTGTACCGCAAGCAAGGAATAACCAATCGCCACGCAGGCTGTATGCGCGAAGATCCCATCATAGGATAAGCCCTGGTATTTGGCCAGTCGAAGATAGTGTTTGCACATTTTGAAGTACACCTCGATCGACCAGCGCTTCCCGTACAGTTGGATAATCTCATCTTCGGAAAGCTGCGTGTTTGTCGATGCCAGCACAAGATACTCTTTGCGCTTTCGGCGATTGCGCACGTAAACCAGTTTCAGGGGGAATGGTTCTCCCCCCTCAACCACGACTTCAACGATTGTGGAAAGCAGGTAGCGCGACCGTCCGCGACGCTTTTTCTGAGCTTTGAAGATGGCTTTGACGTCCATCATTTGACCGTTGAACCGGTAATACGCTTTTTTAGACCGCTTGACCATGGCAACCGTGTGAAGCTTTAGTTGACGTAGCTGATGAAACATCATTGGACTTGAGAACCACGAGTCAAACAGAACATACGGAGCGCGAACCCCTTGATTCAGAGCGGATGCAATCAGTTCCCGAGCGACATCAGTTCCTTTGCGTTGAGCCTGGAGTTTTCGCTTTCCGGACCGCGTCCGGGCATCCACTTTCGTGTCGCAAACCTGATTCTCGCCGGAAAGCAGGGAAAAGCTGACCGGCAGGAATGTGTTGCCATCGCTCCAGCCCAGTTGAAGAAAGCGGAATCCCCGCGTATGCCGGTGTTTCGCGTGGTCAAACTGGAATGCGGCCAGTTCGACGCGTTTCGCATGCGCGCGTTCATACATGGAATCATCGATAATAAACACGTTCTGACGCGCCGAGTCGGTGAGCGGCTCAATGAATCGAATGAGTTGGCGACAGAGCAGGATCAGGAACTTTTGCCAGTTGATCTTGCCGCTGTTCAGTAAATTACGGAACGTCTTATCCGAGAAGCTGAGTTGGTTCCGATGTTTCAGATAATCGCGATACGTTGACTTGTTGGAAAAAATGGTACTGAGCAAGTAGCAGAACAGGACACGGAAAGGCACTCCTTTTGTCTTGGTCGCATGGGAGGCTCGTGCAATCTGTGCCAAATGAAATCGGCTAAAAAAGGTTAGGACAGAATCTAAAATACCGGCTGACAAATGATCATGACGTGGTATACTTTTCATAGCATGAATCGACCTCAATTAATTGTGAGTTGGTACTTCAATTATACCGAGTGTTCGGTATTCATGCTTTTATTTTTGCTTTCCCCCCTTATCTGACAAGGCATGAAGGCTGTTATTGATGTTTCAAGTTTTAGATATTAATGCTTTCTACGAAAAACATCTCAAGTTTCTTATCGGAGTTAGAACGTCACTGAAATTTGTTCAGAAGAAATTGGCAGATGTTCGGGCTACTATGGTTTCGAGACCTCATTATCAGTCGACTATCGGTCTCTACTATCAATCCTTTATGACCGATTGGAACTATGAAAGCATTAAAAAACACTCTGGTGAAGTGATCGAAACCAAGAAACGAATTTATCTGCATCTTTACTACAATGATCAGAAAGCCGTCGATGACAAAATGGCTTTCAATAAACTCCTAGATGGGCTTGAAGAAGAATTAATTTCCGGTCGCCGTAATCCCGATCACGAAAAATTGTATGCCCGTTACTACACGATTAAAGAAACGCCTGTCCGAGGCACTACGTTAACACCCAAACAGGAAGCGATTGAAAAAGCGGAACAGGATTATGGCTATTTCGCCCTACTCTCCAATGGGATCAAAGATCCCATAGAAGCCATTAATAGTTACCGAACCAAGGATATGATTGAGAAAGCATTTGGGAACCTAAAAGAACGTCTGAATCTAAGACGCACCTCAGTTTCTTCCGAGGAAAACTTAGATGGCAAATTGTTCGTTCAGTATATTGCCCTGTTCTATCTTTCATACATAAAAAAAGCAATGAGTGATCATGATCTCTTCAAACGATACACACTTCAAGAAGTTCTTGACGATTTAGATGTCATTGAACAATTTCAGCAACCCGGTCATAAGCCATCCATTGGTGAAATGACCAAGAAACAAATGGATCTGTACAAAGTGCTTGGTATGAAGAACCCCTCATAGGTATAAATTCACGGGAATGCAGGTTTCTACCTGCTCAATACGCCCATCCTCGTCTTGATTACTTTCAAACGTATCCAGTAACAGGATGACCTCTGCACGATCTTTTCTTTGAATCGCCTTTTGTATACGCGTGATCCAAGACTTATCACCATGTAGGGAACGAGTTAGGGATTGAGCGACATGAAACGCATCCAGTTGAACCCAAATGCGCTTGTGTGACCCACAAAAGGCATCTTTAAAATGCGTTTCGTCATAGCCTACGCCTCCGTCGCTATTAGCGACAACTTGTGTCTGCCATAAGCGATAACGCTGTTCGACTGCGGCTTCAACCTGTTCCCAAAACGTATCCAGTCCCTTGCTTGTCATGACCGCGTAGGGCTCTTTCAGAAGCCGTCTTTTTCCGTTCTTCACCCAAACCTCATACAAAATAAAATGCTTGATTTCAATGTGTTGCCGTTTCTTCATTCCACGGATAAAGGTTCCATCAGCCTCCGCAAAGAGAAAATTCGGTTGTCGTGTTCCATCTAACTCTCCATTGGCTGCTTGGATCACGTGCTCTTGATCCTGCTTTTCTTGAGTTTCGCCGACTACTCGAACACAGTGCATAACCGTGCTGTGACTCATTTGAACCTGAGTCCAAGTGGCTAAGGTTCTCACGACCTCCCGGCAAGTCATACGGCTCGCTAAGGCCGCTGTTTCATATTCAACATTTGGCGAATAACGCATGTGTTTTCTCAATTTAAGCAGGTGATCCAACGGATAACAGGCATGCCCTTCCGGGTTAATCATACGCGTATGATAGAAAGTCACCGGTCCAAATAAGAATTGGAGAACACGCTGGTCCTTATGACTATCTACTTTCCAGCCCTCCGCCTGTTTTTCACGGGTAATCGCTTGGTCAAGCAAAGAAAACACTTGTTCAACGCTATGCCTCATGAACTGATACATATAGGCAGTCGCCTCTTCCTCAAATGCCAACAAGCTCGTTTGATTCTTCCAAATTCCTAATAAATCCTCTATACTATCCATTGAGAAGGCCTCTATTCCTGTTGTATTCCGTGGTGGGTATACATTTAGAATAAGGAGCCTTCTCCTTTTCGTCCAGTCAAAAAGGGGATACCAAAAGCATAATTCGAGAAGAAAGAGCTGCATGCCGCTCCATCCTCAAGCACTCACATCAAATTTATCCCCCTGAGAAACATTTTACACATAGAGGATCGAGGTTCGTGAAAATCACCGGACTGATCAGCGAAGGAACTTTATCCTTAATCACAGAGATATCAAAGGAGATCAATTTCTGTCCTTTTACAACCGTATCTCCTTCGTTCACATAGTTGGTAAATCCCTCTCCATTGAGTTTTACCGTATCCAATCCAATGTGATCAGGACTTCCATGCCATCGATGCCTGTCAATCCGACCGCGTGCTTCGTAGGAAACACGCCGCTTACTTTCCCATCAACTGGCGAGACGACACCTTCATCCGGATCAATGGCAAAACCATCGCCCATCATCTTTTCAGAAAATTCCTTGTCCGGCACATCTGAAATCGGAAGCAACTTTCCTTTAATTGGTGCGCATATCAGTTCGGCTCCAACAGATACTGTACCTAAACTTGGTTCGGGTGCTGAAACATCCAACTTCACTTCAGTAAGATCGACAGATGATTTGATCAGTTTTCTCAGCGCATCTGCCACAAATTCCACATCTGTACCTATGACCACCTGCAAATTTGTTTTATTTACTTTGACGACGCCATGCGCACCATGATGCTTGATCGCCGCACTGTCTACGATCTCTGAATCCGCCACCGTCAGTCGTAGCCGCGTGGTACAATTATCGACATTCGTAATATTCCTCTTGCCACCGATATCCTTGATAAATCGGGCAGCCATCACCTCATATTTATCACTTGCATCTATACCAGCAATTTGATCCGGATTTTCTTCAACGAGATCATCATCGTCCTCGCGCCCCGGTGTCTTCAAATTGAACCATTTAATGGCAAAATAGAAGACAACAAAGTAAATCACCGCGAAAACAATACCGACGACAAGCAGCAGCAGCGGCTTTTGCGCGATTCGGTAATTGAGGATGTAATCAATCGCACCAGCTGAAAAGCTAAAACCATCATCTACCGCGACTTAAACGCCGCACGCAACATTTTAAAATGGAGTTTAAACCCAGAACAACATTACAAATTACATGATTTTCCAAACATCAACCCCAGCAAATTGGTAGAAATCATCTAACGTTCGCAAGTCGTCATACAGACAACAAACGTGCTCGGTGGGACAGAACCTTGCCATCGTAAAACGTCACAAGGACAACTATTTGCGTAATGTGCTGAGAACCGCTCGTAATAGAATTGGAACGAAACGCGCACGATATAGTTGTCAGAAGTGAAGCGCTTCTCTTGAGTTCAGGGTAATTTCACTGAATCAGAAAATTAAGGCGTTGCCGTCTATCTGGTTCGTGTAGCTATTTAGCAGTTATAACCAGATTCCTGCGACTTTTAGTCGCAGGTAGTTCAATCGGACACAATCACCCTGCCCTCACTTGCCTCAATTGCTTCAAGAATCTCGTACTTACTCATTGTTATAAAATCGGACGCATCACAATCGAGCAATCGCTTCGTCATCTAAACTCCTCTTTTCTTAAACGGTGCAGCCCCTTTATCAAATAAATGCGGGGGTCTTATGCACTGTTTTTTATTTTCTCTTTCAGTGTACAATTAGAGTCAATGGTTATTCTATCAATTTTCGGCGTGACCTTTGACCCAGTCCATCTAGGTATTAATCCCTATTTCCGCCAGAAAAACTCGATTTTTGTCAAATAAATGCGATTTGTAATGCTTAATCTATCAATCTAACTGGGTTATAATCAATTTTATTTAAGAGAGAAAAGGGAGCATCTTTTTTTATACTATAAGAAGTGTAAGATTTTAAGGATTATAGTATAAGAGCACTAAGGCTTCGCATTAAAAAAGATTGACGAAGCCAAGTTTTCTAATAGAATTCATTACATTGGGGGATGGTTTACTAATGACAAAAAAATGGTGCAAGAATCTGTTCGCTGCCGTTTTAACTTTACTTCTTATTTTTGGTTCACTTCCGTCATTTGCGGCTGCTTCATCTTCAAGCAAAGCAGATCAACAACTGACATCTGTTAAACAAGGTACTGGCCGTTCAGTATTGGAGAACGCTGATTATTTCGGAGATCTCCCGGATAACACGCCGGTTTCTGTGGATATTGTCTTAAAGACTAGCAATGAAAAGAAACTGCAATCCTACATTGAACGAACAGTAGATCCAAACAGCGCATTGTACCATAGATATCTTAGTGTTGACCAGTTTAAAAAAGGGTTTGGTGCATCCGATATAACGGTCAAAGCTCTGGATCGATATCTGAAACACTACAATATTAGTACGAAAATCTATGATAATAATCTGATTGTTTCTGCAAATGGAACGGCGGGCGACTTCAATAAGGCATTCAGCGTGACCATTCAGAAGGCGAAGTTCAGAGGAAGAACCTTCCATGCCGCAAAAAAAGGACCAAAACTGCCGCGTTTCCTTGCTTCTCATGTGTTAGCAATCCTTGGTTTGACTAACTATTCCGAACTCACTCCTCGTGCCGTGAAACGTCCGCTTAAACTTACTCCGAACGCGAGCGGTGGACCATTAAGCTTAGACCCTGCCGATTTCATCAAGCAGTACAATGTCGGGCCATTATATGATCAAGGCGCGAACGGCAAAGGACAAACCATTGGTATTGTTACATTAGCAGATTTTAATCCAGAAGACGCTTACAGTTTTTGGAAACAAGAAGGCATTGATGTAAAAGCTGACCGCATTCAAAAAATTCTTGTTGACGGCGGATCCGATTGGAACGGCTATGAAGAGACCTCACTCGACGTTGAACAATCCGGTGCACTCGCTCCTCAAGCAGACGTTAATGTCTACATCGGACCGAATACAGATGCAGGCTTCGTAAACGCATTTGCAACGGCAATTAACGAAAACAAGGCTTCACAACTTTCTGTGAGCTGGGGACTCAGTGAGTCGGCAATCAGTGCCGCTGTTAAAGATCAAACCGAAGATCCGGCTTATGCGCTGGTCTATAATCAATTATTTGAACAGGCCGCAGCTCAAGGTATTTCGATGTTCGCATCAGCAGGTGATGCCGGCGCTTATGACGCAAGCCGCGATATAGGCACGTACAACTTCGCTGTTGACAACCCGGCGGACAGTCCTTATATAACGGCAGCCGGAGGCACAACCTTGCCATGGACCTACACAACGAAGACCGGCGTTCAGCTTAATGTTTCCGAGGAGCGCGCATGGGGTTGGAACTATCTCTACCCCTACTTCGATTCACTTGGACTGGGTACAGCGGAAGGCTGGTCGAAGTATTATTTTGTCGGTGGCGGCGGTGGATTCAGCCAGTTGTTCGCGACTCCTGACTATCAGAAAGGCGTTTCCGGTGTGAACCGATTTACTGCCGTGCAGCAGTGGCAACCAAGTACTGATTTCGGTTCCGTCACACCGCTTACTGATTCGAAGATCGTTACGGGCGGTGCAACCGGTAGAAACATGCCGGATGTATCGCTGAATGCGGATCCATATACCGGCTATAAAGTCTTTATTTCCGATCCAAACGCTCCCGGCAGCAACTCAAAATTCAGCACGTTCGGTGGGACAAGCATTGTCTCTCCTCAATTAGCTGGTCTGACTGCATTGATGAACAGCAATCAAAAGAGTCGAATCGGATTCTGGAATAGTCAAATCTATCGTTTTGCCAAGCAAAAGAATTCACCATTCCATCCACTCAACGCGACAGGAGCAGAAAATACGAATTTGTATTACACCGGTACAAAAGGAACGATTTATAACCAGAGTACCGGACTTGGCACAATTGATGCCGCTTCACTTGCAGGCCATTTTAAAAGTTCATTTTCACGCTGATTTAACTTAGGAAAAAATAATTAGATTTCTTCCTGTAAATGCTTATGTATAAAGAAGGTCCTCGAGTCCATTAAACTCGAGGACCTTTTGTTTGCCTCAGCGATCAATAATGTTCACGTTGTAGGTATCGAGCCATTCATTCATCTGCGCCATATGGGCAATCAGCTGAGGACCGGACATCAACTGACCAAACCATGGAGCTTTAAAAGAATCGCCTTTCGTGTCAATCAGTGCTTGCAGTTTCTGTTTATCCACTAATTCAAGCAGTGGAGAGCTTGGTGAGTCAATCACCTTTTGCAACCAGCTTGAGACGGCTTGCGTGTACTTTGGATGATAGGTTTTCGGATACGGGCTCTTCTTGCGGTAGAGCACATCATCAGGCAGATAACCTTTGAGTGCCGCGCGCAGAACACCTTTCTCATGACCGTCCAGCATCTTCATCGCCCATGGCACATTCCACATGTACTGAACAATCCGATGATCAGCAAACGGCACACGCACCTCTAGGCTCGCACCCATACTCATGCGATCCTTTCGATCAAGCAATGCGGTCATGAACCAATTCATATTGAGGTAGAACAATTCGCGGCGTTTCGCGTCAATCACAGATTCACCCTCGAGCTTAGGCGTTTCGGCAACCGTCTCATTAAACCGCGCCATTTCGTATTCTTTTAGATTTAATTTGCTTCCCCATTTGTCATTGAGCAAATCCTGTCGCGCACCAATTGAACGCATCCATGGAAAGCCTTCCTTCGCTGATGTTTCCGGGCTGTGAAACCAAGGATAGCCCCCGAAAATTTCATCGGCACACTCTCCAGATAGCGCAACGGTAAATTCCCTGCGGATCCCTTCGCAGAGCCAGAGAAGTGAGGAATCGACATCGGCATAGCCAGGCATATCGCGAACGACAATCGCTTTTTTCAGATAAGAAACAAGGTGTTCATTATCAATGATAAGATTATGGTGTACCGTTCCAAGGTATTTAGAAACTTCTTGAATAAAAGGCGCGTCACTATTCGGTTGGAATTTGCTTGTTTTAAAGTATTGGTCGTTGCCCACATAATCGATCGAAAAGGTGTGAAGCGGCGGTCGTTTTTGTTCTTTAAAATATTCTGAGGCGATTGCCGATATCCCACTGGAATCCAAACCGCCGGACAGGAATGTTGCGACCGGAACATCAGCGTACAGCTGCCGTTGTACCGCGTCAGTGACAAGATAGCGCAAATGGGCGATGGTCTCCTTCAGGCTATCTGTATGCTCATGACTTTCCACGTTCCAGTAACGCCAAATTTTCAAACCATTTTTGGTATAGGTGAACGCGTGCGCAGGCCGCAGATCATGAATGCCCAGGTAGACACCGTGACCCGGCGTTCGCGACGGACCGAGTCCGAACACTTCGCAGAGTCCTTCTCGATCAATTTCCGGATGGACATCCGGATGAGCTAAGATCGCCTTTAATTCTGAGCCAAAGAGCATTCTACCTCCTGATTCACTGTAGAAGAAGGGCTTTACTCCCATTCGATCGCGTGCACCGAACAATGTTTTCTTTGCGGCATCCCAGATCGCGAACGCGAAGATTCCATTGAAATGATCCACGCAGCGTTCCCGCCACTCAATATAAGCGGTCAACAGCACTTCGGTATCGGAGTGACCTTGAAACGTATAACCCTCTTTTAATAAATCCGAACGAATTTCTTCTGTATTGTATAATTCACCGTTATAAACAAGCACATACTCGTTGTGATTCACCGTTTTTTTCATCGGCTGGCGACCGCCCTCCGGATCGACAACGACCAGACGCGCGTGTCCGAGTGCTGCATTCTCCGACAGCCATGTATTTAAATCATCAGGCCCGCGATGATCCATCGTCTGTGCCATTTTTTTTATTGTCTTTCCCTCGCTGCGTAAGTCTCGCCGCCAATCAATCCAGCCTGTGATTCCGCACATTCATGTCATCCTTTCCTGCCACCTTAGGCATTAACCTCTTTTTCATCTTATGCAAAAGAGATAGGCGCGTGAGAACTATTGCTCTTCGCGTACCGCATCATGCGTGAACACATCAAAATTTAAAGAAGACTGTCTTTTTATTTTTTCATTATGACGGTCGAAAAACACTCATTTTCTTTGAAAGTTATAACTAACAAGATTAAAAGGCAGAGAGATGACAGATGCGCAAAATTATCAAATTAACTTTTACCTCGTCACTGATCATCGGTATTTCTTTTGTGCTCCTATATGTCATTTCAAGCCTGTATAGTCCTCAGGCAGATCATGTTCCTCTTCTCAACGATAAGCGAGTCATTAGTCCGGAAGTTGAAAATTACCGACCGATTATTTCTAAAATTGCTAAGGTGAACGGTATTGATCAGTATACAGATTTGATTATGGCGATCACCATGCAGGAGTCAAAGGGTAAGGCTGTCGATGTCATGCAGGCTTCGGAAAGCCAAGGATTGCCGAGAAATTCCATAGATTCACCACAAAAAAGTATTCAAGCAGGCACGCACTATTTCAAAAAGGCATTGGACCGGTCAAATGGTGATCTGTCACTTGCTCTCCAAAGCTATAACTTCGGGCTTGGCTTTACCGATTATGTAAAAGCTCGAGGTGGAAAATATACACCACAACTTGCAAAACAGTTTTCGGATGAGAAGGCTAAAGAACTAAATTGGGAGAGCTATGGCGACCCGAATTATGTAGAGCACGTGATGCGCTATTACACGAATGAAAAGCAAAAACGTGAACTTGCGAAAAAAAAACAATTAACAACAATACCCTCGAGATAAGACTTAATCCCGAGGGTATTTGTTTTTCTCGAATCAGCGTACATGTGCAGAATCTGAAAAATGCTCTTCCTTGCTTAAAGTGCCGTTTTGCAGCCAGTAAATCTTAGTAAAGCATTTCGTCAGAAAATAGCGATCATGGCTTACCGCCAGTACAGTTCCTTCAAAACGGTTCACGGCCTCTTCCAGCACTTCACGCGACTCAATATCCAAATGGTTGGTCGGTTCGTCAAGTACCAGTACATTGATTTTCTTCATCATAAGATCAGCTAGGCGGACACGAACACGTTCCCCGCCGCTCAGTGACCCTACTTTACGAAAAACATCCGAACCGTAAAACATAAACTTTGCCAGTTCATGGCGTGCTTCACCTTCAGTTAAATGCGCGTGTTCACGAAAGACGTCGATGACGCGACGATCCTTCTCCGCTTCCTGTTCAAACACGTGCTGAGATAACAAGCCGACATTTAAATTGGTACCATGACGAATGTCACCATGATTTGGCTTCAGTTTGCCAAGCAGGCATTTCAAGAGTGTTGTTTTCCCGGCACCGTTCGGACCGGCGACTGCTGCTCGGTCACGATAACGAATATCCAAATTTACGTGTTCAAATAGCTTCATACCATCAAAGCCCACGGAGAGATCGCTGCAACTCAGTACTTGATTGCCGGTACGACTGCTGCGAGCGAAATTGAGTGCCATTTTATCCGTCTCCATTTTGGGTCTTTTTAAGCGTTCAATCCGATCAAGCGCTTTTTCCATACTTTTCGCTCGTCGATGCATTGCCGCATTCGGTGGCTTTGCCTGATTCGCCCATTCCTTTAGTCGTTTAATCGCTTCTTTCATTTTCTTGATCTTTTTCTGCTGATCTTCATAGGCGGCAAATTCCAAAAGCAATCGTTCTTGTTTTTCCTTGATGTAGTGAGAATAGTTGCCTATATAACTGATCATTTCTCCATCTTCCAATTCGAGAACTTTGGTCACCGTTCGATCTAAGAAAAAACGGTCGTGTGAGACGAGCAGAACTGTACCTTTATATTGCCTGATAAATTGCTCCAGCCATTCTAAAGCGAGAATATCCAAGTGATTGGTCGGTTCATCAAGCAGAAGGAGATCAGGTTCGGTCAATAGCTGAAGAGCGAGTCCGACTTTCGTTCGCTCGCCACCACTCAGTGAAGAAAACGGACGTGGCAAAAACGCCTTAATTTCAAGCCCTTCAGCCACCTGGTCAATTTTATAATCCATATCATAGCCGCCTAATTTCTGAAACTGTTCCTGCATACGCGCATAGTCGGCAAGCAGTTTTTCAAGCTTTTCTGCGTCTGCGGTCGCAAAAGCCTCTTCTAGTTCCTTCATTTTCCTCTCGATTTTCAAGCAATCGGAGAAGGCTTCCTTCAGCACTTCATACACTGTTCGTTGTTTACCGTCAGGCATTTGACGCAGATAGCCGATGGACGCGCCATTTTTAATCGCGATTGTTCCTTGATCCGGCACGTCAACGCGTGCAATTAAATTAAATAATGTGGTTTTCCCGCTTCCGTTCGGTCCGACAACCGCAACCTTCTCATTCTCAAGTACCGAAAAACTGACATCGTGAAGAATTTCATTTCCAGCTATATTTTTCCGTACATGATCCGCTTGGCATATCATCATTTTCGAGTCACTTCCTTATTTTTCTGTACACAAAAAATCCACAGGCGTCATTTACCCATGGATGATTTCGATCTTGATTCACTTAAAAATCAATTGAGTTCCGTTTAGTGGGTCATGCGTCCATTCACAAAGCTATGCTGTTTTCTAAAAAAGGGCAGACTGATCCCTTGAAGAAAAATGCAGCAAAAATCGCGCGAACGATATAGAGAAACGACTCTAACTGAGCGCGACACTTCGTGACTAATGACAATTGACCCACCTCCTTTTCCTGCTTTATGGCAAGTTTATCAGATCTATCAGTTAAGCGCAACAACCTAATCAATTCCTATTTCAATGCCGTCCGCCACTCCACGATCATAAGTGGAGTTCGGCCACTTGAGCACTTCTTCTCAGATTTCTTCGCTCATTTCAGTCATCATTTGCCTCCAATTTCATGATCTCCCCACCGCTCAATCCGGTCAGTTCACTGATTTCCTTATGGCTCATGCCTCTTTGCAGCAGCTTTCGGGCAACCTGCTTCTTGGCGTTTAATTCACCTTTTTCAATTCCTTTTTCAAAGCCTCTTTTAGTTCCTCTTTCAATACCGTCCTCCATTCCGCGGTCATAAAAAGAGTTTGGCCATTTGAGCACTTCTTCACGGATTTCGTCAGGGAGTTTTCTCGCTTTGTCCATCAATTGATCCACCTCTTCCTTGTTTAGTTGAAGATAGGTTTCAAAAAATCCATTAATCATGCTTTCACGTGCTTCTTCAAGATGCATGCCAATCATCTGCCTGATAAAAGCAAGCCGAACCTGCACACGTTCTCTTTTAGAGTAATTCATCCTGCTCATCAGAGCGGCAGCGGCCGGATTATTACTGCGCATAAATTTTTGCCAATTCATTTTGGCAAGCTCAAGCTTCAAAAAGTGGAATTCGCTGACAACCATAAAATGGGGCACTTTTACCACGAATTCATCCGGTTCATCTCTCCCTCCATCATAACTGAAAATGGCAATCGGCAAAACAGGTTTTCGAAATTTCAGATAGATCATGATGTAGTAGAGATACATCCGTTCGGAAAAATCATCCTGATAATAGTTTTGTGCTTCGATATGGACAATCAGAATCACATCTTTTTTGGATTTCAGCTTCGTTTCGGCTATGACATCCGCCCTTTTCTTGTCGCCCTCAATCATATCTGGGAACAGTTCCTCTGAAAGAAATGTTTTCTCGGACAGATCAAGCATGTGATAAATCTTTGGAAAAAAGGCTTCGAGAAACTCATCAAAAAATTCGTGGAGCAAGACTTTAAAGCGCCGATCATGGTCTGTAGGCATATGAAGCCTCCTTACGAGGTATGTTTTTAGTAGTGCAAGAGGAATTAGGCAAGCAGGAGTTAAAGTCAGACGGGAACAAACGATCGCATCCATAAAAAGTATAACCGAATCCAAGTCATAATGTCTAGGGAATTCACTAGAGAGTTTTTTCGATATTAGAAAACTTGGCTTCGCCAAGCCTCACTGACGAAGGCGAAGACTTAGTTGCACTTATACTATGATCCTTAAAATTATATACTTTCTTATAGTATAAGAAAAAACGGGCACAGCCCGATCCTAATTAAGTAACGAGTAAAATAAGCGGAGATTTTCCGGTTATATGTATCACGGCGCTTGTTTTGCAGGTAAATAAGGGAATTTTTTCCGCTTATTCAAAGCAAAGCCCTCCATTTTCACATTTTTCGATTCGATAAGCGGAATTTCTCCGTCTATTTAAGCAATTTTTTCATTAATTTTGTAATTAGGCGGAATTTTTCCGTTTATTTCTCAGATTGGGTACTTACCTGATCGCCCAACCGCATCTTATGACCTTATCGTCGTACCGGCGAGGCAAAACGCTATCTTTTTTAACTCTTATAAAAAAAGAAGCGGATTTCTCCGCCCCTTCATTCACGCATCCTTTTTACGCACAAACAACCCGAAAACATCCGTTGTCTCGACAATGTTGGTAAAGGCTCGCGGATCGACTTCCTTTATGATTTGCTTCAATCGATACAACTCATAACGCGTGATCACGATCATTAGCAAGTCCTTATCCTTATTCGTATAGCCGCCCTTCGCCGATATTTTCGTAATCCCCCGATACATTTGAACGGATATCACTTTTTGAAGTTCGTTTGCTTTATCCGTGACCACCCAAGCAGTCAACTTTACATAGCTTGTATGAATGGCATCAACGACACGGATGCTTACGTAAAGCTGAAGCAGCGTATACAATGCCCGTCGCCAGCCGAACAGGAATCCGGCGGAAAGGATGATCACAGCATTAAGCGCGAACATGTAGAATCCAATTGGACGATCCTTGACGCGGGTCAAAATCATTGCAATGATATCCATCCCACCGCAGGACGCACCGAATTTGAGTGTTATCCCCGAGCCGATCGCTTGCACCACACCACCAAAGACTGCGTTCAATAAAATGTCATTGGTCAACGGATGAAGCGGGATAATCGCCATAAAGAGCGTTGTCAGAGCAACGCTGATTGTGCTGTAAAAAGTAAAGCGGCGTCCTACTTTAATCCAGCCGGCATAGATGACCGGAATATTCATTATAAGAAGCAGAATCCCGGTACTTATATGAAAAGCGGTCGGCTCAAGCATCGAGTTGACAAGCTGAGCAATACCGGTAATTCCCCCCGCAAGAACCTTCGCAGGAATGAGAAACAGGTTAAGTGCGGCCGCGTTCAGCAGCGCCCCGATAATAACAATCGTTAATACTTTGAATTCTTGATATATAGATATGCCTTTCATATCGCTGTTCCTTTCAGAATGGCAGCCGGGTAATGCTCTCTAGCTAGACAAAGCCGCCGATTCACCATGTATTATTAACAAATTACCACATGGTCAGCCAATGCTCAAACTTTTTCATGAATATTTATGTAAAAGCTGTGCAGACTAAGTGAAACTTATTTCGGAGGTCAACTTATGAAACTGACACGTCTGCTTATTTTTCCCATCATGATGCTTACTCTATTGATTCCGCAAACCGGCCAAGCCGCAGCTGACCATAATCCAATGGGCATACCGGGCCACGATTTCAGACATCAGTGGCTTACGCAGACCATTGACAAATACGCGCCAGCCAGCCTTGCACAGACAATGAAAAAAGACATGGATACACATCATCACCTGATGAGCGAATGGCGGCAAAGCTCAGATTTCAAAAAAAGCAACCAAAACTGCCAGAAAAAGTGTGATAAGCATGCAAAGAAGATTCAAGCCATAAAAAAAGAGCAGGAACAAGGAAAGATCTCTGCCGAACAGGCTCATCAAAAAATTGCAAAGCTGTTTCACCATGCTAAATTTGGCAGTCGCCATCAGGCGATCAACCAGCTAAGAACCGCAATCAAAAACAATGACCGGCAAGCGATCGTCCAAGCTTTAGAACAGATTGATCACCACATCCAGCAGTCCAACAAACGACTAGCACGAATGCTGGGCAAAACAGGCTGATCAAACAAAATCGCTACTAAAAAAACGACGCAAATTCAACTAATGAATTTGCGCCGCTTTTTATTTACACACAAGCTAAATGGAATAATGTTTTTTTACCGAGGGAAGTACGGTCACCGCTTGGATGGCAAGCCCAAGAAATATGTAAACGACATGGACAAACCCAATTCCATGCAGCAGATACATCTGCACCGTGATCCAAATGATTAAAACAAATCCGATATAAAGAGAATGGTTCCATGCACCGGACGCTGAAGAATCAAATCGGATATGTTCACCAATACGCATTGGTTTTTCAAGGATCAGCAGGAATGCGATATAGATCGGATAGAGGCCAAGAACAGAAAACAGGATGATACCCGGAATCAAAAATGAGTCAAAAGCCGTGTATTTCAGCAGATATAGCGGCATATGCAGGAGTGAACCATCAGGCGAAACAATTAATGCGCCGCCACCAAAAACCGCGCCAATTCCAAGAAAGAGTTGTAAGATGATCAAAATGAAGCAAGAAATAGTCTTCCCTTTATTCGTTCTGGTCATGATAAATCCTCCAATGTATTCTTTTTTAATCGCAAATTTCAAGTCCGCGAAACAAATAGTCGGCGCTTGCCATCATTACAGCCGCCAGTTCAGCCCGCTCGTCTGCCGTCGTGCAGTGCGCATACTGCATACTGAGCATGAGCTGTTCATTGTTGAAGAGTGTTGCAATGAGTTCCTTCCTGCATTGTTTAATTTTTCCCCTCTGCTCCATGAGCGTAAGCACTGAAACGTAATAAGCGACGTTTCCTTGAATAAGCTCATTCTTAAATACCGCTCCGGCTTTTTCGTTATAGAAATGTTCGGAAAAAATGATTCTCGCCATCTGGGTCCATTTTCTATCGATCTTCTTACCGTAAGCCGTGATCAAGGATTGAAAGAGTTCAACCGCACTCATTTGATCGAGCATCTGGTCAATTTGTGGTAGAGGCGGACGAGACACATCCAGTGTTCGGGCAAACGTTTCACAAATATCATCCATGATTGCCTTTTTCCCGCTGTAATGATTGTAGATGGAACTTCCCTTTATTCCGACCCGTTCGGCCAGATCACGCATCGATACTCCGTTAAAACCTTTATTTGAAAAAAGTTCGAGAGCACAAGCAAATATTTTCTGTTTCGTTGACATACGCATCACCTAACGATCGTTCGTTACCTTCATTATATATGTTTATTCGTCATCACGTCAATTATCTTTCAAAAAATTGAAATCAAAAAACAGCAAACAAAAAACCGCCCATTCGCTGTGAACAGACGGCTAAAAATCGATAATTATTTTTTCAACGCTACAAGGTTTTCTTTGATTTTTTCTTCCTGTCCGGTTAATCGGGCGTAGTGGAAAAATCGTTTTTCCGCATCTTGTTGCGTTTTTTCGAATAATTGATCGGCGACTTCCGGATTCACCTTCTTCAAGGCGGAAAAACGAGTTTGTGTCATCATAAAATCGGTTAAACTGTCAAACTGAGGCCGTTTAAAATCAAGTTGCATCGGCATTTCACCTTTGGACTCACGTTCAGGATCGTAGCGGTACAGCGACCAGTACCCGGATTTCACCGCTTCCGAGGCTTCGGTCAAGGCATGAGTCAAACCACCGCGCAGTCCATGCGAAATGCATGGTGTATAAGCGATAACGACGGACGGTCCGGGATAGCGTTCCGCCTCCATCAGCGCCTTAATTGTCTGCATCTTGTTCGCGCCTGAAGCGATTTGAGCAACATAAACATGACCATAATTAATCGCCATCATGCCCAGATCTTTTTTCGCTGTCCGTTTCCCTCCGGCGGCAAACTGAGCAATGGCAGCTGTCGGTGTCGCCTTCGATGATTGTCCGCCTGTGTTGGCATAGACTTCATTATCCGTAATCAGTATATTGACATCCGCACCGCTGGCAATGACGTGGTCGATTCCGCCAAAGTCAATATCATACGCCCAGCCGTCGCCGCCAATAATCCATTGGCTTGTTTTAATGAAAAGATCACGTTCTTGATAAATGGCTTCAAGAAGAGGCAGATCTTCTTTCTCCTGAAGCAATCCAGATTCAAGTTGTTCGGCGCGTTCTCTTGTAGCTTCAATTTCGTTCATCTGTTCGATCCACTCGGTCATTAAGCGCTTTAAGCGGTCACTGACTTCATCGTATTGCATCGCGTCCTTCATCTGCTTGGCCAGGCGCGCACGCCTTGTATCACGTGCAAGTTTCATACCAAGCCCGAACTCGGCATTATCTTCGAAGAGAGAATTGGACCAAGCCGGCCCATGTCCCTGTTGATTGGTCGTGTAAGGAACAACCGGACTGGACGCTCCCCAAATGGAGGAACATCCGGTTGCATTCGCGATCATCATTCGATCACCGAAGAGCTGTGTTAATAATTTTATATACGGCGTTTCACCGCATCCGGAACAAGCGCCTGAGAATTCCAGCAGCGGCTGTTCGAACTGTGATCCTTGAATCGTCGCCTTCTTCACCGGATTGGTTTTTGCTTTTAAGGTCATCGCGAATGCCCAATTGACTGCCTGATCCTGCTGCGATTCCGCCGGCCGCATAAACAGTGCTTTCCCCGCCTTCGGACAGGCCTCAACACACAATCCGCAACCGGTACAATCCGCAACTGAAACTTGAATGCGATAGCTCAGTCCGTCCGCGCCGCGCATGTTTCGAACAATAAAGCCTTCCGGTGCGTTCTCCATCTCTTTTTCATCGGCAAGAAGCGGACGAATCGCTGCATGTGGACAGACGAACGCACACTGATTGCAATTGATGCAGAACTTCGGATCCCATTCCGGAACCTGCAGGGCGACATTTCGCTTTTCGTAAGCAGATGTACCCAGTGGCATGCTGCCGTCCGCCATATTTTCCTTCAGTAGTGTACTTACTTTAATCTTGCCGCCTTCTTCGCGACTCAACGGCTTCAGGATATTCATGACATAATCCGGCTGTTTTTTATCTGAATTCATACTCACTGTTTTTGGCTTGTCGTCCGCTTTGGCCCATTGCTGCGGAATCGTTACCTCATGAAGCAAGTCCACCGTTTGATTGATCGCGTCCACGTTCAACTGTGCGATCGTCATCGATTTGCGGCCGTATGTCTTTAAAGCGGATTGCCGCAACCATTCAATCGCCTGATCAAACGGAACAATATTGGTCAGTTTGAAAAAAGCGGTTTGCATGACCGTATTAATTCTGCGTCCAAGCCCAATTTTCCCGGCAAGTCCAATCGCATTAATTGTAAAAAAACGAATATTATGTTTAGCTAAATAACGCTTCATTGAATTAGGTAAATGAGCGTTCAACTGTTCATCGTTCCAGATCGTGTTAAGCAGGAATGTGCCCCCTGGTTTCAAACCCTTGAGCAGATCATAGGAACGTAAATAAGAAGATGTATGGCAGGCGATAAAATCCGCGTGCTCAACTAAATAGGCTGATTTGATCGGCTGATCCCCAAAGCGCAAATGAGATACCGTCAGACCGCCGGACTTCTTCGAATCATAAGAGAAATAGCCCTGAACATGAAGATCAGTATGGTCACCTATTAGTTTGATGGACGCTTTATTCGCTCCAACTGTACCGTCGGAGCCAAAGCCCCAAAACTTTGCCTGAAAGGTGCCTTTAGGTGTTAAATCCAGACTTGGCAATGACGGCAGAGACAAATGCGTCACATCGTCATCGATACCAATGGTAAATCGTTTCTTCGGCTGAGAACTGTCAAGATGCGCGAACACGGATAAAATATCCGACGGAGTCACATCCTTAGAGCCAAGCCCATAACGTCCGCCGATAATCCGCGGATGGCGGTCGCTTTCATACAAGGCGCTTTGCACATCGAGCAAGAGCGGTTCTCCCGATGCGCCCGGCTCCTTGGTGCGGTCCAATACCGCAATCCTTTCCACTGTATCCGGAAGTTTCTCAAGCAGCTTAGAAGTCGGAAACGGTCGATATAAATGAATGGATAAGAGGCCGACCTTTTCCCCTTGTTCCGCAAGATGATCAATCGCCTGTTCAATCACTGAAGTTACTGAACCCATCGCCACGATCACACGCGTCGCATTGGGCGAGCCATAGTAATTCACTAAATCATAATGCGTCCCTCGAAGCTTATTGATCTCTTCCATATAATGGCTGACAATTTCCGGTACTTTTTCATAGTATTGATTAATTGCTTCACGCTGCTGGAAAAACAGATCCGGGCTCTGGCTTGAGCCGGTCGCTGTCGGATGGTTCGGACTGATGCCTCGTTTGCGGAATGCGGCAACGGCATCGGCATTTAGGAGCCGCTTCAAATCGTCGTAGTCAATCACATCAATCTTTTGGATCTCGTGACTGGTGCGAAAGCCGTCAAAGAAATTTACAAAAGGAAGCGACGCGTCCACCGTTGCCAAGTGAGCGACCGCCGACAAATCCATGACTTCCTGGACACTTCCTTCTGCGAGCATAACAAATCCGGTTGGGCGTACCGCCATGACATCCGAATGATCGCCGAAGATGCAAAGTGCGTTGGAACTGACCGCGCGTGCCGCCACATTAAAGACTGTTGGAAGCAGTTCCCCGGCTATCTTATACATATTCGGTATCATGAGCAGAAGCCCCTGTGATGATGTATAGGTCGATGTAAATGTGCCTGTTTTTAAGGATCCGTGAACCGTTCCTGACGCGCCTGCTTCCGATTGCAGCTCAACTATTTTCACTGGACTGCCAAAAATATTTTTTTTGCCTTGAACGGACCATTCATCAACTTGTTCAGCCATTGGCGAGCTTGGGGTAATTGGATAAATGGAGGCCATTTCAGTGAACGCATAGGAAATGTATGCGGCCGCAGTATTGCCATCCATTGTCTTTTTTTTCATCATTATGTGTTCCTCTCCATCATTCACGAAATTGACGCGTTTCCATAACTATAAATCATTCGATTTTTACCTCATCTCTTCTAGTTTAACGGTTCATGCGGAACAAAGAATAAGATTACTGTGATAAAAATCGCACAATTTAAGCAGATAAAGGCTGCCTTCCGACAATTGATGCCGAAAGACAGCCTTATAGGAGCATTTTATATGCGTTGCGAGATACTATGTTCGCGATTAGTTCATCAGCCTTTTTCTTTTGCCAATCACGAGTGACAGAGCAAAGAAGGCAACTGCAAAGCCAAGCACAATAACCATACTGTAAAAAACAGCCCCAAGATCCGACCACTCAAAATGGGTAAGCGTCGCGATCTTTGCATTCGCTTGGACGTACCAATAGGTTGGTGTAAAACTAGCGATTTTCAGTACGGTGCTATTCAAGAACTCCTGAGGAACAAATACCCCGCTAATGAAGCATGGGCCAAGCGTAAGAACATTGCATACTGCAGACATGGCGTTAAGATTTTTCAACAGATTGCCGATCAAATAACTGAGACTGGAAATGCACGCAGTAAAAATCGCGGAATTCATTAGGAAAAAGAGTATATTTTGTGTTGCAAAGCTCTTTGAATCAAGCAGGAAACAAAAGGCAACCAGAATTGCCCATGAAATGGCGGCAAACAGCAAATTGGCTAAAATCAGTTGAGTATTAATACTGCTCGCTTTCATTGGTGAACAGAAATTCCGCCTGCTTAAATCTCGTTTATTGAACACAATCATGACCGTTGAAATGCCCATAATCAGTACTGCCGACAACGTATAGGCAAGAAAATTAAAATAGTACATTGAAAAGCTGTTGGCTGTTTGGGCCCGCTCATGCGCTTTGATTGTAACCGGTGTGCTTCCGGACAAATTCTTTTTCAATTGATTCACGATCTGCTGCTCACTCGCCTCCGGCTCATGCTTTGCGTAGATTCGCGCTAAATTCCAGTACTGTTCCACATTGATGTCAACATAAGCGTTTTCTGTCGAGTTTGGAACAACGGTCTTTTCCATCTGCATCGAACCACCATTTAGTACATTCTCTGTAAACCCCTTAGGAATGCGCAGAATGTACGTGACATTACGGAAAAAGAGTGCGTCCTGAAGAGCCTCCGTACGGTCAGGCAGCTTGACGAAATCACTGCTTTTGGCTAATTCTTGGCGAAAGCCTTCGGTAAGCGGCGTTTTTTCTTCGGAAATAAGCGCGATTTTTGCCTTTTCCTGTGAAAAGTTGCTGCTTTTTTTCTGTTCAGACATGGTGCTCATAGAGATCGTAATCGCAATCGCCAGAAAGATGACAATATAGAGCGAAATGGAAAGCCAATTTTTCAGGAAAATTTTCATACATAGTTTAAATACTGGCATATTTCCGCCTCCTGACAATCAGATAAGTTCCGGCGCAGAAAAAGATGATAAAAAGGAACATCATGCCCATGTTCAGCGCATAACGATGCAGCGAATCATAATAATATAATGCATAAAACGCGTCGGTTAATAAGTTGACCGGATTCAGCCAGGCAAGCGGCGGAACATACGCTGCAATGAGATATTTCATATTCATGTACATCATTCCGGACAGAAACGAACCGGCCATGGTCACCATGATTAAGAATGCGATTTTCAACCCTTCGCCTGCTTTAATCACCGCACCGATAAACGCGCCAAATGATATACCAAGTACACTGCCAATGAGTGCCGTTAACACAACATAGCCCGCGCGCTGCCCAAAACTGATATTCAGACCAAACCGCAGATACGCGAGCAATATCAGTATTTCCGCAAAAAGAATGACCAGTGCCGCGCAGCTGCCGGCAAGAAAAGCCTTAAGTTTATGAACGGGTGCCGTGTTCACCCGCGCGGCGCGATCGGTGATATCCGCTTGAATATCCGTAACTTCTTTCATTCCCCAAAAGCTTCCATAAAGACATGCCATGGCAATCAATGAATAGAAATAATTCAACACATTGTTCGGCTCCGCACTTCCGCCGGAGACTTCTTTTGTATAGCTGCGATGATCGCCAATGTCCTCAAGCAGACCATTTTGCAACGCCTTCGGATTTTCTTTCACAATACTTGTTACCATAGAGCTGCTTGTACGATACTGGTCGGCGAAGCTTTTCATAATGCTTTGGCTGATTCCCGTGTCCTTCACGGTCAGTTTGATCACTCCTCCGCTTGTGAAAAAGCCCTTAATTTTGTCCTTCTTCAACCATTTTTCCGCCTCTTCTCGATTCGAAGCGACTTTAAGATGAAAAAGTCGGTCTTTACCTTTAGACACATTTTCCATTACGGATCTAAATTGCGTGTCATGCTGATAAGCGCTGTCGTTAACAACTGCCGCATCAATCGGCTGAAACGTCTCTTCGTTATTTAGATTGCTGAACGCCATATAGAAAAAGGTGCCAAGCAGAATCGGAAAGAGAAGCGTCCAAAAGACCAATTGTTTGTCTCTGATCAAGCATTTAAAGCGATAGATAAAAATATGAGTAAACATTTGGTTCATCTCCCCTCAATCGCGAAGCTGCTTCCCGGTAATTTCAAGAAAAACGTCATTCAGCGTCGGCAGTTCGGAATAAATACGGCCAAAACCGATCTCATGTGTTTTCAGAAAATCCAGCACAGTCTCAAGATTATTCGTTCCTTTTCCTGACTTGATAATTAAGCGTTTATCAATGTGATCGACTGAGACAACCCCTGGGAGCTCGCGCAATTTTATTAACTGTTCCTCATCAATTGAAAAAGTTTCTACAGTGATTTTCTCTCCAAGAGTGATCATTGCTTTCAATTCTTCTTTTGTTCCGGAGGCAATCACCCGGCCTTTGTCCATGATCACAATTCTGGTACAGAGCTGCTCGACTTCTTCCATATAGTGTGATGTATACACAATGGTCGCGCCTTGAGCATTGAGACGTTCGATTCCTTCAAGTATTTTGTTGCGGCTTTGCGGATCAACGGCAACTGTCGGCTCATCAAGAATAATCAATTTGGGTTTATGCGCGATCCCGCAGGCAATATTCAATCGGCGCAACAAGCCTCCACTCAGTTTCTTAGGATAAAACTTTCGAAAATCCTCCAACTCAACGAATGCCAGCGCTTCTTCCACCAAACGCTTCCGTTCTGCCTTGTTTCGAACATAGAGCCCGCAGAAATAATCAATATTTTCGTAAACGGTCAGTTCTTCAAATACGGCGACATTTTGCATCACAATGCCAATGTCGCGTTTTATATCATAAGCGTCCGGAGTCATCTTTTTGCCGAAGATTTCAACCTCACCTTTGTCATAACTCAAAAGCGATAAAATACAATTAATCGCTGTGCTTTTCCCCGAACCATTCGGTCCAAGCAAACCGAAAATTTCTCCTTCTTTGATATCTAAGGATAAATGATCCAGAGCGACAAGTTCTCCAAACCTCTTCACTAAATTTTCCACATGAATAATCACCTGCATCGTCTCCCTTCCAACTGTATCCAGTGTAATTCACTGATCAATTTGGCGTAAGTGTCACTGATCATTAATTATCATGACAATTGTCATGATACATCGCCCGCAATTGTACACGGACGGGAAAAAATGGTTAAATGAAAACAGCAATGTACTGACTTTGTCGGAGATGGATGGTGGCCATGAACCTTATTATTGATAAACTTATCCTGCTTGCCTGTTGTCTTGCAATCTATCTGACCGGCAGGACGTTTACCCATGATATAGCTCCTGTTCTTCTCGCGATTATTTTCACCTGCTTATTAAGTTACGTTGAAAAGCAACATTCACGCGTCACACTAACCATGGCATTTACCTTTTGCAGCTTAATCATGCCCTGGACATGCGTCTTTCTACCGCTCATTTGCTATGACTCACTTTTTTCAAAGAAGCAGTGGGTTTGTCTCTTATCGTTAGTCCCACTCTTACTGTTCTGGTCTCATGCCATTATGACAGTGAATGTCGTGATCTGTGTACTGTTTCTTCTTTCCGCGTCTCTCAAACACAGAACAATGGCATTTGAGCGGATGAAGACTAATTACTACGAATTACGTGACACGACGAAAGAAATGTCCCTGCGATTGAAGCAGCAAAATCAGGACCTGTTGAAGAAACAAGACAATGAGGTGACTATGGCGACACTTGGGGAGCGCAACCGGATCGCTCGAGAAATTCACGACAACGTCGGCCATTTGCTTTCACGCGCACTATTGCAAATCGGCGCTTTACTTACCGTTAATCGGAATGATCAAACAAAAGAAGCGCTTTCCACTTTAAAAGATACCCTATCTGAAGCGATGAGCAGCATTCGATCGAGTGTTCATGACCTTCATGATGAATCGATCGATTTGCGCACCCAGGTCATGGATTTGGCGCACAAGTTCACGTTCTGTCCGCTTATTCTCGATTATTCTGTTCAAAATAAACCCGGCAGCAAATTAAACTACGCATTGATCTCGATTGCAAAAGAAGCCTTGTCCAATATCGTCCGTCATTCCGACGCGACACATGCCGAAATGACGCTGCGTGAGCATCCCGCTTTCTACCAATTAATCATCTCTGATAACGGATCTGCGCGAAGCAATCAGCCGAATCGAGGAATTGGTCTAAAGAACATAAACGATCGTGTGGAATCCTTTCACGGTCTCCTCAATATAGAAACGAGAAAAGGATTTCAGCTCTTCATTTCAATTCCAAAGGAGGGAAACAGATCATGAATGTATTGATTGTCGATGATGACCGACTCGTTTCTTCTTCTCTTAAAACGATTCTTGAAGCGGATCCTATGATCAAAGTGACCGGAATCGGTCATTGCGGTGCTGAGGCTGTTGAACTTTTTTGCAAGCTCCATCCCGATATTTTATTGATTGATATTCGCATGGACGGTATGACTGGAATCGACGCAGCTAAGGTTTTGCTGGAAAAGTATGCCGACGCGAAACTATTATTTCTAACGACCTTTTCGGATGATGATTATATCGTCGAGGCACTGCGAATCGGAGCTAAGGGTTATATTCTGAAACAAAATTTCGAGAGCATCATCCCTGCACTTAAAGCGGTTTTCAGCGGCCAAAGAGTCTTCGGCGACGCGATCATCAGTAAAATTCCAGCATTAATGAAGCAGCAAGAGCCGCCGAACTTTAATCGATTTGACTTGAGCAAACGCGAAATTACAATCATTGAGCAGGTCGCAAGCGGGCGCTCGAACCGTGAAATAGCGCAGAAACTTTTTCTCAGCGAAGGAACCGTTCGCAATTATATCAGCGCGATCCTTGAAAAACTGGTTTTGCGCGATCGAACGCAACTCGCCATATTCTATTACAAACAACAGTGAGCATTTTTCAACGCAAGAATTGAGCATATAAATCAAAAAAACGGACATCCGACGGTCGATCAGTTGTCCGTTTTCTTATGTACGCCCATTTAAATCATTTCCATATGCACACTGCTGCCTCTACCTGAGGGTACAGCAGGCGAAACAATGAGTCTTCTTGGCAGACGTTCACGCATTTCGGGAACATGGCTGATGACGCCAATCGCCAAGCGGCGCATGTGCAGCTTCTCAAGTGCGGTGACCACCGTATCAAGGAGTTCAGGATCAAGCGAGCCGAATCCCTCATCCAAAAAGAAGAATTGCAGCGGAACATTGCCGCGAAGCTGGATCTGTTCTGAGAGAGACAACGCGAGTGCGAGCGACGTCAAAAAGGTTTCACCGCCGGATAATGATGAAACAGGGCGATAAATTCCTCCATTCCCATTATCGCGTATGATGAATCCGCCCTGCTCGTCTACCTCAAGAACATAGCGATTATGTGTCAACTCACCGAGTCTCTTCGAAGCGGCAGTACACACTTGCTGAAGCTGTTCCTCCGCGACAAATTCCACAAACGCATTGCCGCGAAATACACGTTGCAGCTGTTCAAATTGATCTGCTGTCTTTTGATTTGTCTTGCGCTCGGCCTCCAGAGTGAGAAATAATTTATGATTTTTCTCCACACTTTCGCGTTCTTTTATCGCAGCTCCGAAAGCTTGAATTAGTGTCTGAACCCTTTCAGTCAACCCTGCCATTTTTTTTGATGTCTCATCAAGCTGAGCTTTTGAGACGAATTTGCCGTCAATTTTCTCAGAAAGTGATTGTATTTCAGAGGATAGCCGCGTCGTTTGCGCTGTATAGTTCGCCAAATCATTTGAAAGCGCCGCATGTTTTTCAATTGGCAAATAGGCGTTCAACACAGCTTCACGTTGATCAAATCGGGAGTCGCTCAGTCGCCCTGTCCATTTGGCGCGTGATGATTGATGTGTTCGTTCTGACCGTTCCAACCGTGCGGAGGCATTCGCACACTCTTTATCAATTAGATGATAGTTTTCCAATGCTGTCCGCATTGATTGGTCACTTAATTCGCAACGCTTCTTCAGCTGATTCACTTTCTCTTCTGTCTCAAGCGTCATTTTTTTTAGTGGCATGTCTTCCGTAAATGCCAATTCCCGCAACTGACTGATCAACTGCTCTGCTGTTTTCATTAAGGCTTCGTGACGGCCCGCGCTTTCGCTCCATCTGCCCTCAAGCTCTCGCAATATATCTTGTGTATGAGCTAGGTTTAGTTCAAACGTTTTCAGCTGATCTTTAATACGCTTGACCTCGCGGCGCAACTGGTCGGCCTGCCGATCCGATTCACGGATTGATTGATCTTCCTTCTGGATCTGTTCAAATGATATATAGCGAGACTTCCATTCTTCCATTCGCTCATCACGTTCGCTTTTCTTTGCCACAGCCTGGGTTTTAAGGGTTACCATTTTCTCTTCGTACACTTTTTCCTGAGCCTGAAGCGTCGCACGTGCCGAATCTGATTGTCTCGTCTGCTCTTCCTGCCGCGTCCATTGATCCGCTACGCGCAGCTGATCCTGTTTTTCTTCTCGGACCCGCAGCGCAATTTGATCTAGTATCTGCTTCACACCTGATTTTTCCCACTCAGAAAAATCAGCGGACAAATCAGTATTTTGACCTACTTGAACTTGAACTGCTTGGGCACGGTTGGCAAACGACTTAACCTGATATTCCAGCTGTGCGATACAGATTCTGATCTCCTGTTGTTGATTGTTCAAAAATTCGGAAGCCTTCTGTAAAGTCGTCCTCTTGTTATTGAGAGCCGTTTCTGAAATAACTTCGCCTCCTGTTGCCGCCGGATTCGGATGATGGAGTGCGCCGCAGACGGGACATGGCTCACCCTCTCGCAATGCCGCGACTAATTGAAGCGACAGATTGTGGCGGTTAATTTTCTCCCGTTCTTGTTCCATTTCTTTATTTTTCAACTCAATGAACGCTTGTGCCGACCGAATCAATCGACTTGTGTCTATGGATCGATTGTAAACCTCCTGATTCTGAATAAAGAGTGACGCATCCCTTTTATCTGCCCGCGCCTGTTCATCATCAAGTTGTTTTAGTTTCTTTTCGCATTTATTTAAAGCGTCACGGAATTGAATCCATTCACGTCGTTTCTCTTCAAGATAATGATCCAATGAATCGATTTCTTTCTTGTCTTGAAGCGCCTGCTGCACAAATAAACGTCGATCACTTGGCACTTCAAGTAAAGATAGTTTGCGTTCCTTCGCCTCTGCCTCGTTTTTCATCTTTCCGACATCGTTCTGATCTTGTTCAGCCGCAATTCGCGCCTTATTCAATTTCTGCTCAAGCTCATCTCTCGCTTTTTGCAAGTGTTGCAATGCCTTTTGCTCATTCTGCAATTGATCCTGAATGGAGGCGCCTTGAAGAAGCCGCTGTTTTTCCGCATTAAGCTTAGGCTCTTGATCATTAAGACTTTTCTTTGCTTGCTCGCTTTCCTCTTTTGCCGAATCCAATTTGGCTTTGATACGATCAAATCTCCGACAAATTTCCGCATGGCTGCTTTTAGCATCTGCATTTTCCCGCTCCGCCTCCTGCAAAGCCTCTAAAAAAGGCATCAGCTTTTCCGCCGCTTCGCTCATATCGAGTTTGACTCTGATTTCTTCATATTTATTCTTCTCTTGAGACAGCTTTTCAAAAACTTCGCTCTTGGACTCTTTTTCCTCGATTAAATGTCGAAGTTGTTCAAATAACTTTTTCTCAGCATCGGCCTTCTCAAGACTAGTTTGCAACTCGCGAAGTTCACTCTCAATCTGCGTGCATCGTTGTTTTGCTTTGCTGACCGCTTCTTCCGACGCATCACCAAGCATCGCTTGTTTTTCGGAAATGATCTGAAGATATTGCTTCCGTTCATCGGATGCTTGTTTTAATCGTGATGTTAGTTCGTCACCATACTTCTCCAAATGAAAAAGCCGCTGAAGCATTTTGCGTCGCTCATTGCCTTTGAGCGTTAAAAATTCTGCGAATTTTCCTTGTGGCAGGACGACCGCACGAGTGAAGTCATCATGGGTCAGTCCGAGAATTTTCTGCACAGACCGAGTTAAATCACGTTCTTTATCCGCGAGCACTTCATTAACCGCGCCGAGTTTCAATAATCGGCAGCTCGAAAGGCGTAAAGCACCGTCCTTTGTCTTCTTGTAACTGCGTTCCGCACGGTAACGATCGGTTCGATCGCCTGTCAATTCGAAGGTAAAACCAACTGACATCTGTTCTTCAAGCTGATTCAGAATTCCAGTTGTATTGTTTGCCGCCCGTTCAACAGTCCCATAGAGAGCAAGAGTAATCCCATCAAGAATCGTTGATTTTCCACTTCCGGTCGGACCGAAAATGCCGAATAAGCCATCGGCACATAACGTTTCAAAATCAATACACTGTTCCTCGCGAAAGCTGTTCAATCCGCGTATAGTCAGTTCAATCGGTTTCATTCTGCACCCTCCCTGCCGCGACTTCGCGTTCTGCTTTATCATCTTCTATTAATCGCATGAACAGCTGAACAAGGTCTGTACCTGGTTCAGCGCCTTCTGTCTGTTTTTTATAAAAACGAACGAAAAGCTCATCAATGGGTAAGCTTGAGCGAGACCGTTGATCCCCGAGTGCCTGAATTCCGCTGTAGATTGGCCGGATGTTGACAATTCGCGGTCTCGCTTTTCGCAGCGCCTGAATATCATGCATACTCATCGCCTCATCAAGACGCAATTCAAGATCAATCCACGCCTCAGGGTCACGCTCCTCGTCAATCCATTGCTGAACTTCGGCTAAACCATTGTCTGCTCGCCACCGAGTGAGCGGGCGACCCGATCTGAGCTCAATCTCATGCATCGTAATCGGCGTTCGTGGCGCCGCATCAAGAATAGTAACCGATTTAGGACGACCCGCCTCTGAAAAACTGTAGGCGATCGGCGAACCTGCGTAGCGCGCGGGAACCGGTGAATCAGCCAAGGTTTGCGGACGATGAAGATGCCCGAGTGCCACATACATAGCCGATTCCGGAAAAGCCGACGGATGTACTGTGTAGGCACCACCAACTTGGATTGGACGCTCAGAGTCAGATTCTTTCCCCCCCGCGGCGAATAGATGAGTCATCAATAGATTCACGGCATCCTTTTTAAATGACTGAGCCTGCAGTTTGAAAAGCTCGGCCAAGCGCTCGTTATACGCTTCTTTGATCGAATCCTCATCATTGATCGTGCTGAGGCATTCATTCAGTCTCGATTCGGAAGGATAGGGCACACAACCAAGAATCAAAGTCTCGTTTGTGCTTGTAATGGGGATCGTCATCGGCTTAAGAATGGGTTTTCCGACAATCGTAATTCCCTGCCGACCGGCGAGCGGCCGCGATGCTTCCAAGCGCTCCGGACTATCGTGATTCCCGGCGATGATCAGAACCGGACGTTTTCCACCAAGAGACAGTCTTTGTGCGGTATCGTAAAAAAGTGCTTCGCTTGCAGCCGGAGGATTGACCGTATCAAACACATCGCCCGCCATCAGAACCGCGTCAACTTTTTCCTCATCCGCAATGGCGCATATTTCGTCCATGACCTGCTCTTGTTCTTCTTCCCGAGAGCGGCCCTCAAGACTCCTCCCAAGATGCCAGTCAGCCGTATGCAATAATTTCATTGCCCGTCCCCCCCAATCGTCAAATCAATAAAGCAGCCAATATCAAAAGCATAGAGTCCGACTAGAGCTACTTTCCGCTTCCAGATGCGCTCGATCGCTTGGCGATACAAGTCAAGCTGCACTTCGTAGCGGCGTTTTAACTCGGCAATCGCTTCATTTTGATTGGGAAAACGATGCGTCAGATGATCCGTTTTATAGTCTAATAGAATAAGTCCGTCTCCATCCTCGATAATACAGTCAATAACCCCTTGTACGAGTACGGATTCCTGCTTACCCACTCTTTTCCATGACGGATACACTTCGCTTGTCGCAAGCGCAAGACTGAACGGGCATTCACGAGTGACTTTACTTGCCCGCCGCATCTTGATACCAATAGGCGTTTGGAAAAGTTTAACTACGGCATCATAATCAAAGCTCTGCTCTTGCAGATCGGTAATGACTTCTTTCTCGACAAGTGCCAAGCCTTGTTCCTTAATCTGCCGCGTAGTACCGACCTTTTGTAAATCAAGATGCTGCATCAGCAAGTGTAATGCCGTGCCGCGTTCCGCCGCTGAAAGTGCGGATTGCTGCAAAAACTGCGGACGGTCTCTTCCAATTGATGAAAATCGATCCGAGTCGCCCAGCAATCGGTCATCCGTCCCAGAACTGAAATAGTCTTGCTGCGCTTTAATCTCCGTGACCGTCTGTTTGGCCATTGAAACTGTCGATGCGGATTCAGGATAAATCCACTGGAGACGCGCGGCCACCTCATCCTGGACACCGGAATGCGTAACAACCGATTTCCCATGTTCAAGCTGTTGCAAACGTTCACGATTTAATTCGTGACGTTCCCCCTCTCCGCGTGAGAGACCGGAGGCAACAATAACCTGCACCATCCAGGATGAACGATCGCCAGATATCGCCGTCTTGTCCGGTTCAGCATCGAGTAATTGATGCAGGGATTCTGCACCGTTATGGCGCGCGACCGACGGCATGACCCAATCAAAAAAGGTCGATGCGGATGCGCGACAGTCCTTCGGGAGGAGCCAATCAGGCGTCTGCAGCGTAGATTTGCACTTATCCACCTGTTTCTGCGCGTCTTTCACCGTCCCAATTAAAATCAGTTTCTCTTTCGCACGGGTCATCGCGACATACAAAATACGCAGTTCTTCAGCGATCGCGTCGGATTTCATACGTTCTTTAATCGCTAAATAGGGCAAAGTCGGGACACTTGTACGCGATTCAGGATCAATCCATTTCGTGCCAAAGCCCAAATCTTTATGCAGCAGCGCCGCTTCAGCCGTATCGCGCATGTTAAAGCGTTTGTTCATGCCTGCGACAAAGACAACGGGGAACTCCAGCCCTTTGCTTTTATGAATCGTCATGATTCGAACGACATCTTCCTGTTCGCTGAGTGCCCTCGCTTCGCCGAGATCACCGCCGTTTTCTCTCATTCGTTCAATAAAACGAAGGAAACGGAACAATCCGCGAAAAGTTGTTTTTTCATACTGCCGTGCCCGATCATAGAAGGCTTTCAAGTTTGCTTGGCGCTGCGTTCCGCCGGTCAGTCCGCCGATATAATCGTAATAGCCGGTGTCACGGTAGATTTGCCAGATCAATTCAGATACTGAGTGCGTTTTGGAAAAATCACGCCATTCATCAAGTTTATTAAGAAAGATGGCAAGTTGTTGTGCCAACTCCTGCTTCGGATCCTGCGTATAGCTTTTTAATGCTTGATAAAAGCCTGAGCCTCGTTCAGCCATGCGGATAGCGGCAAGCTCGTCCGCATTTAACCCGATGATCGGCGAGCGGAGCACTGACGCAAGCGGTATATCCTGATCCGGGTTATCAATCACTTGCAAGACCGACAGCATGACGGACACCTCAACCGTATCAAAGTAGCCCTTGGATAATTCCGCATAAGCGGGAATTCCCCGACGGCCAAGCAAGTCTTTCATAATCGCTGCGGAAGTGCTGGCGGAACGGAGCAGAATCGCAATATCCCGATACCGAACTCCACGCATCTGACCGGACGCGCGATCAAAAACTTGGAAAGAGGGAGAAGAGCCGTCACCGATCATTGCCTGAATACGGTCACCGATCGCGGCAGCCTCAAGTTCCGACGCATCCATATCATCCGCATGCTCCGACGGATCATCCTCTGCGCCGGCACGGTCAATAATCTCCAAGTCGACCGGACGGTTTTCTTGAGGGTAGTTCGCCCCGCAGCGCAGCTCGGCAGCGTCATCATACGTCACGCCACCTACCGCTTCATCCATCGTTTGCCGGAAAATGAAATTAGCCCCGTCAATGATTTCCTGCCTGCTGCGGAAGTTGTTTGACAGATCAATCACTTGACCGGTTGTTTCCGGACGAGAAAACTGTTTATATTTCTCTATGAAAAGCGCCGGTTCAGCTAATCGGAATCCATAGATGCTCTGCTTCACATCACCAACCATGAACAGGTTGCCTCCAGATCCGCTGTCTTTGGTAATCAACTGGATAATTGATTCTTGTACGCGGTTAGTATCCTGATATTCGTCAACCATAACTTCATTAAAGCGAGCGCGGAATTGTTCCGCAACGACCGAGGGCTGCTCATGACCCATCGAGGAACCCTCCGCGCGTAGAACAGCGAGACATTCATGCTCTAAGTCAGAGAAATCGAGGACAACCTTGCGTCTTTTTTCCTTCTTAAATCGTTCGGCAAATGCTTTTACGAGTTCAACAATAAGATCAACAGAAGGTGCCATATCGCTCAGATCGCGCAAACATTCCTCCGAAGAACGCGCAAACCATTGCTGCTGCAATTCGGCAGTTTTCCCTTTTATGTTATCGCGCATTTTCTTGACCTGATCCTTAAGCGCTGTATCCACATCTTTACCGCGAATCGCCTTCAATTTACCGAATGACAACGACAGAAAAGCCGAACGAATCGTCTCCCAGTCCGCTTTGGAATCGACCTGTAACTCTTGGAACGCGCGGAGTTCTTCAGTCAATGTATCCTCATAAGCGGCGGGACCGCCGGGCTGGCCGCACAGCCGAACTGCTTCTCGAAGTGCATGTATGGATCCGGAAATATGGTGAACAAGCGATTTTTTCAATTCGGTTACCCACCCGAATTGATCCAGCGTTTTCGCACCGTTAACATGGTAGGCTTCAGCCATTTGATCAAGCCAGCGCTCCGGCCATGGATGACTCATGGAAAACTCATAGATGCGCAGGAGCAGCTGACTCATTGCGTCATCGCTTCGATCGTTTGAATAGCGGTCAACCAGACGGTAAAATTCAGGATCGTCCGATGTGTAGTATTCTTCTAAAAGTTCATCAAGAACCTCTTCACGCAGCAATGCCGCCTCCGTCTCATCAAGCAGATGAAAACCGGGATCAAGATCCAGGAAATAGTAATAGTGTTTAACCACTGACATGCAAAAGGCGTGTAGCGTCATGATTGACGCTTTTCCCAGCAAGCCCTGCTGGCGACGCAAGAATAAGTTCTCAGGTTCTTCACTAAGACGCTGATCAAGTGCTTTGCCAATCCGCTCTCTCATTTCTGACGCCGCGGCTTTTGTGAAGGTGACAATCAGCAGATCATCAATATTTACCCTTTGTTCAGGATCCGTCATTTTTTGAATGATGCGTTCCACAAGAACCGCCGTTTTCCCCGATCCGGCCGCGGCGGCGACAAGCAAGTCGTGACCGCTTTCGGTGATCGCCTGCCATTGTGCGTCTGTCCATTGTGTTTCTTTCGGTTTAATGCTCATCAGTCTTCTCCTCCAACTCCGCCAATTTTGCCAAGACGTCGTCATCCTTCATTCTTTTCAGCAGGCGGTATTGATTTCCGGGCTGCGACTGATCAAAGCGGCAAACCGGGCGGAATGAACAATACGTGCATGGGACTTGTCCGTTACGTTTAAAAGGTGTGATGGACACATCTCCGTCAATAATCTTGCATCCGACATCCGTCATCACATGGCGTGTATAACGTCGAAGTGTCGTAAAATCCTTTTCTCCCGCCAGCGAAGAGCTTTTATAGAATTCTCCATTCTTTTTGATTCCGAACGGTGCGATATCCGAAAGCCTTCCTTCAGCGGCTTCATCTGTTAATAAAAGTGCTTCTTCATCTTCAAGCAGTAATCCTTTCATTTTAAAATGCTTATAAAGCTCGCGTTCCAATTGATCTTCAGGAAGCTTATCATCCAAATTAAGCAACGGATTATGCACATGAAAATAGAGCACCCCGGCAGGTTCGGCCTGCACGCCCAGCCACTGCTTTGAATGGGTAATGATCACATCCAGATAGGTGAGCATTTGAAGCGCAAGTCCATAATAGATTTCCGAAAGATCAAGGCTTTTCGCACTCGATTTATAATCAATAATTCGCAAAAGCAAGCGTCCTTGTTCATCACGCGCCTGATCCACCCGATCGATTCTGCCAACAACCTCCATTTGCGCGCCATGCTTCAAGGGAAAACTGAGTGGAGGCAGCGGACGTCCCGGACCGAAAGGAAGTTCCAGACTTACCGGGGAAAAACCGCTCGCAAGCGCGTGACGATGCAGCACACGTGCCACTCGAGCGACAACCTGTTCCAATTTATGCTGAAGGTAACGGTAACGATTCGAACTAGCCAAGATCTGCCGCTGCAGACTCGGCGCTAATTCGGTTACCGTCTTTGAAGCCAATTGGTCACACTCTTCCAAAGTCAAATCTTTCCAATTCCGCTTCTCCTTCATAATCTGAGCGGTCATTTGCTTGATTGCCAAATGAAAAAGCTGACCAATATCCGGTGCGGCAATTTGAAAGACTTCGCGCTCTCTGAGTTTTAGTCCGTAGGATGCGAACTGCGAGAAAGGGCAGGAATTGAACTTTTCCATACGAGAAACACTGGTTTGAATGGTTTGCCCATATAACTCACGCGCCGCGTTTGGACTTAACTGTTCGTCATTCCGGGCAAATAATCCGGCCAAGGCCATATGCGCCGCGCTGCCCCATTCACGATGTACCGTGAACCAATTATAAGCGTCCCACCACAGTTCGGCGATCGGATATCCGTTTTTCCATTCACGAATTTGAGCAGCCAGCGTACTTACGGTTTTCCGCGGCGAATTGATAAAAGCAAGCTGTTCCTCATTCTTCAACGTTCTCGGTTCAGCAGGTGCCAACTTCAACGTGAGATTAGGGAAAAAACGGCGGATACGCGAAATGAGCGGTGACGGCCGCAGCGACTCGCCATCTTCAGAAGCAAGCGGATAAGAAATGTATAGATGCTTCTTTGCAAGCGTCAGCGCGCGATAGATCAGCTCATTTTCCCCTGCCATCTGTTCTGATTCACCATCGGCCACAGTCATGCCTTCATCCTGGAGCAGCTCACGATCCTCTCCGGAGAAAAGTCCTTGCTCCGAAGGTTTGGCAGGCAATATCCCCTCATTCACACCCAGAAGAAAGACATCGTTCAGTTCCGACGAACGCATCCGGTCCAGGCTGCCGATCAGGACTTGATCCAACGCCGGCGGTACCATGGCAAATTCCAATGCATCCAGGCCGGTATCCACAATCTTCACAAAAAGATCGAACGGCATCTGCTCGTCACCGGCTGTCTCCACGCATTGATCCAACAAATCAATGACCGCTTTCCATGCCTGTCCGTGCGTTTTCGATTCGGAAAGTCGTTGCTGCTGTTCCGCACGATTCGCCATTCGTTCCAGTTTTTCCGGAATGGACATCTCGATCAGGAACCGGTAGAGCGCTTCGCATCGTTCGGCGACTGTTGCAGCTTCTCTAATCTGCTTTTCGAGCGAAGCGAGTGGCCGCGCAATGAGCATGCGATATGCGTTGATGGTTGCTTCCATCTTTTTCTCAGCGTCTGACTGCTCTCTTGCCTGCTCTTCCAGACCTCTATAGATCTGATAATGCCAATCTTTGTCGTCCGTCCACTTTTTTCCATAATAACCGCGCGCGATCACATAGTTCTCCAATTGATCCATTCCTTCACGCGCTTCATTTAAATCAAAATCAAAAGGAATCAGAAAATCTGTCTTCACACAACGAAAAATCGGCTCATAGCGCCAGTTTTGCTGAATTGCTTCAAGCGCCGAACGGATAAACTCAATCAACGGATGATGCTTCATCGGACTCTTCTGATCAATAAAGAAAGGGATCTGGTAATCTTGAAAAATCGTTTCAATTAAATCACGATAATCCGCGAGATTGCGAACAAGCACGGTCATTTCCCGATAACGATCTCCTCGAGCTCGGGCACTCGTAATAATATTGCGCGCTGCCTGCTCCACTTCTTCGCGACGGTTCGCGGCTTCAGTCATCACGACTCCGTCCGTAGCCTCGCTCACTTGATAAGGATAGTGTCCGAAATGCAGATTGATGTTCCTCAACGCATCTGTTTCAGATCGGTGCACGTCTCTTTTCAAGATAATCGGTTCGATCGTTTGCCCGCTCGATTCCGCCCTCTCCTTTAATTGCAAAAATAGGAGTGCAGGATGCCGGAACATCGAAAATTCGTCAGGTGCACGATCGTAGATTTGATCTGTGCCAAGTGCGATCGTAACATGCTTACACGTTGTCATCAGTTGTTCAACAACTAGCATTTCTTGCGGTGTCATCGTTTGAAAGCCATCAATCCAAACATCTGCCTTTTTAAGAAAGCCAGCACCGTCTATTCGCTCAACCATTAATTTTAAATAATCTTCGCTATCAATGTACTTGCCTTCCAAAGCCTGATTGAACGACTGATAGATTAATGATAAGTCATGAAGCTTGTCCTTCAAGAGAAGCTGATCAGCACGATCTCCATTAATTCGTTCTGCTTCGGCAGCAATTTCTTCAGGTTCAAGACAAAAGCGCTTGAACTCGATCAGCGTATCACTGAGCAGATCATAAAATCCGCTCTGTTGCGACGCTTTTCGGAACAGGCGAAAATCCTTCTTACTCTGCTCGACAATCTTACGCAGCAGCATGGAAACACCCGTCGCATTCAAATGCCGCCGCGTCGCTCCTCCGGATTGCTGCAGCACGCGCAAGGCGAGACGAGGCATGCTGTACACATTTAACCGAGTCATACCGCCCAATTCGGGTGTCGATGCCAGCGTATACTCCATGCTGAACGTCATGTGTTCGGGAACCAAATAAATCAGCGGTGTCCCATCCGGCTGTTCACGCAACTGCTTTCGAATTTCCGACAAGCAATCCGCAGTCTTCCCCGTTCCCGGTCTTCCCAAAACAAATCGAACAGACATAGTTTCTCTCCCCCTGATCATCGTTCTATAAATAAAGATCCGAAATGCGGATCAAATGTTTATCAATACATTTATACGACAATTATAGCACACAGGGAACGTTTGTTCTTTTAATTACATTTGCTGTTATTTTATATGTCCAAAAGTAAAAGCCACAGAGATTCGCACCTCTGTGGCTTTTATTTTTCCTGTTCATATTGAACCGTGTAAATTTCATTTCCGGTATTTACCTACTTTTTCCTCAATCGATGTACCCTGCGGACGAAAATGAATTTTCACTTCAGCTGCAACTTCATCGGCACCTGCTTCTACTGTCGCATACACGGTTTTCTTTACGACATCGAGCAGTTCGTCAAGTTCACCTTCAAGAATCGTTTCGAGCGCAGTCACTTCGTACTTCACTCCGGACTCTTGAATCACTTTTATCGCTTCATCAACCAGTCCATATGTGTCCTTTTCTTTTGAAAAGGGCAGAATTTGAAGTCCTACATTGCTGATTGGCATCGGTAGCATCCCCCGAATTCATTTTACTCTTCGTCCCAAACCTTCACGTTTTTCATAACATCGCCGTTTTGCATGGCGAGCACGGTTTCCAATCCGCTCGTTACTTGTCCGAAAACCGTATGAACACCATCCAAATGCGGTTGCGGCTCATGGACAATGAAGAACTGACATGATCCTGTATCGCGTCCGGCATGTGCCATGGAAAGCGCCCCGGCAACATGTTTGCGCGGATTACCATCCGTCTCACACTTGATCGTGTACCCTGCGTCGCCCATCCCAGTTCCTGTCGGATCGCCGCCCTGGCTGACAAACCCGGGAATAACACGGTGAAAAGTCACTCCATTATAAAAGCCTGAGTTAGCCAGCTTTTCAAAATTAGCGACCGTATTCGGCGCATCTTCCGGGAAGAAATCAATAGCAATCACTTCACCGTTTTCCATCGTAATTGAACCTTTTTTCATATAAATCCTCCGTCCTGACACCTTTTCTCGGCGCGGTTTGTCGTCAACGCTTTCTATTATATACAAAAATAAGGACGATCGCTGATATCCCGACGAAAAAACCGCCGGCACAATAACCTGCGAGAATATCCGTGAAATAATGGACACGCAAAAATGGGCGGCTGAACCCGATCAGTAAGATCATCGCTACACCTAAAGCAACCCAGACAATTCGAATCCATTTTGATTTAATCAGTGGAAGAATAAGCAAAATCAGCAGCCCATATACAGTCGAAGCATTCATCGCGTGACCACTTGGAAAACTGTAGCCCGTCTCATGAACAAGATGCTGAAATGGCGGACGATCCCTCATCACCCAATTTTTCAACACGCCATTAACATCGCGTTCAAGTAGAAAGACCACTGGCAACAGGATGAATGAGAGGAAACGTCTTTTAAACACTAGATAAATCATGAATAGAGCAATAATCAGGAACAAAAGCTTGCTTGAGGCGAAATCAGTAAATTTCGAAAAAAGCACAATCAGCCAAGGCGTTCGAATCGGATTCAATCCTTGAATAAGCATGCGATCCAGCGCTTGAACGACAGGCTGCCGAATGGCGATGACCATGATCAGAAATATGAGCACACAGGTTAATGTCACCCATAACCATGGACTAAACGATTTTTTTTCGCGCTTCTTAATTGCCACAACCTACCCCTCCCAACCTAAAGCGTGGAACCATCACAAAATGGTAACTATATGCTACGATAGCATCGGACTCAAATAGCATGTCTCTCTTATTATTCATATCTAAGGAGATGAACTTTATGACGGATTTTCATTTTACATTGAAAGGCGAATGGACAGGATCGTGGGATGGCAAAGGCAAAATTCAAACGAATGGCTTAGCAGCAGCGGTCTCCGTTGACTCCGCTATGTCCGGACAAGGTGTCGGAACAAATCCGGATGAATTGCTGATCAGCGCGCTCGCTTCCTGTTACATGATCACGCTCGGCATCCGGTTAAAGAAAGAAAAAATCGCTTATGATCGTATCGAGATCCGTACCGAAGCAGTCGTTACAAAAAAGGGCGGCCTTCATTTTGAAAAGGTCACACATTGCCCGATCATTTATTTTCCTCAAACACTGACAGATGCGCTTGAGGAACATTTGAACACCTGCATTCGCAAGGCGGAACAAGACTGCGTAATTGCGAAGGCTGTCAAAGGAAATGTCCGCATCTCTGTTGAGCCAAACTATGTATCCACTGGTTAATTAGATCGATTTTTCACTAATGCTTTCCCTTTGCATAAAGCTACTTGAACAGTTAGCGCCGATTGTTTCGCCTGACGAACCGTGTCTTGGACCTTGCCTTTTTTCTGACTGATATCCGATTGAATTCGTGCAAGATTCAAGGTCAACTCATTTTGTTCATTTACAATTTCTTTGGACTGATCCTGCATCTTCGCGCCGGTCTTTGATATTTTCGCTATTGACCCGTTCATACGTTTCAGTGTATTCATCACTGATACCGCAAACGCAATGAGTGAAATGACGACCAGCGTAAGACTTAAGTAAACAATAATCATTGGAGCGCTCCCCTTCCATGCTTAGCGATTATTCTAAAGATATCATACCCTATTATGGGCAAAGGATCATAGAACCATGACTGAGCTGCTCAAATTTTTTACCTTGTCCTTTTTCTGAACATTTTGCTATACTGAATTTGGTTTGTTTGAAACGGATTGATTTGTCTTACTAAAGGAGATTATTATGGAAAATAAAGTTGCTTTAATTACCGGGGGAACCCGCGGTATCGGTAAAGCGATCGCCGAAAAGTTCGCACAGAACGGATTCGATCTCGTATTAAATTATGCACGCAAAAGTACGAACGCCGAAGAAACGAAACAGGCAATCGAATCGAAGTATGGCGTATCTGTGCATATTGTCAAAGCAAATATTGGTGAATTAGAACAGATTGATCAACTATTTGAGACCGTTGATTCCGTATTCGGACGGCTTGACGCCTTTATTAGTAATGCTGCGTCCGGCGTTCAACGCCCGATTATGGATATTCAAGAAAAACATTGGGACTGGACGCAAGATATCAACGCGAAAGCGTATTTGTTTGCCGCGCAGCGAGCCGCGAAACTGATGAACAAGACAGGCGGCGGCCATATTGTTGCATTATCAAGCCTTGGCGCCGTTCGCGCGCTGCCCAACTACGTTGTGGTCGGTGTATCGAAGGCAGCGGTTGAGGCCATCACGCGCTATTTGGCTGTAGAACTTGCCCCAATGAACATTACCGTGAACACTGTTTCCGGGGGTGCAGTTGACACCGACGCACTCAAACATTTCCCAAACCGTGCCGAGCTGCTTGAACAGTCGGCAAAGCATAATCCAGCCGGCCGCATTGTCGAGCCGGAAGATCTTGCTGAAGCTGTCTACTTTCTTTGTACGCAGGCCGCATTCATGATTCGCGGTCAAACAATCACTGTAGACGGCGGATTGTCCTTGCTCGCTGAATAAATAATAGTATTGGAATTGTACTTGTAATGGTGATCTTTGAAACATGCGCTTGGGATTGTTCGAGAACACCTCTTAATACTTATTTTTTATAAAGAAAAAAGCGAACCGGCTGTCTTTCTCCGATTCGCTTTTTTCTTTATTTTATGACCCCGCACAGAATTCGGGCTCCGGAATTGCCTGACGGATCCGTTGTCTGGTCATCGCCTCTTTCATGAATGATTAAGGCGGAACCGTCTGCATCTCTTAATGAATTTGGCTTGCCTTCCTGCAGGGTTACCATCGAATTAAAAAGCACTGTTTTCACACGTCCATGACTATCCGCAAAAATATTAACCATATCACCCGCGTGCGGACCCATCGGATTTTTTAATCCGTGTTTTTTATTGCCCGGATTGAAGTGTGCGCCCGCCGACATGAAATCCGGAGGTGTGCAGCTGCCATATTCATGAAAATGAATAGCATGGATACCAGGCTTTAATCCTTCTGCTTCCAACTCGATACGTACGCCTTTTGGTGTTTCTGTCAGAACCGCTGTACCCATTTCTTCATTTTTCGCGTTAATCAAAGAAACAATCAGCTTCCCATTTTGGCTGTCTTTAGCGTTTGCTTTCATTTCAGGGTGGTGCTCATAGGCGATCATAGCCAGCGCGACAATTGCGCAAAGCAGATAAACGAATTTTCGATACTTCACCCGAATCAACCTCCTAAACGTAGGATGCTCCGATTCATTCTTTTTTACTCAAAAGGGACAGACAAAGTTTCTTTAAAAAAAATGTCGATAATGCTATGCTTTTGTTTACACGGATTGGAAAGTATAGAAAAAATAAATACAGGAGGGCATGTATGAAAACACTAAACGAATTCAAAAAATTTCTAGCACGGGGAAATGTGATTGATCTCGCCGTTGCGGTAATCATCGGTGCCGCTTTCGGACAGATTGTCAGTTCGCTTGTTAAAGACATTATCATGCCGCCGATCGGCTTACTTCTCGGTAAAGTAGATTTCAGCAGTCTCTATATTAATTTATCCGGACACGCATACGGCAGTCTTAACGCCGCGCAAAAAGCAGGCGCTCCGACGATCAATTATGGACTTTTCATTAATAATGTGATTAATTTTCTTATCGTTTCCTTTGTTATTTTCATGGCCATTAAAGTACTGAATAAAACATCGCTAAAAAAAGCTAAGCCGGCCGCAACAAAAACATGTCCCTACTGCTTGTCGTCAATTCCGATTAAGGCGACAAAATGCGCGCACTGCACGTCTGATCTTCCTGATGATGCTGAACAGGAACAGGCTTCACATTAATGTTCAATAAAACCCCTGGAAAAATACTTCTCCGGGGGTTAACTTTTTGACTGATTTAGAATAAAATGTAGATTCAGCCGCCATTCTTTTTATTCTTTATGTATAATAAAATTAATGCTAATAAGTGAAACTGAAGCAAAGGTTGATGTCGATTTATGAATCAATTAATGATACTAGGAATAGTATTAATTGTTTGCGGATTGGTTTTATTTTTTTTGCGCAAAAAAATCATTCCTCTAAAAATGGCGTGTATGTTTAAAAAACAGCATCTCTTTTTTATGGCGTTAAGCACTATGCTCCTATTGGCAGGTATCTATTCCCTGCTCGCGCCGCTGCTTACCGTCATGATGGGGGCGGATTATTGGATTCTCTACTACATTGGCCTTTTCGGTTGCCTGATGCTGCTGATTTGGTTCCTGCTCCCCTAAATCATGAGCATTTCAGTCAGCGGACGAATTTCAGTATGAATGATACGATCACCGTCAAACGTACAATGATAATCCACAGGATCCTCCTTCACGTCTTTAAGCATTGGTCTCATGAAAAAGCGAATGCTGGGTACCGTCCCAAAATTATCTTCAGAGAGAATCCATGCAATATCCTTCAGAGCAAGTATTCCTTCACGTGTCGAACGCGGCAAATCCACGAGCGCGTCAGCCGTGATATCCGCTGTATATACGTACATGCCTTGGGCGGGTTCCGCATCCGAATGCCAGGTGACCGTGCCGCGAAATACCGGGGCGTTTAACTTAATGCCTGTCTCTTCCCAGACCTCGCGAATGACGCAAGCTTCAGGTGACTCCTCCGCTTCCAACTTCCCGCCGACACCGTTCCACGCGCCTTGCCAAGGTGATTTCTGACGATTGATCATCAAGACTTTTTCTCCATATTTTAAGAAAGCCAATGTGTATTTAAGCATTTTATTTCCCCTCTCCTTTCAAAGCTTTTGGAAAAGCCGTTCCACGCAATCATTATAACAAAGTTGCGATTTAGTGATGTACCAAATTTTTCTTGTTAGAAAATTTGTCCTCGCCAAGCCATTAGCAAAGACTTAGCTGTACGTACATTCGTCTCCACAGATTTTTTTCTTTCTTACCCGTAAAAAAAATAGAATCACATATTGACGGAACATTTGTTTGTGTTTATAATATTATCAGAACATTCGTTCAAAAAATTAAAGAGGTGATTGGTGTATGACAGATTCAAATTCAGAAGTGACCTTCAACATTGTCGAGCATTTTGGTGTCATCGCAACGGAAAACAGCGGTTGGACAAAAGAGTTGAACCTCGTCAGTTGGAATGCCCGAGAAGCGAAATATGATATTCGGAGCTGGGCACCCGATAAGAAAAAGATGGGTCGCGGCGTCACGTTAACCGGTGTTGAGTGCGACACACTAAAAAGCTTACTGAACGTCCGTCTTTCTCCCTCTGCTAACGTCCAAGATCCAAGTCCTTCCTCTCAGTCGTAAATCATTACGCGTACGTTAACTTCTTAAACATCCATTCAATTCAACAGATTGTTTTTCACAATCCCCTACCGCTCAAATTCATATTTGCCGTTAACTCATTATTAATTTCATAATTTGAACCATTTACCAAGTGCATCATGTTGACACATACCGCTATATTCCATAAACTGAAAAAGAAAATAGTGTCGAATTGGTGACAATTATAATTTTTTCTTCAAATCTATGAAACTTTGAATTGAGTTTAGAATCACAGCATAATTTGTAGTGGGAGCGATCGTTATGGGGGAATTAGCACCCGAAAAAAATACTGGTTTCAAAAAATGGTGGGTCATGCTTCGACCACACACATTATCCGCATCATTTGTCCCGGTCGCGCTTGGAACTGCACTCGTTCTGCCGATAAGAAATCCGGATCTGGCGTTATTTCTTGCAATGATGGCCGCATCGATGCTGATTCAGATCGCAACTAATTTATTCAATGAGTATTTCGATTTCAAACGTGGCCTCGATAATGCGCAATCCGTTGGGATCGGTGGAAGCATTGTTAGAGATGGCTTCCATCCGAAAACAATCCTTCGACTTGCACTTATACTCTGTCTTGTCGCTATGCTTATTGGTGTGTTCATCTGCGCGAACAGCAGTTGGTGGATCGCGCTCGCAGGTTCCATTTGTATTCTCACCGGCTATCTCTACTCCGGCGGCCCACTTCCGATCGCCTATACACCTTTTGGTGAATTAGTTTCCGGTTTGTTCATGGGTGTGTTCATCATCTGGATCTCATTCTTTATCCAGACCGGAACGCTGACATTGAACTGTATCCTGATTTCCATACCAATTGGCATTCTTGTTGGCGGTATCAATATGGCTAATAATATCCGCGATCTCTCGGGTGACAAGAAAAAGGGCAGACGCACCTTGCCCATCTTGCTTGGACGTCCTAGGGCAATTACCGTACTTGCCGGTCTATTCACTTTTTCCTATATCTGGGTTATCGGCTTGATGATTCTTAGTGTGGAGTCCGCATGGCTGATCATCGTATTCGCTAGTCTTCCAAAGGCAATTCAAGCGACGAAATTATTTCGCAAGAAAACAAAGGCAATTCAGATGATGCCTGCGATGAAAGCCACGGCACAGATGCAGACTTTATTCGGTATTCTCCTTTCTCTCGGGATCGTTCTCGATTATTTTATCTAACCATCGAAACATACGCCATCGAAAAAGAAAATGTTGTTGCGCAGTTTGAATTGCTGTATACTGAGTATGTAAATTAAATATGATGTTCCTTCAGGGCAGGGTGAAATTCCCGACCGGCGGTATTGGCTATAAGCCAGAGTCCGCAAGCCGCAAGGCAGATCCGGTGAGAAACCGGGACCGACAGTAGAGTCTGGATGAAAGAAGGATGATGTGACAGCGTTTTTTGTATTCCGCGCATACTTTTCGTTGCGCTTTCAGAGCGCCGATTTTCTTGAGCCCAAAGGAACCTTCCTTTGGGCTCTTTTAATTCGGATTAACCATTAAAATCCTGAAGAGATGTCCGGATTTTCCAAATGGTCCAGACTAGAGTCAGAAACGCTGCGCATGATCCCCAATACTATATTTACGGGGGTAATTGTATGAACACTTCATTAAGGAAATTGGTACTTATTTCACTGCTCTCCACGCTTGGATTTTTAATAATGTTAATCGCTTTTCCAATTCCGCTGTTTCCTGTATTTTTAACAATGGATTTTAGTGACCTGCCTGCTTTGATCGGCGCACTTATCCTCGGGCCCGGAGCCGGAATTGCCATTGAGGCAATTAAAAATATTCTGCATGTACTGCTTACCGGTTCACTTACTGTTGTTCCTGTTGGCGAATTCGCAAACTTTGCGGCCGGTTCAATTTTCATTTTGGTTACGTGGGCTTTCTATCGCCGTAAATCAACCGCTCGCTCACTGTTATTCGGTATGTTGTCCGCCACATTAATTATGACCGTAATCATGTCTGTTCTTAACTATTACTTAATTTTTCCAGGATACGCACTTTTCCTTGGTTTTAGCATTGATGCGACCGTTGGGATGGCACAAGCGGCGAACCGAAGTATTCACAGTCTACTCACTTTGATCGTTTATGGAGTCATGCCCTTTAACTTGCTTAAAGGCGTTGTACTTACTTTGATTATGATTCCGGTGAGCGCGCGTTTGAAAAAGTTTATCCAGAAACGTGTTGCTGCCTGAATTCAAATACGATCACGATTAAAACACCCGCGGAAGCAATATCCGCGGGTGTTTTTTTCAATAGTCCGTAGTGTGCGACTCAGCCTTAATATACGTAAGCTGTACCCACAATGATCAACAAAATAAACAGAACAACGATTAAAGCAAAGCTGCCGCTGTATCCGCCGCTTGGAGCACCCATATCGCCACTCGCCTCTCATTCGTTATTTATTGAGCATGTGTCCTTACCCAACACTTCATTTTATGCAAACGACTCATTTTGGTGTGGACACTGGGCGATTATTCCCATGGCTTCTTCAGCGTCAGGTTTTTCGTGAATTTTTTTGTTTCCTGTCTTCGTGCTCTACGGCTCAAATAACGCTTTTCTGCACTTCCAAATAAAAGCTGTTCTTCCTCACTCTCAGGACTCACTTTCGGTACCGGCACAGGCCTGCCGTTATCACCGATCGCGACGAACGTTAGAAAACAAGTCGTACACAATTGACGCGCTCCTGTTCTTAAATTTTCATCGATGATCTTGACGAATACCTCCATAGATGTGTTGTGGCTCCATGTAACAAAAGCCTCCAAGCACACTGAAGAACCGGCATATATCGGCTGCAAAAAATCCACCGAATCAATTGAGGCTGTAACTACTAGACTTCTCGAATGCCGGGTTGCAGCAATAGCTGCGATATTGTCTACATACATCATCAATTTACCACCAAAAAAGGTGCCATGATTATTTGTGTCATTGGGCAATACATGAACTGAAGTTACAGATAGTGATTCTCTTGCCTTCTTTGATTCCATAGTTCTCCCCCATTTTCATTGACCTTCACACAAAATACGCTCAACTTTAGCACGCAATTCCACTGAAACAAAGTGTTATGAATAATAAAGCACTACGTCTTGCATCAAAAAATCGCTTTTTAACTAAAAGTCATGTTTTCAATTTTTATTTTTTCTTCGCTTTTACCGTTCATGAATAGTATAGATGAACAGAGTCTTTGTCGCAAAATCTGTGAAATTTTAATGTCCCAAACAAGTTCCCCCATATTCCGTCATTTTTAATGGGACATATTCCTGAATTTACCGTAACAATCATAAAAAATTCCGAGTATTTTAGCAAAAAAGGTATTGACAAAATGAATAATCTTGATCTCATGTTACATAACTGTAATATTGTTAAAACATGCCTGATATATTCAACGCTTAGAATAGCCCTTGGATGTTAGCCACGGATCATACACGCGGCTGTATCACCTAAGGAGGTTTTTTACTTAATGAATATCATTAAAAGGCTGACTGCAATGACGAGCTTAACCGTGTGTCTGGGTGTGCTGTCACCAACGACCATTGTTTTCGCCAAAACGAACAGTACAAATGATAGTCACATCATGAAAAGTAAGGATCCTGAACAAACAACTCATGCAATTGGGTTTGCAGCGAACACTCCGGCAAGTCAACCAGACAAACAGGAGGTCAACATAATTTTCGGAAACAGTTTGCTTCAGCAAGGCGATTCCGGTGAAGCGGTCGTGAAGCTCCAGAATGAGCTGAAACAACTTGGCTATTACGGCGGAGCTGTTGACGGCGTCATCGGTGATCAGACGATGGATGCGATTGACACCTATCAATCGGATCATAAACGCTCAGATGACGGCATCGTCGGCTCGGACACAAAAACCGTACTCTACACGGTTTACCAGCATACCGATGAAGCAAAAGAAAATCAAGAACGACTTGTTGAAATAAAAGTTCAGGAAAAAAAAGAAGCGAAAGAGCGCGCGCGTAAAGCAGCGGAAGATAAAGCTAAGAAAATTGCAGAAGAAGCTGCGCGTAAAGCTGCAAAGGCTGCGGCAGACAAAGCCGCTGCAGCGAAACCACAGGTCACCAAAACTGCTTACAAGCCTGCGAACACGCAACCGGCTCCCGCAGCTCAATCAGGTCAATCGATTACGGTCGAAGCAACCAGTTATTCACTTGGCGGTCGAACAGCCACAGGGATTGATTTTAGCAGTAACCCGAATGCCCGAGTGATTGCCGTTGATCCCCGCGTTATTCCTCTCGGGGCGCGCGTCATGATTCCAGGTTATGGTGTCTATATTGCCGGCGATACAGGTGGAGCAATCAAGGGAAATCGTATTGATGTCCATTTTGCTTCTCGTGACCAGGCATTAAATTTTGGACGTAGAACGATGACAATTACCGTCCTTCAGTAAGTGAATCAACCAGACTCCCCCGAATTTAACGTGGTGAGTCTGGTTTTTTACTATCACAGGAAGCGGCAACTTCGATGTTGCTCATAGGGAATGAGTGTCGTGTCGTTAGTCAAAGCTCCTTTATTTTCCGGACCGCTTAAACTCGTTTATCAGTGTAAAAAAAAGGAATACACCGATGATCCTACGTCATCGGTGTGTTCCTTTTTTGGTTACATTCTCTTAATTATCAATCCGGTAATGAATCTGCTGCTTTTCACGATGCTTTTCCAACCCAAGATCAACCAGCTTCTCAATCAATTGCTGATAAGGAAGCCCTGTGTGCTGCCAAAGCAGCGGGAACATGCTGAATTGTGTAAATCCCGGCATCGTGTTCACTTCATTAACAATAATTTTCTGATCCTTTTCTCGGATAAATACGTCGACACGGGCGAGTCCGGAAAGGTTTAACGCGACAAAAGCGCGTTTCGCCGTTTCCTCTAACTCCGCCTTCACCTTGTCTGACAGATCGGCAGGAATAACTAAGGTACTGTTGCCTTCCTGATATTTTGACTGGTAATCATAGAACGCTGCGTTTTTTGTAATAATCTCGCCTGGGACAGAAACAGACAATTCATGGTTGCCGATTACGCCGATTTCCACTTCGCGTCCGCTTATTCCTTCTTCAATGATCACCTTTGTGTCAAAAAGGAACGCTTCAGTTATCGCGGCAGAGAGTTCAGGCTCACTCAGACATTTGCTGATGCCGACACTGGATCCACCATTTGCCGGTTTAATAAAACATGGATAACCAATTGAATTTTTCACCTTAAGAATAATCTTTGGTGCGTCGTTTTCCCATTCAAAACGTGAAACGGACACATAATTTGGCCCGGGAATATCATACGCCGCAAAGACATCCTTCATCAATACCTTATCCATCCCTACGCTTGAACCTGCGACACCGGAACCGACATACGCTATATTGAGCAGTTCAAACAATCCTTGAACTGTTCCATCCTCTCCATTTGGTCCATGGAGCAGCGGGAAGACGATGTCCGGCCGTGTACGCACGTTTGCCGGGGCAGATGGTGCAAGCCAGTGCGTCACAGCAGACTCAGCCACAGCATTTTCCTGAAGCAGCAGCTGATCCTTGTGTGCCAACTTTCCTTTAATTTCATCACCGGCGATCCATCGCCCATCCTGCTGAATGTAGACGGGAAGTACTCGATATTTGTCTAAATCAATCGCGTTAATTACGGAAAAAGCCGTAAGCAACGAGATCTCATATTCCGTAGATTTTCCGCCATATAAAACCGCGACTGTCTTCTTCTCATTTGCCATATAAATGCCTCAATTCTTTAACTGTAATGAGAAAACCCATTCTATTCATATAATGCTTTCAACATCTATTTAGTTTAGCATAATCCAGTCGGAAGAGAAGTGACTTCTTGAAAAAATACGATTTTTGTTACACGATATAAACAACATTACTTATTGGTTTTCACATGCTCTAAATAATTTATTCGCTCAAGCATGGTTGGGTGATCGTACTGAATCCATTTAACAAGCGCTGGAGGATTCATTTCGCTGAGGCTGGATGTGGACAGTTTCTGAAATGAGGAAATGGCCGCCTTTTTGTCTTGTGTCATTTCAATCGCGTATTGATCCGCCTGCTGCTCGAATTCACGGGAAACCATATTTTGAACGGGTTCTCCCGCAAATGATAGGAGTGATAAAATCAGCAACAGCATCGGCAAAGCGGTTAAATCTCCCGGATGGGACATATTCAACTTTGCTCCCCATCGCACGCTTGCCCACAGATGGATTTTCGCCGCGATCCATAGAGTGACCAGCAGTCCGAGCAGTGCCGCAGCCGTGCCCCAAATAATGTGATGCATGACGTAGTGACCCATTTCATGTGCCATAACAAATAGGACCTCTTTGTGGCTAAGTCGATGCACCGTTGTATCCCAAAGCACAATGCGCAAGTGAGATCCCATGCCGTTAACATACGCATTCATCGCATTCGTTTCGCTCGACATGTCCACTTCATAGACATTATGAGCCGGAATGCCCGCTTTTTCTGCCATCTGAAGAATCTCCGTCTTCAACTCACCATCCTGAAGGCTTTGGAAATGGTTGTATAACGGATCAATGACTACTGGCTGCAGGTACATCATAAAGAAAACAAACGGGATTGATAACAGCCACGCGGGAAACCACCAGCGCTTCGGATATCTTCGGATCAAGAAAACGACAGCAGTCATCATAATAAAGCCGATTAACGTGCTGATCGCCGTGCTGATTCCTTGATCTTTCAGCCAGTCCTGAATTGGCTGAACAGAGATCCCGTAGTGAACCGACAGTTGGTACGAAGCAAATTCAACAGGCAGAAACACCAACGCGGAAATCAAAGCCAGGCTGACATAGAAAAGAAACATCTGCACAATGAATAAAGAAGAGATGCGCACGGAACATTTTTTTAACCAAAGCGACAGACCACCGATGAGTACAAAAAGATACACGCCCCATTCCAGCGGGATTGTCGCAAATGAGAGAAAATGCCGCCATGCATTGAGCACGCCGCTTTCCGCCAATTGATGTTTGTTCATGAATAGTGTAGGATCAGCCGCTGTCCCTTTCATGTCTGCAGGAAGCACAGATTTTGACCAAACAAAAAAATAAGCAGCCATCGTGAGAAGATAGATGGTATATAAAGCGATAAACCACCACATCACTTTTTTTCCCTTCAAGAAGGACCCTCCTCCGTCATATCAGCAAAGATTGTCCGTCTTTAATCATACGAGGACGGGCTATTATTAAGTTAGTCCGCATACTCCCAATTTAGAACCTACGTTAAAAAAGTACGGCGAGTAATTCCTCGTCTCCTATTTTTCCAAAGTACTTATGGCAGTCAACGGACTTCAGTTTTTCAGAAAGTACATTCGGATCATATTTTACCCCAATAAGCTCTTTTTCAAATTCATGAACATCGCCGACACCAAAAAAGTCACCGAAAATAGATAGTTGTTCAATAATACCTTTTTTCACATTCATGCGGAAATCAACACGGCCTCCGGCAAAACGCTGTGCTTTCTGAACATTAAATTCCGGTGATTTTCCATAGACCCATTCCCAATTGCGATAGCGCCGCTTGGCAATATTGATAATAGTCGTCCAGTCTTCATCGGTCAGTGTGTATTCCGGCACATGGTCCTCTCCTTCGAAAATATAATGAAGGAGCTGCGCTTTAAATTCGTGGATATCCAAGTCTCCCGCCAAATGTTCACGGATATTCGTTACACGGCTGCGGACCGACTTGATCCCTTTCGACTCATATTTTGCCTTATCAGGATGCAAGGCTTTCGAAACATTGTCCAAGTTCACATCAAAGAGCAAGGTCCCATGGCTAAAAATACGTCCTTGCGTGACGAATTGAGCATTGCCGGAAATTTTCTTTCCATCGACAGTCAAGTCATTGCGCCCTTCCAGCTTTGCGTCTACGCCCATATGTTGAAGTGCGCGAATCACCGGTTCGGTGAATTTCCTATAGTTGTTGAAGCTGTCGCCGTCATTCTTTGCGATAAAGCTGAAGCTCAAATTTCCCGGATCGTTATACACGGCCCCGCCTCCGGAAAGTCTTCGAGTCACAGTCACCTCATGCTTCGTTATATAATCCATGTTCACTTCTTCTATGGTGTTCTGGTTGCGGCCCACTATGACCGTTGGCGCCATTCGATAGAACATTAAATAGGTTTCGTCAATTGATAAATGCTTTAGCGCATACTCTTCAAGCGCGAAATTAAGCGTTTGATCAAGCATATCGCGGTTATTCAAATAGATCATTTCAATTCCCCTCTCACTTAAATTCCCGTTCTCTATTCAATTTTAATTCCCATCGCGGATTCCGTCTAGCTGCACGATGTATGCCGATACAAACAGGGAATTTTGATTCTCTTACTTTACAAGCATAGCCCTATTAAGATAATCTTAAATAGATTGGATTCACATGAACGATGCGCAATCGCTGTAAACACTGCCATTGGGAGGATACACATGAAAACCATTTATTTCGTCAGACATGGACGGACATTATTCAACCATCTTTGGAAAGTACAGGGCATCTCAGACACACCTCTTACTGATATCGGTGAACAAAAGGCGGCTGACCTTGGCGCGCTCTTTAAGTCGCAAAATATATCATTTGACGCAGCATACACAAGTGATCTTGGGCGAACAAGACGAACATCCAGACTTGTGCTTGATCATTCCTTAAATCAGGATCTCACACCCATTGAAACCAAGAACTTGCGCGAAGTAAGTTTCGGAAAATTTGAAGGTGATCCGAATGACCTGATGTGGGAAGCCGTCGGTAAAGAAAAAGGCGACCCTGAACTCCGCGGCGACTCACCGGATGAGTTGAAAATCAATGCACTGGATGCATTGAAAAGACTGGATACGACCGAACTAGCGGAAAACTATGAAGATGTCAAAACACGTATTCGTGCTATTCTCAGCACCTTTGCCCACTGTGAGGAAGAAACAATTCTCGCCGTCAGCCACGGCCTTTATATCGCTTGCCTTATTTATATGTTGTCCGAAGAAAAAATACATGTCTCAACGATTGAAAACACAAGTGTGACGAAGGTTGTTTTCGAAAACGGTGTATTCAAAATCGCCTACATCGGAAGAACCGAGAATATTTAACAAACAAGTTAAGAAAAAGACCCTCAGGTATTTTTCAGCCTGAGGGTCTTTGCGCGCCTTTTGTTATTCCACTGGAGTTCCTTCGTAATTTTTTGCCTTGATCATTTTATGCGTATGGCGAAATTTAATTGAGAATGTGATCATACTTAAACTCAATGCGATGACAATAAAGAGCAGCAAAACCAATGAATTATCAACCAGCATTTGATGCTGATGGCCATCAATAATAGTGCGCAGCCCATTAACGCTATAAGTCATTGGGAGAATATGCGATGCAGATTGCAGCCATTTTGGAATCAACTCAATAGCATACGCCCCACCGCTCGTCACAAGCTGGAAGATGAGAATCACAATTGCGACAAATCGTCCTTCATTATTGAATGAGCCGGCCAGCCATTGAATGATGGCCATGTAACTTATGCTAGTCAATATGGTGAATCCGACAAAAGTCCATGGATGATCGACCTGAAGTCCAAGGCCTTTCAAAACAACAATGTCAATGAGAAGCGCCTGGCCGACCGACATCATAAGTGTAATGAAGAATTTACTGAGGGCGATCGTCCACCCAGAGGTCGCCAAGCCTGCCGGTTTGCCAAGATCATAAATAATTGTCAGAAGTAATGCCCCGACATAAAGTCCAAGAGAAATAAAGTATGGGGCGAATCCTGAACCAAATGTGTCAACGGACTGATTTGAGCTGTCTATTGATGTCACCGGCTCTGCGAACTTCGTCGCGTGCGCGCTGTTTGTCGGCGTCTTTGCAAGCTCTCCATGAGCGTCGGAAAGGGTTGACCCAAGCTTCGTATTGCCCGAGTAGATTTGCTGCGCGCCATCTGAAAGCTGATTTATTCCATTGAAAAGCTTTTGTTGACCTAATCCCGCACTCTTTAAGGCCGTTGCCAGTTGATTCGTACCACTGTTCAAAGTATTTGCACCGCTACTAAGCGTATTCGCACCATTGACAAGTGTATGAGTGCCGTTAGCTAGCGTTGATGATCCATTTGCCAAAGTCGAAGCGCCGTCGGAAAGCGTTGATGCTCCGTTTGCTAGAGAAGAGGCTCCGCCATTTAATGTTGATACTCCATTCTCCAAAGTCGAAGTACCGCCAGAAAGCGTTGATGCGCCATTTGCTAGAGAAGAGGCCCCGGCATTTAATGCCATTGAGTTATTGTTCAATTTGTTCAAACCATTGGATAACTGACCGGCACCGTTTGAAAGTTGATTAATACTGGAAGCGATTAATGGAATTCCATTCTTCCCCGCCAATTGAGAGGTGCCATCGGCTAATTGCTGAGCCGCTCCATTCAGCGTCAGTCCGGTTGACGGATCTTTTTGGCTTAAGCCCGATACAATACCGCTTTTAATCTGCGAAGCAGTCTGGCTGGCAACTCTTGGAGCCACTTGCTGAGCCGTTTGTGCTGCCGTTGTGCTGATTGTACTTTCTGCTACTAGTTTCAAATTTGGATTTAGCTGAGATGCAATAGCATTACTGCTGTTGGAAATTTGATCTGTAATTGTTAAAGAAGTAGTCTGAGCGGCCGCAGTAACTAACTTACTTAATTCATCAGCACTAACGGTACCATTCGAATCAGTCATAATTTTTGTGATTAGACCTTTTATATTCTGATCACTTTTCAATTTATCAGTTAATTGTTCTTTTGCTTCTGAAGTTCCCATCGTTTGGGTGATCCCTTTAGTAACACTATTAGCAATAGATGTCGCAGATTCAGCTGTTGTTTTACCTAATCCATGGTCTTGTGCATTTTTTACTGCCTGTTCACCAATTTGAGAAGCATTAATTGCTTTTCCTGCACTCGCACCAATTGTCGATGGATCAATTGAAGAACTTAGTTTTTGTTGCAATTCGCTGATCGACGAGGCAAATTTCTGCATTCCTGTGTTTAGCTGGTTCACCTGATTACTTAGATTCTGACTCTGTATACCGCTATTCAGTTGGTTCAATCCATTGGAGAGTTGGGATGCACCAGGAAGAAGCTGATTGCTTACAGCGCCTGTATATTGGTTGATTCCCTGATTCAGTTGATTCGCGCCATTGCTTAAATTTTTCGCTCCACCGCTAAGCGTGTTGGCGCCATCGTTAAGACGGCTGGATCCACTGCTGAGCGCTGAAGCACCGTTAGCAAGTTTTTTAGCGCCATTGCTTAATTGCGAGTTGCCAGAAGCCAGTTGTTCAGCACCGTCATTAACTTTCGAGGTACCTGTTGCAAGCTGATCGGCACCACCACTCAACTTTGAAGCACCATCTGCAAGTTTTCCAACACCACTTTGCAATTGATCTGTGCCGTTCATAAGTGATTTAAAACCATTCTTCAGTGTCTTTAACCCGTCAACTTCTTTTTTACTTCCCTTAGCCAGCTTATTTGATCCCTTTGCAGCGTCACTTAAGCCATCCGTCAACGTGTCGAGTTGAGCATACATGGATTTCGCATACGTTTTTGTGATTTCGTTTGATACGCGCGTCTTCAACTGCTTAACACCAGCATCCGCCATGCGGGAAGCGATGAAATTATAGTCGGCATTAATTCGGTAATGCAGATTCGCCGGCTTCAACTGATTGTCAACAAGCGTGGTCGCATTCTCTGAAAAAGAGGCCGGAATGCGCACCGTCATAAAATAGTGGTTATTCGTAAATCCCTCCTCAGCCTGCTTCGCGCTGACAAACCGCCAATCAAAATCATTGTTCTTCTTTAGTTTTTCTACCAGATCTGCTCCTGCATTGAGCTGTTTGCCTGATATGACCGCCCCATTGTCCTGATTGACCACAGCCACGGGAAGATTGCCCGTCTTCCCAAACGCGTCCCAGAACCCATAAAGAAACATGCCTGCATAGAGAAGCGGAACACACATGACCGCAACCATGACGACAATATTATGCGGTTTTGCGACAATCGCTTTGAGTTCCGCGACAATCAAGTGAATCACATTCATAAAATACCCACCTTCTTTAATTCATTAAACCTAGACTATGCAACCCATAAATTTATTGACTGATTTGGTCATTTGGTCATTTATTATCAAAAAAATAACGATCGAAACCATTATTTTTTTAATCCTTGAACTAAATACAAATCAAAAAGGTCGGCAATTTCTTCGCTGGAAAGCGGCTCGTGACGCTGTTCCCAGTCGAATACAAGGGCGATATAGAGACGGAGAATAACGAACGCAGTCACCTTAGGATCGCAATGCTTAACCTCTTTTTTCGCTACCGCCTTCCTGATGTATTCTTCTATAAATCCAAGAATCGCGTCCTCAATAGTATCCAATGCTTGTTTCGCTTGTGAAGTTCCGACTTCTCGAAGTTCCTGTGTCAACTTAATCGTCAGCTGATGTTCTTTGCGAAGTTCGAGCATTGAATAAAGGGCTCGGTGCAGATTGATGAAAAAATTATCCTCATCATGAATGGCACTGGTCGCTACCTTTTTTATCTTTAAGATGAACTGATTCATAATTTCATAGAATAATTCTTCTTTATTTTTAAAAAAGGTGTAGATCGTTCCCTTGCCGACATCTGCGAGACGCGCAACCAAATCCATCGTTGTCGCCTTATAACCGAATGATGCAAAAGTCCTCTCCGCAGCGACGATAATATTTTCTTTTCGATCAACAGCCATGTTTATCACCATTTTCAGATAATGACCAAATGAGAAAAACAGTCATTTTGTTCAAAGCAAATTTTATCATGTATTTGATGAGGTGACAAGAATGAATCATTTTTACTTGCTCACTGTTGATTGTTCTTTGCACGCCTGCACTACTGCTGAAGCGAGCGCGTCGATGAACGTCGGATCGGTATCGGGCATCTGTGGTCGATGATAGATGGCACCCAAAGACTCAACACGTTTGCGACATTCCTGATCATTGTCATAGAGTACTTCCAGATGTTCGGCGACAAAACCAATCGGACAGAAAATAAAGTGTTTGTATCCGCTGTTCTGATGAAGCGTGCGGATCTGATCAAGCACATCGGGTCCGAGCCATGGATCACCGGTTTTTCCTGCGCTTTGCCATGCTTGCGCATAATGCTTAATTTCCAATCCTTCTGCAATTCTTTGCGCTGTCTCGCGAATTTGATCCGGGTACGGGTCTCCGTTCTTCAGAATTTTCTCCGGAAGGCTGTGCGCCGTAAAAAGAACTACAGTTTGATCCCATTCATTTTCAGCAATCTCTGCGAGCGATGATTGAATGGCCTTCTGCCAAAAGGCTATAAATCCAGGTTGATCAAACCAGCTCTTTAATGAAGTCATGCTGATGCCGCCTAGTTCTTCAGCTTTAGACTGTGCGCGGTCAATATACGATTGAACACTAAAGCGGGAGTAGTGTGGTGCAAGCGCTAATGACACAACGCGCTCGATGCCGTCATCATGCATCGCCTGCACGGCGTCTTCAATAAACGGGTGAATGTATTTCAATCCGAGATAAGCATGAAACTCGTATTCAGGTTGAATCATATTCAGCCGTTCAGCAAGCGCATCAGCCTGCTCACGAGTCAGCTTCGCCAAAGGCGACAAGCCCCCGATAGCTTCGTAACGACGTTCAAGATCGGCAATTTGTTCATCGCTTGGTTTTCTGCCATGACGAATGGCTGTATAGTAAGAAACGACATCCTCTTTTTTGTACGGCGTTCCATACGCCATAACAAGTAAACCTATCTTTTTCGTAACCATCTCTCCAGCACCTCTCAATAAATTACTTATTATTTCAATGAACCATTATCAACTGATCGACTTTTGTATGTAAAAAAGATACAGGCAGTCCAAACATGTTCTATTCTATAACTTTTCACCGAGAATAACGAGAAAGAGGCAAACCCTCGGCAAAATTACTTTGGATTTTTGCTGAGGGTTTGCCTTTATGGTTTCAATGGTCGAAACAGAATCAAAGCTGTGAAAACCAATTGATTTCAACCGACGGGGAAGCATTGCCGATCTTATCAGTCTGAGTATTATAGGGAACCACGTAGTAATTCTCTTTGCTCATCGGATTAACAAAGTTGATGCGGAATGTGTTTTTACCTTTCACTTCGCCCTTTAAAGTCCGCTTTCCGTCAAGTTCGGAGTAAACACGATAAACGATTCGGTCGTCAGAGCCCGCATTCCAAGTGAGCTGCAATGCAGGTAACGCATATTTGCCAAGTACGCCTTTCGCACTTAATTGCGTAACCGCCGCCAACCGAATCGGCTCGTCAAGATCGGATACGTCACTCGGCTTTTCAAACGCCAGCCTGCTTTCGTTCGGCATGCTGTTGATCACCGTCTTAAACAGACGTACTGCGTCATTACTTGATCCGGTTAAATACTGATCCTTGCTCGTCTGATCATACCCAAGCCACACCGATCCTACCACATCCGGGGTGTAGCCGACAAACCAAGCGTCACGCAATCCATTCTTGGTATATGCGGTTGATCCGGTTTTCCCCGCAAGAGCAGCTTGACTGTAACCGGCCTGCCCCGTTCCGTTTTTCATCACGGATTGCAGCATCCGCGTCATATACCAAGCGGTCTGTTTAGAAAAGATTTTCTTTGATTTGGGTTTCGCCTCGCCAATCTTCTTTCCGTTATGGTCATAGATTGCCTGAATAAAGTAAGACTGGGATTGACTGCCGTTGTTGTCAAAAGCTGTGTACGCAGAAACCATCTGCAACGGGGATACACCCTTGCTCAACCCACCAAGTGCGATCGCCAATCCCTTATCCGGTAAATCAATCCCCATTTTCGATAAATAACTTTTACTTTTTGAAATACCAATTTGGTCAAGCAGCCAGACCGCTGGAGCGTTCTGTGAGACAGTTATGGCATCATACATAGTCATTTCGCCATTGTAACGGCCGTTGTAGTTTGTTGGCTTGTAATCACCATAGCTGACTTTCTTGTCTTGGAGCATAGAATACGGCTGATAGCCCCCGGAATCAAGTGCCGGCCCATATACAGCAAGCGGCTTAAAGGAAGAGCCCGGCTGTCTCTTGTCATTAACCCGATTATAGCTGCCGCTAACATAATTGCGTCCACCTTGAGCCGCGAGCACGCCGCCATTTTTACTCATCAGCACAAATGCGCCTTCCGGTGACTGGTTCGGATTGCTTCCTTGAAAATATACATTGTTCTTAAAAGCATTATAAGAAGCGCTTTGTGCTTCTTTACTCATCGGAACGACAATTTTATAGCCGCCACGAATTAAGTCCTCCGCTCCGATATGATATTTTTTTGCAGCTTCTTCCTTCACCAGATCCATATAGGAGTCATACTCCGGATGCGTTTGAATCTTATGCACATTAAGTCCAAGTGTTTTTCCCTTCAGGCGTACTGATTGCTCCGCTGACAAATAGTCATGTTTCTGAAGCAGCGTGAGTACGAGATTGCGGCGTTCAAGGGCTTTTTTCGGATGCATAATTGGTGAATAGCCATTCGGTCCTTTTGGAAGTGCGGCCAGAAGCGCTCCTTCATCTTCAGTTAATTGCCCGACATCCTTATTAAAGAAAAATTCAGATGCCATTTGAACGCCGTAAATGCCATGACCGAAATAAACTTGATTCAAATACATTTCCAGGATCTGTTTCTTGCTGTATTTTCGTTCAAGGCTGACGGCAATCGCCGCCTCCTTAAATTTTCGAAACCATGTTTTCTCATTAGACAGATAAGCGTTTCTCGCCAGCTGCTGAGTAATTGTACTCGCGCCTTCTGCTTTATCACCGGCCATGATATCAGTCACGAGCGCACGCATAACCCCGCGCAGATCAATGCCTGAATGTTGATAAAAGCGCAGATCTTCTGTTACGATGAAAGCATTTTGAACATGTTTCGGTACCTTTTTCAATGCAACCGGATCACGATTCTCCGCGTAGAGGCGTGAGAGTTCACGCCCCTGTTCATCGACCACTACCGAAGTCCTGCTCATCACAAGTTTCTCATCATCCGTGTAATGGTTGCCAATCAGAAGAACAAAGAAATAGACGAGAAGTCCGACGATCGCAGCGCCGATAACAAAATAAGCGACTTGAAACAAGCGCTTGTAAAGCATTTCTCTGTCCATTCGTCCTCCACCTTTCCAATTCCATTTAACCTCTACTATGTAGTCTTTGCAATATCTCTTAACACATTAACAAAAAATACAAATGACACGTTATTTTACGAAAATTTTTGACAAGATTAGCTTATTAGCGGATCCTTAGACAACGAAAAAAATCTCCGACACATGTAAAATGTACGGAGATTCACAAAAAAGGATGCAAAAAAACTTTTCTTCTCAATTACAATTTCTCGCCTGATTCCTGTACACGATCTTTCCGAAGCGCACTGTGTTTATAGCTGTATGCAAAATAGACAATGATTCCAAGAACGAACCAAACAACAAACCGAATCCAAGTTGCCGGCTGCAGTCCGGTTATTAAATAAGCACAGGAAAGGATGCCCAAAATAGGCGTCACAGGAAAAAATGGTGCCTTAAACGCGCGTTTCAGATCTTTGCGTTTGTAACGGAGAACGATTGTGCCGGCGCAGACGATAATGAATGCAATCAACGTACCAATGCTGACCAGTTCGGAAACAATACTGATTGGGAAGAAACCTGCGGTCAACGCGCAGACCGATGCGACAATGATCGTTGAAACAGCCGGTGTCTGATGTTTTTTACTGACCCCGCCAAGTACCTTCGGGATCAATCCGTCTCTTGCCATTGCAAAAAATATTCGAGACTGTCCGTACATCAGCACAAGACATACGGAAGTGATTCCGCAAATTGCGCCAACGGATACCAGTGCCGCACCCCAGTGAATGCCGATCAGATCAAGAGCATAAGCTACTGGCGCATTATGACCTGCTGTTGTCTGATACGCTGTATATTTAACAATTCCGGTTAATATTGCTGAAACCGCTATATAAAGCACTGTGCAAATCAACAGTGAATAAATAATCCCCTTAGGCATGTCTTTCTGAGGGTTTCGTGTCTCTTCTGCAGCTGTTGACACGGCATCAAACCCAATATAAGAAAAGAACACAACGGCCGCACCGGAAATAACACCCTTAAAACCGAATGGCATAAACGGTGTCCAGTTGCCCGGTTTGACGTGCCACACAGCAAGCACAATGAAAAGTAAAACAACAGCGACTTTAATGATGACGATCACACCATTTACGCCCGATGTATTTCTTACACCACTGATCAGCAGCCAAGCGATCAACCCGATGATCAGCATGGCAGGAATATTAATCACGCCACCTTCCATCGGTGAACTGACAATCGCTTTCGGCAAGTGAATCCCCATATTATTCAGTAAATTGACGGCATAACCTGACCATCCAATTGCAACAGTCGCAATACCAACCGCATATTCCAAGATCAAATCCCAGCCAATAATCCAGCCCCAAATTTCTCCCAGTCCGGCGTAACCATAAGTATACGCACTGCCCGCAACAGGAATCATCGATGCAAATTCCGCATAACAGAGTGCTGCGAAACAGCAGGCTAATCCAGAAAAAATAAATGAAAGCACGAGTGCGGGGCCGGTCAAATCTGCCGCAGCAACCCCGGTAAGAACAAAAATTCCGGTACCGATAATGCAGCCGATGCCAAGCATGGTTAGATCAAATGATCCCAGTGCCTTTTTCAGTCCTTGTTTGCCCTCTGTTTCTGCAATCAAGCTCGCAATCGGTTTCGTTTTGAAAATACTCACTACCAACGTCTCCTCTTATGGATTCGAAAAATAATTTCATTGACGATTATAACTCTAATGTTAGAAAAAGTAACATAATAAAATCAAATTTCTCATTTTTTTCAAAAATTAGCTTCACTAGATTTTAGGGTTGACCAAATTTTCTCTGAGCAGTATAATCTTTGTCGTGGCCTTTTATGGGGCATTAGCTCAGCTGGGAGAGCGTTGCCTTCGCATGGCAGAGGTCAGGGGTTCGATCCCCCTATGCTCCACTAACCGCGCTGTGATAAAATGGCACAGCGTTCCATGACAGAGCTACTTTTATCTAGTTTTGAACCTCTGAGAGTGAGTTTTCAGAAACTCACTCTCAGAGGTTTTTTGTATGCTTTATTAGCATGGCTTGGCGGGAAATGTTGACAGAAAAAAAATCTGGCATCATAACTCACTCAAGAGTTATGATGCCAGCTGATACAGCTTCGAAAAACAGCACACTGAAAACGAGATTGAACGCGCTGACAAGTTCAACCTTCGTATATCCATGAACTACCTTCGATGCAGTACCCATGACACATGGCTAGTGAGCCGCGCATTATGAAAGAAACTGACATAAGGTAGGCTCTGAACTATTTATGCAGAATAAGCAGACTAGAGGACATTCCTTCTCTCAGACTTTCTCATGATACTCACAAAAAAGTTAGCCCTCCGCTTGAATAACGAGGGCTTTGGACCAAAACGGATCTAGCAGACGTATTTAAAGGTTCTTTTTCCACTTTCTAATTTTTGTTCTAAAACTTTTAAATGGAGCAACTGAATTGATATGTATCCATTTCCACATTGGCCAATTTGCATTAGTCACCGTCCATTTTCGCATGTTGGGCGTGAACAGCTCTTCATCGCTTAAGTGTTTAATCCAATCGCACCATTTTTCTACCGTTTCATGAAACAATTGTCTTAATTCTTCTAGTGAATAATTGCTGTATTGGCGATAAAAATTCTGATAAAGCAACCCGAGTTGATTCCATTTGTAATCAGGTGTTGGTGTGACAACCGCTTTATTTGCTAATTCATCACGTTCCCAGCCCATAATGAGTGTTAACCATCCAAGCTGATAGGCGATCATTTCTTGCGGTGTCCTGTCCACTCCATCAACACAGTGATCTTTTTTATCTTCTGAAATCGTTTCAAATTCTTTGTCAAAAAGCACATATCTTTTTTGAATCTCCTCAACTAATGCTTCTTTGCTCGTATAACTCTGCATTCAGGGACCTCCTCAACCTTTTCAATCGCTGCTTTTCGATAATTGTAAACACCTTTTTTCCTATTATAAATGAATGGCAAGAAAAAAATAATTGTCAAAGCCGTCGCCAAAACACGCATTACCTTTCATGACATTTGTCATCCGTGTTTCGGATAAACGTCACTATATGCACATTCATTGGTTTGCTACACTCAGTATAGGCTCTGAAATACGTCTGAAGTCTTAGAACGAATTAATTCCCCGGCATGGTTCATTACTGCCTGAAATCCATTAGTATAAAAATGGGCAATAGAAACGAATCTCGCTGCCAGGAAATTAGCGAGAATACACATAACTGGAGGATACCCATGAGCTATATTGAACTAAAAAACATTCATAAGTCGTACAAGCTTTCAGGAAAACAGATATTCCCCGTTCTTCACGGAGTCGATTTAAAACTTGAGCGCGGCGAATTTGTTTCAATCCTCGGCGAATCCGGCGGCGGGAAATCAACGCTGATGAATATCATCGGAGGCATGGACAAGGACTACACTGGTGATGTCCTGATCAATGGCAAAGCATTACACCAGATGAAAGAAAAAGAGCTGGATGATTACCGTAAGACAAATGTTGGGTTCATTTTCCAAAGCTTCAACCTAATCAATCACATGACGGTATTGAATAATGTGTTGATCACATTGAAAATGACAACCATGTCGGAAAAGGAACGCGTCGCGCATGCCAAAGAGCTGCTGACAACCGTCGGATTGGCGGATCATCTTCATAAACGACCGAATCAGCTTTCCGGAGGGCAAAAACAGCGTGTAGCGATCGCACGCGCACTGGCCAATAATCCTGACATTCTTCTCGCTGACGAACCGACCGGGGCCCTGGACAAGAAAAACAGCGAACAGATCATGGAACTGCTCGACAGCATCGCAAAGCAAGGCAAGTTGGTCATTACCGTGACACACTCACAAAAAGTTGCTGACTATGGCACAAGGATCATTAAAATTGATGATGGACGTATCGCGGACGATATTCGCTTGAAAGATGCCTATCCTGTACCTGATCATCGCGAAGAACCGAAAACGCGAAATCTGAGCATCCCTGCGACATTCAAGATGGCACTTGATAATATACGACACAACTTAAAACGAAATATACTCGTCACGATTGGTGGAGCCATCGGTATTTTCAGCGTCATTATTATGCTCGGCCTCGGTAGCGGCGTACAGACCTATATTCACGATGAGATCATGAAAAATATTAACCCGACCGTGGTACAGCTGTCGAAAAAAGGACTTTCTCAGCAAGATGGAGAGAGCAGCCAAATCAAAAAATCAGCAATTGTATCCGATAGCGACCTTGAGAAGATCGAAAAGGTTAAGCATGTAACTTCAGCAGAAAAAGTGCTCTGGCTTTCATCAACACGCGTCACACTTGGTAAAAAAATGGCGATTCCACAATATTTCCAGACCGTTGATGGTGCTGTACCTGATAAAGATCTGGCCAAGGGCAGTCATTTGCCTGGAAACAATGAAATCGGGTTGAGCAAAGATGTTGCCAAACAGCTAACCAAAAAACCAACAAGCCTAATCGGTAAAACCGTAATATTCTCTGTTAATATGACAGATAAAAATCAAAAGCCAATTGTCATGCAGAAAAAATTAAAGATCTCAGCCATTTTTAACGGCAGCGCTCAAATGGGCATGCTCACTGCTGATTACGATACCGTGCAGACTATGTTTGAGAAACAAAAACTTACATTGAACGCAAATATGGCAACCATTAAAATCGACCAAATTGAGAACGTAAAAAGCGTCCAAAACCACTTTAAAAAGAATGGTTATACACCAAATGGTGCCGGCGCGTTTCTCGATTCTCTGAACCTGTACATCGCCATTGCTTCTTATGTTCTTTCCGCAATCGCCGGCATTTCACTGCTTGTCTCAGCAATCATGATCATCGTCGTTCTGTACATCAGTGTCACGGAACGAACGAAGGAAATCGGCATTCTGCGTGCGATTGGTGCCCGCCGCAAGGATATTCGGCACTTATTCTTCTCTGAGGCAAGTTTACTCGGCTTATTCAGCGGTGCCGTCGGTGTTGGTCTCGCCTTCATCACCGCGGCGATTGGCAACCATATTGCCAGGCCGCATATGCATGTGTCGATACTGAATATCACGCCAGGATTTGTTCTATTCGGTCTGATTGTCAGCATAGGTATCAGTGTCATTGCCGGACTTGCCCCTTCATCCAAAGCAGCTAATCTCGATCCGGTTGACTCATTGAGAAAATTTGATTAATCGATTCAAAAGAATCCTCGAATCCTTGGTATTCGGGGATTTTTTGAATTCACTTATGTTATAATATCTCTCCTTGGAAAGAGTCACTGGGGTGAATAAAGAATGAAGATAACTGAAAAGAACTATTTTGTGAACGGACTGGCGTACTCCATCCGTTCCGCAGAAACAAAGGATGCATCACAGCTTTCTGAAATCAGAGTCAGGATCGACGGCGAAACCGAAAATATGGACCGAGAGTCTGGTGAAGCCTTTATGGGCGAAGCAGAGTTTGTGCAGCTCATACGGGCAGATGGACATGCGGTGCGAAATCTCTTTTGGGTTGCCGTTGCTGATGATCAGATTGTCGGATACTCAAGATGTGAAGGCAGCATATTAAAGCGGCTTGCGCATAAAGTTGAATTTGGCGTCTGTGTGCTAAGTGATTATTGGAAGCATCGTATAGGCACTAATCTGCTTACACAATCCATCTCTTGGGCAGAGCAACAAGACATTAAGAAAATCACATTAACTGTTCTCGAAACCAATACAAAAGCGATTGCTTTGTACCATAAGATGGGATTTAAAGTTGAGGGAATACTAAAGAAGGACAAAAAACTCTCAGACGGCAACTACTATAACACCATTGTCATGGGAAAAATAAAGGATTAGAAAAACCGGGAAAAAGCGCCCGGTTTTTCTTATAAATCATTTTGACCATTGATTAAGTAACGCGGCCGGAATAAATAAGCGGAGATTTTCCGCCTATTTGCATCATGGCACTTGTTTCACAGGTGAATAAGGGTAATTTTTCCGCTTATGCGCTGCAAAGCCCTTCATTTTCACGTTTCTCGATTCGATAAGCGGAATTTCTCCGTCTATTTAAGCATTTTTTTCATTGGTTTTCTAAATAAGTGGAATTTTTCCGCTTATTTCTCATATCGGGGCGCTTACCTGATCAACCAATCGAATCTTATGACCTTATCGTCGTAACAACAAGGTAAAATGATAAATTTTCTTATCTTGTTAGAAAAACGGATCTGATTGATCCGTTTTTTAGTGTACGATCATCTATTTAATTTTAAGAATGGTCAGGATCTTTTGAATACCGAATCCGATGATGCTGTACACAATCAAGGCAAAGACGGCAGAAAGGTCGAGGCTGTGCGTATTAAAAACAATGGGATGGAAAATACCTTGAAAGGGTTTAAGAATCGGTTCGCTCAAGCTATTAAGCAGATTAACGAACGGCGTCGGATTGGCACCAAAAAATTGGAGTAAGATGTATAGGGCAATGACAACCTGAACAAATGTTAAAAGTATGCTGATCAATTTAGGAAACATTCCGGTATTTTTTCGTTTCACGTGTCCTCTTCCTTTCTTTACCACTCTCTAAAGCTTGTCCGCTTGAGCATTACTGCTATTCATGTTAAGGGATAATGGCATCTCCGTCAAATTGAAAAAAAAGCAACCCTATGTCATCCATTATGGACAATTAAGCCATTAACGTTAACTAAAAAATTCGAGTCATCAATTCAATAAAATTTTGTCGGCTGGGTTTGGCTTTGCGGGAGAGGCGGATGATTTTGTCGATCAGTTACTATCTCAGAGAAAAACGAAAACATAAAGAGGTTTCGCCTTTTTACAGGTGAAACCTCCTCCATCAATGAACAAGACATATGATCAGTGAATTAATGCTTGAGACGCGCTTCGAGTGTTGCCTTCTCTGCTTCATAGCCAGGTTTGCCAAGCAGCGCGAACATATTCTTTTTGTACGCTTCAACACCGGGTTGGTTGAATGGATTGACACCAAGCAAGTAGCCGCTAACTGCTACAGCTTTTTCAAAGAAGTAGATAAGATAACCGAAGTGATACGCAGTCAGTTCAGGGATTGTAACAACAAGCTGCGGAACTTGACCGTCCGTATGAGCGAGACGAACGCCTTCAGCCGCCTTTTTGTTGACGAAATCCATCGTCTGATCCGCAAGGAAATTCAGATTATCCAAATTTTCTTCTTCCGCTTTGATCGTGACATTCTTTCTTGGTTCACCAACAAGCACAGCTGTTTCAAACATCACGCGTCGGCCTTCCTGTACAAATTGACCGAGTGAATGAAGATCCGTGCTGAAGTCCGCAGATGAAGGGTACAGTCCTTTGAAGTCCTTCCCTTCACTTTCGCCAAACAATTGTTTCCACCATTCGGAGAAATAGTGCAGATGCGGTTCAAAATTAACGAGCATTTCAACGGTCTTGCCCTTATTATAAAGAACATTGCGCACTGCGGCATATTGATATGCAGCATTCTTGCTCAATTCCGGCTCGCTAAAGTCGTTCTGAGCATCTCGAGCTCCGGTCATCAATTCATCAATATCAATACCAGATACAGCGATTGGAAGTAAGCCAACCGCAGTCAGTACAGAGAAACGCCCGCCGACGTCATCAGGAATAACAAAGGATTCATAGCCTTCGTTGTCAGCCAGAGTCTTGAGCGCGCCTTTGGCTTTGTCCGTTGTCGCATAGATTCTTCCCTTTGCTTCTTCCTTGCCATATTTGTTCTCAAGAAATTCGCGGAACACACGGAAAGCAATTGCTGGTTCCGTTGTTGTTCCTGATTTTGAAATAACGTTAACAGAAACATCCTTGTCCTTAAGTACATCGAACAATTCATTCAGATAGGTTGAGCTGATACTGTTGCCGGCAAAGAAAACTTGCGGCGTTTTGCGTTCTTCTTTTGGCAGCATATTGTAGAACGAATGATTTAATGTATCAATCACCGCGCGTGCGCCCAAATAAGATCCGCCGATTCCAATGACAACCAATACATCCGAGTCTGATTTAATTTTCTCAGCGGCTTTCTGAATTCTAGAGAATTCTCCCTTATCGTATGCAGTTGGGAGATCAAGCCAGCCAAGAAAATCATTGCCTGCTCCGGTTTTCTCATGAATTGCTTGATGAGCGGCAGTTACTTGCGCCGTCATATAATCCAATTCATGCTGTGCAAAGAATGAAAGTGCATTGCTGTAATCAAAAGCGACTTTCTTGCTCATTTCATCGGCCTCCATTAGTCAAAATAATTCCTACTTAACTGTACAAGACCATTGCAACAAATTCAAGTCATGATCCTTTTTTATTCATTATTATTTGTAAACGATTTCACATATCATTCACTTTTTTCCAATCTTTCAGTGTTCACTAACGTTAAATGAATAGTTGTGGGAAAAAAAGCCATGCTAGTAAAGCACGCACATAAAAGGAGGTTCATTATGAGCGGTTTACAGAAAACATGTCTCGTACTACTTATCATTGGCGGTATTAACTGGGGTCTGATCGGATTCTTTCGCTTCGATCTTGTTGCCACTTTATTTGGTGGGGCGGGAAGCGCGCTCTCTCGTCTTGTATATGGCATTGTCGGACTCTGCTCCTTATATTGCCTGACCATTCTATTCCGGCCAAGTGAGCGTCTAGAGCGCGAAAGAGAAACGCAGACTCGCTAAGTCATTTATATTTGAAAAAGGATCCCCGCTACTGCAGCGGGGATCCTTTTTTTTCGCACTACTCATTCCATTATTAAGCTTGAACTACTGGTTGACTAGTCACATGCACTGTCTTTTCAATATAGATCTGATGCCAAAGCATGAACACGAGCACGGTCCAAATTTTTCGGCTATTGTCCATTTTATTGCTGCAATGGTCGTCAAGCAGTTTGAGTACATAAGATTTATTAATAAACGCGTCCGTATTACTTTCTTGGATTATTTTTCTCGCCCAATCATACATTTCGTCTTTAAGCCAAAGACGAATGGGCACCGGAAATCCAAGTTTCTTCCTGAACAGGATTGAATCTGGAACAATGCCGCGCATAGCCTCGCGGAAAGCATATTTCGTTGTACCTTCTCCCGTTTTCAACACTGCAGGGAGGGTCCTGGCCACTTCGAACACTTCTTTGTCCAGAAATGGAACCCGCAGTTCCAGCGAATGGGCCATGGTCATCCGGTCAGCGACAACAAGAATATCGCCGCGCAGCCATGTTGCAATATCAACAAGCTGCATCTGATCCAGCTTGTTATTGTCAGATGCCTGTCTGTAAATCGGATTTGTAATATCTGTAAACGGTGCGTTTTCCGAAAAGGTTTTCAGCACAAATCTCTTTTCTTCTTCGTTAAATATGAACGCATTGCCGACATAACGCTCAGATAGAGGAGTCGTCCCGCGAAGCAGATAACTTCGTCCTTTCACACCCTCTGGTAATTGACGAGCAAGTGCGTGGAGCATTTGTCTTCCCGGTTTTGGAATCTTCTCAAACCAGTTCAGAGCAATTGGCTCGCGATAAATATTATATCCACCGAAAAGCTCATCAGAACCTTCGCCGGAGAGGACAACTTTCACATGCTTTCTCGCTTCACGAGAGACAAAATAATTGGGGATCGCCGCCGGATCAGCAAGCGGATTATCCATATGCCAGATAATTCTCGGCATCTCTTTCATACACATCTCAGGCGTGATCTCAAGCGCATAGTTCTCAACACCGAGTTTCTCCGCTGAGTCTTTAGCGATATCTATTTCATTGTATCCTTTGCTCGCAAAGCCAACTGTAAATGTTTTAATATTTTCATTATACCGTTTAGCTAGGGCGACTATAGATGTGGAATCAATACCGCTGGATAGGAACGCCCCAACAGGCACATCACTTCTCATATGCATTTTCACCGAATCAATCAAGACATCCTGTATCTTCTTTTTTGCTTCGTCAATGGTTTGATTAACAGGTGCAAAGGTCGGCTTCCAGAATGCTTTGTTTTGTAGTGGTTCTCCACTTTTCTTAAGAAGGTAATGTCCCGGTTCAAGACTTTTTATAGTTTCTTCAAGTGTGTAAGGTTCAGGGACAAATTGGAAGGTTAGGTAGTATTGAAGAGCTTTCTCCGCAACCGGATTGTTGTCTTTGCCGATCAGCATGCTTTTCATTTCGGAAGCAAAAAAGATACCGTCATCCTCTTCCATGTAGTAAAACGGCTTAATCCCGAAGTGGTCGCGAGCGGCAAAAAGTGTCTGTTCTTGTTTGTCCCAAATAATGAAAGCGAACATGCCGCGAAAATAATTCACGCAGTCCACGCCGCGATCCGCATAAAGCGCGACAATGACTTCAGTGTCTGACGTTGTATTGAATGTATATCCTTTTTCAATCAATTCGTTGCGAAGTTCCACATAGTTATAAACTTCACCATTGAAAATGATGTAGTAACGTTCATTTTCATAAGGAAGCGGCTGATGTCCACCTGCCAAATCAATAATGCTTAACCGACGAAAGGCAAGTTGTACCTGATTATCCGTATAATACCCCGCGTCGTCAGGTCCCCGATGATTGATGGTCTCTGCACGTACGGTCATCGCGTTCTGTTCATGATTACCAGGTTCTAGATTATGATCTTTTGCAATGTATCCGCAAAATCCGCACATATAAAAAGTCTCCTTTCAGAGATGGCCGGTGTATATCGCTACACACAATGGGCGCTCCCTGCTTCATTCACTATAATTTATATCCGATACTCTAGTTTATCATTCGCTCGGACAAAATCAAAGTAATGACAGCGTTTCACCCAATATGAATTTTGCCATCTTTCGGAGATCCCGAATTTATTCATCATCTGGATCCGTAAATAGTTCTTGAATGGGAATATCCAGAACGGTCGCCACTTTTGCGAGCGTCTCTGCACTGATCTTGCTTCGTCCGCATTCCAAGTAATAATAACCGTTCGCACTTTGATAACCAATACGGGAAGCCATTTCCTGAAGCGACATTTTTGATTCTCTCAGTTTTTTTAGTTTAGTTAAGTCAACGGTCAGCATCGATGATCGCTCCTTTTGCCTAATTGGTAACTTTATTCAAAATTATACCATTTATCCCATGACTTTTTCAACACTCTTTTCCTGTTTGGTAAATAAAGTACTAACAAAATGAGAACATGATAAAATTCTCTTTGTTTACCGTTCACACCAAACTATGGGAGGGACGCAACGGATGGAGAATACGCTAGGCAGCAGGATTCGCTTTTTGCGCGATGAGAAGAATCTATCTCAACTGGAAATGGCTCGTCAACTAAATATTTCCAATGCCCAGCTTAGCCGCTATGAATCAGGCGATCGCAAACCTGATCCGGACATGCTCGTGCAGATTGCTGATTACTTAAGCGTCTCCACCGATTACCTGCTTGGTCGCACTGATCGCGTTAACGAAGCTCAGTCCTATTATGAGAGTATCGATAACATAGAACTGCTAAATAAAAGTAAAGAAATTCCCGGACTTGATGATCTGATCGCTCAGATGTGTGAACAACCGGAGAAGGCAGAGAAATTAATTAAAATTTGGCAAATCCTCTAAAATAGATTGAGAGCCGAAAAAAGACTGGTTCATCGAAATTTCGATGAACCAGTCTTTTTTCTTTTAAGTGCATCTGCCCTTTTTTAGACGGGCATTTTTTCTCATGATTATTTTCCATGCTGCGGATCTTTGATCGAGTCTTCAAACATGGCAATATATTTATCAGGCCGCCAATCCGTTCCTTCGACAGACGGATTATTTTTAAACAGAAAACGTGTTGCCAAGGAAAGATCAATGGTCGCCGTGAAAATTTCAGATTCATCAGCAACATCATCAGTAAATTTATGACCCGCAAAATAGTATGGCTCCCATGTCTTTCTGCTTGGACCGATGATGCTGCTGCCACCCCAAAATTCATTATAAAGATCAAGTCCGCCTAAGTTTGCTGAGGCAATATAAATCCCCTCACGGATAACCCCGGCTTCCAAAGTGGTGGTTCCCAATCCTTTACCATGGCATTTAGCTAGCGCAGTACTGTTGATATATAAACGGCAACCTTTGGAAGCATAGTAGCGCATCAGTTCCGGAAAACAATAGCTGTCATAGCAAATGGCGCACCCGATTGGTCCCCACGGAGTTTCTAATATGAACGGCTTATCTCCACGCTTCGCCCAGTTTGGTTCAGGCGCCGGCAAATGCATTTTTCGGTAAGAACCCACCAAACCCTCAGGAGAGAAGATGGCCAATGAGTTATAGAGAGTTGAGGGATTTGAGGCGTCCATTTCCGGCATGCCGAACACCGCATAGACACCATATTGCTGAGTCAAATATTCAATTTCATCCGTTGCCTCACCCGGAATCGTTTCTGATAGCTTGAATTGCATTTTTTCTTCAAGCGGCTTTTCTGCCTCATCATCATAACCGGTTAATGCCATTTCCGGAAAAACAATAAAATCACTGCCCCTTTTGGCAGCACTCTCGATATAGCCCTTGATGCGATTCAGATTCTTTTCTTTGTCCCCCCACACAGCATTGAAGGTAACGACAGATAGATTCATGACATCCTTGACCACACAACCTCTTCCCTTCCGGTTAAATTTAAGTAGTTCAATTGTGAAATACGGGTTTATATTATCACTTAATTCATAAATGTCAAATTATTATGCGAAATCGCGTCCTATTACCTACACCGTGCATTCCGGATAATAAAAAAAACTTGGCGATGTCACGTCCTTGACGCCGGCGGAAGTTCCTCTCCCCTTTTCTTACCTTATATAGATACCTCTAATCTTTCTTTTCATCTCAATTTTGAAACAGTTGTATTTTTGAGAAGATTAATGATGCTGATCATTGCCTTTCTTCATCATCGACGGCATCATAAATAAATGCATCAGTGGACAAATGAGGGCGACAGCGAGAATGAGCAGACTGCCAGATCCTGAAAAGCCTCCCGTAACAAACAAACCGATAATCACCGCAATTGGGATAATGAAGCACACTGCCAACATCCAGTTATGTGTTTTGTTACCATGATTACCTTGTTCTCCGCTTGATTGTGCATGATTTTCATGATTGTGATTTTCATGATTGTGATTCCCACAACAATTCATCACAAATCCCTCCTTGAATCACTATTTATTTTTTAATTGCTGAAGTTCTTTCTGCAGTAAGCCGTTTTGTTCTTTCAATGCTTTTAGTTCATCTGAATCCTTTTGATGTGCTGAGTGATCCTTGTCTGAATGACTCCCCTTCATCATCAGCAGCATCATTGGGAGCATCATTAGCGGGCATGCAAGTAGTGCTAACCAGCTTAAGTCCATTGATTATCTTCCTCCTCCCTTTCCACAACTACGAGTGTAACCAACATATATGTGGATTTTGTGTAGAAAATATATAGAAAATAAGTGAGGAGAAAAAATGATTGCTGAACTCATTTATTTTTATTTCTGAAGAGAAACCATAAATAAAGGATGAGAGCAAGAATAGCCGGACAAGCGAACCACATGCACATCTGCAATAAAGTCTTCACAAAAAAAATGATACTCTCATGACCAAAAGCATTTGCAGAGAAGAGCAGGCAGGTCAGCCCCATGATGATCAAAAATAGTGAAAAAAACCAATCTATTTTTTTCATGAAGTCCCCTCGCCTTCTCCCGCTTTTTCAGAAGGAAAGATCAATGTAAAAGTAGTCCCAACATCTACCTTACTTTCAACACGAATCATGCCTCCCTGTAATTCGATGTATTTTTTAACAATCGACAGACCTAAGCCGGTTCCGCCATATTCTCGCGCCCTGGATTTCTCTACTCGATAAAAGCGCTCGAAAATATAAGGAAGTTCTCCTTTTGAAATACCTATGCCGGTATCTGACACGGCCAATACGACAGCTGTCTTTTGATTTTTTAACCGAACTCGGACAGACCCGTATTCCGTATAGCGAATTGCATTCTCCAGCAGATTTAAGAGCACTTGCTCCATACGGTGACGATCCCCACGAATAATACTGACTTGATCTTGAATCTCTACCTGAAGACTTAGCTGTTTCTCTCCCGCCTTGAGTCTCAATTTTTCAGCAACGGTTTTGATCATCTCGTTCAGATTCAACCACTCCATAGATAATTTGAGCTGACCTTCCTCTATTTTTGAAAGGTCGAACAAGTCATTAATCAAATGTTCGAGACGCACAGATTCTTGATATATGATCGATAAGTACTGTTTTTTTTCTCTATCGGATTCAACCAGCTCATCTGCCAACGCCTTGGAATAGCCTTGCAAATAGGTCACCGGCGTTCGAAGCTCATGCGATATATTCGAAAAAAAAGCTCGTCTCGTATCCCGATACCTTTGCAGGCTGGATGCTAAGTCGTTTATCGAGGAGCCGAGCAGGCCGATTTCATCACGGCTTCCGACCTTGAGTCGCGCGGCCCAATCACCCTTCGCCATTTTCTCAGTCATTTTCTGCATTTGAAGCAAAGGTTGTGACAATAATTTGCTCATGATCAAGATCATGCCTAAAGACAGAAGGAAAGCGCCCAGTCCAGACATAATTAACAAACGTCGCAGTCGGTACAGAGAATCATCCATCTGCTTCATCGAAGAGACAATGTAGATTGCCGCCTGACCAGTTTTTTCTCTTTTTATCGATTTTCCAACGACATAGAACCGATTATCCTGTCTGTCCTGATAATGGAAGGCAACATCGTGTCCAGAAAGTACCTTTTTGGTTTCAAACATTCTTATTAAAGAAGAGTTTGGTTTTTGTTTGTCACTTTCAAAGGTCACATTTTTTCCATCTGCACTCAGCCAATAAACCTTCACATTCGAAAACTTGGCAAACGTCCGGATCATCGATTTGGAGGAAGTGTCTTCGGATTCAGCCATAGTGATCAAATGATCGGCGATCTCATGGGTATCCTCTCTCATTTGTGTCATATAAAAATTTGTGAACAACCGATCAACGGCAAGTCCGGAGAAGAGCAGGATCGTGATGATCAACACAATAATGGCAGCCCCAAGCTTCAACCCGATTCGATTAGCACTCATGATCTTCTATCCTCTATATTGAATTTATAGCCGACACCCCATGAGGTCTGAATCGGATGGTACGCCAAACCGGATTTTTTTAACTTTTCCCTTATATTTTTAATATGAATATCGACAACCCGGGCGTCGCCCTCAAAATCATAGCCCCATATTTTTTCAATTAACTGTTCTCTGGACAGGACACGGCCGCTGTTGACGGCAAGCATGGTCAACAGGTCGAACTCTTTTTGGGTCATTCCGATCTGATGATCCTGAACCGATACCTGACGTCCATCTCTATCAATAGTAAGTTCCGGAAAATTCAAAACACCATTTTCAATTGGTTTCGATGAACGAGTCGATGCACGACGGATCAAGGCATGAACACGGGCAACTAGTTCTTCCGGATCAAACGGTTTTGTTAAATAATCATCTGCACCAAGTCCCAACCCCTGAACCTTCTCGCTTGTCTCTCCCAAGGCAGTAAGCATCAAAATGGGCACTGAGTACATTTTTCGAATAGAGCGGCAGACCTGCCATCCATCCACATTAGGCATCATCACATCAAGGATTACCAGATCAAACACTTGATTTTTTATCTTCAGCAACGCTTCGCCGCCATCCGCTGCCTCGACTGTATTAAAGCCTTCTTTTGATAAGTAGATACGTAACAAGTTACGCAGCTTCCAATCATCGTCAACCATCAAGACCTGTAATTTCTTCACAATCATCACCTTCTCTTATCATACTGGGCAGTCAAAAGTTCTAGGCTCTTAAGAAATCATTAATTCGTCCTGTAACTCAGGTGTTTCCTGCTTTTCTCGAATTATTTGCGTTATGGCTAAATGCTGATTTCGGGCAAACCGTTGAAAAATCGTCTGACGTAAATGAGCCATAATGGTTGCTTCTGAAGCTGCTCCCTTGGATGGGGTTCGTAAAAAGCGAAAAAGATTCTTTTGTCTCTTCGTGTCATGACGCAACGCAATCATCTGAAGCAAGCCCATCGCGATGCAGTGGCACATCATGGATCCTTCAATCGCTTTGACCGTTTGAACAATCCGTTTTTGTGCGCGGTCTTCGGTTATGTGATCCAGCGGATCGGGTTCATCCGATTTGCGATAACGGTTCAGTTTGGGCATCGAACGGCTCCAAAAATGATAGGCAAAAGCACCGAGTGACTGTTTCATCGCTCGAAAAGTAGTTTCGGTGGTAAAACGCCAGGCATAAAGCCGGATGATGGCCTCCGGTTCTAAGGATTGATCCGTGCTGGCAAGAATCGAACGGCGTCCACCCATCACAACGAGCACAAAACGCAGTTCTTGATACAGTCCTTGCCCCCAAAGCAGATCAAGGCAGAGATAAGAGACCGTCTCTTTTTTCCCATAAAGAGACAGACGGGTCGTTTGAAACTGGTTCTCCTGCGTTTCAAACAGTGTGCTTACATGCACTTTGGTTCCTTTTTTCCGTGGACGTCCCCGTCCGCCCGTTTGAACGGGGTGTTCATAAGCCACGCAGGAGGTTTTTGCTTTCGTCACCAGATCCAGTTGCGTGCTTCCTTCCTGATTCCGTTGATTCAACCGACGAAGTGCAGGTACAGACAAGAAATAACGGTCAAGTAGAAACAACGCACGTCCCAGCACCCGAGCGGCTGAAAATCCTTGATCAATCATTTGCACCACGTGGGAGTCTTGATTTTCATCGCACGTTTCCCATTGACGAATCGTCTGGACACCATCATGAAGGCGAAGAAAAAGAGGTAGGCAGAACAACTTTCCAGCGTTTCCGATCAGGATGCCCACAGAACCCCAGAGATGTCCAAAGATGAAGGCGGACTTGGATACATCCTCGGACTCTTGAAACAATTTCTTCACAGCGGGCATGTAGCGGGCTTCTTTCGCCTGTTTGACGCCATCGCCAACGAGAACCACGGCGCCCGCTTCATGCTTGAGCGGCGCAAACTTGAGCACCACGCGCAGCCACTGTTGCCGTAGTTCGCTCAAAGACCATGCGGAAGAACGAAAGAAATGAATCATGGACTCATAACCCTTCGGGTTTAGGGACAAGTCACGAATCACCGAAGTGATTCCGAGACAGTCAGAACGTATCATCAAACCGATAATGATCACAACAAACCATTGAAACGTAGCGAATCTATGGAAACAAGAACGGAAGAACAGAAGTACAGAATCAATAAATTTTAACATGGCACTAGTCAATCGCGAAGGAACACGATAGAATAAGAACTACGATAACCCTTGGCGATTTTATCCTCTCTTTTGTCGTAGAAATAGAGGATACCATAAAATCCCATTTAAGGGTTATCCTTTTGTTTATTCACACAGAACTTTTCACTCTCCAGTTATCATACATGATTACAAATTAAAGAAAAAACAAGTGAATGTGCTTAAACTTTAGCACACTCATCCTTTTGATATTAATACCTCAGTATTTGTGTTAAAAGATCATGTTGTTCGTTACGGCTTATTGGCCCATTTGTGAAAAGCCTAGGCTATTCAGCTTGCTGAAAAGTTCACCTGCTTAATGAAACGGAGTGTGAAAGCCCGCTTTCATCTCCAACATTCATCAAACAGGCGGCCAATGAGCCAAGAAACAACTTCATCGTATAACATCGCCTTAAGTTTAAAAAACAATTATGTAGTTTTTGTTAGACTATGAAAATCAGTCCGACATTTTGGTGCCTGACTAATACGTACATTGATTATTTTTTTCTCGTTTGCAAAAAATCACCACAGTTTCTATACATTTGTCGTATACACTTGTGTTGAAAACGAAAAAGGAGATGGAAAACCATGATGGGATGGAATGGCGGCATGATGAATGGCTACGTTATCGGTATGGGGTTTATCGGATGGCTTGTTCAAATAGCTTTGTTCATTGCTGTTATCTATTTAGCATTTGCCCTGATCAGAAGAGTGAATAACAAATCAGAAAACACGAATCGATATGAATCAATTTTAAAAGAACGATTTGCTCGAGGTGACATCACAGAAGATGAATACAACAAAATGAAAAAGATCTTGCATGAAAATCCCCTTTGAATTGCCCGTTTTCTACGGTCAGTCCAAAGGGGACGGAGTGATTCAGACGTAATTAAAGCAGATTCAGCTTGCCCTTTTTCAATACAAGTTTGACACCGCCAAGCATGAGCAGATAACGGTCATCAATGACTTTCTTCATGGCAGCTGCTGGTTTGCCGGTTAGCTTGTGATCGAGTACGACGCCAATCGCTTGTTTTTCGCCAAGTGAAGCAACAGTACCCTTAGGTTTGTAAACAAAGCCTTCAGTTGCTTCGCCTTTAAGTAAGTGCTTTACATTCTTAGCCAAATTTTCTGCTTCTTGAATGGCAATTTGAGCCGTTGGCGGATATGGCCGTTCAGCATTCGGAGGAAAGACAACGGCAACATCACCGATTGCAAAAATATGATCATCTTCAGGCGAACGAAGATCTTCGGTGACCTGAATCTTGCCACGATTAGTTTCGAAGCCCGATTCAGCAGGAATATGGTTAGCCTTTACGCCGCCGGTCCAAACAACTGTCCCCGCTTGAATTTCTTCAAGTTCTTCGCTGTCCTTTTTCTGAACTTTAACACCTTCGGAAGTCGCTTCCTTGATAAAAGTACTAAGTTTGAATTCGACATTCTTGCCCTCAAGATACTTTTGTGCATAGTTTGCCAGCTCACGATCGAATGGAGGCAGAACAAATGGCATGCCCTCAACATCGACGATCCGTACTTTTTTAGGATCAATATCATATTCCTTGCAAAGCGCAGGAATACGGTCAACAAGCTCACCAAGAAATTCAACGCCGCTCAATCCTGCCCCGCCGACAACAATCGTCAGATCACTGTCTTTGGCATCCGGGTCGCTGTTGTAGCTGGCAAACTTATATTCGATGTGTTCGCGAATCTTACGTGCTGTGTTCACACTGCGGATTGCGAACGCATTTTCCGCTAATCCTTTAATACCAAATGTATTCGATTCGAAACCGAGCGCGATGACAAGATAGTCATAATCGATTTCACCATTTTTAAGCAGTACTTTGTGATTCGTGCGATCGATTGACTGTACCGAATCTTGTACAAAATTTACGCGTTTCGTGTTAATCACGTTCTTAATCAGCATTCTCGTGCGGTCATGATGAATCGTTCCCGCGGCAGCTTCATGCAGCCAAGTTGTTTGATAATGATAATTATGTTTGTTAACGAGTGTAATATCCGCATCTTCAGCACTTAATTCTTTTGTGAGGCGTACGGTTGCCATCATGCCACCGTATCCGGCACCTAAGATCACAATTTTCGGCTTACTCATAGTAATTCACAGCCACCTTTTTCTTTTTATAAAAATAGATGAAGAAAGTAATGCAATGTTTGTCCGCCGACAAAGTACGTAGTTCTTTTCCAGCATGATGGTGCACCCATCAGAATCAACTTTGTACAAGCAAACAGTCAAGGATTCGTTCATTTTCCTTATTAATAATATGTCTTTTTTGTTAATATTTCAAGAACAATTTGTGTCTAAATGGTTTTGTATAACTAAACGGTCAAAATTTTCCTCACTGCTAACGCTGCCATCAAAATTATAGAGTCTCTACAGTAATGACATGTGTTCATGGATGGAGAACATTCACATTACGACATAATAAAAGCATCCGAATGAACAGATGCTGTTAGTTTGCTTATCATCAAGAGACAACTTCAATGAATAAGTTGAGGTCTGAGTTTAGGAACTATGGCCCAAGACGTATTTTAGTTCATCTGCTGTCAGATAAGTATCTTCAGATGAACTAAATTGTCCTTCTTTTTCTTTTTGAATCGAGAACCAGCGCTCTAATAGTCGATTATATCGGGGCAACGTAGGAAAATGTGCATGCAGATCCTCTAATTTCTTATTTTTAATCAGCTCTTTGACTTCATTAAACCGATCGTATTTGTTAATCAAGCAGTCGGCAAAGGCGTAATGCGACGCTTCATTATTACCATCGAATCCACTAAAGACAACTTCACTTTCATCAATGGTATTCTTCTCATCCTCAGGCAACTGTTGATAGCTCGTATACAGATTTCTAAACATACTCAGCACATGAACTACGTTTGTTTCGACAGCCTCATCTATATTATCGTTTACATAACTAAAATAATCATTATAAATATAAGGATAGCCATTGATTAACGCTTCAATTATGCCATCAAACTCTGCTGTTGAATGGGTATCCAATTTTCTTAAAATAATATATTGATTAGCTAAAATGAGACGTTCTGTTTTTGACAGCCTTATTTGTTCCATAGTTTACCATCTCCATTCTTTTAGAATCTGATTATAAGTTCAACGAAACACGAGATAAATCCTGCCCCGTTTCCATCATCAAAAGAAAAAGCGTCTTATAGTGATCTCACTAAAAGGCGCTTGAAAAGACAACCACGAGCTTTCACCGTACCTATTGAACTAATTGAATACGGTTGGTAGCCCATTACTATTATTTTCTTCTGAACAGCTTCAATTTATACGTGACTTCTATCGAATTAACAGTCACACTGTTTTGCAGGCTGTCCTTCATTGTCGGCAGTCTTAAATGAGTGTCCGCAGCCGCAGGATGAGATCGCGTTCGGATTATCAATCGTAAATCCGCCGCCATCTAGATTTTGTTTGAAATCAATGGTCACTCCGTCAAGCATTGGCGCACTGTTCTGGTCGACAACCACTTTAAAGCCTTGACCTTCAAACGCTTGATCGCCATCAATCATCTTATCATCAAATCCCATACCGTATGTCAGTCCGGAGCACCCGCCACCACCGACACCAACACGGAGGAATAGATTTTCTCCAGGTTCGCTTTCAATCATTTCCTTGACACGAAAGCTAGCCGCATCGGTCAACGTAATATTCATTTCATTCAGCTCCTTTTATGATTTAGTATCATTATATCCTGTTGTGACCTCAATCACAATCAAACACCTTTTCATCGTTGAAAGTAAACACCATCGCAAATTGTTTTCGCTTCCCCGGTCATCAGCACATGATTACTTTCCGACTGCCACTCAATGGTTAAATCGCCGCCTTCAAGATGTACTGTTACCGGTACATCCTTTGCGACGCGTTTTTCCAGTATCGACGCAACAACAGATGCACAAGCGCCGGTACCACATGCTTGAGTGATCCCTGATCCGCGCTCCCACACGCGATAATTTACTTCTTGATCGGATAACTTTTCAACAAAGCCAACATTCACTCCATTGGGAAACAACGGATATGTATCGGCGAGCAGCGCGCCTAATTTATGGATTGGTGCCTCAGCAATAGCATCCACAAAAAACAAAGCATGCGGATTTCCCATGGATACGGCTGTAAATGCATAATCCTCACCATCAACGGTCAACTTTTCGCGAATGACCTGCTGTCCGCCTAAAGGTCCTGCGACAGGGATCTGTGCGCGTTCAAGAATCGGTTCACCCATATCAACCGTAACCTCCTCAACGATCCCTTCCTGAAGGTGTACCGTCGCCTGCTTATTGCCGGATAATGTTTCAATCGCAAACTGCTGTGAATCAACAAGTTGATGCTCATAGGCGTACTTCGCCACACAGCGAAGTCCATTCCCGCAGTTCATCGCTTCTGAGCCGTCTTTATTAAAGATTCGCATGCGCACATCCGCCTTTTCTGAAGGCAGGATGAGGATTAGACCATCCGATCCAATTCCTTTATATGGATCGGACACCTGATGTGACAATGCGGGAAAAGATTCAATAGATGACAAATCCCGTGTGATTCCGTCCAGATAGATATAACAATTTCCAAGTCCATGCATTTTCGTAAATGAAATTTTCTGTTCCAAAGTAATCGCTCCAGTTCTGCGCGTGCCGCTCAATTAGTTAGTCACATGTTAACGCAACGCTTGAGTTGCCCAGATGTAATCTTGATCCATAGTTTCGATCACGATTTTCTCATGGCAGCAGGGCATCACAAGATGTGCTTTAATCCCTTCAAAAGCGCCTTCAACCGCTTCTTTTTTTATCGAAAGCAATACAGGTGATTCGTGGCAGAATGGACATTCTTCAAAATAAAGATCATTTGCCACCCGTTCATATGGCCAGCTGTGATGAAAATCAAGCATAAGCAACCTCTCCCATGTATTAGATATAACCTTCAGTAAACATCGATTTAGGTTCACTCACGTAGATCGTTTTCGTTTAACGATCTTCCTCTAGAGGCCGCATCCCTTTGCTGATACAAAATTGGACAATGGGTTTGAGCGAAATGAAACCTTCCCCAAGTATTTGATCGCCCGACACGACCAATGGATAAAAATAGTCGTCGGCTACTAGTTTATCGCAATACTGTCGGTCTTTTTCTGTTTCCGGTTTATAAATATCAATGTAACGAATCGCAATCGTTCCGTCAAACTTCCGCGCCAGCGCAGCTTGCAGCCATTCCGCAGTTGCTTTCGCCGGTGGTGCCTGTACGCAGCTCGCGCAGACGGCTTCCGCTCCGTAAACAGTAAGTTCCAATCTGTTCACCTCAAAAATCATTGAATTTACTAATTAATATAGCAAATTCACGCGTCGGCGTCACTGATTTACTGTTGCGTGAATATTTTTTTGCGTGAATTATCCTTGATTTTGATCAAACATATAAATAGATTTTCGGCTATAAAAAAGATATAATGTACCTAAATGCGACAGTGAAGGAGTGTGTGTATGTATAATCAAGTCGAAGAAGTGCTGGATAAGCTTCGTCCCTATCTGCTGCGCGACGGTGGAGATGTTGAACTGCTTGACGTCGAGGATGGTATCGTACGCGTTCGGCTGCTGGGCGCATGCGGCAATTGCCCCAGCTCGACGCTCACGTTGAAGGCGGGGATTGAACGGGCGCTCGTAGAAAATGTTCCCGGAATCAAAGAACTTGAACAAGTCTTTTAAATAAAACAGACGAAAGCAAACACCACCCACACGATCTGCGGGTGGTGTTTTTATCATGAGATGCGCGTCAGCCATTCCGGGGCATAGAACCTTCCATTGTAGCGGTTGGCTATATAGGTAAGCAATCGTTCATTGTCTTCTGCGCTTTCTTCGCCTTTGCGTAAAATGAATTCAAGTTCACGCTGATCAGAGGCGTTTGAATCAAAGAAATAGCGCTCGCAGCACTCGACGAATGCGAGTGGGTAGAGAAGTCTACTATACAATTTACCAATCGCCTGTTCACTCAATGGAAATCGTGATTCATATTCATCCAAAAATTGCTCCGCCGCTTGTTGGGGATCACTTCCCGAACATCGCCAAGCGAGTACGCGAAGTCCTTCTGCCAAATCTCTTGATCGGTCATCCACCACCCATTCGGCGGGATTTTCAATAGCCGACCTTTCGTAGTTTGCAAAGCGATAGTGGCTGATGCAAAGTGGTTCCTCATTCGGAAAATTAATGGATTCATCCACAGTCATCTGGATCGCATTCTCCCCGCAGCCTAAAAAATAGGGGAAGTTATCCAAAAATTCCTGTTCAAAGGCTGAATGCTGTCTTTCTGTTCGGCTTATAGCGTATTTTTGCTCCAACACGTCAAGACGACTCTCGAAGTCACCTGCTCTTGAACGCTCCGGGGTCTCTGGAAATGCTCTTGGATCCACACCTGTTGTCTGCGCATGCAGTTCCGCCAGCATCGCCCCCGCAGAATAGTCTACGCGCTTCTTTGATTCCGGAAGTACCATCAAAGCCCAAGATTCACCATTTACTTCAGTGTCATATCGACCATCATGATTCCGTAACATACGGCAGACAGGTAACCCTCTGTCAGCCGATAAATAATCTGCCCATTGCGCCAATTGTTCTAAGTTTTGATGGTAGAATTGACGGACTGGATGAAAAAAGAGCCTTAGTGATCCATCTATCCCATGCAAATCATAATCTTGAGCTGCTACTGAACGCCAATCAGGCGTATTCATCCCACTCGCCTCCAATCGCCTGTCAGAATTTCGCCATTCTCTATCCATTCTATCGATCACTCACTCATTTAATAACCAGACCATCTCTTTCTAAAAATAAAAAAGAGGCCCGTCATTTAGACGTGACCGTATTAGTACATAGCATTTTAGAAAATCCATTCGCTGAGCGATTTTAGCGAATAAGTCGGTTGAATTGATTTCGATTTTAACGCCTCTTCTGAAGTAACACCTGTATGCACAATAAGTGTGTCGAGACCGCCATTGATTCCAGCCATAATATCCGTGTCGTAGTTATCGCCGATCATTAAAGTACGCTGTTTTGTCGTTCCCAATTTTTTAAGGGCGAGTTCAATAATTATCGACTCCGGTTTTCCAATGAAAATCGGCTTTACACCTGTGGATACACTGATGACTGAGGTCAGCGCACCATTACCGGGAACAAGCCCTCGTTCATTGGGGAGTGCTACATCCGGATTCGTTGAAACAAACGTTGCGCCTGAACGGACGGCAAGGCATGCCTTCTCGTATTTCTCGTAGGTAATTTGCCGATCCATGCCAAAGGCGACAAAATCCGGATGTTCTTCCTCATAAACAAGACCCGCTTGCTCCATCGCTTGCTTCAAGCCTTGTTCGCCAATATACAAAACCTTTGCGTTAGGCTTGCGCGATTTGATATAGCTCGCCGTAGCAATGCTTGTCGTCAGAACATCATCCGGCGTACATGGAATACCGAATCCGCTCAATTGATCAGCGACCGCATCTTTTGTTCGTGTTGAATTGTTTGTCACGAATAAATAGCGCAACCCTTTTTCTTTTAATGTCTTTACAAAGGTCACCGCTTCAGGTATTTCTTCTTTCCCCCAATAAACCGTTCCATCAAGATCCAACAAAAAAGCATCGTACGTTCCCACCGTTATGTACCTCCATATACGTTCATCTGCGCAAAAAATTTGCGTTCTCATTCATTAATTATCTGCTTTTGAGCAAACTAATAGTAAGCTTCACTGACTTCCATTGATCTGGGATGATGAGACAGGGAGCTCCATTTAATTTAACTATGGCCTCACTTGCCGTCTATTTTCTTCAACACAAAATAGGCACAGCCGAAGCTGCAATATTCAATAATGTAATCAACGAGCGTTCCTATTTTCGTATCAAAGGTTGACTTAGGGTTATGGTTCTCATAGAAACCGCGAAGTCTCAGCTGCTCATAACCCCAGTCACCGACTATGTAATCGAACTTGTTCAGAATTTCGCTGTAGCGTTTCATAAAAGCTTCCTCGTTCCAGCCATTCCGAACATCTTCAATAACTTCAAACTTATGATGTTCAACAGTAACAATCGAACCAGTCAATGGGATTACCTCCCCTCTAGATTGCACGAGAACACCTGCTTCAGACCTCTGCTTAAGGTTATAAAGTAAGTGTTAGTGGTCCACGTACTTCCCATTATAGCAGATCGCGCAGAGTTCGTGAAAAGGGCTTAAACTAAATCGTTTACATAAATTTTTTGATGAAAGGATCGTTGTTTAGAAATGTCGATACATTCTCGAATCCTCCTTTGCTTTTTCATTGTATTCTTCACATCGGCAACAGCAGTATCTGCTGAAGAGTCTGCGAATACATTGGATCACGAACGAAAAACGTTATATTTAAAAACAGCTGCGCTCACCGGCATTCGTTGGAGCATCCTAGCCGGTTGCGACCAATACGAACGCAATATTAATGCCCTCATGCCTGGTCATTCGAAAACAGATCCGTTAATCAGTATTACGTTTTCAAAACGAATTTGGGTCGGGCCTCTGAATCCCGATCTGGATGATCAGAATCCAAAGACGATTGCGCTTTTTGGCGGTATTGGTAAAGATGGTGACGGTGATGGACGCGCGAGTCTCGATCACGCCGAAGATCGGCTGTTCACGTTCGCCGAACAGATCGCCCAAGCCGGACCAGGTGAAGAAAACACGCGAATAGGCATTTGGCACTTCTATCAGAGAGGTAAAGCAGTGGACTTGATCGAAGATTTTGCCTGTCTTTTTGACCATGCGAAACCTGCTGAATTAAGGAAACACGCCTTTCCGGTTCCATTGAACTACAATTATGATTACGCGTCGACCTGGGGCGCGAAACGCGGCTGGGGCGGCAACCGAATCCATGAGGGCACAGATATTTTCGCAGATTACGGCACCCCGGTCCGAGCAACCGCTTATGGTGTTATCGAACTAATTGGCTGGAACAAATACGGGGGCTGGCGAATCGGAATTCGCGACTTACACGGCAACTACCATTATTTTGCTCACCTGAACGGATACGCGCCGGGTCTGCATGGCGGCGCAATCACAAAACCCGGACAAGTGATCGGCTATGTCGGCAGTTCAGGGTACGGACCCAAAGGGACAATGGGAAAATTTCCGCCTCATTTGCATTATGGACTCTATCGAGATAACGGACGGGCAGAATATTCCGTGGATCCTTATCCCGCTTTGCGGATATGGGAGCGTCAGGCAAACCAGAACTAAACAAGACAGATTCATCGGTCGCTCTCTTTTGGCGTTTTAATCGGAACAGCTGTAGAGATGCCCGAGCCATTTGAACTGTAATAATAGGGAACACCAGGAGATATTCCTTTGCCGCCAAGCGTTATATGCTGAACGATCGTTTTTGTCTTAATCTCAAATGGAACAATCACGTCAACCTTTACTTTGACATCAATATAGACTAAAAAAAGTGGGTTATTAATGCCCACATTTTTGGAGCTCACTCTAACGTCGCTTTCCACGTTGCTCACGACGTCCATTTCAACAGGCACACGCGGCCCGTAATTACTGAGAAGCGCGTTATTTAAAATTTGTCCCATAGGAATGTCAGCGATCAGAGCATCACCTTGATGATGTTTGCTATAGACCAGGTCATCATCGTGGCCATTCGTCAGAGATATCCGTCCTTTTTCAGCGGCTCTCAAGAACCATAAAATCCGATTCGAGATGATCCCTTTGAGGCGATTCACTTCCGTCGTATTCACTTCAAAGCTACTAATTTTTTTCTCATCCGTGTAATGCGTGACAAACAATTTTGATGAATCTATTATCGGCATCTCATTAGGATCATTTTTCTTGTTCACATTGCTTAACGCATTTTCTCCAATCCCATAATTAAGCGCGTAATTCGCAATTTGTTCGGTCTGAGTCAGCGCAATGCTCATCACTGCAGGTTTCATTTTCTCATTAACGGTCCAAACCGCAAGCGAAATGCAGAGGATAAAAATGATAAGCGATACAAATAGAGTGTGCTTGATCGACATGTTCTTTCGTCTGTAACGTCTGCTCGGCTTAAACATGACAACCCTCCTCCACATCATTTATATGACTGTGAAGGAGGGTTAAGTCATTTTTTCTTTGGAAAGGCATTACTTCCAGAACATCTATCGTCCAGATTGTCTGTTCAAAGGAATCATCCCATCTTCTTTAACGCGTCCACGCCGGTCGTGCCCACATGGATACCGAGTTTTTCAGCCCCAACGGTGACTTCTGCCAATGGCGCGTGAAGCAAATCATCCAAGGTTCGAACACCAACCGCTTTCCCGGCAAGCACGTTCCGATCCGCCAATTTGTCATTAAGCAGCTGAACATCAAGCGCACCGCACATGATATAGCCATTTTTCCCCGTAATCACCAGCAGAGTTGTTTTCGGCAAAGAAACACTGATCCCCTGATAGAGAGCACCGTCAATCGTAAAAGGTTGTGCGTCAATCATTTTAAAGCCTCCTTCTTCGTTTATCTTATGGAGAAGGTGGGCGAAAAGTGACTCACCTTAGTACTCACTCAATTTGCTTAATCGCCAAGCAAGCAAATCACGTAAGGTTTCGGGTAAGTAAAAACGGTGTTGCGCCTTAACAATCTGAGGAAGAAATGAACCTAAGGTAAACATGTCGATTGTACCCACGCTATATCGTTTCATAGGGTCAATCGGCTGTCCATCAATTCGAACATTCACCACTCCTTCCGCACTCGTATCATAAGTCAGGTAGCTGAAAACGAGTCGTCCGAGCAACTTTCCGCGAAACCCGAATCCTTTTAACTCGTAGGTTTGAAAATCTTTTCTCAAACCGATCTGTATCATTTCCATGATTTCTTCTCCCGTCACCTCGACACGGCATGGGTTGATCGGATGAGGGCATGTGCGATGAACGGTATATCGGGTAAGCGGACCTTTCTTCAGATCCCCCAATATAACGCCCGCGTTGACGAGGCCTATATCCGCGTCGCACCATTGGCGAAGCGCATCGGCCATTAGCTGAGTAAGCTCACAATTCGCAAACCAGTCTACCGGAAAATTGTGATCAAGCACGGCTACTACATCTTGCATAGCAGCAATGCCGCGTTCAGTCAAATGGTTCACATCCGCGTCCGCGGCATGATCGGACGGTTCACGCAGCGTAATGAGATCCGCCCCTTTATGAAGGATCCGGCCGTTTTGTTCATCGTATTCAACGACAACATGGCCAGCATAGCGGAGATATTTTCCAGCCTGAGCAATCAGAGTGTCTGAGACAAGCTCTCCCTGTTCCAACACATGATGCGTGTGTGCGCCGATGATCACATCAATGCCTGCGATCTCGCGCGCGACCCGTTCATCAAACGGCAATCCGACATGCGACATGAGAACCAATACATCAACCTGTCCACGAAGCTGTTGCACCATTTTTTTTAGTTCAGTATAAGGATCTTTGATTTCCCAGCCTAATTGACTGTAAAAGTGAGGAAAAGAGGCGGTAAGCCCAATGAGTCCAACCTTCACGCCATGCATCTTCTGTATCGCATAAGGAGAACACCACTCTGGACGCAATCCAGTTTGCTGATCATACAGGTTAGCGAGTACAACCTTAAATCGCCGTGTAAGATATGCCGCGCCGAGTTGCTCTTTTGTAAACGTAATGCCTTCATTGTTGCCAATGGTCACATAATCATAATCCGCGTCGTTTAGCAATTGCACATTACCCGTACCGAGCAAGCCCTCAGTAAGCGGGTTGACGCGATCCATATGATCACCCAGATCAAGGGTTAGGAACGGTTCTCCTATTTCAGTCAGTCGCTTTCGTTCCTGGTTCAGATAGCTTACAAGACAGCCCCATGAGTCAAGATGACTGTGGATATCATTTGTATGTAAAAAATGGAGTGGTATCAAACAAAAGCCTCCTAGTCGTAAACAAAAGATCAATCGTAAAAACATATACTGTTCAGACTGAACATATCTATTTTATTCCCTATTGCTTTAATTCTGTCAAGGGAGGACGAATTAATCCCGATATTTTTTACGTAAAAAACACAAAACCTTTCAACCCGCCAAAAAGACGAATTGAAAGGCTTGTTGTGATTCTTTTGATCTGAGATCGGATTAACCAATCGATCCTTCCATGTTGTATTTAATCAGACGGTTCATCTCGACCGCGTACTCCATTGGAAGTTCTTTTGTAAACGGTTCAATAAAGCCCATAACAATCATTTCCGTCGCTTCTTGTTCGGTCAAACCGCGGCTCATCAGATAGAAGAGCTGTTCTTCGGAGACCTTGGAAACCTTCGCTTCATGCTCCATTGAAATGTCCTTATTCAATACTTCGTTATAAGGAATCGTATCCGATGTCGATTTATCATCCATAATTAAGGTATCACATTCAATATGGGAACGGGAATTCTTCGCATTCGGCGCAAAATGAACTTTACCGCGATAGGTCACATTCCCGCCGTTCTTGGCAATTGACTTTGAGATAATCGTTGACGATGTATTCGGAGCCAAATGGATCATCTTTGAACCGGAGTCCTGATTTTGTCCCTTGCCGCCAATCGCGATGGTCAGTGTACTTCCTCGGGAGCCTTCGCCCTTTAGTACAACGGACGGATATTTCATCGTAACAGCGGAGCCGATGTTGCCATCCACCCATTCCATCGTTGCGTGTTCCTCGCAGATTGCACGTTGGGTGACAAGGTTGTATACGTTGTTCGCCCAGTTTTGAATTGTAGTATAGCGGCAATAGGCGTCTTTACAGACATAAATTTCAACAATACCGCTGTGCAGCGAGCTGCTCGAATAGACAGGAGCAGTACAGCCCTCTACGTAATGTACAGAAGCGCCTTGATCAACGATAATCAGTGTACGTTCAAACTGACCCATACTCTCTGAGTTAATACGGAAGTAAGCCTGAAGCGGTGTCTTGCAAACAACGCCCTTCGGAATATAAACGAAGGATCCGCCAGACCAGCATGCCGCGTTCAGTGCGGAAAATTTATTGTCGGCAAAAGAAATCACTCGTCCAAAGTACTGTTTAAACAAGGCTTCATGCTTCTGAAGGGCAGAATCTGTATCAAGGAAAATGACACCGTCTTTTTCAAGTTCTTCCTTCATGCTATGGTAAACCACTTCAGATTCGTATTGCGCGGAGACACCGGCCAGATATTTGCGCTCTGCCTCCGGAATTCCTAGTTTATCAAACGTATCCTTGATTTCACTTGGCACTTCATCCCATGTACGGCCTTGGTTTTCAACCGGCTTAACATAGTAAGTCAGGTCATCAAAATTCAGACCGTTCAGATCGGCTCCCCATTGCGGCATCGGCCGTTTATAGAAGTGATGCAGTCCCTTCAAGCGATAGTTCAACATCCATTCCGGTTCATTTTTCTTCTTGGAAATTTCGCGGACAATATCTTCCGTCAAGCCCCGTTTTGTCCGGAACACAGATACATCTTTTTCGCTGAACCCATATTTATATTCATCAATTTCAGGCAGCTGCTGTTCTGTAGCCATTGCGGCATTCCTCCTTTTTCTTAACATGCTCGGTCGAGATTATCCGTTTCGCTATTTATCACAGGTGAGTGCTGGTACATTCGTCAGTCGTAAGTAATCATTTCTTAAAATAAGTTTATCACAATTCACAAAATTGTTGATTATTGTGGGCTTTTTTCTGGATCAGCCTCACGAAGTGCTTTTTCAACAGCTTTCCATGCCAAGGTCGCACATTTGATCCGAGCAGGATATTGTGAGACGCCGTGAAGTGCTTCAGCGTCACCAAGCTCCAAGTCGTCATTGTGCTCATGACCTTGAACCATCTCTGAAAAGTCAAAAGTAAGCTGATGAATTTGATCGACTTCCAAGCCTTTAATCGCCTCAGTCATCATTGAAGCGGAGGATTGGCTGATGGCACATCCGGACCCCAAATATTTCACGTCAACAACTTTATTATTTTCTATTTCAAGTGACACCTGAATCTTGTCGCCGCATGAAGGATTGTTCATCGTTACGGTCACGCAGTGATCTCCTTCAAGCGCGCCTCGGTTTCGCGGTTTTTTGTAATGATCCATGATGACCGAACGGTACAGCTGGTCAAGATTATTAAACAACATGTCCGAAGAACTCCTTCGTTTCTTTAATTCCTTTGGCCAAAGCTTCAATCTCATCCTCAGAATTGTAGAAATAGAAACTTGCGCGAACAGTGGATTCGCATTTTAAGCAGCTCATCAGCGGCTGCGCGCAGTGGTGACCCGCTCGTACTGCAATTCCCTCTGAATCCAGAGCGGTCGACACATCATGCGGATGCACGCCGTCGATATTAAAAGAGACGAGACCCGAGCGTTTGTGCGGACCATATAAGGTGACTCCGTCAATTTCCGAGAGCAAGTCATATGCGCGCCCGGTTAACTTTTCCTCATAGTTCTGAATTGCATCCATACCGACATTTTGTAAATAGTCAATAGCCGCGCCGAGACCTATTGCTCCGGCAATATGCGGTGTACCCGCTTCGAGCTTCCAAGGCAGTTCCGCCCAAGTCGCACTTTGGAATCCTACTTCATCAATCATTTCGCCGCCGGTTTCAATCGGCTCCATCGCTTCAAGCAGGGCTTGTTTGCCATAGAGCACTCCGATACCTGTTGGACCAAGCATCTTATGGCCGGAAAAGGCGAAGAAATCGGCATCCATATCTTGAACGTCTACAGTCATATGCGGCGTGCTCTGCGCACCGTCCACAACCATGATCGCGCCATGCGCATGAGCGATTGCCGCAATCTCTTTCACCGGATTGACGGTGCCGAGCACATTGGACACTTCTGTAACCGATACAATTTTCACGCGATCTGTAACAGTTTCTCTTACCTTATTAAGATCTAACGTACCGTCTTCTTCCATTGGAAAATAGCGAAGAACAGCGCCTGTCTTTTGGGCGACTTGCTGCCATGGAATCAGGTTGGCATGATGCTCCATTGGTGTGATAACAATCTCGTCTCCTTCACTGAGACGTGCCAATCCATATCCATAAGCAATGAGATTAAGGCTCTGAGTCGTACCCATTGTATAAATAATTTCCTTCTCGCTCTTCGCATTGATAAAGCTGCGGATTTTCTCACGCGCCTCTTCGTAGCGATCCGTCGCGATCGTGCCCAACGTATGCACACCGCGATGGACATTGGAATTATAGTGTTCATAGTAGTCAACCATTGTCTGAATAACAGATGACGGTTTCTGCGATGTCGCCGAATTGTCTAAATAAACAAGTTGGTGCCCATTGACTTGTTGATTCAAGATCGGAAAGTCGCGACGAATTGATGTTATATCCATTAGCCAACTTTCCTTTCAATTAAGGTTGCCAGCTGCACGCGGACGCCTTCAATAGGAAGCAGATCAACGATTGGTGCAAGAAATCCCTCGACAATCAGTTTTTCTGCCGTCTCCTGTTTGATCCCGCGGCTCATTAAGTAATACAGCTGATCCGGATCGACACGGCCCACAGATGCCGCATGTCCCGCGATGACGTCATATTCATCGATAAGCAGAATCGGGTTCGCATCGCCGCGTGCTTCGTCGCTAAGCATCAGAACACGCTGTGTCTGCTCACCATCGGCACCCGACGCGCCATGCTCAATTTTTGTACGCGCGTTAAAGATTGAGTTCGATGCGTCTTTTTGCGCTGCACGAACAAGCAGTTGACTCTTTGTCGCCTTGCCCACATGGCGCACATAATTGTCAAAATTCTGTTTCTGCGATCCGCTTCCGATGCTTACCGCTTTAATATCTGCGGCAGCTCCATCGCCTTCAAGATTTGTCGCATTTTCCGACAGCGTATTCCCATCATTCATCTGCCCAAGTGCCCATTGAATACGCCCGTCCTTGGCAACTTCGGCTTGCCTGCTTACATAAGTAACAAACTGATCCGAAAATTCGTCAACAGCGCCAAATTTCACTTGGGCATTCTCGCCAACGACAACTTCGTTGACGATATTAGCTACCCCGTCACTAGCAGAGTCATCAGACAAATAGCTCTCCACAAAAGTAACCGAACTGCTCTGCTCCGCAACAACAATCGTATGTGCAACAAGGCCGACAGACGGAGCATCTTGATAGTAAACCGCCTGAATCGGTTCTGAAATCACAACATTCTTTGGAACATAAAGGAAAGAACCACCATTTACAAGGGCCGCATTTACTGCCGTCAATTGATGTTTCTCAATTGGTGTCGTCTTAAAATAATAGTTCGCAAGCAAATCGCTGTGATCGCGAATCGCAGTTGCAAGGTCAGTATAAATAACTCCTTGATCACTAAGCTCCTTTGACAGATGGTGATAAACCGCGGAACTATTTACATGGATAAGCACATTACCTGCTTCTTCACCTTTTTTCATCAGCCCACGCACCGCACTTGGAAGCTCGCTCAATTGACGAGAGGCAGTGCTTTCGGTTTGATAGTTAAAGTTTGTGAAATTCCAGTCTGCGATTCGGGTCTTCTCAGGCTTTGGAAGCGGCAACTCTTCGGCCAGAGTTAAACCCTTCAAACGTATATTTGAGAACCATTTCGCTTCGTTTCGATTTTCAGCATATTTTGTTACGGCTTCCGCGTCGAACGGAAGATTTTTCAGCTGCATGGACATCGTCACCCCTCCTTACGATCTCGATTATTAGGCTTCAACCGTTTCATCATCAGTGATGCCAAGTTCGGCTTTCATTCCGTCATAGCCTTCTTTTTCAAGCTGCAACGCAAGTTCCGGTCCACCGGTCTTCACGATACGGCCCTGCATCATAATGTGGACTTTATCTGGTTTAATATAGTTCAGGAGTCGTTGGTAGTGAGTAATAATCAAGCAGCCGAAGTTTTCCGAACGCATCGAGTTGACGCCCTTAGCCACCCATTTCAGAGCGTCGATATCCAAACCGGAATCAATTTCATCAAGAATTGCGAATTTCGGTTCGAGCATCATTAATTGAAGAATTTCGTTACGCTTTTTCTCACCGCCGGAGAAGCCTTCGTTTACATAACGTTCCGCAAACGATTGATCCATTTCCAGCATCTGCATCTTCTTATCCAGAGTTTTAATGAATTTCATCAATGGGATCTCATTTCCTTCACCGCGTCTGCCATTGATAGCCGTTCTCAAAAAGTCGGCATTGCTGACCCCGCTCACCTCACTTGGATACTGCATTGCAAGAAACATGCCTGCACGCGCGCGTTCATCGACCGCCATATCAAGCAGATTCTCGTTGCCTAGAAACGCTTGTCCTGAAGTGACTTCATATTTAGGATGTCCCATAAGCGCAGATGCGACCGTTGATTTTCCGGTTCCGTTTGGTCCCATTAAGGCATGAATCTCTCCGCCTTTCATATCAAGATCAAAGCCCTTGACAATGGACTTGCCTTCAACCGAAACGTGAAGGTCGTTTATTTTCAATTCTGGTACAGTCATCTCAAAACCTCCAGTAAAAAAAGTCTATTTGCGGATTGAAATCCGTTCTCAATCTATTCTCATTATCATCTTATATCAGATGTAAATAGATAGCAACCAAAAGGATACGCTTATTACTATGATAAAAGTATGTATCCGTATTATACCGCTAATTATACGAATCATAATAGAAAAACAGATAAAAAATGCGTGGATATCGTGCATTATTTCGATACGTTTGGCCAACCAAGCGAATCATTTAGGTCTTTTCAAACAAAAATCGCTCAAGCAATTTCTGCTGAGCGATTTTCATTAGTTCTGAATTTTATCATTCAGAGACAGGAAGGACGGCACCTTTATACTTTTCGTTAATAAATGTTTGAATTTCTTTTGAGTGGAGCACGCTCACTAATTCCTTAATTGCTTTCTTATTTTGATCGCCTTTTCGTACAGCGATAATGTTCGCATACGGAGAAGATGCTCCTTCAAGAATCAACGCATCTTTCTTTGGCTGAAGCTTCGCTTGAAGGGCAAAGTTTGTATTAATCGCATACAAGTCTGCCGCGCTGTTCACATAGGCTTTTGGCAGAATGGCCGGATCGATCGGCTGCAAGAATTTCAGATGTTTAATATTATCAAAATCCGTATATTTTCCGTTTTTCTGAGCGAGTGTAGCAGAAATTGGATCAATACCGGATTTAATTTTCAATAATCCTTTTGACTGTAGGAGCAGCAAAATTCGGCCTTGTTCCGACTTGTTATTGCTGATCTGTACCGTTGCTCCATCTTTTACCGCATCAACACTCTTGAATTTCTTTGAATAAATGCCAAATGGTTCGATATGAATTTTGCCGGCATTAACCAAATCCGTCTTGTTTTGCTTATTATAGAGATTAAGGTAGGGAATATGTTGAAAATAATTTGCATCCAATTGTTTTGATGCAAGTGCTTTGTTTGGCAGCACATAGTCTTGGAAGACTTTTACCTTCAAGGTAATGCCTTTCTTTTTAAGCAAAGGTGCTGCTTTCTTTAGTATTTCAGCGTGAGGCACTGCCGACGCGCCAACAGTAAGTGTTTGATTTTTCTCTGACTTTCCTGTTGATTGTCCGCATGCGGTCAAAATTAGAGTAAAAGCAAGAACTACCACAAGTATGATCGATTTTTTCATTTTAACTCCCCCAAGTTTTGTTTGTTTGATTTTTATTGCCATCATTTGTATTATGTTTCGGCTTTTATACCGTCTATCTCTTGTCAACACGGCGAGTAATAAGATCGCCGACATATTGAATGATAAAGACAATCACTAGAATAATGACAGTTGCAACGAGTGTAATCGTGTTATTATTCGCTTGAAAGCCTTCATTATACGCAATCGTACCCAGTCCGCCCGCGCCGACGACACCGGCCATTGCCGTGTTGCCGATCAGTGCGATCAATGTGACCGTCATCCCGGAAGTTAGGGCAGGAATTGCTTCAGGAAGAAGTACTTTCCAGACAATTTGCCACTTCGTTGCGCCCATTGCTTGAGCTGCTTCAATCACTCCCTTGTCCACTTCTCTTAATCCGATCTCAACCAGCCTCGCATAAAACGGTGCTGCGCCAATAATAATTGATGGCAATGCCGCACTCGCTCCGATCATGGTCCCGATAATGATCATCGTAAGCGGGATTAGTAGGATGATTAAGATAATGAATGGAATGGAACGAAAGACATTGACGAAAGCCGCGATCAGACCATAAACCGTAGCGTTTTCGAGCAGTCCGTCTTTCGCTGTTAAATAAAGCAACAGTCCCAAGATAATCCCAAGAAAAAAGGTGAAAAATCCGGAAATAATCGTCATATAAAGGGTTTGACCGGTTGACAGCCACATACTTGGCCAATCAACATTTTGTATCCATTCACTCATTTGCTCTCGAACACCTCGATTGTTACGCGGTCCGAGCGAAGATCATTAACGACCGAGCGAATCGTCTCGGACGATCCTTGAATCGAAACGAGCGTCTTATCTGCTTGACTCTCCTGCTCGGACTGCCGGCCGAGTACGTTAACTGAAAGAAATTTATTGCCAAGCAACTGTGATAGTTTTTTCTGCAGAAGTGATTTCTTCGCAGCAGAGAGTGAGAGAATGATTTTCTCAGAAGAATCAGCGCGTTCCGGGTTCTGATGAATACCGACAAATTCTTGAGTAATGGTTTGTAGTGGCTGCGCGAATACATCATCGACGCTTCCTTCCTCAACAATTCTCCCTTTATCAAGCACGGCAACTCGATCACAAATTTTTCGTATCACAGCCATTTCATGAGTGATCAAGATGATGGTGAGACCGAGTGTCTTGTTGATCTTCGACAGAAGTGAGAGAATTGAATCTGTCGTTTTAGGATCTAGTGCCGAGGTCGCCTCATCACAGAGAAGAACCTTTGGATTATTGGCTAACGCGCGGGCAATACCGACCCTTTGTTTTTGACCCCCGCTTAGTTCAGCCGGGTACGCGGATTCCTTTCCTTCGAGCCCAACCATTTGAATAAGCTCGGCAATACGTTCATCCCTTTGTTTCTTCTTCATTTTTGTTAATTCTAAGGGAAACGCAATATTCTGAGCCACCGTTCTCGACCACAGTAAATTAAAGTGTTGGAAAATCATACCGATCGTTCTCCGCTCTTCACGCAGCTGACGCTCGTTAAAGTCAGTCAGATGTCTTCCCTCGATCATGATCGTTCCCGATGTCGGTTTTTCCAGCAGGTTGATTAGTCGTATCAACGTACTCTTTCCAGCACCGCTGTAGCCGATAATACCGAATATTTCCCCCTCTTTAATTTCAAGGTTAACATCGGACAGTGCATGGACTGCACCATGTTCTGTTTGGAACGTTTTCTTGATATTGCTTAATTGAATCAAATCTGTCACCACTTTCAAAAAAATCCGAGAAGCGATAATCATTTTTTCCGATATTTCTAATCGGATTAATGTTCTCTTTTAAGTTTTTTACACTCATCCTCCTCATTCTTAATTTTACTCAATAAAAAAGCCCACCTTGAGAGAGGAGGGATTCACCTCTCTCATCTGTAAGAAACATACGTTTCTGAAGGAATTAGCACCTTGATTGTAACGACTACAATCAGGTTGCCGGGCATCATCGGGCCAGTCCCTCCGCCACTCTGGATAAGAGTTTCTTCTATTCGATTGAGTGATAATAACTTACCATCCTATGACAACAATGTCAAACCTTTTTTTGTGTATGAAAAACCGGGCACAGCCCGGTCCTTACTTCCGCATGATGCGGTGGCTTTCGCTAAATGCGGTTTTGAATCATCAAGCTTGTCTTGAACAAACAGTTCTAGTTCACACTGGTAGGAAAGTATAAGAAAACATTTAAAGGAAACGAGTGTAAGCGGTCCGAAAAAACGCCGCGTCCTGCGGCTCATCGGACACTAGGCCGTCCATGGCCGTCGCAATCAAAACCACCCGTGTGAACGGGTGGTTTGCTCTGCGGCTGAAAGCCTTTGTTACTGGCCAGCCCTTAAAAGGGCACCGAGGCGTCCGCCAACCGCACTACTTCCCCGGCACCCCTAAAAGGGGGACTTCTATTTTTTCTTTTTTTTGCGTTTGACCTCTTCTCCAGTAAACGGATCAATATGTTCAAACATGCTTAATTGCTCTGCGACTACATCCTCTTGTATCTGGTTGCGAATGTATTCTGCAATCACTTTCTTATTTCTTCCTACTGTATCCACATAGTATCCCCTGCACCAAAATTTTCGATTTCCATATCGGTATTTCAAGTTCGCATGTCGATCAAAGATCATTAAACTGCTTTTTCCTTTGAGATAGCCGATAAAAGCTGCAACGCTTATCTTCGGCGGTATACTGACCATCATGTGTATGTGATCTTTACAGGCTTGGGCTTCGATAATTTCTACACCTTTTCGCTCACTTAACTGTCTTAAAATCATGCCTATATCTTTTTTAAGCTTTCCATAGATAATTTGTCTTCGGTACTTTGGTGCAAAAACTATATGATACTTACAATTCCATTTTGTATGTGCTAAACTATTTACATCAGATGGCATTAAAAAGTCTCCCTTTGGCTGATAAATTTGGTTGGCGAACCGAAATTTATCTTAACACGAGGTGAGGCTTTTTTTGATACATCGCTTGAAGCTCTCCGGAACCCTAGGCATAGCCTAGGGTTTTCAAAACATGCAAACTAAGTCTTCGCCTTCGCCAGAGGCTTGGCAAAGCCAAGTTTTCTAATAAATCATTTGGGTCCTTAATTCGATATCGCGGCCGGAATAAAATAAGCGGAGATTTTCCGGCTATTTGCATCATGGTGCTTGTTTTACAGGTAAATAAGGGTAATTTTTCCGCTTATGTACGGAAAAACCCTCTATTTTCACGTTTTTCGATCCGATAAGCGGAATTTTTCCGTCTATTTAAGCTATTTTTTCATTCATTTTCTAAGTAAGCGGAATTATTCCGTTTATTTCTTAGATTGGGCGGCTTACCTAATCGTCCATCCGAATCTTATGACCTTATCGTCGTACCGGCAAGGCAAAACGATAAACTTTCTTTACTTGCTAAAAAAGATCCAAACAGATCTCCGTCTGCTTGGATCTTTTAATCCGGTCTCATGCATAGCCTGCCACGCGGCTGTTCCAATAATGATAACTGCTGTCTCGTCTACTCTGTATCGGTTCAACGCTTTGAAATGGATCTCGAAATAGCGGTTGAGCCTGTCTCCCATTGAACGACGCCTGGTCACTATGAAACTGAGATTTCATTTGACCTGCTGATTCTTTTAATAAAGCGTTCCATGGCAAAGAAACGGATTCCGATACTTCTAGCATTTTCTCCGCGGAGAGCCGTCTCGCATCTTCAAGAGAGAGCGTTTTTCCGTATGCATTAGCCCGCAAATAGAGCAGATATTTTCCCGCAGACAGCCCGCGCATTTCGGCAGCCCTCTTTCGTTCAACCGATGTACGCAACCATTCAACACCGCTGCCGTTCACCTGAAGCAGCTGTTTGGCTCCACTGTTGAAGGCAGCGATCAACCCCTGGGTAAATTCGGTTTGTTGCTTACGACTGATTTGGTCAGTAAGTACAGTTGTAATCAGGCAAAGTGAGCGTTTATCCGTAATCCGCTCATCTCCAAGCTTCGAAAGCAACGCAGAGCTGAGGTCTGAGAAGGTCATATTTTGAAAAACAGATGTCTCACTGATAATCTGTTTAGCCTCATTGTTTAGCGGTTGAACAGAAATTACATGCATATTACGATCAACGCTCGCCTCTATACTCGCTTTTAAATCAATATAAACGTAAGCAGCAACAGGACCAGAAGGCGCGTATGTGCTATTCGATAACGGAATAAAGCAAAGGACCGAAAACCCCAGTGCAATGATTGGTGTCAGAAACGATCTGGGAAGAAGATAAAATTGGGCAAGGTGTTCTGAAAATACCGTCTGTCCAATGGAGAGATTCGCCGTACGTCTGAGCCTGACCGACTTAAAGTCGCCTTCGTTGGTCAGAATGATCGCGCGCCGCCCCTTTTTGGACACGAGTACACCCTGATTAATCAGTTTTCTCCCCTCCCTTTCTCTGTCATTAAACCGTTTCTAATTCCGGTTCAATATATGACTTTAGTGCACTGAATCCGCCGATGTAGATCAGCGACAATGCTATTATATACTTTCGATTCCTTTCGATCGTTTTGCGGCTACACGACACAAATTGTAACAAATCTTTTATCGGCAACTGCTTTTTTTTCTTTAAATAGCTCACTAATTCCTTACGTTCAACTAAACGTTTTGCTGATACTTTTGCGTTCTCACGCGCGTCCGCGTGCTTTGGACAGTGCTTGCTGAGAACATCAAAGGTTATGCCGTATTCCAAGAGAAGCAACTGATAGCTCTCTATTTGTTCCATGCGCTCATTAATCCGGCGCTGTTCCTCAAAATGATCAATGGCCGCCTGCTGCTCGATGAAACTTTCTTCCATGGTGTTCTCACCAGAAGGTTTCGTCTGATCCAAATAGATGTGGCGCATCTGACGCGATTCTTTACGAATAAAGTCAATGATTCTTCGGCGAATGACCATGTCCGCAAAAGTCAGGAACTTGCTTCCCTGTCCCTTTTGGTATTGGTTAATCGCTTCGTTGAAAGCGACTAAACCGACACTGAATTCATCCATTGTCTGATCGATAAAACGATTGCATACTTTAGAAACAACCTTTTTAATGAAAGGCTGGTAGGATTCAATAATTGAGTTTCTAAGGGTTTCATCGCCCTGCTGTACCTGAAAAATGTTCATTTCAAGCGAAATATTAAACGCTCCGCTTAATGTTAGCTGGTTTGCGCTCATCAAAACTCTCACCTCTCGCTTTGATCTTTCAGAATCTGTATCAAGAAAAAATAGTTTCTTGAACAAAATCTGTGATTAACCTTTTTCTTAACATAACATGTCCAAATGAAATGAATAACTATTGTCAAAAACTTTTGTTAATGTCCGAGTTTGAGAGAAATTTGTCAATAAAAAAGCCTTGTCTCTTTTATACCATGCCTTCCCGCTCTAAATAAAGCGACAATCTGGTAACAAAAAGATGACAAGGGCTGTTATGTTTGATGAGCGACTTATCTACTTCTTATTTTTCTTGTGCCTGGCGCTATTATCCGATTAATTTTTCATAGGCTGCCGCATCAAGTAAATCATCATAAGCAGCCTCGTCAACTGAATCGAGTTCAATCATCCAAGCTTTTTCATAAGGGGACTCATTAACAAATTCTGGCGAATCTTCCAAATCTTCGTTGATTTCGGAAACAGTGCCGCTAATTGGGGCATATAATTCAGAAACCGTTTTAACAGACTCAACACTGCCAAACGAATCGCCGGCATTCAATTCCGCTCCGACATCTGGCAATTCCACAAAAACGATGTCTCCAAGTTCTTTTTGAGCGAATTCTGTGATGCCAATACGAACCTTGCCGTCCGCTTCTTTCTTAACCCATTCATGATCTTTCGAGTAGAGCAAATCTGTAGGTACACTCATTATTTTGCCTCCGTTTTCAGTACTGAATAGTGCCTTTCGTCTTGAAGATATTTCTATTATAACGTAAAAATTGGAAGAAAAAACAGTTGAACTTTATGAGTTCACTAATTACTCTGCCCATTCTTCTCTAAATGTCTCTTCACTAAAACCGACCGTCGCTTTCTTTTCGTCAAAAACAATTGGCCGTTTTATCAGCATACCATCTGCAGCAAGCCATTCCAACCATTTCTCTTCCGGCTCATTTTTCTTTTTATTCTTAAAATCGCCTTTACGATAATGTTGACCGCTCGTGTTGAAGAATTTGTCCGTCGGAACACCGCTTTGGTCAATCAGTCGTCTCAACACATCTCGAGTAGGCGGATGCTCGACAATATTAATTTCCTTATAAGGTATTGCGTGTTCGTCCAACCACTTTTTTGCTTTTCGGCAAGTGCCGCATGGCGGATAACTATACATCGTCAGCAAGTTCTTCATCCCTTCGTTTCAACATCAATCATCCCATTTTATTATACCCATCTCTATGCACCATACAAAGGGACATACCTTGGTTGAGCAAAATTTTTTTTGAATGTCCGGACATAATAAAAAGGAGCACCGTCACCATAAAAAAACAGGAGTGTGAAGAACACATGAATATGCAGCAGCAGGGCGGTCAGGCTTCAATGAATTTCGCTCAACCACCAGCGATTTTATCCACTAAAGACTTTCTGTACATTGAAGACATGCTGTCTTGGAACCTTGAGATTATCAAAAAGGCACACGCTTATGCGGCGATGTGTCAAGATCAAGATGTGATTCAGGCGATGAACCGAACATGTCAGCTCCATATACGTCATTATCAGAGCATTCTCAATCACTTGGGCAAACATGCTCAAGCGACAGCAATGGCAGGAGGTATGTCGTGATGATGGAAAAACAACCGGTTCAATCGATGCAGATTCAGAACACGGAAACGCAAGTTCCTAAGACACCGCAAATGAACGATCGTGATTATTTAAATGATGTGCTCCTCACTGAAAAATATCTGTGCACATCGTATGTTCATGCGCTTCAAGAAGCAAGTCATCAAGCGCTTTATCAGGATACAAAAACAGTATTCGATCAGACCGCCGACCATCAGCGCGATTTATTCAACCTGATGTTCAATAAAGGTTGGTATAAGCTGGAATCAGAAGAACCACAAAAGATTCAGCAAACGCTGCAGCAATTCACTCAGTATGCCCAACAGCAATTTCCTAAATAAAAAATTTAATTTTACCATTCTTTACGTCATCCTGGTTTTCAGGGTGACGTTTTTTTACGTGGACAATCGCACAAGAAAAGGCAACATTCTGTTATAATCACCTATAACTAGATCAAAGGGGGACATCAACTTGAACAAGCGGCTGATTACTAGTGATGATTTAACAGCTTTTACTTTTGCCGGGTCTCCGGCACTCTCTCAAGATGGCACAAAAGCAGTTTATGTCGTGACCAAAACTGATCTTAAACAAAACGGCTATACATCCTCCCTCTATTGGACGGATGGCGAAGGTTCGCCGAAACCACTGACGTATAATTACACGGAAAATACGCTGGTAAAGCATCATAGCCCATGTTTTTCCGCCGACAGTACCTATGTCTACTATCTTTCAAATCGTACGGGAACGGATCAGGTATGGCGAATCTCTCTGTTCGGCGGTGAGTCCGAGCGAGTAACCAAGTTTGAAAATGGGGTGCAAAGCTTTGCGCTTAGCCCAAACGGAAAACAAATCGTCTGCCAATCCGTTTTGAAAGATGAAAAGAAAAGTGACAACTCAGATGTCACCGTCATCACCAGACTCAGATACTTACAAAACGGCCAAGGATTTGTTGATGGAACATCAGCGCTTTATCTTTTCTCAATTGAGGACAAGTATAGAGAACTGATCTCAGATCCCAACTGTGACGCGGAACTTCCAGTCTTCGCACCTGAAGGCAACAGATTGTATTTCTGTATGGGCAAGGCTGATCCGGACCAAAGTGATTATCTTCTTGACCTTTACGCTTTTGATCTTTCTGAACGCACGATAACACGCATTTATGAAGCAAAAGGTACTATTTATGACATTCAAATTTCCCCGGATGGAAAAACGATCGCATTGGCTGGAAATGAAGATGGGGAATGTACTCCGGAAAACATAACGATTTTGCTCATTCCATCCACTGGTGGCACGGCAAGGAATCTTACAAAGAACGAACACTTATCACTCGGCAATTTTATCGGCACCGATGTTCGTTTTGATGCTGGTCATCAGCTTCTCGCCTGGGCTAAGGATGGCCAATCGTTGACCTACCTTGTCCAAGACGGACCCATTAGCGGATTAAAATCGGTGAATCTGCGAGGAGAATACGCAGCAGTGTTCATGAAGGAAAAACATGTGATGACTTCCTTCTCGATGAAAAATGGAACGATTGCCGCCATTATTTCAACACCGCTTTCAACGGGAGATCTCTATTTCCTGGGAAATGGCGACACCGTTCGACAAATCAGCAATCATAATCAGCAACTTTTTGAGCAATTAGATGTGAGTGAGCCAATTTCTTTTACATACAAAGGTGCCGATGGATGGAAAATCGACGGATGGCTGCTCATGCCTCCGGATTCCTTCCCAACCACGGACAAAGTTCCAGTGGTATTAGAGATTCACGGTGGCCCCGCAGCTGCTTACGGTGACTCGTTTAATCATGAATTTCAATGTCTCGCGGCGCAAGGATACGCTGTTGTGTACACGAATCCTCGCGGCAGCCGCGGTTATGGCGCCGAATTCTGTGCCGGATGTTACGGCGACTGGGGCAGAAAAGACAAGATAGACATTATTAAAGGACTAGACTATGTGTTGGATCATTTTCCTAAGTGCGATCGTGATCGCCAGTATGTCACCGGCGGCAGCTATGGCGGCTTTATGACCAATACGATTGTCGGAACCACTAATCGATTTCGTGCGGCAGTAACACAGAGATCAATCTGCAACCTGTATAACTTCTTTGGTACAAGCGATATCGGCTATTATTTTCTCACTCGTTACTTTAACGGTGCCGACTTATGGAGCGATGAAGATCTGCTGATGAGTTTCTCACCGATTCGTAACGCGAATAAAGTCAACACGCCTATTTGTATCATTCACAGCGAGCAGGATCATCGCTGTCCAATCGAACAAGCGGAGCAATGGTACGTTGCACTGCGCCGACTTGGTGTCACAACACGCTTTGTGCGAATCAAAGGGGAAAACCACGAGCTTTCGAGAAGCGGGCGACCGCAAAATCGTCTGACCCGACTGCACGAGATCATTAGCTGGTTCAATCGATACACTACGATAGAAACAAGTCAATGAGTACCTGCACACCTATAAATGATTAATAGCTCAGTCTTTCGATGTTCGTTGAAGATCGAAGGGCTGTTTTTTTGTCTCAACATGACAATGGGTCCACAAAACGATTATCTTTCGAACTCTTTGCAACTCTCCCTAACAACCAATGAGGATAACCATTATGTTCTCTTTCTTCTTATATAATAAGCTCTAAAACGCACGTTTACTCACATCTGGCTGGATCTTCCACAAATATGGTAACATCATGTAATTCCACCCTTTACCCCACTACAAATCTCCCAAACTCGAAACCTATGAACCAAGGAGGGAATTACACAATGAAAAAGAAAGTAGTTGGTTTAACCATCGCAGGGATGATTGCCCTGCCACTCGTAATCGGAGGTGGACAGGCAAACGCAGCAGAGCAGCCAAAAAACGAATTATGCAAAGCTGACGTGACGAGCCTGCTTAACTCATTAAAAGTGAAGGATCAACAGAATCTGGATCTTAACGCATTGTTGAAAAGTCTGGGTATTACCCTTGATTTTACACAAATTCAGGAACAGGGTGCGCAGCATACTTCTAAGAACGCAGATACGCCAAAGAAGAAGCATGCAAGCAAAGCGGAAAAACCTAAGGCCGCTAAGCCTGCTGAACCGCAAAAATCCGAGGCACCTGCCAATGCTGAAAAGCCTGCGGCTGACAACGCGTCCAAGCCGGCAGACAACAATCAAACCTCAAATAGCGAGATGAACGCTTACGAGCAAAAAGTCGTCGAACTGACGAATCAGGAACGAACAAAAGCCGGACTCCAGCCACTGAAAGCAGATAACAGCACTCTATCGAAAATGGCGCGCGCCAAATCTCAAGATATGAGTGACAAAAATTATTTTGACCACCAGTCACCGACCTATGGTTCACCATTTGATATGATGAAAAAATTCGGTATTTCCTATAAAACAGCCGGGGAAAACATTGCTGCCGGACAAAAGACACCTGAAGAAGTTGTTCAAGGATGGATGAACAGCCCGGGCCACCGTGCGAATATTTTAAACGCAAGCTTTACCACAATCGGTGTCGGCTATGTTCAGGGCGGCTCCTATGGCTCCTACTGGACTCAGGAATTCATCGGCAACTAATCCGTTTTACTTCGACAATCAACAAACCCAATAGAAAACAGCGTCTCACTGTGTTTCACATGTGGGCGCTGTTTTTTTTAGTACATTTCCCTCTATCCCTCCTTTAACGCGACTGAACCTGTTCTTCTATATTGAATACACTATAGCAAAAAGACAGTTCGTGAACGGAGGTGATCGTAGTGCAGACTCGTCCGCTTTATACTGCTGTTGGTGATTCACTGACTGTAGGTGTGGGTGCAACAATTTTTCAGCCGAATTTTGTCAAGCTGTATCACCACGAGCTCGAAGCCTATTATCAGACACGAATTGAGCGCCGGGTTTACGCAAAAAACGGGGCAACTACCGCAGAAATTAGCGCGAATCTCTCACGACCAGACGTCTCTGAAGCAATCAGAAATGCTCAGTTCATTACATTGACCGGCGGAGGAAATGATTTTCTTAAAGCTGGACGACAATGGATGCGCACAGGAAACTTTTCGCCAGTCATTCAAGCAAGCGAGCAGAGTTTAGCTCATTTTGAACAAATGATCCGGCAGATCGGTGTGCTCCATAAAAATAATCCTAGTCCGTTTATTGTTCGTGTGTTGAATTTGTACAATCCTTTATTCTACATTCCGGATACAAATCGTTGGTTGGAATCCTATAATGAGCGTCTTAACTTGCTCGAGGATTATCCTTTCGTTCGAGTAGCTGATATTTATCACGCATTCTCAGGGCACGAACCGCAGCTACTTGGATTCGACCGTATTCATCCGAATCCAATCGGCTATCGAATCATGGCCCAAGTTACTGCCTCTCTGGGCTTTGAACCTGCCTTGATTCTCTGAATCATTAAATCTAGTCGCTGTCATTTAGAAAAACCGGAGCATGATTCGCTCCGGTTTTTGTATGTTGATTCACACCTGCCATTTTGGCGGCATGTTCTTTCCCCAGTAAATTGTCTTGATTTCATGGTGCTTCTGGAATCCGTCCAGTGCTGTATGGTAATGAAAATTAAAATAATAACCGTCTAGAGGCGGATGATCACGCCGAACATGAAGCTTAAGCACTTCTTTGCCAGTCTGTTTGTTGTAGACGTGCATAATTCGCTCGCCGAGTCCAGAAGCAGGATCATGTGTCACATCAAGCTGGCGTATCCATAAAGAATTATGCATATCACCAATGTCTTTTACAGCTTGTGCAAATATCGGAACAATTTGTTCTGAGTATTGCTTATTGATTTTCGGAGCGATTCGCGTTCCGAATTTTTCTGCCCCTTGTTTTTTTGCTTCATTGACCGCATAAATAGAGAAACCATCGATCAGCTCTTGCTTTGACAGTTGTGTGTCATCACGATTCGGCTCTTCAGATAGAGGACGGCTCTCAAAATCGCGTACAGCAACAGTGCTTCTCGGTTTTTGGATATTTTGCTTATCATTTTGTTTGTCAAGATCGTGTGTGGGCAGTGTCGGAATAACCGTTCCAAAGGTTAATACAGCAACACAGGCAACCAGACTTTTTCTTATCCATTGGGGAATCACAGAATCGACCTCCAAAAACGCACGTATTCATTTTTTATACAATGAGAACAAGTCTCCTAATAATATTCGTGTGTCTTGCGAATTTTCTGTCAGTCTTCTGCAATAAAAATGTTCCGAGCACTAGGGATCGGAACTTATTCATTAGACATTATCGAAATTGAAATCTTCATCAGTTAACGGTTCGATATTTAGCGGAACAACATAATCGCCTTTTGTTGAAAAGAAATCATGATTAATCGTACTCGTATCAATTCCATTCAACACAATCTGGCTGACCGGAGCGTGATCGTATTTATCGTCATAACCTAAATTCTGCAGAGCTCGGTTTGCATTATAATAGACATAGTCCATGACTTCATCGACTAAACCGATTTTCGTGTAAATTTTGGCTGTATATAGTTTCTCAACCTCAATCAGCTTATCCAGCAGTGTTTCGCGTTCTTTGTCCGCAATTCTACGTTCTTCTTCCGAGAGTTCGTCACGGTAGAGGCGCTGAGCCACCATGCCGGTAAAACTTCCATGTATCGACTCATCCTGAATAATCTTGCGGATGATTTCACCGCTTGCGATCATCCGTCCTTGGCCGGATAAGAAAACCGGGTAGAAGAAACCACTGTAAAAGGAAAAGCTCTCAAGAAACACTGAGGCGCACATTGCCATATAACGCTTGAACGGAGTCACATTTTCCCGTTTATCATAGAGCTGACTATACCACTGTGCGATCAACCGATATTTTTCTTGAAGTTCGGGCTGATTATTTACCCATTGTCCTAAATAATAATCCGTCTCTCGCGATGAAATCAACGTTGAAAAAATATGTGAATAGGATTTCGCGTGAACATGCTCCATCATGCCCATCCAAGCGAAAACCGCTTGCTCATGCATGTTGTCATGGTGAATGGCTACCAGCGGCATTCCGTTGTCACCTTGCTCACGGTCAAGTCCGGTGAGTCCTGAGAGAACCTCAACATAGGTCGCGCGTTCATCATCGCTCATTTTCGACCAATCCGAGAGATCGCGTGAAACTTTGAACGCTTCCTCTGTCCAGAACTGGTTAATGTTTTGTTTCCAATAAACCTTTGCGACTTGATTGTCGCTGCTGTTCCAATTAATAGCTTTCATCGTTAACAATCCATCCTTCATTCTGTCATCTGTTTGGAAAGTCGCCTTAGCTCTTACACAGAGCAAGCCGTGCATTCTTCAGGCGACAGAAGCTGAGTTCTTGTATAGTAAAGGGATTTGAGTCCCCTCTTGTGCGCGTAAACATATAATCTTGCCAATTGCCTTGTGCTCGTCATACTGTCGACGTAAAGAATAGTCGAGATGCCTTGGTCGACATGCTGCTGAATTTCAGCAATCATGTCGATCACGCGAAATTGGTTTGTTTGGTAAGCTGATTTGTAATACCACATGGATTGGGGAGACAGAAATGGCATCGGATAAATTGTCTCACTGTTACCATATTTGCGCCGTTCAATAACATTTACAACAGGCATAACCGAACTCGTCGCGTTCTGCACATAACTGATAGACTGTGTCGGAGCTATTGCCAGCCGGTAAGCATTGTACAAACCATATTTAGCAACCTTTTTCTTCAATTCCGTCCATTCTGCGGTCGTTGGAATATGTATTCCGTCAAACAGCTCCGCAGCCCTATCTGTTTTCGGTCCGAAAAATTCGTGTTCATACTTCGTAAAATATGAGCCGTCAGCATAATCTGATTGTTCGAATCCCTTGAACGTGGTACCGCGTTCTTTAGCGATCAGCATAGACTTTTCGATTGAATAATAATTCATAAGCGCGAAGAAAGTACGTGCAAAATCCCGAGCTTCCGCTGACTCGTAGGCAAGTTGATTTTTGGCGAGATATCCATTAAGATTCATTGCCCCTAGACCAACGGAATGTAATTCGCGATTCGCCAGGCTCACACCGGGCGCATTGGCGATTTCTGTCATATCACTGACCTGAGTCAATGCTTCAATACCCGAATGTACTGAATTACGAACTTTTCCGGATTCCATCACATTCACGATATTAAGCGAACCAAGGATACATGAAACATCGCGGCGAATATCATCAGGAACACTGTAGTCATTAATTGTTGATGTTTCCTGAAGTTGGAAGATCTCCGTACACAGATTCGACATCTTAATGTCGCCTAAGCGGTGCAACGGATGATTCCGATTGGCATTGTCCTTGTAGAAAATATAAGGGTATCCGGACTGCATCTGCATCTGTGCAATCAGATTAAGAAATTCTCGTGAGTCGGCCGACTTCTTCTTGACCGCAGGATTTGCGACCAGCTTATCATACATGTCGTCCATATCCATATCGTCCAAATGTTTGCCATATTCCTCAAAAACCGTGTACGGTGCAAACATATAAAATGGTTTGCCTGCTTCCGCCAGTTCAAAGAATTTTCCTGGAACGATCAATCCAATAGACAGCGTTGAGAGACGGATATCCTCATCAGCATTTTCCTTCTTTGTATCAAGAAATTCCGGTGCGTCCCAATGAAAGATATTCAAATAAGCCGCGCCCGCTCCAGGGCGTTGTCCCAATTGATCGGCATAGGAGAATCCGAGCTGCAATTTGCGCGCAACCGGAACCACACCCTTAGCGACACCTTCCACGCCTTTAATTGATTCACCCCGAGCACGAATCTTCGAGAGATTGAGTGCGACTCCACCGCCGATTTTTGATAGCTGTTGTGACGTACTCTCGATGTAGTTAATCGAGTTGAGCGAGTCATCGGCTTCAATAAGGAAACAAGAAACCATTTCGCCACGGCGCGCTTTCCCGGCATTCAGAAATGTCGGTGTCGCCGGCTGATAGCGCTGCTCCATCATCGCGCGCGTGAAGCGAACAGCGAGATCGAAATTTCCACGAGCGAGAAACAGTGACACAATAGCAACACGCTCATCATAATTTTCTAGATAGTGAGATTTGTCATTGGTTTTCATCGCATAATCACGGTAGAATTTACTTGCGGCCATATACGACTTAAATTGGAAATTATAGTCGGCTGCCATATGATGCAGTTGCTCGATTTGCTCGTCCACATAATCGGCAAACACGTCATAGTAGTAGTGTTCGTCCACCAAATAGTGCAATCGGTCTAGGATACTGTGAAAATGAATCGTTTTCGCGCGCACTTCTTCCATATATACCCTGATCGCTTCGTTGTCCTTATCTAAACGGTAAAAACCGTCATCCCCGCGTGTCAGCACCTCATTGTTCAGTTCAGTGTAGGATTTTGACTTTATCGCTTCGTTCGGCAAGTGCCTTCACCCTCTCTCGAAATTCAACGACGTCTTCCGCCGTTCCGCCAAGTTCAAACTTGTATAAAACAGGAACATGAAACATTTGGGACACAACATCCGCCGCATGAGCGAAATTTTGTCCCCAGTTTCGGTTGCCGCTCGCCGCAACGGCGACAAGATACTGTCCATTTTTTTTCAAAAAGTTTTTCACTTGTTCCGGAGCGTCGCCAAACCCAATCGTATTCGTTACGAGAACATATGGCTCATGGACCCGATCGCTGCTGCTGATCGGTTCATGAACAAGTCCGGTTTTCGCGAGAAACCGCTTGACATTGCCCGTCATTGTTTCATATAAAATGAGCAATCGACGCTCCTCCCTTTTCTACGCATTTAAATGTACAGCCCAGCAAAACACTATATATTGTTTTATGATAAATACAATACCACAATATGTAGTACCGTTCAAGTGTTATGAACCTTCACATAGTGTGGTATTCATGTACGATCGAATCTCTATTTTTATAGAAACTAACATTAATCATAAGGCATGTATCCATGTGTTTCAATATGTCACACACACATAAAAAGAACGCGCGCCCTCCCCCAACCAACAAAAATCGCGAGTTAAAGGGAAAATGCCGTTCCAGCTAGTTCGATAATTTTTTTTGGGAGGCTACGATTATTCCTCTGGATTCAATAAATCCTCACTGTGTCCTTTAATTGGGGTAAACGTCCGTTTCTCACGAAGTGAATGCTCACGACGAATCGTTCTCTGCTCCGCGAGTTTCGCCAAATGTTCTTGAACATTGAAGGGAATTTTACCACGGCGATCCGGTTTTTCATAGCGATGGTCACTGCCAAGCACACGCGTCTTCACGTTGTCTTTCATCATCAGATCGAATAAATCGATGATTGTTGTTTTTATTTTTTCATCCTCGATCGGGAACATCAGTTCAACTCGCCGGTTCAGATTTCGCGGCATTAGGTCTGCACTTGCAAGAAAGACCAACGTCTCCCCGCCATTCCCGAACAAATAGATTCGACTATGTTCAAGATACCGTCCGACAATTGAATGGACCTCTATTCGATCACTAACGCCGGGAATCCCCGTCCGGAGACAGCAGATTCCTCGGACAAGGAGCTGAATGTTTACGCCTGCTGCAGAAGCCCGATAAAGAGCCTTGATAATGGCTTCATCGGAGAGCGCGTTCATCTTAGCCCGAATGAATGCAGGTTTTCCTGCACGGGCATTATTAATTTCAGTCTCGATCAAATCAAGCAAATTGCCACGCAACCATAAAGGTGCCATAACTAATTTGTGAAAGTAAGGAGGCTCCGAATAACCAGAGAGCATGTTAAACACATTGGATGCATCGATACCCATCTGCTCATTACAGGTAAGAAGCCCCATATCTGTATAGAAATGAGCGGTAATGTCATTATAATTACCTGTTCCAAAATGCATGTAACGCTTAATTCCTTCCTCTTCTCGGCGCACAACAAGAGCCATTTTACAGTGTGTCTTCAATCCCACCAAGCCATAGATAACATGGCAGCCTGTCTTCTCCAGTTTCTGAGCCCAGTTGATGTTATTTTCTTCGTCAAATCGCGCTTTAAGCTCAACAAGCACCGTGACCTGTTTGCCGTTCTCTGCCGCCTTTTCCAGATACCGAATAATCGGCGAATTACCTGAGACTCGGTACAATGTCATTTTTATCGCCAGCACGTGATGATCTCTAGATGCCTGACGGATCAGTTCGATCACTGGATCGAAGGATTCATAAGGATGGTGCAGAAAGATGTCACCGGCGCGCATCGCATGAAAAATGGACTGCTCAAGCAGTTCATAGTGGACAAACGGCCGGTGTGGCGGATAGACCAAGTCACCAGGCGCTTTAATTTGCCCGGTTAGTTTCGATAAAAAGGTTAGATCAATCGGTCCATTGACCCGATAAACGTTATCTGGGCTCACAGAGAGCCTGTCAAACAATTTGGTAACAAGGCGGTCACTGATTCCCGCCTCCACATCAAGATGAATGACATTGCCTCGTTCACGGAGCCTCAGCTGCTTTTCAATTTCTTTAAGCAAGTCCTCCGTATCTTCCTCATCGACTTCAAGATCCATGTCGCGCATGACACGGTAACAAGACGCCTCATCAAGTTCATAGCCGACAAAGAGTTGATTGAGATGCCGCCGAATAATGGTTTCAAGTAAAATAAAGCTTGTATGTCCTTCTCGATCCGGTAATTTAACCACGCGAGGCAATACATTAGGGACCTGAACAGTGACAAATTCGCGATGAGCGGTTTTACTGGCCTTTTTGTGAATAAACGCGGCAATATTGATACTCTTATTCAGAATCAATGGAAACGGCCGTGATGAATCCACTGCCATCGGTGTCAGCACAGGATATACTTCACGGTTGAAATAATGATCAATAAATTCAAGCTGTTTTTGTGAAAGCTCGCCAATTTCAAGAATATGAATATTCTTTTCATTAAGCATCTTCTTTAACATCCGATTATAAGTCGTATATTGCTGGCTAACCATCTGATGCGCTGCCTCACTGATTGCTGTTAACTGCTGCTGCGTTTTAAGTCCGGAGGCGTCCGGTTTGTCATAGCCGACATTAAGCATGTCAATCAGAGATGCGACGCGAACCATGAAGAATTCATCCAGATTGCTCGCCGTGATTGACAGAAACTTCACTCTCTCAAGTAACGGATTGTCCTTATCTCTGGCTTCCTCAAGCACCCGCTCATTAAAAAGCAGCCAGCTAAGTTCGCGATTGCTGAAATACTCCTCACGATCAAAATTCTCCATGACCATCCACCTATCCTCTTAAAGTCGGTTTCAATCCAAATACTTCTTCAAAATATGCCGCTTTATCTTTGAACGTCTGCTTCTCCAGTGAAAGATCATCATCCGATCGGGCGGTAACTGTGACCTGATCATTTTTTAAAGATACGGCGATGCGCGCTACCTTTTGCTGTCGGCTGTCGTCAAGGGCGTCGGCGATACGGAGAATGGCTGCAAGTTTTGCCGCAATCAGTCTGCTTGTCGCCGGAAGTCTTTGAAAGTCGGACGAGTTGCTTGAAGGTGTCTCCGCACTGTGATAGCGCGCGATATTTGCGACGATGTCACGTTCATTTTCCGATATACCGATGATTTCTGATGACTCAATGATGTAATAAGAGTGCACATAATGCGCGTTCATATCGATATAGCTTCCGGTATCTTGTAGGATCGCCGCGAGCTGCAGAAGAAGCCTGTCCCGCTTGTCAAGGCCATGCAACCGTTTCAGTCGATCAAATAAATGAAGTGCAAAATTTTCAACAATGCGAATATGTTCTGCATCACAATTGTAGCGGGCGGCTATATTACGTGCCGCGACAATAATGTCTTCTGTAAATGAATGATTCAGAATTCCCTTATGCAGTTGCAAGAGTTCATGGACGATTACCCCATCAGCGAGATCAGCATCTGACAAAATAATGCTCTCCGCACCAGTAATCTCAAGAGCCATCTTCAGCATCATCGCCGAAGGCAACAGCTGCGATGCCGAATCATAGGGCAATGTATACTCCTTAGCCAGCACCTGCGGCGGAATGGTCAGGATGTGCTGATATAACTCCGCAAAGCGTTTCCGGCTGATTGTATTCCCGCTTCCCTCCATAAAAGTCTGCTTAAATGCAAGCAGATCCGTTCCCACAAGAACAAAGTTCTGTATGGTAACTCCTTTAGGCGCGAATTGATGATAACCATCAATTTTGCTGCGAATATAATCTTCCATTATTTCTACAAAGTCGCTCGTCTTGCTTTCTAAATCGCCTAATAATTCGCGAATGCGAAGTGGGCCGAGTTTAATATTTCGTGAAAAAATAAAGTGACCGTCGTTATAAACAGTCAGCTGCATGCTTCCTGAACCGATGTCAATCAGCATGGTCCCTCGCTGAATCAGATCGCTGAATGCATCCGTGTTATAAGCCACAGCCTGATTATGCAGAAAGCGTTCTTCAGCATTCGCTAACCACTCGACGTTAAGACCTGTCTTAATCCGAATTTGTTCTTTGACATATTCGGCATTTCTCGACTCCTGAACCGAACTTGCGGCAACCGCCCGATAACTTGTGACCCCATAATCATCCATAATTTGCACAAATCCAGCCAGTTGACGGCATGCCTGATCAACAGTCTGAAATTCAATCATCTGATGGTCGTAGATATCCGCGCCAATTGAAACATCTGCTTTAACATACTCAACGATCGACATTTTCGTCAGGTCGGCAATTTTTAGCACGAGTGTCTGTAGTCCAACCGTGATTGATGCGAACAGTTTATGTTTCGCCACCGTCCTCACCCCACAACTATAATCTCTTTTTCCATTTTTAAGCACTTAACTCTTATTATACGGCATATTTCAATGTGTATGAGATGCCATTTCTATTATTTACAAAAACTTTACGTCAGATTACCTCACTTACCGTATCGAAAGTTTTCAGTTGTTCTTCAAAAAAATTTCACCTAAGAAAAAGCGAGCAAAGAACGCTTCGCCAGAGGTTTGGCGAAGCTAAGTTTTCTAATAAATCATGTTGATCCTTAATTAAGTAACGTGACCGGAATAAATAAGCGGAGATTTTCCGGTTATATGCTTCTTGGCGCTTGTTTCACAGGTACATAAGGGTAATTTTTCCGGTTATGCACAGAAAAACCCTCCATTTTCACGTTTTTCGATGCGATAAGCGGAATTTCTCCGTCTATTTAAGCAATTTTTTCATCATTTTGTAATTAAGCGGAATTTTTCCGTTTATTTCTCAGATTGGGCGCTTACCTGATCGCCCAACCGAATCTTATGACCTTATCGTCGTACCGGCAAGGCAAAATGCTGTACTTTCTTAACTAAAAAAAGCCGGCGTTGGCCGGCTTTCAGGTTTCTTTATGAAACGATGATCATAATTATGATGGATTCAATCCCTGCTGATTACTGGTGAAGCAGGGACAACTTTTTATCCAGATATAGATCGACAGCTGCAGCCGCTTTGCGGCCTTCTTCAATTGCCCAGACGATCAAGCTCGCACCTCTACGCGCATCGCCCGCAGCAAAAATACCCTCTTGGCTGGTCTGATAGCTGTACGTATCGGCTTCAATGACACGGCCAGATGGATCTCTAGTTACTTCAAAGTCTTCGAATACACTGTCTTCGGCTCCTTGAAATCCGATAGCAATTAGAACAAGATCTGCCTTCCAGTTTTTCTTCGCCGACTCATCACTTTGTTCTTTTTTAAAGGATCCGGTGATCAGCTCTGTAACATGTCCATCTGTGTTCCCGATAAATTTCTCGGTTTCAACGTAATATTCCCGCGGGTCTTTGCCAAGTACCTCTTCTGCTTCTTCGTAAGCATAATCAACCGAGAAAACATTCGGGTGCTCCGGCCATGGATTCTTTTCCGTGCGTTGAGCAGGCAGCTTGCCGTGCTTGCCAAATTGGACAACGCTTTTACATCCTTGGCGAATTGCCGTAGCGACACAGTCTTCTCCGGTATCACCGCCGCCGATCACGATCACGCGTTTTCCTTTTGCATCATAGTCGGATTCTAGGGCTTCTCCATAAAGCTGATTACGGTTGCTGGCGATCAGGTACTTCATCGCCGGAGAAATTCCCTTTAGCTCACGGCCTTCTATCGTTACTTCTCGATGCTTGCCTGCTCCGGTACAGAGAATGACTGCGTCAAACTCATCTTTCAGGGACTGAACGCTAATCGTGTTTCCGACGTCAACATTTGTCTTAAAAATAATGCCTTCTTCTTCAAGCAAACGAATGCGACGATCTACCACATCTTTCTCAATCTTCATACTTGGAATTCCATACATGAGCAAACCGCCGGGGCGATCCGATCGTTCGAAAACAGTCACTTCATGTCCAATTTTATTCAGTTGATCTGCGCATGCAAGCCCGGCCGGTCCTGATCCGATCACAGCAGCTTTTTTTCCAGTGCGTCTTTTCGGCGGTTTGGGAATGACCCATCCTTCCTCAAAAGCCCGATCGATAATTGCTCGTTCAATGGATTTGATTGATACCGGATCATTAACAAGTCCGGCTGTACAAGAACCTTCACATGGTGCAGGACAGGCTTTTGACGTAAATTCAGGAAAATTATTTGTCTTTGCTAATCGATCATAAGCCTCTTTCCACAATCCGTGATAAACAAGATCATTCCATTCCGGAATCAAATTATGGATTGGACAACCGGTTGTTCCTCTATTAATCATTGTGCCAATTTGGCAATAAGGAATACCGCAATCCATGCAGCGTGCCGCTTGATCTTTCGCTTCGCTTTCAGCCAAAGGAATTTTATATTCATTCCAGTCGTTTACACGCTCGACCGGTTTACGTTCTTTTAGGTATTGTTTCTCTATATTAATGAAACCCATTAATTGTCCCATCGTGTCAACTTCATCCTTTCAAAATTTATCCACTTCATGAATAGGCGACTTGAACTCAAACCGGTAGATACGTGGAGTTACGAACGCTTAATTTTCCTTGCTTTTTTAAATAAAACGCTTGTTCCTTCGCTTCTTCTCCGCTTAATCCTTGCGCTTCATAGCGCGCAATTTGTTCTAGCATCGCTTCATAGTCACGCGGGATAACCTTGATCATTTGTTGAACAGAAATTTCCCAATTCATGAGCACATTCTCTGCCTTAGGACTGCCGGTATGATCCAAGTGATTCTTTATCAATTCAAACACTTCATCTTTTTCTCGTTTATCCGTGAGCGGTTCAATATTCACCAGTTCTTTATTAATGCGGTGAATGGTCTGATCCGGTTCTCCATCAGGCAATATATAGGCAACACCGCCGGACATTCCCGCAGCAAAATTTCGTCCTACCGATCCGAGGACAACCACTCTCCCCCCGGTCATATATTCACAAGCATTTTCACCAACGCCTTCGACAACGGCTTTCGCTCCGCTATTTCGCACGCAGAAACGGCCGCCGGCAGTACCGCGCACATAAACTTCACCGCTTGTCGCTCCAAAAAGGGCGACATTGCCCATCATTGCCTGTGAATCTGAATCAACGCCGACAAGCTCTTCAGATTTGATGATTACTTTGCCGCCGGACAAACCTTTAGCAACATAATCATTAGCGTCTCCGGTCAAAATCATCGTGACACCTTTTGGAATGAACGAAGCGAAACTTTGTCCGGCGCTTCCCGTAAAGGATAATGTGATGGTATCCTCAGGGAGTCCTTTTCCGCTGGTTGAACGCGAGATAAAGTAACCGAGTGTTGAGCCTACCGTACGATCAGAATTCTTAAGCTTATAAACAAGGTGCACAGGCTTTTTATTTTCAATCGTCGGCAAGCAGGTAGCTACCAAATTGCGCTCATCAAAACGGCGTTCCACATGGTGCTCTTGAGCGCGCGAGAAATAGCGTTTCGATACATCGCTTTCCGCTTGATAAAGCAGGTCAGACAGATCCAATGTACGTGCTTTCCAGTGACTGTGCACTTCTTTTTTAATTCTCAGAAGATGTGCCTGGCCGATCACTTCATTGAGCGAACGGTAACCGAGCGCGGCTAAATGCTCCCGAATATCTTGAGCAATGAATGTCATAAAGTTAACGATATGCTCCGGTTTACCCATGAAGTTTTTACGCAGTTCCGGATTCTGAGTGGCAATGCCGACTGGACAAGAATCCAAATGACAGGCACGCATCATCACACAACCGAGCACAACAAGCGGCGCAGTAGCAAATCCGAACTCTTCTGCACCGAGACATGCGGCAATAAGAACATCGCGCCCGCTCATCAGTTTTCCATCCGTTTCAAGGCGAACACGATCACGCAGACCGTTCATCATCAAGGTCTGATGCGCTTCGGCAAGCCCGATTTCCCATGGAAGACCGGCATGTTTGATACTCGTTTTTGATGCGGCACCTGTGCCGCCATCATGACCGCTGATTAAAATGACGTCAGCCTTTCCTTTGGCGACACCTGCTGCGATGGTACCGACACCGCCTTTAGCTACGAGTTTGACACTTATTCTCGCTTTAGGATTGCTTGACTTCAAATCATAAATTAATTGCGCCAAATCCTCGATTGAATAAATATCGTGATGCGGCGGCGGTGAAATTAAGGCAACACCTGTGGTTGCGTGCCGTGTGCGCGCAATCCAAGGATATACTTTGCCAGCAGGCAATTGACCGCCTTCACCAGGTTTCGCTCCTTGTGCCATTTTAATTTGCAGTTCTTCAGCCTCAGACAAGTAGTAGCTTGTTACGCCGAAACGTGCTGATGCGACCTGTTTGATCGCACTGCGGCGCCAGTCACCATTTGTGTCACGTATAAAACGTTCAGCATCTTCGCCGCCCTCACCGCTGTTGCTTTTTCCGCCGATTCGGTTCATGGCGATGGCCATGGCTTCATGAGTCTCTTTACTGATCGATCCGTAAGACATCGCACCTGTTTTAAAGCGTTTCAAAATCGCTTCAACCGGTTCAACCTCGTCAAGCGGGATCGGTTTGCGATCCTTTTCAAAAGTGAGCAAGCTGCGAATTGTTGAGAATGGTGCTTTGTCGACCATCTCTTTGTATTCTTTGTACAGTTCGTAATCATTTGTTCGTGCAGCCTGCTGCAGTGTATGCACAATCAACGGATCAATTTTGTGCTGCTCACCGCCTTGCCGCCATTGAAGCGTACTTCCCGGATCTAACGGTCTCATATCCCCTTGTCGGCATTCGTCAGCAGCTTTTTGATGGCGCAGACGTGTTTCCGTTTCAATTTCGTCCAATCCAATGCCGCCAATTTGCGAAACTGTTCCGGCAAAGTACTTTTCAATGAGACTGCCTGACAGTCCCAGTGCCTCAAACGTTTGCGCACCGCGATAACTCTGAATTGAAGAAATGCCCACCTTAGACATAATTTTAACAATCCCTGCGACAAGTGCCTTAATGTAATTTTGTTCTGCTTTTTCTTCCGGCAGATCCACATGTCCCGCTTTGATCAATGCGTGTACGGTGTTAAGCGCTAAATAAGGATGAATTGCGTCAGCACCGTAGCCAAGGAGTGCGGCGACTTGATGGCTGTCTCTAGGTTCACCGGAGTCAACAATTAAGCTGATTTGCGGGCGCGTACCCTGCTTAATTAAGTGGTGATGCAGAGCGCTGACCGCGAGCAGCGACGGAATCGGCAAACGCTTCTCATTAACATTGCGATCCGAAAGGATAATTAACGACGCACCTTCATGAATCAATTCATCCACATGAAGGATCAGCTGATCGACGGCCTTGGAAAGTCCGTATGTTCCATCCTCAATCGGATAATTCAAATCGATTGTCTTTGTTTTCAACCCTTGATGGCTAAGATCCTGAAAAGCCTTTCGATCAAGGATCGGATGTTTGAGACGAATTTGCTTCGTAACATGATTCGTTGGTTCAAGAAGACTGATTTGAGGTCCTAGCCAAGTAATTTTCGACATAACCCGAGCCTCACGAATAGCATCGATTGGCGGATTCGTTACCTGCGAGAACCATTGTTTAAAGTAATCAAAAAGCAATTGTGATTTATTCGACAAAACAGCGAGCGGCGTGTCATTTCCCATGGCACCGGTCGGTTCCTTGCCCTGCTCAGCCATTGGCTGAATCGCCTTAGTCACATCTTCATAGGTGTAACCAAATACTTTTTGTTTAAATAGGCGTGCATGATCGGCAAGAAGTTCACCGTTTCCGTGATCACCATTAAGGCTAATTACTGATTTTTTCAGCAGATCGGCATAGTCAATTGAGGAACAAATTTCTTTCTTCAGCTCATCACTTGGCACAATTCTTCCTTTTTCTGTATCAATAAGCAAAAGCTGGCCCGGTTTCAGATGGCAGCGTTGCTTAATATTTTCTGCTTTAAGATCAGTTACACCAACTTCTGAGGAGAAAATGACTTTATCATCGTTTGTAATATAGTAACGTGCCGGACGCAGGCCATTTCGGTCAAGTACTGCACCAATTTGTTTGCCATTGCAAAAACCAAGCGCCATTGGTCCGTCCCACGGCTCCATCGTTCTGCTGTGGAATTCATAGAATTTTCTCAGATAGTCCGGAAGCTCACTATCCCCTTCCCACGGTTCCGGCACCATCATCATGACTGCATGCGGCAACGAAAATCCATGGTAAGTAAGAAATTCAAGTACATTGTCAAAAATGGCTGAGTCACTGCCTTCAGGGTCAATAATCTGCGGCAGCTTTCCACCATTCAGGTGCTTCGCTTTCGCTGTAAACCAGCTCATATTGCCGCGAATCGTATTGATTTCTCCATTGTGGACAATCATTCGGTTCGGGTGTGCGCGCTCCCAGCTTGGGAACGTATTCGTGCTATAACGGGAATGCACGAGTGCCAGTGATGATACAAAACGTTCATCCTGCAAATCTGTATAAAAAGCCGAGACCTCTTTTGCGCGAAGCATGCCTTTATAGACAAGCGTCTGGCTTGAAAGGCTGGCAACATAAATTTCATCTTTCAGCTTAGCTTCAATCGCTTTTCTCAGCAGATATAATTTGGAATCTAATTTAGAACCAGCGTCCTGATTAGCCGTACCAATAAACATTTGGTACATGTACGGTGCTTTGCTACGTGCTAAACGACTGATCTCATTCTCATCAATCGGCACATCGCGTTCACCATAAATTCTGAGATTACGCGCGGCAATGCACGCTTTAATTTTTCCAATCGCGACCAATCGGCTCGACCGATCCTGAGGCATAAAGAACATACCAACACCATAATGTCCAACGGGGGGAAGTTCAAAATCACATACTTCTTGAAAATAACGGTCGGGAATTTGAACCAGAATGCCCGCACCGTCTCCGGTCTTTCCATCAGCGGCTTTGCCCGCTCTGTGGTCAAGTCTTGCCAGCATTTCAAGTGCTGTTCTGACAATTTCATTAGAAGCGCGTCCTTTAATGTCCGCGTACATGCCGATACCACATGCATCATGTTCAAATTCGGGGCGGTAAAGGCCTTCCGTTTTCTCTCTAATCTGATCTTTACTCATGATAAACCTCATCCTTCCTTCTGTTCGCAACCACGCATCATCTGTGCGATTTTTCTGACAACGTATTTTTTATCTCTGTATTAGGTCAAAAGTATGGTGCTTTAATTTTACCCTTTCATTATCAATCTTTACAATATATAATTTAGAATAAATCAATCTCATTTTTAGATGAATGGGGCTTTTGTAATGGAATTAAGACAGATTCGGTATTTTATTGAGGCCGCCGCGCGAGAACATATCACTCAGGCGTCTGAAGCACTGCATGTCGCACAATCAGCGATCAGCCGTCAAATCTCACTTTTGGAGGACGAGCTTGGCGTTGCATTATTCTCACGAAAAGGACGAAATATACAGCTGACTCAAGCAGGGAAAATCTTCCTCGAACATGCTGAACGCGGTTTAATCGAGTTTGACAAGGCGCAGCAAAAGATTAAAGAATATCTCAATCCCGACACCGGATTGATTCGTCTTGGGATTTCGACAAGTCTTTCTGTGCACACACTCCCGATTGTCCTGCAAAATTTTCACAGCACACATCCCGGCATTGATTTTCAACTTCATCAGGGCACCGTCCCTTACTTAATAAAGCTTATTGAACAAGGAAGCATCGATCTTGCATTTGCTTCGCCGGTTCCGAAGCACCACGAAGTTGTACGGAGCAGCATCCTTTATACTGAACGAATGGTATTACTCATGCCAAAACAGCATGAAAAGGCAGGGCATGGATCAATTCAGCTGAGCCAGCTCAAAAAGGAACGGTTTATCACGTTCCGCAGCAAACTCTCACTTCAGGAATTATTCCGTGATGCGTGCAGACAAGCAGGATTCACACCGAATATCGTTTTTGAAGGCGAAGATATGGATACAATTAAAAGCTTAGTCTCATCGAATTTCGGCATCGCGTTAATGCCGGAAAATGCAGCGGCATACAACCTTCCGGAGACGATCGCCGCAGTTCCGCTGAGCGCGCCGAAAATCACGCGTTCGGTTGGAGTCATCAGACCAAGAGATCGTGATCTTGCTCCGTCAGAACAACTTTTCTCTTTATTTATTGACGAATTCTATGATCGTCTCCATCGTTTTGGGCAATAGATTAGAAAACTTGGCTTTGCCGGAACACCTGCACTATGCGCCGCTGATTTTTAAACATTCTCTTTAGCACACAAAAGCCGCCTCTCCAGATGCGGAGAGACGGCACGCGGGCGGAAACTGTTAGTCAGTTCCCGTCTCTTTTTCTGTCTGATTAATGAGTTCGTCATGACGGCGGCGCGAGTCTTCACCTACCTGCTCGTCGGCGTGATAAGACGAACGGGCGAGCGGCCCCGCTTCACAATGTTTAAAGCCCTTCTCAAGCGCGATGTTCTTAAGCTCATCAAATTCTTCGGGCGTGTAATAGCGAACAACATCCAAGTGTTTCCGTGTCGGCTGCAAGTATTGACCAATAACCATGATATCCACATGATTAGCAAGCAAGTCATCCATTACTTCAAGAATTTCTTCCTTTGTTTCCCCAAGGCCAACCATAATGCTCGATTTCACAGGCGTATTGGGACTCAGCTCTTTAACTCGTTTCAGTACGGCCAGTGATCGATCATAAGTGGCAATGGCACGCACACGTTTGGTCAGTCTTCGAACTGTTTCAATATTATGGTCAAAAATATCCGGTTTGGCATCCATAAGTGTCAGGATGCTTTCATCATCGCCTTTCATGTCAGAAGGAAGAACTTCAATCGTGCAGTAAGGCGCCTTTCTTCGAATCGCACGGATCGTTTCCGCAAACACATACGCGCCGCCGTCCTTAAGATCGTCTCTGGCTACCGCAGTAACAACGACATGACGCAGCTGCATTTTGCGAACTGAATCCGCAACGCGTTCCGGTTCACGAAGATCTAATTCCGTAGGTCTGCCTGTCTTCACCGCGCAGAACCGGCAGCCCCTCGTACACACATCACCAAGGATCATAAACGTTGCCGTACGACGCGTGGCCCAGCACTCATGAATATTCGGACATTTCGCTTCTTCACATACCGTATGCAGGCTCTCTTCCCTCATAAGATGTTTAATGCCGCGATAGTCTTGGTTCGTATTGATTCTAATTTTCAGCCATTCTGGTTTTCTCAAGTAGGTTCCGCGTTTTTCCAATCTCAATTCCCCCTTGCCTTTTTTCAGATGGCACTGTACTCATCTGGATCGGTTCCATCGATCTGTTGCATATTTGTTTTCAGCCAGAGCGCGAACTTCCCTTTCATCTTCCTCTGTCAGCGTTAGTGGATGAAAGGTCACGTTCAATCCTTTTTCAAATCCATGATAAAAAGCTTTTTTAACTTCATCAAGAGTCACCTCGCGACCGAGCAGGTTTTCCAGAGCGACTGCTTTGTTTGAAAATACTCGCTTCGCCCGCTCTTTAAGTCGCGTGTTCGCATAGTGAAAACAATCGAAGAGTTCATCCTCATCGACTGAAATTGGAATGGAGCCATGCTGAAGAATCATCCCTCTTTGTCTCGTCTGCGCGCTTCCCGCCGCTTTCCTGCCTTCAACGACCAATTCATACCAGGATGCCTCTTCAAAGCATACGGGAGAATGAGAGCCGCCCAGTTTGCTCTCGGGGATTGCAAGATCCGCGTTCAGTCCCAAAGCCCTAAATCCTTCGAGCAGGCCTTTGGATAAAATCCTGTAGGCGCCAACGACTGAGCGCGGCATGTCCGGATAATCTTCGGGAATAATGACGCTATAGGTCAGCTCATTATGATGGAGCACAGCAAGTCCTCCCGTCAATCGGCGAACGCAGACTACATGATGTGCCTTTGCTCCTTCAAAATCGATTTTTCCATCTGTTTTTTGGAAGTAACCGATTGAAAGTCCAGGCGGATTCCATCCATAGAAGCGAAGTACAGGCTGCTTTCTCCCCCGTGCGCCGCATTCCAGCAAATAGTCGTCAAGTGCCATGTTATACTCCGGTGAATGGATACCCGAATCAATAAAAAGCCACTCATTTTCATTCATAACAATCCCGCCTTTGCCATCGATACGTCAAACGTTTACTGAGCCAGCGTAATCGTTTAATTCTCTGCGTCATCAAACGCACAATAATGTGAGCGCTAACATTTAAAAAACTAACTGTATAATTTTGCTTAGAGCTGTGTCATACTGCTATTTAGTATTCAGCAATCTTCTATTTAATAATAACAAGAATACAACAAAAATGCATGCAGAACCGTATCATAGGATAAACATTCTTGCAGTATCATCTCAATGGCCGCTATGATACACTTATAGGATGATGATTTCACATAAACAGGTCATTTCAAAAATTATTGAAATCGTAATCAATTATTTCTATAGTATATAACGCGATTCCGTTTTTCTATTTAAGGAGATCTTATTTGATGGATCGATTTCTTCAGATGACTTTTATTCCTCACATCGAGAATACATGGAACTTTTTTATTTGGTTCACCGACAATAATGGAGAAGCGTTGCCCTTTCCAAATAAGTCGGCCGGCAAAGAAACGGTTCCTTCATGGATAGATGAGACTTCGGGCTATCCTTTTTTCCCATATAAAGCTAATTTCATTGATGGCAAAAGCGACCATGAGGTAGACGGTGCTATCATGCCGATGGCCGGTGTCTTCCGTTTGATTCGTGAGGGTGGTATCTATGAGAACGATACGGATATTTTCCCTGGAATCACAACACAATGGTTTCGGCAAATCTCAGAAGCTATAGAGAGTTTATTAGTAAACGGGCTCTTTTATCCCTTTTTCTATCACCTAAAACGCGGGAAGGATGAACAATGCTATTTCTGCCATTGGATTCCGGACGCGAAGGTTCTTGCAGAAAGTAATTTGTTTGCAGATTGGCTGAGCCGTCTCCCGCGTTTAGCCTTCTCGATCGAAGAACTTCAAGATCAAAAAGTACGGCAGTGGCTCTATTTGATTGTCATCTATTGGCTGAACTCAATGATTCGCGTATCGGCCCCAGAAGAATCGCTTAGCGAAACGGGTTCATCTAAATCTGATGAACAACCGGATGAACTTAACTTTTTAACACAAAAGGTTGCTTCCAGTGATCTGCTGATCGGAACAGGTAAACCTTGGTTAATCACTCGTGAGCCAGAGCAGATCGAGCAAATGGATCGATTGGAATTCGAACTAGCCGGTTGGGTTCAACCGGTCGCGTCCACACAATCGGATTCATGGGCGCAAGCATTGCTGAACTATAAGCGTGAGCAAACTGCGACTTATTTTGCACCGGAGACGGCTAAAATTGTTTTGCATCCCGGGAGTCCTGACAACCTGTTCTCTTCTTCTGCAATTTGGTCCTATACAATCACGATTTCAGGTTGGCAAAATGGCCGACGTGTGGAGCAAGTGCCTGAAGGCTCAATGCTCTCCGCCGCACTTGGGCAAGACAATTGGCTATCGAAACGACTTGATATGATAAAGGCAAAAGTGCCGGCATCCATCATGACGCTTTTGAAAGAATCCTCCGAGGGCTACATGACGGTTCACGATCTGTCCGAACTCTATCAAAGTGAGGAAGTACTTGCCAACGCAGACATTCATGTTATTTTCCCAGAAAATATCAAAATTCAAGACGCTCCGTCTGTGTCTGTTGATCTTGAAATACATCAGAAAAAAGATGGCGAGGAAACTTCATTATTCAGTCTTAACTCCCTAATCAATTATGACTGGCGAATTGCAATTGGTGACCTTCAAGTGAGCACTGAGGATTTCAGACAGCTCGTTCGTGCAAATCAACCGTTCATACATCAGGGAGACCAGTGGATTCACGTACCCGTAAAACAGATGATGAAAGCTTACGAAGAAATGGAAGATGCACTAAGCATGTTTGATAAGAAGGCAGATGTCTCTTCAGCAATGAAAATTGAGGCAGCGCGTCGGCGAAAACGGAGCGGCAGTTTAAAGGTTCATCTGGACTCTGCAATCGGCGATTACCTGAGTCACTTGTTAAAAAAACCGGCACGTACCATACCGCTTCCTGATGCTTTCGTCGGACATTTACGTCCTTATCAAAAAAAAGGGTATACTTGGCTTGTGAATTTGCGCCACCAGCATGTCGGCGGATGTCTCGCCGATGATATGGGACTTGGCAAAACCGTTCAGGCAATCGCCTACCTAGATTATTGCAAACAGATTTCCGGAGACGGTCCGTCTGATCCTTCTGTTCCAACTGGGCCAGCCTTAATTATCTGCCCGACATCACTGGTCGCGAACTGGAACCATGAATGTGCTGTATTCTCACCGCAACTCGATGTTTACCTTCATCACGGAACGAACCGATTGCGCGGAAATGCATTTCAAGAACGCCTAAACAAGTGCGATGTCATCGTGACAAGCTACGCGATTTACACAAAGGAAGCAAGCAAGTTACTGAATTATTATTGGAACTGTGTGATTCTTGATGAAGCCCAAGCCATCAAAAATCCGCACGCTCAAAAAACGCGGGCACTTCGCCCGATCAAAACGGCTCATCGTCTCGTTTTGACCGGAACACCAATCGAGAATCGTTTGGAAGAACTATGGTCGATCATGGAATTTCTAAATCCGGGCTATCTCGGATCACTAGAACGGTTCAGAACGCAGTTTATTCATCCAATAGAGAAGAAAAACAGCCGCTCCAAATCGAATCAATTGACACAAATGATTCGTCCTTTTCTTCTACGCCGCGAAAAAACAGACAAGAAAATTATTCATGATCTTCCTGAAAAGGTGGAGGCTAAACGAGTCTGCAATTTAACAAAAAGTCAAGCATCCCTTTATCAGTCAATCGTCAACAGACTGCAAAAGAATGTCGCAGAAACCGGTGGAATTCAGAGAAAAGGTATGATCCTATCAACGCTGACAAAGTTGAAACAAGTATGTGATCATCCCGCTTTAGTAAGTGATCTTGATCCGTTGGAAGATCGCAAATCCGGCAAACTCGATTTATTGTTTCATATACTCGATCCGCTTTTTGAACAAGATGAAAAGGTGCTCCTCTTTACGCAGTATGTGAAGATGGGAAAGATTCTTATCGAAGAGGCGCAGAAGAGATATCCGGACGCGACTATTTTTTTCCTCTATGGGGCTTTGAGCGCGGAGCAGCGTCAGAAAATGATCGACAGCTTTCAAAACCCGGAGCAAAAGAAGACACTTTTCATCCTGTCATTAAAGGCAGGCGGAGTGGGCATTAATCTGACAGCAGCCGGCTATGTCATTCATTATGACCGCTGGTGGAATCCCGCTGTTGAGGAGCAGGCAACAGACCGCGCCTACCGCATCGGTCAAGATCGCAATGTCTATGTTTATAAGCTCATTTGTGAAGGTACACTTGAAGAACGGATTGATCTGCTCATCGAACGAAAAAAGAGTCTGCAAAATCAAATTCTCAGCGGCGGAGAAGCCTGGTTAACAGAAATGAGTGACCAAGAACTCTTAGATCTGATTCAGCTGCATGAAGGAGTGGTTTAACTATGGTTCGCAGGCTTATATTCCGTAACGTGCGGCTGGCAAATTGGCTGGCCGATTATGCGGCGAGAACAGAACAGAACACGTTTGAACGTGGTATCATGTTGTTCGATAAACACCGGGTATGGGATTATCACGCTTCTGAACAAGGTCTGCATGCCAGCGTCGAAGATCTCCATAGCACGTTTTTTCAAGTGCATATTCGTTGGTTTAAAGAAACAGAGGACATAAGCGCGAATCGCCTTCCGCCTAATTTGGATCAGATAGACGCCGTATGCGGCTGCCACTCCAAAGCACTTTTCTGCGAACATATTACTGCGTCAATCATTTACTGGATCATGCGTCTTGATAAGTCGAGAGGCGTCGGAAAAACCGAATCCGCTGCTGATCAAGGAGACAGTCCTGCCTATCAGGCACTCGCGGCTCGGCTTAAGACACTCGCGGCATCTGAAACGCCAAGTTATCAGCGCTTCGACACAAGCAAATTAAGTATATGTCCTGCGATTCAAGACAGCGCTGAGCAGATTGTCAAAACAGTTATGGCATACGTAAAGAATCGTGCGCACTAGCAGATTCTATGCGTTGTTTTATCTTACCCGACCCGACGGTAATATTGTTTTATTCGTCTATAAAAACCTATGTTCGTGTCAATCCAATTCAAATGAGGTACGCGACATGCATTTGATCCCATAAGGCATAAGTTGATCAATCAGCGCATCAACCTTTTTTACGGAAGCTGTCGCTGTCACAATAACTTCTCGATCTCCATTTGCGCGTATCGTCCCTCCGTATGCGGAGACAAGCCTCTTCAAGCCGCACTCGTCCTTCTCGTAACGAACACTGATCGTTACGCGTTCGCGGTCGGCACTGACTGCACGTGTATCTAGTTTCCATTCGTGCTCAATGGATTGAGTATCATGCGTGGGGATCAGGGCATCCGATTCACTCGTAATCACTGTTGTGTTTGCATGGCATCTGACCGACACATTTTTCGAATTTATCTTTTTGTTTGTAAGTAGCGTTGAGAGACAATCATAGAGTGTCTCTCGATCCATATTCACTACCTTCTTACTCCGCTTCATGCTCATCCACCTCGTTTCTTCTGCATTCGCCGCCAATTGGCAAAGTATCTGCAAGCAAAATAAAAACCTTTTCGTCCCGCACAACTCTGTGCAGGGGCAAAAAGGTTTGGCTTTTTACGTTCCACCCGGCTTCCTGATGCATTCACAAACACCAGCTTAGCGGCTGTAATTCCCCAAGTTCGGAGAACAGTCATTTTTGTAACAAGTGACCGGCACTCGGTCTATCTTACTCAATTCAGATAGACGTTCAGGGGTGGTATGTCTATGCGACGGTTACCGGGCTCCCACCTTCCCCGATTCTCTTAAAAGCCGTTTACCGCATCACAAGTCCCCGTCATCACTTTAATTAGATAAATATTAGAGGATTGGAATTTATAGTAACGCATTCTTAAACGATGGTCAACCCAAACAGGAACAAATTTATGTCGTAAACGAGACGAACGATTGCCTTATTTGAACTGTTATCGCTTTTGTCAAGAAAAATAGTCTTGTTGTTGGTCAATCTTCGGGTTATAATGCAAGATACATAACGTAGTACGTTATTTTTACTGAAAAATAGAAAAGTGCGGACAGTTGCGTCAATGAGTTGTCCGCGCCTTAATCTGTGAACACGCCATTCTCAGCGGTTGGCTGTGTGATGAATACGAGGAGTGTTGGAAGTTGGAGAAGGTGTCCGTAGGCTTGCTTGGATTCGGGACAGTCGGAACAGGCGTTGTCAGACTGCTCACCAAGAATAAAGAGCGTCTTCAAGAACGTGCAGGTTGCGAGATCAATCTGGAAAAAGTGCTCGTCCGTAACAAAAACAGAGCTAGAAAAGTACTCATTGATAACCGGACATTAACCACAGATGTCTATGAAATTCTTGACAATCCGGAAATAAATGTGATTATTGAGTTGATCGGTGGTGTGGATTTAGCTTACCGCTACATCCTTCGTGCGCTGAAAAACAAGAAGAATGTCATAACCGCCAACAAAGATTTAATGGCTTCCTATGGAGAGGAATTGCTGCTCGAAGCACGCGCCAACCATTGTGATCTCTATTACGAAGCAAGCGTTGCCGGCGGCATCCCAATTCTCAGAACGCTTACAGACAGTTTGGCTGCCGACCAGATCCAAAAGATGATCGGAATTGTGAATGGTACGACAAACTACATTTTGAGCAAAATGAGCGGCGAAGGCTTGTCCTATGAGAAGGCTCTTGCTTCCGCACAGAGGCTTGGATTCGCCGAAGCCGATCCAACTTCTGATGTCGAGGGACTGGATGCCGCACGGAAAATGGTGATCCTTAGCCATCTCGCTTACAGCATCCCGGTAAAACTAGATGATGTGAAGATTAAAGGTATTACCGATGTCACACGCGAAGATATTATCTTTGCCAAAAAGTTGGGCTACACCATTAAGCTGGTCGGCATCTCGGAGGTAAATAATGGTGATATCGATGTACGCGTCGAACCCACCCTGCTTACTGATGGTCACCCGCTTGCCTCGGTTGAGAATGAGAATAATGCGATCTACGTTTATAGCGCAGCTCTCGGTGAGACAATGTATTATGGTGCAGGCGCGGGTGAAGGACCGACAGCAGTATCCGTCGTGTCCGATCTTATTTCTGTCGTGCGGAATATTTCACTCGGAATAACCGGCAATCACATTTTCTTGCCAAAAAAAGAACTGCATGCCCGTAAGGACAACCTTGTTGAAAGCAAATTTTTTGTTCGCATGCACATCAAGGACGAACCAGGTTCATTCTCAAAACTAACCGATCTTTTTAGAGAACAGAGCATCAGCCTTAGCAAACTCTATCAGGAACCCATTCCGGGTCGCGACATTGCAGAGGTTGCTATGGTCACCCATGTAACAAATAAAGTACTTTTCGAGAAATCCTTTGAAATTTTAAACCAGTTAGATGTTGTTGTGAATGCTAAATATTTCCGTGTTGAAAGGGGCTAAGATTTATGGCTTGGAAAGGATTAATGGAAAAATATAAGGATGTTTTACCGGTAACCGATAAAACACCGCGTTTGACACTGCTTGAAGGGGACACGCCTCTCATTCCACTTGAAAAGCTTTCCGCTAAATTGGGGTGCGAAATTTACGGGAAATTCGAAGGTTTGAACCCTACAGGAAGTTTTAAAGACCGCGGCATGTTCCTTGCAGTTGCGAAGGCGAAAGAAAGCGGAAGTACCGGTGTGATCTGCGCATCAACCGGTAATACGTCAGCTTCTGCCGCAGCTTACAGCGCCCGTGCCGGAATGGATTGCATCATCGTCATTCCGAAAGGAAAAATCGCGCTTGGAAAATTGGCCCAGTCTGTCATGTACGGAGCTAAAATTTTTGAAATCGATGGGAATTTCGATCAAGCTCTGGATATTGTCCGTTACACAGGCGCGCATTCCGATTTCACGATCGTCAATTCAATCAACCCATTCAGACTCGAAGGACAGAAGACAGGTGCTTATGAAATTGTCGACCAACTCGGCACTGCGCCTGATGTGCTCTGTATTCCTGTCGGAAACGCAGGAAATATTTCTGCGTACTGGAAAGGATTCAAGGAATTGCGTGACAGCAAGCAAATCGCTCCGCCTGAAATTCACGGATTTGAGGCAGAAGGATCCGCCGCCATCGTCAAAAACAAAGTGATTGAACACCCTGAAACGATTGCTACTGCGATTCGTATCGGCAACCCCGCAAGTTGGAAACTGGCGGTTGCCGCTGAAAAAGAATCCGGCGGAGAAATTGATTCCGTAACCGATGACGAAATCCTTGCAGCGTACAAGCTGATTGCCCGCACAGAAGGCGTATTTGCCGAACCCGCTTCTTGCGCTTCAATTGCCGGTTTGATGAAACACGTCGAAGCAGGAAAAATTAAAAAAGGTTCAAAAGTTGTCTGTATCCTGACTGGGAATGGACTGAAAGATCCAGCAACCGCGATGGATACCTTGACGATTGAACCAACAATTATCGGCGCAGAGGCGTCTGCCGTTGTCGATCATCTCCAGCAGGCAGCCAAATGAGCAAGCCATCGGCATTTCAAATCAAAGTGCCTGGCAGCACAGCCAATCTGGGACCGGGATTCGATTCCATCGGTCTCGCTTTTGGCCGCTATTTAGTTCTGGATGCGACAAAAGCCAACGCGTGGGCGTTTCATTATATAGATCAGCCGACATTCCGCCCCGCACTGGAAAGTAATCTGATCTATCTCACAGCTAAAAAAATCGCGGATGAACACAAGCAAACGCTTCCCGCTTATTCTGTGGACGTGCGCAACACCATTCCGCTTTCCCGCGGTCTTGGAAGCAGCGGATCAGCCATTATCGCCGGCATCGAGCTCGCCGATTTTCTGCTCGATCTGAACCTTTCGTTAGAGGAAAAGTCATGGATCGCCTGCCGCGCGGAGGGACATCCGGATAATGTTACCGCCTCGCTATATGGCGGGTTAACCGTATCCACACAAAATCAAACTCGGGTCACAACCGTTCGACTGCCTGCGCCCAATTTTGATTTTGTTACGGTAATTCCAAATTTCGAACTCAAAACAAGCGAAGCACGAAAAGCGTTGCCGGAGACGCTCCCCTTCAAACAAGCTATTGAGGCGAGCAGCATCGGTAATGTACTTGTCGCTGCCTTACTAACCGGTGACGGTACAATCGCTGGTAAAATGATGGAAGACGACCGGTTCCATCAGCCTTACCGGGCGAAGCTGATTCCCGATATTGATAAAATAACTCGGATTGCAAAAGAAAACGGTGCATATGGCACTTTTCTGAGTGGTGCAGGACCGACAGTAATGTCTTTAGTCGATCATGACAAAAGCGCGCATATCAAACAATGCTTATACGACGCTTTCCCGAGCTACGAATGTGTCGTGCTTCAGCCGGTGAATGACGGCGTGTGTACACGCGTTGTTTCCGCTAAATAAAATCCCATAAACAGTCTAAATAGAAACCTCCTTATCTGCTCAAACTAAGAGCAAATGAGGAGGTTTTTTGATGAAAGTAAAAATTGCTTGGGGGTTTATTTTCTTCTTTGCCATGATCCTTGGTTGTTTGTACGTTCTGTTTCTCATCCTGCATTCACAATTTTGATCGAGCACACACGTAAGATCAATAGTCATCATGTAACCGCTTCCACCACAATCCCAGTTTACCCCTGCACTGACACATCCTGGAGAGGATCATCGATGAGTTGTAATTTCTTACGCTGGTTCATGACACTGACAAATAGAGCGTCGATCAAGGTCACCTGAGCGGCGCGAGCTACATAGGATTCCGACCTGAAATTGGTCGGCACAGAAACTGTGTGAAGCGAGACATCCATCAGATCGGCAAGCGAAGATTTCATAAACCCTGTGACTCCAATTGCTGGACAGCCCTTTTGGTTCACCATTTTAGCGACTTGAACCAAATGCTTATCCCCCGCAGAATAGGAAATGAAAACAGCCGCGTCCCGATCAGTCAGTTGGGAAGCCGAGAGCATCTGAAATTCTCCATCGCTGGGCGCATAGGTCATGATTCCCGCTCGCACAAATTTTCTGTGCGCTTCTTGAGCAACTAAAGCAGATCCACTGCTGCCGAAGAACGCGATTCGTTCCGAACGCGCTAAAACCGCGACCGCTCTTTTAAAGGATTCACTGTTGATAATTTGATACGTATTTTCTAAGGTACGAATGTTATCCTGAAAAACCTGTCCCGCTAAGTTTAGAATGTCATCATCAAGATCGGGTTTAGGCGTTTCTTCGAAGCGCTTGCTTCGAGCAATGTCGGACGCAAGGATGATTTTCATCTCCTGAAATCCTTTAAAATCTAAACGTCGGCAAAAGCGAAACACCGTTGCATCAGCCACCTTTATTCGCGCCGACACCTGATTGATACTGCTGTGAATCGTTTCTTTCGGATGATTTAAAATATAATCAGCAATTCTGCGTTCCTTTTCACTCAAATGCGGATAGGCTGACTGAATGCGTACAATACACTGACTTTCTGCCATTCATAATCCCTCCTTGTTCTCTGTTTCTATTGTACATCAAACGCTTACATTTGAAAATAATTTTCTGCAAACGTTTTCTATTTTATTAATTTGTTAATTTTTTTCTGTCATATTATGAACTTACAGATTCCAATCTTTATGTTCACATCTATCTTTAGATGTTATAAATGCTTACGTCCTCTTTACATTTACAATTTGCCATGTTTAAATGTAATGGGTCAACGAACACAGTCACCCTATTTTATGAAGGGTTTTATTTGCGGTGTCACAAGCGCAAGCGCCGAATAGTGTGATAGAAAAAATGAACGTGCAAACGAGGAGCGATGCATATGTTTAAGAAAAATCTTGAGAACCTCAGAGCTTATGATCCGGGCCCATCGGTTGATGCGATAAAGAAAATATATGGTCTAAAGCATATGGTCAAATTAGATTCAAATGAAAATGTGTACGGTGCTTCACCAAATGTCCGCGATGCGATTATCAACGATGCGCTTCTTCCGGAACTCTATCCGGACTGTGAAAACACGGATCTTCGTCTTGAACTTTCACAAAGGCTTTCAGTCAAACCTGAACAATTTCTCTTCGGTGCGGGACTAGATGAAATCATCGTCCTTGTCAGCCGAGCATTTTTAGCAGCGGGAGACAGCATGGTCATGGCATGGCCAACGTTCTATGAATATTATTGTCATGCGCAAATTGAGGGCGCGACAACACGAAAGATTCCTTGTGACAAGAATGGAAAGCATGACTGGAAAGCGATGCTCCATGCCATTGATGCAACGACAAAGGTTGTCTGGATCTGTAATCCGAACAATCCGACCGGTACCTATCTGTCGAAAATCGAACTGGGTCAATTTATTCAGAATGTCCCTAAGAATGTGCTCGTTGTCATTGACGAAGCGTATATCGACTTTGTGACAGCTAATGATTTTCCAAATGGACTGGACTACCTGCCGATAAATGACAATGTGCTCATACTCCGCACCTTCTCCAAATCCTATGGTTTGGCTTCTTTCCGGATTGGTTATGCTGTTGGCAGCTTGAGGATCATTGAGGAGATTGGTAAAGTCAGACCGCCGTTTAACAATCCAAGATTAAGTCAGGTCGCTGCACTTGCCGGTCTTAAGGATGATGATTTTAAAGAGAAATGCCTGAAAAAAAATAGAGAGGTATTGGCAATGACTACCTCTTTTCTAGATAATAAGTCCATTCCCTACTATGACACTCAGGCAAATTTCATTTATATTAAAACTTCTGAACCAAAACAGGTTGCGCTCTACTGCAAAGAGAATGGTTTCTTGATTAATGCTTTTCAGGATGGTGTACGTGTCACGATCGGGAAAATGGAGGACATGAAACTATTTCTCAATGTTCTTGAAAAGGCGCTTCTCGAAACATCAGCCGAGCCGAGCAACTAATTAGGTTCCGATATTTCATAAGTAACGTGGCCGGAATAAAATAAGCGGAGATTTTCCGGTTATTTGCACCATGGCGCTTGTTTCACAGGCATATAAGGGTAATTTTTCCGCTTATGCACAGAAAAACTCTCTATTTTCACGTTTTTCGATCCGATAAGCGGAATTTCTCCGTCTATTTAAGCAATTTTTCCATTCATTTTCTAATTAAGCGGAATTTTTCCGTTTATTTCTTAGATTGGGCGGCTTACCTAATCGTCCATCCGAATCTTATGACCATATCGTCGTACCAGCAAGGCAAAACGATAAACTTTCTTTACTTGTTAGAAAACCTGGCTTCGCCTTCGCCAATCCTCTGGCGAAGGCGAAGATTTAGTTGCGACGGCCATGGACGGCCTAGTGTCCGATGAGCCGCAGGACGCGGCGTTTTTTCGGACCGCTTACACTCGTTTCCTGGAATCTTTAATTTTTTTATACTTTCTTACCAGTGGAACAAATCGAAATATTTTTCTTTACAAACATTCAGATAGCTGTTACAATTTGGACACAATCAGTTAAAGAAATTTGATCATGTTAATTGCGATGACGGAGACAACAATATTTTTGGAATCAGTCACCAGAGAGCCGGTACACGCTGAGAACCGGTACGATCCCCTATTTATTGAGCACTCTTGAGCAGGTTAGCAGAAAGTTAATGCGTTGACACACTGCGCATTAATGAGTAGGTGGATTCGGCTTAAAGCCGTTATCGCGTTTAATGAAGGTCGTCAAAGGCATTTCTCGTGCTTTGACGGCAAATGAGGGTGGCACCACGAATATTAGCGTCCCTCGCGGTATGTTTTGCATACTGCGAGGGGCGTTTTTATTATTTTTACCGGACGGCAGTCTTATTTGATCAGCCGCTTCCGCAAATCAAAGAGAAACAGAAAGGATGAGTTCATTGTTTTTAGATCAGACGTATTTGTTTACACCAGGCCCTACCCCAATCCCTAACCAAGTCAACGCCGCTATGGCGCGCCCGATGATCGGGCATCGGAGTCCTGACTTCTCTGTGCTGATTGAAGATGTCGCGACGAGACTGCAACCCGTCTTCGGCACAAAACATCCTGTCATGATTTTAACCAGCAGCGGTACCTCCGCTCTCGAAGCGGCTGTCGTGAACACGGTTCATGAAGGCGATCATGCCATCGTTATTGTTGCCGGATCTTTCGGCGACCGTCTGGCTTCGATTGCGGAGAATTACGGAGCAACTGTCCATCGTTTAAATATAGAATGGGGCAAATCATGTTCCCCAGAACAACTCGAAAACTTTATCGACAGTCTCAATGGAACACCGATCAAAGCCGTGTTCGGCACATTTAACGAAACCTCAACCGGCGTTCTGAATCCGATTCACGCGCTCGGTCAGGTCATCAAAAAAAGGACCGATGCCCTGTTCATCGTTGACGGTGTCAGCTGCATCGGTGCCGTTCCGGTTGATATGGAAAAAGATAAGATTGATGTTCTTGTCACCAGCTCGCAAAAAGCGCTGATGCTTCCTCCAGGTCTCGCATTCGCCGCATTCAGCGACCGTGGATTGAAAGCCATTCGTGAATGCCCGGAAAAGCGTTTTTATCTTGATCTGAAACGCTATGTGGATACTTACGAAAAGCAGAAATCAACACCATTTACCCCGGCAGTGTCACTCATACAAGGGGCACAGGCTGTATGTGACATGATTGAAGAAGAAGGCTGGGCAAACGTAATCAAACGCCACCTTTTGCTCCGTGATATGCTTCGTGCCGGTATCCATGAGCTAGGGCTGCCTCTGTTAACTACTGATGAAGACGCCTCCCCCACCGTTACCGCGGTTCAACCGGAAGGCATTTCAGCACCCGAGATTCAGAAGGCCCTAAAAAAAGACTTTTCAATTACGATCGCCGGCGGTCAGAAGGATCTCAAAGGCAAGATTTTCCGCATCGGACATATGGGCTATTGCACACCATTTGATATTTTGAAAGTATTAAGCGCGCTCGAATTAACACTTGCCAAGTTTGGACAAGCGCCTCGTTTCGGCGCGGCTGTTAAAAAAGCCGAGGAGGTTTACGCACAGCATGTATAAAGTTATTGTTACCGATCCAATCAGCGAAAGCGGTCTGAAAGCATTGACCGGAAATCAGGAATTTAAGGTTGAACAGCATACCGGTCTAGAGCCTATTGTGCTTGCTGAAATGATCAAAGACTATGATGCGCTGATCGTTCGCAGCCAGACCCAAGTGACCCGCGAAATCATTCAAGCGGCAGATCGACTGAAAATCATCGCCCGTGCCGGTGTCGGTGTCGACAACATTGATATTGAAGCCGCAACGGAAAAAGGTATCATTGTCATCAACGCGCCGGCTGGAAATACGATTGCCGCAACAGAACACACCATGGCAATGATGCTTGCCCTGGCACGCAATATCCCGCAGGCCTATGGTTCTTTGACATCGGGAAAATGGGAACGCAAACTTTTCAAAGGTGTTGAACTTTACCAAAAGACACTGGGCGTTGTCGGCATGGGGCGAATCGGCACGGAAGTCGCGAAACGCGCTAAGGGGTTCCAGATGAACATTCTCGGCTACGATCCGTTCCTAACGGAAGACCGTGCAAAGAAGCTGGGCATTATTAAAGCGAGTCTGGATGAAATTGCGGAGCAGGCTGATTTCATTACGGTCCACACACCGCTGACTCCTGAGACACGTGGATTAATCGATGCAGATTACTTTGCGAAAACGAAAAAGGGTGTGCGTTTCATAAACTGCGCCCGCGGCGGAATTATTGACGAGCGGGCACTCGTTGACGCTGTAAACAGCGGACAGGTTGCCGGGGCTGCGATCGACGTATTCGAACATGAACCCCCGGAAACTCCCGGACTCACTCAGAACCCGCGTATTATCGTCACGCCGCACCTCGGTGCCTCTACTGAAGAGGCGCAAGAGAAAGTCGCTGAATCAGTCAGCGAAGAAATCGTTGGCATCTTCACTGCAGGAAGCGTGCAGCATGCCATTAATCTGCCGCATATCTCCGCTTCTGTTCAGCAAAAAATCAAGCCTTACCTTACATTGAGTGAGCAAATGGCTGAACTGCTGATGCAGATTTTTAAGAAGGCACCGGAAAAAATCAATATTAACTACTATGGTGAACTCTTTTTAGAAGACACCGGTTTACTAACGCGGCAAATGATCAAAGCACTCCTTTCATACTATCTGGATTCATCAATCAATATTGTGAACGTGATGCAAGTGCTCAAAGCGCACAGTCTCTCCTATAGCGTACAAAAAAACGCGGCACACAAAGGCTTCACGAACTTTATTGAACTTGAAATCGTCAATGGTGATGACAAAGCGACGATCGCTTGCACCTACCTCGCCGGGTTTGGCGGACGAATCGTTTCGATCAATGGCTATCGCCTTGACATGGAACCGGAAAAGTATTTGCTGTACATTGATCACATGGATGTTCCCGGCATGATTGGAAACGTAGGATCGATTCTCGGCGAAGGACATATCAACATCGGCAGCATGTACGTTGGCCGACAGACTATTGGCGGTAAGGCCGTCATGGTCTTAACCGTTGACAAGCCTGTACCTGACACCGTTCGCGACACAATTCTCGGCATCGAAGACTTGAACGATGTGCAATTTGCGGAAATTAACGGCTTTGCAGAAGAGAAATAATTACTTATCCTATTAAAAAGCCCTCCAGTCCTCAACTTTCGAGGATGGAGGGCTTTTATTCATTTAGACAGCGCGGCCCCTACAGCACCGCAGAATGAGCCGTCACGTAGGATAATCGGAGTAATCCCCCACTGCCGGCTGTAACGTGTTACACTTTTTTTAAGCTTGGGGTTTTCTACAAAAGAGCTTCCGATATAAACGACCGTATCCACACCGGCCTTTTGAGCAGCCATGACACTGAGTGCCGTTACCGTTTCAGCAACCAGGCCAATGACTGAAGCGACTTGGTCGGCAGATGGCGGTACCGCAGTTTTGCCGGACAGCGCACCAAAATTACTTGCTGTTAGGTCACCTGGGATCGGAGGCGTTCCATTCCCATAGATTCGGGAAACAGTCAAATCAACCGAATCCCTATGACCTTGAGCGGCAAGCCGTATTAACTTCGAATAATCATAGACATTCGTTAACAGACCGGATAGTCCTACAAGTGTCCCGCCGCCGACACCCGTTCCACCGACCCATTCCTGCATTTCTCCCCGGATCAGGTTAATCGAGGTACCTGTTCCGACATTGGTAAGAATAAAATCGGTAAGCTGACTCTGTCCCTCTAATGCGAGCAGGTGACGCGCACCATTGCAGGAAGCAAGGAATTCCGGGACACTGGTTTTGTCCTGTCGATTCAGTTTATCTTGAACTATGGCGGACTTTCCTCCGGTGATTCGAAGCGAAAGCGGAGCGGCGCGTTCATTCAGCCATACGAGGCAATCGTCAACTTGCCGAATGGAAAACGATTGAAAGTACCATCCCTGTCGCCTTTGGATCGCCACTTTGATTAACGTCCCACCTGCGTCTATACCTGCTCTTTCTGTACTGCTCAACGTTCATCCTTCTTTCTTCATTTCCCATGACCACCACGTTATAAAGATAAGGTGTCTCAAAGTCAAAAACAGACTATTGAGACACCCTCCGGTATACATTCTTATTTTTCCAAGAGACCAAGTACAAGATCTTTTACGTCTGCAACGGAATTTAAAATAAAATCGGCACCATGCTCTTCCAATTCACCGCGCGCTTTCTGACCGGAAAGTCCTGTGAGAACGCCAACAAATCGGCAGCCCAATTGTTTCGCACATAACAAGTCGGCAAGCGAATCCCCGACAATTAACGTATTTTCACCATCGGGAAGCTGTTCCGGCTGACGAGCGGTCCATCGTTCAATGTCGCTATCCTTGCCATGGAACGAGGTGAGGTAGGTAAACGGATGCGGCTTTGCAAGGGGAGCCGCATCATATTTTCGTTCTGCTGCCAGCACATCATCGGCTGTCGCGATATGATTCTGATCGAGCTCGCCAATCCAGTTCAAGTACGTGAACGGTTTAAAGGTTTCCAATCTCGGGCGCCCGGTCGCGATCCCTACGCGAATCCCTTTCTCGCGGAATGCGTGAAACATTCCCTGAATAAAGTCAGGTTCTGCAAGTGTTACTTCTTCATTCATGAATCCTTTTTTGCCGGTCTGAACAGATGGCGCGCCAGTCGCGCTAAGCACATTTTCATCACCTATGTACCATTCTTGTGAAGCGTGCTCACCGATATGCCAAAAATCACTCTTTGGCTGGAAGGCTTTTGTTTTAATGCCAAGCCGTTTTTCAGCGATCTCATTCAGATAAAGAATTAATTCCTGTTTTGTCGCATGACTCTCTTTAAAGTCAATCATGAATCTAGTGAAATCAGGCTTCACAGGATATTCTTTAAACAAGGCTCTAAACGTATCGAGCGTCGTCCGAGTGATCGGTTTTACCAGTTGTTTCACTGCCTGAACCCGTGCCTCTTCTGGCAATTGCGTTGTCAGATGAATGAGCTGTACGGAAATTGTTATATAAATCATATCCCAGTTGGCGTTCATCCCCCGGGATTTCAAGAAGTTCAAAACGTCATCATTCAGAAAAATAGTTGATCGGATGTTTGCAATCTCTTCATCGCTGTATTCCGTTTGAAAAGATTTGCCATCGCCTAGCCCTAGATAATTTTCGCTCAACAGTAATTCACGCACAGTGAGCGCCGATGCGTCAAAATAACGTTCCTCGCTAAGAAAAACGCCGTCAACATCGAATAAAACCGTATGAATCATTTTTTCACCGATCCTCTCGCCATTTCTATCAGTTTACCATAAACAGTTCGTTGTTCCTATTCAATTCCCATTCAACCCTCTGCCTTTTTGGGCAATAATCGTCCAGTTCTGCCCACCATTTTCCGTTCGATACATAGCTTCATGCTTGGTTAGAATAATCGCTTCTCCGGGTTTGATCGGATTTTGAATGATTTTAATCAAGCGATCACTCGCTACAGTATCCATGTCAAGATTAATGGTTTTCGTTTGTTGCGGAAGAATTTGATAGAGCGATGTTTCTTGTCCGAAGCTGGCGACAAGCAGTGAGGGCTGTTTGGTAAATCCATACGCCATGCTGGTCACAGAATGACCCTTTAAGTATCGCTGAAAATGAGCACCATGATCCGCACTGACATAGAGACCTTTTGTTGTCCCGATTGCGAGCTGACTCTTATTAGTCGGCGATACAGCTAAGACTTGAGCAGTTCCTTCAACGGTTTCCAACTTGATCGTTCTCCAAGAACCGCCTCTGTTATCAGAGAAACGTAATTCGGATGTTTTACCTATGGTGTGAAGATTATACAGTCGCCCCGTCGCATAGCCTTGCGCCCACAATCCTTCTTGGTCATTTAGTTTGTGGCGATTCAACGGTTCTTGTTTTAGCGTCTTCCACTCTATGCTTCCGGATTTACTTATTTGGATAAAGCCGGAATTGATCGGCAAATACATTAAGACGCGCGAGTCGCTCTTTAATTTTTCAGCACCCCATGTACCTTTTTTATAAGTTACAAGCTGTTTATCAGTCCCAAGCCAAACTGTTTTCCCATCCTTGCTGTATCCGGCTCCAAGCACATGTGTAAAGCGTACGCCTTCACCGCTGTCTGAATTGTGCGCCTGAACTGCGTAGATAATCCACACAGTCATTCCGGCAAGCAGAAGAATGAAGACAATTTTCGCAGCGAGCAGCCAGAATACCCAACGGACACTTGTTTTACCGGATGCTTGCTTTTTCGTTTCGTTCACGTGATACCACTCCGTTATCTATCATTCCTTTTAGTGTAACGAATCCGCGGACAGAAACCCAGTATAATGCCTGAAATTAGAATTTGAAAGTTTGGCTTTTCCAAGCCTTACCTATCCGGCTGCTTACACTTTTTTCCTTAAATTTTTTCCTAGCAGTGTGAAATAACGCCGCCGAATGACAAAACGGCGGCGCAATGGACTATTAAACTGATTTATGAACTAGTCGCCGTTAAACATGTTGAAAATGCCGCCGGCAAGGCTTCCCTCATCCTTACTGCGCCCGGCGGGATTACCAGGCATGGCGCTGAATACACGGCTGGCAAGCCTGCTGAACGGAAGTGATTGTACCAGCACTTTTCCCGGTCCTCTTAATGTTGCGAAGAACAATCCTTCTCCGCCAAATAGAGCAGTTTTAACGCCTTTGACAAATTCAATGTCGTAGTCCACACTGCTCGTCATTGCGACGAGGCAGCCCGTGTCAACTTTTAACGTCTCGCCTGGAGCAAGATCGAGCTCTTTAATCATGCCGCCCGCATGGACAAATGCCAGACCGTCACCCTCAAGCTTCTGCATGATAAAGCCTTCTCCTCCGAAGAATCCGGCACCGAGCTTTTTCTGAAAAGCGACTCCAACAGAAACTCCTTTTGCGGCGCATAGGAAAGAGTCCTTCTGACAAATCATACGACCGCCGTAGAGACTTAGATCAAGCGGAATGATTTTTCCCGGGTAAGGGGATGCGAAGGAAACATGTCCCCTCGTTGATCCCTCATAAGTAAACGCGGTCATAAAGAGACTTTCGCCGGTGAGCAGTCGTTTGCCGGCACCGAACAGCTTGCCCATTACCCCGCTGCCTTGATTGCTTCCATCGCCAAAAATAGTTTCCATGGAAATGCCGTCTTCCATCATCATGAAGCTCCCGGCTTCGGCAATCACCGTTTCACCAGGATCCAATTCGATTTCCACGAATTGCATTTCCTGTCCCTCGATTTTGTAATCAATATCATGGTTATTCACAGATTCACTCTCCTAATATACCTTCCAAAAGGCTTAACAACTCAACGTCTGCTTCCGCAGCGTTATTTAAAAGCAATTATATAGTAATCCGTAACAGACTCTGTAAAAATACCTGAAGGATCAATTGATTTCAGCTTGTCATAGAGTTCTTTTTCAAAATTAGGTGCGTCGGTGCCGAGCATCGTTTTTCGGCAGGTGGATGTGGAATAAAGATAACCGATGACAGACGGAATATCGCGTTTACGTTCTGAATGAATCTGACCGGTCACCAAAGAATGAAACGAAGATTGAGCCAGCAACTGCTCATGTCGGACACCAAGTTTTCGGTGTCCGCTATTCGGAAACCATTTATCAATGACCTGCTGAACCGCCTGCTGCCAATCAAGCGAGCGGTCACCAAGCATATGTCCCTGCCCGACAAGAGCCAGCGCTCCGCCTGGTTCAAGACGATCATAGCTCAGCTTAAGTACGAGTTCGCGATCCATCCAGTGAAAGGCATCGCCAGCTGTAATCATTCGAAAAGAGCCCAGCTTTGGATTCATTTGCTCAGAAGGCATTTGCAGCCACTTCATTTTGTGAATATCAAGCAGTTCACATTGGCTGCGCGCGGATTGCAGCATATCCGAACTCACATCAATGCCAACAGTGTCGTCAAAATACTTTGCCATTGGAAAAGTTAACTTACCGGTTCCGCAACCTAAATCCAGCAGACGCCCTTTACCATCCAATCGACATTTTGTGGCTAATGTTTGGATCAATCGATCACTGTACTGGCCCCGATACTTCAGGTAATAGTAGGCGGCGCCATCATAGAGACCTTGTGTTTGCATCATCTGTTTCACTTGATCACCTGTTTCTCATCCAATTCGGTCCATACATCTCAAACATTATATCAAAGGACGGACAATTTTCACCGATGCATTTTGTAAAAAGTCATGAAAATCGCCCTTAAGTGATGAACACCTTTCTTATTTTAACATACAATACCTTCCGACCGGGCATTTTTGAAGCACAACTATCGAAAAGACGGCCGCATTATTTACGGATCAAAGGGGCTGAGAAGAGATGCATTGGTTCATGATTCTTTTAATCGGCATAGCGGCAAGTATTGATAATTTCGCAGTGGGTATGTCTTATGGGATTAATGGAAAAAAGATTACTTGGATGGCTAATCTATTCATGGCAGTTGTCGCATTAACGACTTCTCTCATTACGATCATCGCCGGTTCATTCCTTGGATTCACGATACCTCAATTCTTTGCGAATTTAATGAGCGGCGCGATCATCCTTGGCATTGGCTTATGGTCGTTCTTCGATGCGTTCAGGCACCACAGTTCTCCCTCAAGAACAATTCCCCAAGCAGATCAGATCGACCGTGACCAAAACAATTTGATTTCATACAATGAAACATTTTGGCTGAGTTTCGCGCTGTCCTTTAACGCAATGGGCACTGCGTTCGGCGCAGGGATTGGAGGATTGAATCCTGTTGGTGTTGCCTTAACTGTCGGTGTTCTCTCATTTTTTTCGATTGAAGCGGGGCAACGATTAGGCTTAAAGAAACTTAAATCACGTATGGGAACACTATCCGAATATATCGCTTCCCTCCTGTTAATCTGCATTGGCATCTATACAATTTTAACTGCGATTTAAGCATCCAAAAGGATTTGTCGACCTGTTGAAGCTGATTAACCGCCCATTTTCATTGCTCGAATCCTTCCATATAGATAAACCGTTCGAGCGCGTTGGGTGTCCTTAATTAGGACACGCTTGTTGCATGAAAGAAAAGCCAGGCAAAATAAGCGGAATTTTTCCGGTTATATGCATGATGGTGCGTGTTTCACAGGTACATAAGGGTAATTTTTCCGGTTATGCACGGAAAAACCCACCATTTTCACGTTTTTCGATTCGATAAGCGGAATTTCTCCGTCTATTTAAGCGATTTTTTTATTAATTTTCTAATTAAGCGGAATTTTTCCGCTTATTCCTCAAATTGGGCGCTTACCTGATCGCCCAACCGAATTTTATGGCCTTATCGTCGTACGAACAAGCCAACACCTAAACTATTTGTTAGAGAAACCGGGCAAAGAGCGCCCGGTCGCTAATCTCCAGCCATGTGTCATTGGTTCGTGTCTTTATGGTACTGAATCGTCGCTTCGGTTGCTTGCGATCAACTGGTGCACTCGCTGGCACGTAATCAACAGAGACATTCCCGCAGGCGTCTCACACCTTCGCTTTGATTCTCGGCCAAGGCACGGGTGTATTTGGTCAGGGCAAAATATGATACTTTTTTTACTTGTTAAAAAATCGCCTACTCATTCATTGGCGCCATTGATGTGCCCATTAGTGATAAGGGCCCTCCTTCGGGTGGCGGTACAGCTTCGACAACTTTTTTACAAGCATATACAAGCCAAATGCGGCTAGCGCATAAATTGAGCCTGCAAGTGCACCTTCGATGAGATCTGTTCGTTGCTCAATAATTGCTGTATAGAATAAGCCAAATGCAAACGCTGATGGAAAAAGAAGTAAGTCATGGGCGTGAAAAAGAATTTTAACGAAGACCATCAAGATCATAATCGCGCCTAAAGCCGCAAACGTTTGAAAAAGAATCATTTGAATCACAAGCTTCACCTGCTCTCAATAGTCCTACGGTTTCTGTCATTGTATGCGGCAGCTTGTCTTGGAATACATATTCATGAAGCTTTCAGATTGACACAATCAGCGAAAATAAAAAAAGATCCAAAGGTGTCATCCTTCAGATCTCTCTTCTTTTACCTAGTCACAATCATTAGCCTTCGGTGACTTTTATTTCTTTCTCCAGCTCTTTTCGCGAAAGGTTCGCGTTCAGAAATCCTGCCGTCTCAGGCGTATAGAGGCTCATATGTGATTTTTGATCAACTTGAACAGTACCATGATCGAAGACGTAATCAAAGACGTGACCCCCGCCCTTGCGTTCCTCGTCAATAAAATGAAGGTGAAAGCCGGAAACCGCAATTCCCTGAGTAAATGCCGGCGACCAAAAACCAACGACCGTTCCCTTCACATTCTTAAAATGAAAAATCGGTTGCGTCTTAACCGCTTCAGTCATCGGAATCGGTTTCTCCTGATAAGCAACCGTTCGTGTGCTGACTTCTTTAAAGACACCGTCGATACGGAATGCGTAAAACAGATTTTCGCTTTTCATCAGTTTTTTCAGTTCATCTTCAAACGCGTTTTTATCCAGAGTGTGATCAATTTTCTTCTCAACGGTTGGCTGAAAATAGGTCAGTGAGCAGAACGGCGTCCTGTCCTCGCTCTGGAGTGGTGTAGCTGTTCCGTCTCCGCGCAAACGGTAAAATTGTCCGTCAAAAGCAATCATTTCACCGTCCAAATGCTCAAAGGTGCCAATGCCGAAATTGCCAAATTCCTTGATTTCATCGTAATTCATTGCGCCTTCGAAGACACCGTCGAGCAGCGATGACATCGTTGAAAGTTGAAACAAACGACCATTATCCTTTGCACTTGCCATAATTTATCTACCTCTCTTGTAGTAATGATTAGTTCAATTGGTTTGGGATCAAGCTCTTGCCAAGAGCGATGTTATCACTGTAATCCACAGGCACATCGATGATCACCGGTCCATCGTTGTATGCGAGTCCTTCTTTCAGTACACCTTCGAGTTCTTCCGGCTTGTTCACTCTCAATCCTTTTGCACCAAATGCCTCAGCGTATTTCACAATGTCGATTTTTCCAAAGTTAATCCCTGAGGTGCGTTTGTATTTCATTTGCTGCTGGAAGGCAACCATGTCATACGTCCCATCGCGCCAAACGATGTGGACAATCGGCAATTTCAGACGAACTGCTGTTTCCAGTTCCATCGCGGAGAACAAAAATCCGCCATCGCCCGACATGGAGATTGTCTTCGCATGATCCTTAACCAGCGAGGCAGCCATCGCCCATGGGAGCGCGACGCCAAGCGTCTGCATGCCGTTGCTAAAGAGCAGCGTCTTCGGTTCATAAGAACGGAAATGGCGCGCCATCCAAATGTAATGAGAACCAACGTCACATGTAATTGTCGTTTCATCACTGACCAAGTGTCGCAGCGTGTGAATCAGGCTGAGCGGGTGCACAAGATTGCCGTTCGTTTCCTTCGGCGGTTCATCCCGTGCATCCAGTCTGTGGCGCATTACTTCCAAATAAGAGAGGCTGTCTTGCGTCATATTCAAATTCGTCAATTTATCCTTAATCCGCTGAACTGTTGATGGAATGTCACCAACCAATTCAATCGAAGGTTGATAGAAATGGTCAATATCAGCGCGAACTTCATCCAAGTGAATAATTGTACGCGCACCGACATTATTCCAGAATTTAGGATCGTATTCTACGGAGTCATAGCCAATTGTAACCACGACATCAGCCTTTTCAAGCACTAAGTCGCCGGGTTGATTGCGGAATAGACCAATGCGGCCAAAGAAACGCTCCTCCATATCACGCGGAATCAATCCCGCTGCCTGGAAGGTTTCCACTACAGGGAATGCGATCTTCCGAAGCAATGAACGGACTGAAGACACGACGGAGAATCGATTGGCGCGCATGCCGGCGAGAATAACCGGCATTTTCGCGTTCTTAATCGCTTCCACAGCTTTGTCAATGGCTTCTTCGGACGCGGTTCCAAGCTTCGGACTTTCGAGCGGTCCAAGTGCGTTCACTGTTGTTTTCGAAACCAACACGTCCTGCGGGAAGCTGACAACACTCGCACCGGCGGATGTTGATTCAGCAGCACGGAAGGCATTTGTTACAACTTCAGCTACGTTTTTCGGATCAACGACTTCAGCGCTGAATTTAGAGATTGGCTGGAAGAGAGCCGCATTATCCATGGATTGATGCGTTCGTTTCAAACGATCAGCCCTAGGAACGGCGCCAACTAACGCCACAATCGGATCGTTTTCTACGTTAGCGGTAACAATACCGGTAGCGAGATTGGAAGCCCCCGGACCGGAAGTTACTAAGCAAACGCCTGGTTTACAGGTGATTCTGCCGATGGCCGCAGCCATAAAAGCGGCGTTTTGCTCATGTCGGCAAACAATCAGCTCAGGTCCGCGGTCCTTCAGTACATCATATACCGCGTCAATCTTCGCTCCCGGAATACCAAAAATATACTTCACACCTTGTTTAATTAAACAGTCAACGACAAGTTCGGCACCGGTTGCCAGTTTCTGTTCTTCTTTCTCCTTTTTCAAATCACTCACAATACGTTCCTCCTCTTAATTTGCGGGCGTCTATTTCTAAATGTGCTCACATGATTATCTGTTTCTGCCTTTAGGGTCGGTAGTTCGCCTGTGCATATTTTGGTAAACTTTTCTGTGACTAATATCATTTTAGCGCGCCAATTTACTTATGTGAAATATATTATTGAACACCATGTAATACACGTAGTATATTAATAGTGAATAAACCATTTTAACGATGACTAAAAATAAATTGGGAGAATCGCTGCTAATGGAACTTCGTCATATTATCTATTTCATTACCGTTGCTGAAGAACTGCATTTTGGACGAGCTGCTGCGCGCCTGCAAATGACACAACCGCCGCTGAGCAAACAGATCCAACAATTTGAAGAGGAAATCGGTGTCGCACTTTTTAAACGAAATAAACGACATGTCGAGCTAACAACGGCGGGGCAACTCTTTCTGCCTGAGGCACGAGAAGTTATCGCTCAGGTAAATCAGGCTGTGGATACAGCTCAAAGGGCACACCGCGGAGAATTCGGCCGTTTAGTGATCGGCTTCGTTGGTTCGGCAACTTACGATATTCTTCCGCAAATCATCCGCGAATATCGGAGTACGTTTCCACATGTTTCGATCCGTCTGCATGAGTTTTCAACACCCGATCAAGTAAGCGCGCTGATCGGCAGCCGAATTGATGTCGGGCTCTTACATCCGCCGGTCAGCAGTTCCCTTATCGAAACGATACCGATCAAACGGGGCTTTGCCGCACTGTCTCTTCCAAGAAATCACCCGCTTGCGAAGAAAGATCGAATACGAATTAAAGATCTTGAGGATATACCGTTCATTCTGGTCTCACGTGACATTTGGCCGGGTTTATATGATGAATTTCTTTCCCTGTTCCAGAACGTCGATTTCACCCCGAAAATAGTCCAAGAAGCAACTGAATATCAGATGGTCGTTGGGCTGGTCTCCGCGGGGATCGGCATCGGAGTTGTTCCAGCTTCAGCAGAAAAGCTGTTCAACCTAGAGGTCGTTTACAGAAAAATTGACGATTACCCGCTCAAAGCTGTACTCTCACTTGCCTATTTGAAAAAAAATACGAATCCTGCCCTGAAACAATTTGTTTCATTAACAAGGCGGATTCGTATTGATGAGTCATAATTTTTACGATTTGATCAAGCTGTCGTCTTTACTTTTGCGTCGTAAACGAACCAAGCGAATCATATGCGAAATAAATGTCTTAATCATCGCATAGGTTGGTACAGCCAGAATCATGCCGATCGGCCCTATCCATTTTCCAGCGACAAGCAGCAGGACAATGATCGTTAACGGATGCGTGTTCAGCCGCTTACCCATGACAAGTGGGGAAATCAGATGGCCATCCAGCTGCTGAACGATGATGATCACGGCAAGAACAAGCAGCGCCTTTGCGGGTGAATCAATCAACGCAATGATCAGTGCCGGAGTCGCCCCTATTATCGGTCCCAGATAAGGAATAATATTGGTCACACCGACAATTAGTCCGAGTAACAGGCTGTATGGCAGACCGATCACAGCAAAACCAATACTTGATGTAATCCCTACAAACGACGCCACAATAATCAACCCGTGAATATAGGATGACAACGTGTCATTAAGGTCACCTAAGATGTGATTGACCTCATCATGATACTTCTGTGGAAAAAAGCGTGATACTGCCTTGGGGAGACGATTGCCGTCCTTCAGCATATAAAATAATATAAATGGAACAGTGACCACAGTAAGCGTCACATTGGCCAGTACATTAAAAAATGTCGATAATCCGGAACCTGCGTTATCCGTGAATGTCTTTACCATCTTCTCGAGACTGTTCTGAATTTTGTCGATAGAATAATAATCTTGATGGATCAGCCATTTAAATCCTTGAGAATCTGCCAATTTCTCAATGCTTTGCCCCAAGCTGGTGATGTAATCCGGAATCTGCCCGAATAACGATTTCACCTGCTCTGTAAGCGGAGGACCGACAATGACAACGAGCAGGGCAATCAAGCCCGTAAGAATAATGTAAATAACCAAGATACTAACGGTCCTTGGAAGCTTCATGCGTTGGAAAATATCTACGAACGGACTAATTAAAAAGAAGAGAAAGCCAGCCACAATGATCGGAAAAAACAGTGTAGAGATTAGGGTAACCACCGGAACAAAAATAAACGAAATTTTTGTTAAAACAAAGATCAGTAACGCAAGTCCTAGAAGCTCTAAAGTCCAGAAAATAAGATTCGAATGTTTTTTCAGCACAGTCTCCACACCTTTTCACAAGCCCTCAAAGGACGTCTTCTATTTCACTTATAGTAATTATAGCGTGTTCTTACAAAATGAAGCAATGAAAGTTGCGCGCATGCTGAACTTCTGTTCCTCCCGCTAGCGTGCCTTGCTTGTTTAGGGTTATAATCAAGTATCATGTGGCAGTGAAAAGGATGTGGTGTAATGAGCGTTATCTCGATACTCCTGACGATCATGATCGTGATTAATATAATGCTCGGTGCGACCGTCGTTTTCCTTGAGCGGAAAAGTGTCAGTTCCACTTGGGCATGGCTGATGATTCTCAATTTTCTCCCAATCGCCGGATTCATTCTCTATATAATATTGGGACAGAATATGAGCAGACGAAAGATCTTCAAGTGGGATCATACGGTTCACCAAAGAACAAAAGATATCGTTAGCAAACAGATGCTGGCGATTGTCAACAAGGAACCGCCATTCTCCGATCCGATTCTTTATGACTACCATGGGTTAATTTATATGAACTTGAATAATGATGAAGCCCCGCTAACCTTGAATAACAGACTCTCCATCTATACTGATGGAGAGTCTAAGTTTCAGAATTTGCTGCAGGACATCCGTTCGGCTAAACACCATATTCATATTGAATACTATATTTTCCGGGGCGATTTTTTAGGAAATCAATTGATTGACACACTCATTCAAAAAGCAAAGGACGGGGTTGTGGTTCGCTTACTCGTCGATGATGAAGGATCAAGAAGGTTACCAAAAAAGCTGGTTCAAGGTCTGATTCATGCGGGCGGCAAGTTTCAAACCTTTTTTCCCGGCCGATTGCCGCTTCTAAACCTGCGCATTAACTACCGCAACCACCGAAAACTTGTCATCATTGACAGTACGATCGGCTATATCGGCGGATTTAATGTTGGCGATGAATACCTGGGACTCAGCCGGAAATTCGGATTTTGGCGCGACACGCATCTGCGTGTTGTCGGCGAATGCGTGATTACCATTCAATCGCGCTTTCTGCTGGACTGGAACCAGGCTTCCGGTGAACAAGTACCCTTTCAAGCCTACTATACAATGGATGATCGAACGCATTATGGAGATGTCGGCATTCAAATTGTTTCAAGCGGTCCGGATCAGAAATGGGAACAAATCAAGAATGCATTTATTAAAATGATTTTATCAGCGAAAAAGAACATTTATATTCAAACACCTTATCTTATCCCGGACGAAAGCTTGCTTAATGCCATATCAATTGCTTCGCTCTCCCACGTGGATGTGCGTATCATGATACCGAACAAACCCGATCATCCGTTTGTTTATTGGGCAACCTATTCAAATGTTGGCTTGCTGCTGGAAACCGGGGCGCGCGTGTACCTCTATCAAAACGGCTTTTTACATGCGAAAACCATTATTGTTGACGATCAAATTGCGACAGTGGGTACGTCAAATCTTGATTTTCGCAGTTTCAGCTTAAATTTTGAAGTGAATGCATTCATCTATCACCAGCAAACAGCCAAACAGCTTGCTCAAATTTTCAAACAAGATATCCGACTTTCCAAAGAACTGACAATGTCTGACTATCGCAACCGTTCATTCATTATCAAGTTTAAAGAAAGTGTCTCACGTCTTCTATCTCCAATATTGTGACCAACAAAAACAGCCGAGCGAATAAAGCAGCTCGGCTGTTTTCTAGTTAACTTAGTCTTCACTTTTTTCAGCAATACGAATCTGTCGTAATGCGGGTACGCCCTTCGGCGCATCTTGGTGTTGTTTGAGGATTCCTTTTATCGCCTCTGTCAGCGGCATAACTTTTTTCTCTTTATAATCATAACCGATCAGCGTTACCCGGCCGCGCGCATGCCAAATGCCGTTCGTTCCGGAAATCGCATGCTCAACATCAAAGCTGGAGCGCGATATGGTGCTGATCCACGTATAAATGGTCAATTCTTCATCATAATTAATCTCTTGAATGTAATCGCAATGTGTCGATGCAACAATCACACGCCAGTCATTCAGATCCATAGTCGGGGTAAACCAGCGGAAAATCTCGCGTTTCCCCTCTTCGAAATAGGTATAATAGACTGCGTTATTGACATGTCCCATAGCGTCGCAGTCATTAAAACGCACCGGAATTTTTGTCTTTATCATTTAAAAGCCCCCATAATCCTTGTTTACAGAAAGATAGTCACTGGGAACTAGTTTACCACACGAGCAGCATTGTGTGTCTGATCTGAGATTTTAAATGATTCACAACAATTTAGCTGCCCGGTATTCCGACGGCGACCGCCGCTCATATTTCTTAAACATCTTTGTAAACGATGCGTTATATTCATAGCCCAATTGATAGGAAATAGTCAGCACACTGAGCTTTGGATCCCCTAACAGTTCCTTCGCTCGATGAATGCGCAGAAAATGTATATATTCAAGCGGCGTCATCTTCATTTTGCGCTTAAACCAATCACAGTAGTAGGAAGGCGTGTAGTGCTCCATCGCCGCTAAGGACTTCACATCGATCTTCTCCGTATAGTGACTGTGAATAAAGCGAATTGATATGTTCGCCGGCTCATCAGCCATTTTATGAAACCAATAGTTAAGCAGCAAAACAGCTTCATCATGGTTATTCTGCATCACTTCATGGACCAGCAAGTCCTTAATTGATTGCCAGATTAAATTCGCATCCCAAATGAATTCGTTCTCTTCATCAATATGATTTTTCAACAGCTCATTGTTATAACGCTCGGGTACTTCAATCACGAGATTTTCATTTGATTCAGTGGAGCGGAGTGAATAAGAAAAATGAACAGGCAACAGGCAAAATTGTGAACTCGTAAGTTTTTTTTCTCCTGATTCGGTCACGATACTTATCAAGCCATGAATCGGGATCACGATTTTACAGTGTGAGGAGCTGCAATAATGCTGTTCCTTGCTGAATGACATAAAGTAAAAATAAATGCCTTCCAATTCGTTGAACCTCCTAATACTCGTGTTGTCTGTTCCTTAGATGACGAATGTTCTTCTCTTCATCGTTCTTCTTCAAAGCGACTGATAAAATCAACCGTCAATTTGGAGTATATCAAATAATAGTGACTAATGTGTGACAATGCTGTTAATAGTTACTCTTTTCCGTAATAAAAGTCAACCCAAATTATAGAAGTCAACAAATTTGCATTTTGTAAGCGTATACTATGAATTTTGGATAAAATTAATCAGAGAAATGGAAAAGAAATAGACTTGCATTCCTTTTATACTCTTCCTGTTAAAACAAATTGCAGGGGGAAAATGAATCAATGCATCAATTAATTGCGGAATTTTTAGGGACGGCATTAATGATTGTTTTTGGTGTTGGCGTACACTGCTGTGAGGTACTGAATACATCAAAATATCAAAATTCCGGCCACATTTTCGCCATTACAACTTGGGGTTTCGGTATTACCATCTCGTTGTTTATCTTCGGAGATGTCTGCATCAATCCTGCGATGGTTGTCGCTCAGGCAGTTCTTGGCAATATTCCATGGTCAAGCGTCATTCCAATAAGTATCGCAGAAGTACTCGGCGCAATCTTCGGATCAATTGTCGTATTCATCGCTTATTACGATCAATTTAAGGCTTCTAAAGATATCGATCGGGTAAAGATTCGCAACATTTTCTCAACAAATCCAAACGTGCGCAATTTACCACGTAACTTTTTCGTCGAATTTATCGATACGTTTATTTTTATTACTGCAATTTTAGCAATCTGCTCAGTGAAAACTCCGGGAATCGTGCCGATCGCTGTTGGTCTTCTTGTATGGGCAATTGGTATGGGCATGGGCGGTCCGACAGGATTTGCCATGAACCTCGCTCGTGACATGGGACCTCGTATCGCTCACGCCATTCTGCCGATTCCGGGCGGAAAAGCAAACAATGACTGGCAATATGGGATTCTTGTACCGGGCATCGCTCCTTTATTAGGCGCCGCATGTGCCGCATTATTTGCCCGCGGATTCCTCGGATTATAATCTGCGTTATTTAAAAGATAAACAAAAAGACCGGAAAGGCAGGATTTCCTGCTTTTCCGGTCTTTTTGTTTATGAAATGAAAGAGGGGGTCTCAAAGTAGCTCAGTCAAATCGTTTGCCTTTAAAGATATTCTTGACCATCACCAGCAGCATGGGCAAAATCGACACAAAGATGATCAACAGCATCATCATTGAGAAATTATCCTTAATGAATGGGATCTGTCCGAAGAAAAATCCTGCCATAAGTCCCGCTAATGTCCACACAACACCGCCAATAATATTGTAGAAAAGAAAGAATGGATAGTGCATACGACTCGCTCCTGCGATAAATGGTATGAACGTCCGTATGAATGGCGCGAATCGACCGAGGAAAACAGCAAATCCGCCATATTTATTAAAAAAATGTTCTGCCTTTGCCATTTTTTCCTTGTTAATCAGCCGATGAAAACGATTATGCTTCTCCAGCGACTGCCCGAGTTCACGACCGATCCAATAGTTGATCGTATCGCCAAGTACGGCCGCAATAGCGATCAGAATCACAAGCAGCCATATATTCAGATCGGTGCCATGATGCGCGGCAATCGCGCCTGCCGCGAACAGCAAAGAATCACCAGGAAGAAACGGGCAAATCACCAGTCCTGTTTCAATGAAGATCACAACGAATAAAATAGCGTACGTCCAAGCGCCGTATTGATTGACAATTTGTGTGAGAAATTGATCAATATGAAGAAAAACGTCAATAAACCAAGTTACAGAATCCATCCACACGTCTCCTTAAGTTTGTTTCATCCAATAAGCTGAAATCCGATTTGTTGCAAGAAAAGGCAGATATAATGATAAGCCTATTCATCATCGTACCTAATTTCTCGCAAATAGAAAACCCTCTATTAGAATCTATCAAATTATAAGCGATAATTGTTAACTTTTTCTGAAAAACAAAAAAGCCTGGGAGTTAGAATCCCAGGCGAGCGCTTAAAATTCAGCCAATGGCTTCTTTCATAAATGCTGTGATGGTTTCTTCTTTTGAATCACTTAATAATTTGCCCGTTTCTTTATCAATAAAAGTCGGAACAGTCATAAATTGATATTTTTCTTTTAGTTGAGCAAACCGTTCCTCATCATCTTCACGCACAAAAACTTCGATTTGGTCATTATATTTTCCTTCGAGTGCATGGTTCAGAACTACTTTTGCCCGATCGCAATACGGACATACTGTTTTTGTTATCATTAGAACTTTTTTATCTGCCATCTTGTTCACTCCTTTCCTATAGTGTAACCAATAGACGTAGATCCTGTCATGCGTTCTGCCCAGCATTTTAAAATTAGTATCTCCTAAGAACGGCTCCGATGTATACTGTAGTTAGTCAGAAAGGATGATCGGTCATGGATCTGTTCAAAGAAAAGCAACCGGAGATTCTTAACCTTTCACATTCGCTTCGATTAAGAAAATTTCAGTATAGTGTTCCTCAGGCACTGTCTTGGTACCAAAGCGCAGAAACATTGCGGCTCGTTTGCCGGCAAAATTGCGAGCCATTTGATAAGGTGCGACTGAAACGAATGTATCAGTATCTGGAACAACATGGCGAATTGTATTATATCGAATCAGTCATCAACGGCTCTTTCAAAGCGATTGGAGACGTTGCTTTATGCCCACGTGACCTGCCTATTGTTATTGGCGATCCGACATATCGAGGCAATGGTATAGGCAGCCATGTGATTTGGGCACTGTCATGCCGGGCGTTCACACACGGAATGACAGTAGTCAATGTAGAAGATATTTACGACGATAACATCGGTTCGCGGCGAGCTTTCCAGAAATGCGGATTTACAGAGGATAAAAAAACAAAATTTGGGCACTCATATCAGTTAACCATCGAGCAATACAATCGAAAAAAATTCGTTAACCGCTCTTTGAATTCTATTGACAGTGGTTCAGGTGCATAGTACAATCATCCTTAATCCCTTGTAACTTAGTGGGTTTTATCGGTATCATGACTTTATTTTTTTTATTTTAATTTTAGAGGAGGAACTAAAAATGAGCAATGAAAAAAGCATCGAAAAAAAAGCTTTTGATGTCAGTGACATTGTGCTTGTCGCCCTGTTTGCAGCAATCATCTATCTTGGTATTTGGATTCTGAGGATCCCGCTTCCGGCCGCTGTCGGGGCACCGTTCATTCATTTCGGCAATTCGCTTCTTGTATTAGCCGTACTGCTTATCGGCGGCTTCCGTGGCGGTCTCGCAGGCGCGATCGGACTTGGTTTGTTTGATCTGCTCAGCGGCTACGCTTCAACAGCCCCTGTGACTGTCATCCTCGCCTTTGCTGTTGCAGGCATTGTCACATACGCATTCCATCTATTGAAGCACGTTGACAAGCCTCTGAACATCTTTATCCTCGCAGTTGTTGCTGGCGCATCCAAAATCGTGCTTGAATTCCTGCATGGGTTGATTGAACTACTGTTTGGCGGCAGCGCGTTTGGCGCAGCAGTGGTCGGCGCATTCACAAGTCTTCCGGCTACAGCAATCAACGCGGTTTCAACGGTGATTATTGTTTCCGTTCTTTACTTCCCACTGAAAAAGGGACTATCGATTTTTGATTCAAACAAAGGGGTTTCCAAAGCTTCGTAAAACCGTGTATGATTAAGTTCGGACAGGTTCATGTCCGGACTTTTTTCATACATTTTTTTACCCTAAACTAAAGGAGTTCTTATGAGCGCTCTGATTGAAACCAACAATCTGCATTTTCAATATTTACATAATGATTCCCGGGAATCCTGGATTTTGAACGGAATAAACCTATCGATTCAAAAAGGTGAATTCGTCGCGATTCTCGGACCCAATGGATGTGGTAAATCGACGTTGGCCAAGCATTTTAACGCGCTTCTTGTGCCATCAGACGGTGACGTGCTCGTAGACGGTATGAACACACAAATCAATCAGAACCGCTTCGAGATCCGGCAAACGGTCGGGATGGTCTTCCAAAATCCTGATAACCAATTAATCTCAACGATTGTCGAAGAAGATGTTGCGTTCGCACCGGAAAATTTGGGTATGGATCCCTTAGAAATTCGCAGTCGTGTGGAGTGGGCGCTGAAAGCCGTTGATATGCTGGACTATAAGCGGCACACACCTTTTAAACTGTCTGGTGGGCAAAAGCAGCGTGTCGCCATCGCAGGCATTCTCGCCATGCGTCCGCAATGCCTTGTCCTTGACGAACCGACGTCGATGCTCGATCCGAAAGGACGTGCCGACGTCATGCGAACCATTCGCCGACTCAATCACGAGTTTGGTCTTACGATCCTATTGATCACCCACCACATGGAAGAAGCTGCACAGGCGAATCGGGTGATTGTGATGGATCACGGAAAAACGGTGCTCGACGACCGTCCTGAGAATGTTTTTTACCAAATTGATCTGCTCAAGCGCCTGAAGCTCGATGTACCGCAGATCTCCGAGTTAGTGGTTCGTTTACGCCGGCGTGGTATCCATCTGCCGGATCAGGTTACTCAAGTTGACCAATGCGTTGATGCATTGGTCGCCGCTTTGGAGGAATAAAATGGCCATTATTGAATTAAAAAATGTAAACTTTCGCTATGGCGCAGGTACACCCTTTGAAAAACAAGCGCTTCAAGATATCTCGCTCTCAATTGAACCAGGCGATTTTCTCGGCATTATCGGTCATACCGGTTCCGGAAAATCGACTCTGATCCGGCACTTCAACGGTTTGCTTCGCCCTGATTCAGGACAAGTACTCGTTAACGGAGACGATATTTGGACAGCTTCAAAAGACATTCGATCCGTCCGTTTTCAAATCGGACTTGTCTTTCAATACCCTGAAACACAGGTTTTCGAAGATACGGTCGTTCAGGATATCGCCTATGGTCCAAGGAACATGGGGATGGATGAAAAAGAGGTTGAGCTGCGTGTGCATGAAGCCCTTCAATTCGTTGGTCTGAATGATTCTTACCTTGAGCGTAATCCTTTTCGTTTGTCCGGCGGCGAATTGCGACGTGTCGCCATCGCCGGTGTGATCGCCATGAGGCCACAGGTACTGATATTAGACGAACCTACTGCAGGTCTTGATCCTGAAGGACGGAATAAGATTCTCAACGAACTGGAACAATTCCGGCGCGAGAGCGGCACCGCCATTGTTCTTGTTTCTCACAGCATGGAGGATATTGCCGAGCATGTACGGACTGTGCTTGTTCTTGATCACGGAAAAATTGCACTAGATGGGACGACCTCCGCCGTTTTTTCACAGGCGGAGAAACTGGTGCAACTTGGTCTCGACATTCCCCAAATGACCAAAGTCTTACTTGGACTTAGGGCAAAAGGCTATGCAGTGGATACCGGCGCACTGACACTAGATCAAGCCGAGCGCGCGCTTTTGCGATTGTTCGAGAAGGAGCGTCTCTGAATGACACGTGATATTACAATCGGACAATTTCTCCCCGGACATTCAATCATGCACCGACTGGATCCGCGAACAAAGATCGTCTTGACATTCTTTTTCATTATTCAGGTGTTCATTTCAAGAAGCGCAGCAAGCCTCTGCTTCTTAATCGTGCTGCTTGGATTCTTGATCGCCAGTTCTCAAGTTCCGGCAGGAAAAGTACTTAAAGGTGTGCGTCCAATGATTCCGGTGATCGTCTTCACCGCCCTGCTGAATATTTTTTATGTATCCGGTGAGCCCGTTTTCACTTTCTTCTTTCTTCAAATAACAAAACAAGGATTGTTTACAGGCTTCACATTGCTTGTTCGCTTGACGGCACTCATCGCCGGATGCTCATTGATTACGTATACGACCTCGTTGAATGCACTGGCTGCCGGTCTGGAGCAGCTGCTCGCACCACTCAGACGTATTCATTTTCCCGTCAGCGAACTGTCAATGACCATTTCGATCACACTTCGTTTCTTACCAACGCTGGCCGAGGAGTTTGATCGAATTATAGATGCTCAGAAAGCGCGCGGCGCGGAATTCAACAGCGGGAATCCGATAAAAAAAATCAAGTCCTATTTTCCTGTCCTACTTCCCCTATTCATGTCCGCATTCAGACGAGCGTTTGAATTAACGAACGCCATTGAATGCAGATGTTATCAGGGGGGAAAAGGCCGAACAAAAATGAATGTGCTTAAACTCGCCCCTAGAGATTTCTGCGCGATTGCATTTTTTGTGATTAGTTTTTTCCTAACCATTGCCTTCAATTATTATTTTCCCGCGCCTTACTAAGGAATATATACAGAAGGACAAATGCGATCGGTACATTCGCCCTCCCACTATCGGAGCGGGATACATATAATGCAGTATCCGATTGATGAGGGGGTGTTTTCATGGGCTGTTCAAGTAATGAGGGAGTCAGCTGTGGCGGATTCGGCAACGGCTTCGCACTTCTCGTTGTACTGTTCATCTTGTTGATTATCGTTGGTGCAGCATTCTGTTACTAATTCGTTTGAGCTCTGAAGCGACTCGTGCACCCGTCACCGAGTAAATGCAGCATTTTCAAATTTAAATACAAAGCCTCCTAAGAAAGGGTACCCGTACTGTGGGTGCCCTTTTTTAACATTAAGCTTCCTTAGTAAGATCTGAAAAAATAAACCAGACCAGAACTATTATTAATTACGTAAGGATCAATGATCACATTGCATCGAAATTCATTTACTTTCAGCTTTCAGTTGCAGTGACCCGCGTTGTTTTCTTCATATTGTCAGTGAAAACGCTGATTGTTCCTTTGTAGTATTCTGCGCAAAAGACATCATCAACAGATTCAATCCCCTGTTCCCGAAGCAACTCGTTAAGCCATTGCTCGTCTTTATCCATCAAATCCAACATATCATAATCAACGGATCCTTCAGCAACGAGAATCACCCCGAGACGATCACTGTCCTTTTTTAAAACTGTTAAATGACCGTTTTGTTCCACCTGAGCTCGGCGAACCTCCTGTATTGTATAAACATCTTGCATACGCAGCATTGTTGAAAAATCAGAGACAGACAGATTCGCCTTTTTGAAATTTTCCGGAATCATTTTTCCTTTATTAATGATGATGATCGGATCTCCATCAATCCATTTACGCACCTCGCTGTTCTGAGCTTTGAGAATACGCATCGTGATAATTAGCCCTGACCAAATCAGGAGGACGATCAAGAATTGCAGAATTGTGATATCCGGATTATAAATCACACCACCAATAATACCGCCTAATACATAATTTTGGATTTGATCCGCTGCCGATAACGGAGCTAAATTTCCTTTACCTGACATATTAATGAAAATGATCAGACATATGAATCCGATAACGAGCTTAACTGCCACATCCATGTACGAAAACATTGTTTCCTCCCTTTAATCATCGATAGTCTTTATCGTCGCACTATTTAATAGCTGAATCTGTTCAAGCACATAGTGATCAGGATCACCTTCATTACGCTCAAGTCGGAAAAACTGATCGTCAACTTTATATAACATAATTTCTTCAGGTGTCATGTGATTGGTATAAATTCGCTCCACCGGAACGTCCAGTTCATCTGCCAGCTGATTCATTTCATTGAGCACACCGCGATACTCGGATTGCGTGTGTTCCTTATTCACCCAATCATTGACTTGAATGCCGCCCAGCAAGATTAGAAGTATAAAAAGAAGAACACCGATTTCTTTATATTTATAAGGCATCTGCCTTTTTCTGAATCTCAGAATTAAGAAAAGCAATATAAGAAAAAGCGCTGCCATGAAAGCGATCTGCACAAACGCTGCCGCGCCCGTGTGACTTTCTATGTAGTGATAGCTGTAAAAATTCAAAAACATCATCCTCTACGGAATTTAAATCGAGTGACAAAAAGAAAGCAAGCCGATTCTCTATTTATTATGACGGTATAGACGAAATCTAACCGATTTGACTAAAAAACGTTCAATGCATCCTGATGAGAAGCAAACAGTGAAGACGAACGGCGCAGCAAAAATGCGTGAGTAAAAAAGGCCGCCAATTTTGCATAGTTCAAGCAAAAGAATCAGCGTTCATTCTTTACGACCTATTCGCGGTTCGTTACGAGTATGGGAGTTAAATCAGACCTTGCACGAAAGTCAGAGTTCTATGCACGTAACCCACTCCTGATTCGGGCTCATGCACGAAATTCGTGATCCAATGCACGAAAAAAGTGATTCAATGCACGATAATCAGAGTTCTATGCACGGAACCCACTCCTGATCCGGATTCATGCACGAAATCCGTGATCCAATGCACGAAAATCGTGATTCAATGCACGAAAACCAGAGTTCTATGCACGAACCCACTCCTGATCCGGACTCATGCACGAATTTCGTGATCCAATGCACGAAAAAAGTGATTCAATGCACGAAAATCAGAGTTCTATGCACGTAACTCACTCCTGATCCGGGCTCATGCACGAAATTCGTGATCTGCCGTGCATCTTACGTCTACTCTTTCGTAAAAAGGCACAAAAAAAGCATGCTTTTATACATGCCTCAAAAAATTGTTCGTTTAATCAGAATAGCGTATTCCATGTCTTCGGACCGATAATTCCATCTACCGTCAGCCCGTGACGTTTTTGATAGGCTTTAACAGCCGCCTCCGTCTTCGGGCCGAAGATCCCATCGGCAGTAATCGAAAGAGCGCGTTGAATTCGCTCCACATTTTTCCCTTTGCTGCCTTGTTTGATCAGTGATCCTGGATATGGAACCACTACCGTTCCGGATGATGCATTTGATTGTTTTTCGGCAGCCTTTTTCTCAATGGCCTTGGACAACGCCGAACGTGTCTTTGCGCCGACGATCCCGTCAACAGCAATTTTATAATTAGTTTGAAGTATTCGAACTGCTTTATCAGTCGCCGCCCCAAAAATGCCATCTGCACCTGCCTTACCAACACTATAACCTGCTTTGATTAAATCCTGCTGCAGCTTCGTCACTGCTGATCCTTTATCACCTTTTTTAAGCAATTGATCTAGTTGTGATCCTCCTGCTGGTTTTGCCGCGACAGGTTTGGACGCTTGATTTGGCGCGCTCTCTATTTTAATCTCCTTGCCGAGTATACCTTCAGCAATCGCTTTGCCAATGGCATCTGTTTTTCCGGCAACAATTTCCGCATCCGCCTTTGTATCCACAAATCCGCATTCAACAAGAATAGCCTGCGACTTAGTATTCCGAAGTACGTAAAGGCTGCTGTTCTTCTTGATCCCGCGACTGCGCAACCCCGTGACCGCGCATACTTTAGTTAAAACACGAGCCGCAATCGCATCGGTTTTGTTGTCGTATTGATACACTTCAATGCCGGTTCCGCCGCCTGCATTGAGATGAATAGCTACCGCTAAAGTGAGCCCACTATGCGCATTCACTTTCTGTACGATCGCAGCTAGATTTTCGTTCTGCGTTTTTCCTTGATCATCCGTGTCGTCATACACAGTCTGACCTGCCGCGCGTAAATACTTGATCGTCGCGTCTTTAATCTGGCGATCCACCACTTCTTCCTTGATGTATCCCCGTGCTCCTGGAACGAATGCATTATGTCCCGCATGAATACTGTACTTCGCCATGATTCGACAACTCCTTTTCTATATTTCTATGTCCGTCCTTCTATTTTGAAAAAGACAGTTCACTAGATAGATAGAAAAGACACGTACGCCTGGTGAGGTTCTGGAAAATATCATTAGGAGAGCGTAAAAAAACCACCCACGAGACAATAGTCTCACGAATGGCTCTTTCATTCGATGGTTAACTAATCACGAACTCAATCAAGCAAAAATTCGAGCAATTGCTTCATAATCTGAATCATTTAGCTGAAGGCTTCCACTCTGCACATTCGCAAGCAATTGCTCCGGCGTACGCGCGCCTGGAATTACCGGTCCAATCAACGGATTTTTCATATACCAAGCAAGGACAAGCTGAGCCACTGTTGCTTCGTAATTTGCAGCGATTGGCTTCAGCTGTTCAACTTTTGCAACATTTGCTTTTAGCTGATCCGATTTATAGAGATCAATGGTTAAGCGATGATCCCCTTCTTCAAAATGCGGCAGGTTGTCCGGAGCGTAACGTCCAGTCAGAAGAGCGGCAGCGAACGGCTCATACGGAACAAATGAGATGTGCTGTTCATTTAAATAGGGTACCAATTCCTTAACCGCATCCTGTTGAAGCAGATTGTATTGATTCTCCACCAAGTCGACATAACCATCCGCGTCTGCCTCTTTCACCAGATCCAAACTAAAATTAGATACGCCGATTGCACGAAGCTTTCCCGCTTCTCTAAGCCGTTGCAGCGCGCCGACTGCTTCAGCTTTCGGTGTGTCCTGATCGGGAAAATGAATATAAAAGATGTCTAAATAATCGGTATGCAGACGTTGCAGGCTTTCGTCCACAGATTTAGTCAAGAAATCCGGGGTATTGTTCAACGTCACCTTTCCATCGGCAGTCACCTGTTGTGCACCCTTCGTCGCCAAAACCACTTTGTGACGATCATTCTTTTGCAGCACTTCACCGATCAGCTCTTCAGAATGGCCGAGGCCGTACATAAATGCTGTATCAATCATTTCAACGTCATGATCTATCGCCGTCTGGACAACCTTTTTTCCGGTTTCATCATCCAAATTCGGAAACAAATTGTACCCGCCGATCTTGTTGGTTCCAAGGCCAAGAGGATTAACGTTTAATTCTGTTCGTCCGATTTGAATCTTTTCCATCAAATCACCAGCTTCACTAAAGATTACTTTTATCATAAAAAAGAAGTGATAACGTTGTCAAAAGGTATGCCTGTCAGCCAAAGAATGAATAAAGACCGCCTTTCCTTTTTTATTCCATATTAGAATTCCATAATTAAGTAGTTTTCACTGATACCTTAATAACTGGGCAGTCAAAAGTTCTAGGCTCTTAAGAAATCATTAATTCGTCCTGTAACTCAGGTGTTTCCTGCTTTTCTCGAATTATTTGCGTTATGGCTAAATGCTGATTTCGGGCAAACCGTTGAAAAATCGTCTGACGTAAATGAGCCATAATGGTTGCTTCTGAAGCTGCTCCCTTGGATGGGGTTCGTAAAAAGCGAAAAAGATTCTTTTGTCTCTTCGTGTCATGACGCAACGCAATCATCTGAAGCAAGCCCATCGCGATGCAGTGGCACATCATGGATCCTTCAATCGCTTTGACCGTTTGAACAATCCGTTTTTGTGCGCGGTCTTCGGTTATGTGATCCAGCGGATCGGGTTCATCCGATTTGCGATAACGGTTCAGTTTGGGCATCGAACGGCTCCAAAAATGATAGGCAAAAGCACCGAGTGACTGTTTCATCGCTCGAAAAGTAGTTTCGGTGGTAAAACGCCAGGCATAAAGCCGGATGATGGCCTCCGGTTCTAAGGATTGATCCGTGCTGGCAAGAATCGAACGGCGTCCACCCATCACAACGAGCACAAAACGCAGTTCTTGATACAGTCCTTGCCCCCAAAGCAGATCAAGGCAGAGATAAGAGACCGTCTCTTTTTTCCCATAAAGAGACAGACGGGTCGTTTGAAACTGGTTCTCCTGCGTTTCAAACAGTGTGCTTACATGCACTTTGGTTCCTTTTTTCCGTGGACGTCCCCGTCCGCCCGTTTGAACGGGGTGTTCATAAGCCACGCAGGAGGTTTTTGCTTTCGTCACCAGATCCAGTTGCGTGCTTCCTTCCTGATTCCGTTGATTCAACCGACGAAGTGCAGGTACAGACAAGAAATAACGGTCAAGTAGAAACAACGCACGTCCCAGCACCCGAGCGGCTGAAAATCCTTGATCAATCATTTGCACCACGTGGGAGTCTTGATTTTCATCGCACGTTTCCCATTGACGAATCGTCTGGACACCATCATGAAGGCGAAGAAAAAGAGGTAGGCAGAACAACTTTCCAGCGTTTCCGATCAGGATGCCCACAGAACCCCAGAGATGTCCAAAGATGAAGGCGGACTTGGATACATCCTCGGACTCTTGAAACAATTTCTTCACAGCGGGCATGTAGCGGGCTTCTTTCGCCTGTTTGACGCCATCGCCAACGAGAACCACGGCGCCCGCTTCATGCTTGAGCGGCGCAAACTTGAGCACCACGCGCAGCCACTGTTGCCGTAGTTCGCTCAAAGACCATGCGGAAGAACGAAAGAAATGAATCATGGACTCATAACCCTTCGGGTTTAGGGACAAGTCACGAATCACCGAAGTGATTCCGAGACAGTCAGAACGTATCATCAAACCGATAATGATCACAACAAACCATTGAAACGTAGCGAATCTATGGAAACAAGAACGGAAGAACAGAAGTACAGAATCAATAAATTTTAACATGGCACTAGTCAATCGCGAAGGAACACGATAGAATAAGAACTACGATAACCCTTGGCGATTTTATCCTCTCTTTTGTCGTAGAAATAGAGGATACCATAAAATCCCATTTAAGGGTTATCCTTTTGTTTATTCACACAGAACTTTTCACTCTCCAGTTAATAAATACTTGAAAAAAATATCGTTTTGTCGTAAACTACAAATCAATCAAATAATTAACTACAATTCTTATCTAGAGAAGTCGAGGGACTGGCCCGATGACGCTTCAGCAACCGTCGTTTCACGACAAGGTGCTAATCCCAGCTGACACAATCATGTGCGGAGGGATAAGAAGAGACTCGAACATGCAGCCTTCTTCTTCCTGAAGAGGGCTTTTTTCATTAAAACGGATTGAGTCACGCACAAATCTGCCGCGGCCATCTAAAATCTAGTGAGCAGATCCATGACGGCAAAAGCCGGCGGTTGCACGAGAAGAAATAGAGTTGAGGAGGAAACAGAAATGACAGTAACCCTAGTAAAAAAAGCGCCATTCAGATCTGATCAAGTAGGAAGTCTCTTACGCCCGGCTGAATTGAAAAGAGCTCGTGAACAGTTTGACGCCGGTGAGATCGACAAAGCAGCTCTGAATCAAGTTGAAGACGAAGAGATAAAGAAAATTGTTGAGAAGCAAATCAAGTCGGGATTAAAGGCTGTGACTGACGGAGAATTTCGTCGAAGCTGGTGGCATTTGGACTTTCTTGCCGAACTAAACGGTGTTGAATCTTATTCACAAAATGAAAGTTACAAATTTAAAGGTGCAAAGACCCGTGATACGAATGTACGATTCATTGACAAGGTATCTTATAATCCTGATCATTCATTTTTCGATGCTTTTAAATTCATGCAGAGCATCGTTCCGGAAGGCATTCTTGTAAAACAGACAATCCCTAGCCCTACCCTTTATTTCCGTGATCATCGCAGCGATCAAGCGGTTAACTTTTATCCGACTCGTGAAGACTTCTTGGATGATTTGGCAGCTGCGTATCACAAAACCATCCGGCATTTCTATGATCTAGGCTGTCGCTACCTTCAACTCGACGACACGACCTGGGCGTTCCTGATCAACCAGATTATTTTCACTAAATCGGTAGAAGAAAAGGAACGCTATGAGCAACTCGCAAAGGACAGCGTGACGGTCATTAACCAAGCATTAAACGGTCTCCCTGAAGATTTGACGATAACGACACATATTTGCCGTGGGAATTTCCAATCCACGTTCCTATTTTCCGGCGGTTACGGACCGGTAGCAAAATACCTTGCCCAGCTTAATCTCGATGGCTATTTTCTGGAATATGACAATGAACGATCCGGCGATTTTGCTCCGCTCGGTGAAATTTTCACAGAGGGCTCAGACAAAAAAGTTGTCTTAGGACTTGTGACGTCTAAATTTCCAGAACTTGAATCTGAAGACGCATTGCAAAAAAGAATCGAAGAAGCAGCAAACTATGTTCCATTGAAGAACCTTTGCCTGTCAACCCAATGCGGATTCGCTTCAACTGAAGAAGGCAATAAACTTACCGAAGCACAGCAGTGGGCAAAACTAGGGTTAGTGGTTGATGTTGCGAAAAAAGTTTGGAAGGATTAAAGGCCTCCTCTCTTAAAAAGGAAAAGCTCAGCCGTATAGGGACTGAGCTTTTCCTTTTTAATTTTTCAAATTCACCCCAAATGCATCCGCTCTTTAAATTCCTTAATGTTGCTTCTGCTGACGGGAATTTCTGCCTTAAGATCATGCAGACGGACAACATAGGTTTGATTAAACCACGGAACAATCTCTCGAATTTTAGACAGATTGACCGTGTACGAACGATGACAGCGAAAGAAAAGTTTTTGCGGCAGCATCGCTTGAAACTCAGACAGGCTCATTGGCATCGTATACTTTGCATCGTTAGTATAGACGAGCGTCACCTTCTCGCTGGCTTCTGCATAGTAAATGTCGTCAACTTTTTTAACAATAATTTTTTCGTTATTTCGTAGATTGATGCGTTGCGTCCTGCTTGTGGTGTCATTATGAACGTCAGTCGTTTCATCAGATCGTTCCGCAATTCCGTGATCACGTAAAAAGGTCGCCTCAAGCTTTGCGAGCATCGGCGCGATCCGCTTTTCATCATAGGGTTTTAAAATATAATCGAAAGCCTCCAGTTCAAATGCTTTTGCCGCATGCTCCTTATAAGCCGTAGTAAAAATAATATACGGCTTCCGCTTGAACTTGCTGATGTTGCTAGCCAGAAGGATACCGTCAAGCGATGGAATATTGATATCTAGAAAAATAGCATCGATCTCATTCTCTTGTAAAAATTTCAACACATCAAGGCCATCCTCGAAGCAGTTTGTAATCTCAATTGAGCTATAGGTGTGAATTAAGAATTCAAGTTCCTCACGTGCCAACTGTTCATCTTCAACGATAATTGCTTTCATTGGACCACCTTCTTAATGTCGAAGTAAACGTCGGTCCCAGGCGATAAATGACGGATGATCAACCCGTTCCCATAGATTAATTTTACGCGTTGATGCACATTTAGCAATCCGATTTTTTTTGCAGGCATTTGGTTTGTATACAAGCGATCAATCGTTGCCTGATCAATGCCCGGCCCATTATCCCTTACATGAATGCGAACACAATGGCTCAATGCCTCGACGCTTATTGTGACCTTGCCCTGCCCGCCTGCTTTCAGCGCGCCATGCTTGATCGCATTTTCAACGAGCGGCTGCACCAGAAGGCTGGGAATTTTTAAATCAACCGGATCCAGATCATAGTCCACTTCCAACCGGTGACCAAATCTCGCAAGCTCAATTTCGACATAGTCCTTTACTTGCTGAATGGCTTCATCCATATCGATCAGTTCATCCGTTCGCTCAATATTCGACCGCATATATCCGGATAAATGGATAATCAGTTCACGCGCCTTCCCCGGATCTCTGCGCGTAAGAGAGGCAATCGTGTTCAGTGCGTTAAAGAGAAAATGCGGATTGATCTTTGACTGAAGTGCCCGCAGCTCCGCCTTGCTCGCCGCTTCCTTTATTTGTTCCATTCGGGAGATTTCCAATAAGGTAGAAATCATCTGTGACAGCCCGATCGCCAGCGTCTGCTGGGAGTAGGTCATTTTCGTCGCTTTGCGGTAGTAGGTTTTGAGCGTTCCTGTAACTTCATCCTTTTCCTTTAACGGAATAATGAGTACCGATTGAATTTGCGGCAGATGATGCTCCGATGAATGGTTAGAGAACGTAATATTGCCTTGGCTGATCACCTTTTTCGTCAAATCGCTAACGATATTTTTGCCGACTGTGTAGCGTTCCTCACCAAAACCAACGTATGCGAGAACGGTCTCTTTATCCGTCATCGCCACAGCATCCGCATGAATTTCTTCTCTAATGATGCTGCAGATTTTTGCCAGGGAATCCTTATTAACCGAACGAAAATAAGGAAGTGTTTTATTGGCGATATCCAGAGAAAGCTTCGCCTGCATCGCTGCGATTTTTTCCTTTTCTCCTTCGACACTCATGACAAGCAGGACGATAAAACCGATGTTGACCTCGCCTAAAATCATGGGCAGGGCAATTTGCGAAACAATACTCCAGCCGAGTTGAAACGAATCGGCCATCAAAAGGATGAGCACCATTGTTAACAGTTCGCAGAACATCCCGCCGGCAATTCCGTATATCCAGCGCTGCGATTTTTTTACCTTTTTATGAATCCATACCGAAACCACTCCGGCAAATGAGCTTGTAATAAAACACGGGAGTGCCGAAACGCCTCCGATATCAATCAGATAGCGATGTGTACCGGAAACGATACCGGTAATCATGCCAACCGCCGGACCAAATAAAATTCCGCTCGATACAATCGTTGCGATACGGACATTCACAAGTGATCCTTCCACATGGATTCCTGAATAGGTGCTTAAAATAGCAAACAGGCAAAAAATTGCTGTCAGAATCGCAAGCTCGGATGCCGAGTGCTTTTCGCGTTGCAAGATCTCTTTAAAACGCGGAATTCGTGTAATTAAAAAGAGAAACACAATCAGCAAGGCCGCCCGTTCGAATAATTGAAACAGCATCGTCACAAACGATGTCATGATAATCTTCATCTGCTTTCATTTCATAATGGTAACGATTTCATTTTTAGTGTACCAAACTTTTCAAACCCTGTGTTGACCACTTTTCGAAACAGCAAAAATTCTGTTCAAGCACCGTTTGTTGTCCGATGCTTGAACAGAAGCCTTCGCGAATCTCACGAGCCATCTATTTATAGTAATCGCTCATTTTTCATCCTCTAGTACCCATTATCTTCTCTCTTCCTGTACTTTGCGTCCGGCAAACAAAGGCGCGCGTTTCGTGCCTGGGACATGGATCAGCAGGGCAACAACAGAGGCAGCAGCACAGAGCAGCGCAATAAAGTTGAATGTTGGCGCGAATCCGCCCAGAAATCCGGAGATAAAGGATACGCTTAAGCCGCCAATACCGAAGCCCTGATAAATAATCCCATAATTTCGGCTTTGATTTTTTAATCCGAAGAATTCGGAAACAATGGTTGGGAAGATTGTGATATTCCCGCCAAAGCAGAAGGCCACACTTGAGACACAGACGAAGAACAATGCAAAGTTCAATCTCAATTCACTGAGCACAAGTGCCGCAGCCGCTGTAATGAATAGTGATACGGCGATGACTTTCAACCGCTCAAAATGATCCGACGCTGTTCCGAGCACAATACGTCCCGTTGTGTTGAAAATTGCAACCAGTGCCACCGCATTAGCGGCCGTAGCCATATCCAAGCCGGCAAGACTGACACCGATATTCGCCACACTGCCGATCAAATACAAGCCGCTCATGCACGCTGTGAAAAGAACAAAGAACAAAAGGTACGCTTCCTTCGTGTGCAGCATTTGCTTCAAAGAGTAATCATTTTGGACTTTTATACCTCCTGTTTTCGATTTTGCGACTACTTTTGCTTCTTTTATTAAGAATGCACCCGCGATAAGCAAGAGCATGATGATGATGCCCCAATAGAGGAACGCTTGCACAACACCGACAGAGTCGATAAAAAAGCCGAGTACATACTTGAACAGCAGACTTCCCGTTCCATATGCACCTACTGCGATTCCTGAAATCAAGCCCTTCTTTTCCGGAAAATATTGAATCGCATTCGAGAGCGTTGTCATATAGCCGATACCGTTTGACGCGCCGACAAGAATCCCGGCGAAAATATACAGCATCCACAGCGATGAAGAAATCGAAGTGATCATCAGTCCTGCACCCATGCCCACCCCGCTAAGAATGAGCAAACCGCGAATCCCCAATTTCTTCTGAATACTGCTCGCGGATAACGTCGAGAAGGATAGGGCAAAACTCATAATCGAAAACGTTGTCGCCACCGCACCGATACTCCAGCCATACGTATCGGCAAGCGGCTGATTAAACAAACTCCATGTATAGATGGTACCTAAACCAATCATTGCAATAACCGTTCCAATTAACACAGACAGACGGGATTGTTTTGAGCTACTCATTAGATTTGCTGTCATCTTAATGACCTCTTTTCGCTTCAATTAGTTATAGAAAACGTTTAGATTAGCTTTTCTAAAGGATTATTTCCTTTCCACACACTAATTGTAGCAACAAAAAGGTCTATGAAAGCGTTATCAGAACGAGATGACGAATATCCGGAGTGAATGACTAGAATCGGGGAACGATTTTCTAGAGAGACGAAAAAATGTATTTTATGGATGAGTCCAGAATAGATGAGACACTGATTTTAACGTTACTTGAAATAAATCATTTGCAAGGAATCTCAAACGCAAAAAGTCTGCCCTCATTTTGCCCTTAAACATCTCAAAAATGATTAAAGGCATTAAGGAAAACCGAGCAAAGCCCGATCCTTACTTCCGCAGGATGTAGTGACTTTCGCGTTGCGTACAGGACATATGCGTACTTAGCGAAAGCTCCTTACATGCGAAAGTTCCCTTGCTTCAAATACGGATTTGAATCATCAAGCTTGTCTTGAACAGATATTTCTAGTTCACACTGGTAGGAAAGTCAAAGAAAACATTTAAAGGAAGCGAGTGTAAGCGGTCCGAAAAAACGCCGCGTCCTGCGGCTCACCGGACACTAGGCCGTCCATGGCCGTCGCAACTAAGTCTTCGCCTTCGCCAGAGTGAAATAAGCGGAGATTTTCCGGTTATATGCACCATGACGCTTGTTTCACAGGTAAATAAGGGTAATTTTTCCGCTTATGCACGGAAAAATCCTCTATTTTCACGTTTTTCGATTCGATAAGCGGAATTTCTCCGCCTATTTAAGCTATTTTTTCTTTAATTTTCTAATTAAGCGGAATTTCTCCGCCTATTTCTCAGATTGGGCGCTTACCTGATCGCCCAATCGAATCTTATGACCTTATCGTCGTACCTGCAAGGCAAAACACTACACTTTATTATCGAGTAGGAGGAGATAATTTCTCCGACCTCTCACACCACCGTACGTACGGGTCCGTATACGGCGGTTCAATAGCTTAAGTGTACATGCTCGAACAGATGGACTAGATTTTTGAGTCCCACCTGTTCGAGTATTTTGTTTGTGATCGACCGATGTAAGATATGGCTACAGGCGATGCGCCAGTAGCCTTTTCGTGTATTTGCCCATTCCCATGCTTTTGGTTTTGGAACGTTAAGTTTCATGAGACTTTTATATCTCGTCTTGACTTTCTTCCAACGTTTCCAAATGATCTGGCGAATTCTTCGCCGGAGCCACTGATCAATATGCCGAATATAGCTCTTCATATAGCTTATGCCATAGTAGTTGATCCATCCTGTGGTTACTTCATTAATTTCTTTAACGATCCCACGGATGTTACCGCTTCGGCTTCTTTTCGTCAGTTGTTTGAGCTTTCGCTCAAAGCGCTTTTTCGACTTGATGTGGGGGCGAAATCCCAATCCCTGCTTGGTCGTGTGCAGGCAGAATCCAAGAAATTTAAGTTTCGTTGGGCTGCCGACCTGAGTTTTCTCCCGATTGACGGTTAGTTTCAGTTTATCTTCCAGAAAGGTGGTGATGCTCTTCATGACTCGTTCGCCCGCTCTTCTGCTTTTGACGTAGATCGTACAGTCGTCGGCATAGCGAACAAACTTATGTCCTCTTCGTTCCAGTTCCTTGTCCAGTTGATCAAGATAAATGTTGCCTAGAATGGGCGAGAGATTCCCCCCCTGGGGAACACCGGCCTCGGTCGGTACAACCTTTCCATTCGTATGCACACCACTGCGCAGGAACTTGCGAATGAGTTGAAGGACGATTTTGTCCTTAATCCGTTTTTCCACGCAATACATCAACTGATCATGATTCACTGTGTCAAAGTAGGCTTTTAAATCAAGATCCACCGCATATCTATATCCTGCTTCGTAGTAAGCCTTGACGCGTTTCATTGCGTTATGGGCACTGCGGTGCGGGCGGAAGCCAAAGCTGTTGTCTGAGAACGTCGGATCAACGATTCGTTCCATCACTTGAAGGATCGCTTGTTGCACCAGTCGGTCACAAACAGTCGGAACGCCAAGGTTTCTTTTTGATCCATCGGGTTTGGGAATTTCCACACGTTTTACCGGTTGTGGCTCGTACGAGCCATTCGTGATCTGTTGGATAAGCTCATCCCTATTTCGCATGAGAAAGGGAAAGAGTTCATCAACGGTCATTCCATCAATTCCGGCTGATCCTTTATTCGCCTTAACACGCTTATAGGCTCGATTTAAGTTCATTCGGTCGGTGATTCTCGTGATGAGATCATGCACACCATCTCTTCTTTCAGTTTCACCGTGAGTCGTACTGCACACTTCTACCGTACCTTCGGATTCCATCCTATTCTTCGATAGATAGCCATCTTTTGATGTTGTCTGTGATTGTCGCATGACTCACACCTCCGCTGCTTCCAAGATTACTATTGTTCAGCCCTTCGTCCTGTCGGACTACTATGGCTTCTGCTGACTTCTTACAGTTCACCAAACCATCACTGGCTCGGTTGCTTCTGTGGAAATTTTCTTTCCTCTTGTCGGAGGCCCCTGTAAGATCTCCCCGGGTAAGAACGACCGCTTTCCTTCCATGTGGCTGCTGCATATACTGTTTGAGATTCGGGCAGTATTGGACTTCACCTTGTTACGCAGGCTTATCCGTCTCTATTCAGCCTTAGTATGCAGTTCTTGTTCATCAGCCCAGAAGTTTGCCTCCGGCTTCCTTCAGATTCCACCTCACGGTGGACACCCTTGCCTTTGGCTAACAGTTCCTACTGCCAAGCCTGTAGCGGACTTTCACCGCCTAGCTGTCGTCCATGCCGGGCGCACGTAAAAAAAAATCCCTTTGCAAAGGGATTTTTTATCTCCATCCGATGATACCGGATTGTGCTAATGGAGACGGTGGGAGTTGAACCCACGTCCAGAAGCATCGTGATTTAAGTTTCTACGAGCGTAGTCGGCATATTAGCAGTTCGCCCCAGCGTCGGCCCACCGACAGGCTTTCGCGAGGCTATCCCGATTGTTCTCTTCCTTGGCCCTCAGGATGCGAGCGTCCGGCGTATCCCACTAGAGTGAGTCCCTGATCCTACCACATGGGCGATGGAGGGAGGGACCGCAAAAGCTACTTAGGCAGCTAAAGCGAGGTTGTTATTCGTTTTGCCAGTTATGGCTTTGGCGTTTTAACGAGGCCGACCCCCTCGGCTCGCCGCTTAAACCCGACCTACCCCTGTCGAATCCGTAACGTCCCCGTTTAGAATACAACGGGACTTGCGGTGAAAATGAATCATCCATAACTGTAACTGTGATTAACACAGTAATGTTATTATAGCAAATTGAAACAACCTTTTCAACTTACATTTTCTGGTGATCGCGAAAAGCGCGTGCCATTTCACGCTGTGCGGTTTGCTTTTTCAACGATTCACGTTTGTCGTACATTTTCTTGCCTCGTCCGAGACCGACAAGCACCTTTGCGAATCCGTTTTTGATATAGATCTTCAGCGGAATCAATGCATAGCCTGCTTTGTCTGCAAGCGGCCCGAGCTTATTGATTTCTTTCTGATGCATCAGCAGCTTGCGTGTGCGAAGCGGATCATGATTGTACCGATTGCCCTGCTCATATTGACTGATATGCATATTGTAAACGAACGCTTCTCCGTTCTCCACACGAGCGAAGGCGTCCTGAATATTGACTTTTCCGCGGCGAATGGCCTTGATCTCTGTGCCTTGCAGCACAATTCCTGCTTCCACCGTTTCTTCAATAAAATATTCGTGACTCGCTTTTTTGTTTTGTGCGAGCACGCGGCTCTCACCTTTTCCCATACCTAACACCTGCCAGACGTTCATTCATTATCTCATTATAGGTCATAGTGACCTCGCCGAGCAAGCGCTTCACACATTGACACGCAATCGCTTTACTTTTGTGTCCGTTTCTTTGATAAAAAGTCGAGCAGAAAGACAATGACAGCAAAGACAAGTGAGGTGAGCAGCATATCCAAGAGTGACTTGCTTGAGTTCGTCTTAATTTGCGCATACCAGAACCATTGAATGACGAAACACGCAACAAACAGTCCGGCATAATAGAGAAGCTTTTTCATGGATTCACACCCTTTTCGCCATCGGGATAGCCTAGTTCTTCATAAATGGCGTGGGCGACGCCGTCCTCTTCACAACGAGTGGTCACACGATCGCAAATCGCCTTGATTTCATCGTCCGCATTGCCCATGGCGACGGATACACCAGCAACCTCAAACATTGAAATATCGTTGTAATTGTCGCCAATCGCCATAACTTGACTGATCGGAATGCCTAAATGATTCGCCAAATGATCAAGTGCATTCCCCTTTGAGACATTCTGAGGCATGATCTCGAAGTTGCCCGTTCCACTCGAAACAATACTGTACTTATGCTGTGCTTCATACACATCACGCGCCTTCTTCAGCTTCACATCATCATAGGAGAAGATAATAATCTTGGAGAATTCGGTACGTCGCTTTTCAAACATGCCCCAGTCTTCCACAAAACGATAGAAATCATCGCGTGTCGCGCCTTGAAATCCAACGGAACGGTCTTCATGAATCCCAAGCTGTTTCAGTTCCTCACGAAGCCATTCAGTACCTTGATCAGGCACATAGATGTGGTGCTCCGAATAGACACCGATATAATACTTCTGTTCGACAAGCTCATTTATAATTTGGAGCGCTTCAGCGCGGTCGAGAAAATCCGCACCGAGCAGCCGACCGTCTGAGGTATGAATCGTCGCGCCATTGGTTCCAATCAGATGCGTTTCCATATCAACTTCATTCATTTTGCTCTCAATGTCGAAGAATGCGCGTCCCGATGCGATTGCCAGTGTCACACCTTTGGAGCGAGCATAGCGCAGCGCTTTCAAATTTCCCCAACCAATGTCTCGATGCTTGTTCAACAGCGTCCCGTCCATATCCATTGCGATTAACTTAATCATGAGATCCTCCTACTTTTCATTGATGTCCACGACGTGCAAAGTCGACAAACCGAAATTTATCAGCACGATGTCTTGATTCTGTGTATTGAAAGAGTTCGGCACTTTCCAAGTAAACCAAGCTGCGCACGACCACCACATGGGAATCCTTGTGCATCGTCAAATAACGATTGTCCTCATCAGTTGCACGCTCGACTGTAATTTCCTTTTTGGCAAATCCGATCTTCAGTCCGAGATCATTCTCAATATAATCATACAGAGAACGCTCGCAAATGTCTGCTGTCAGCATCGGAACAATGCTTTGGATCAGGTAATCTCGATCTAAAATGACTGCTTCGCCATTGACCGAACGCGACCGGATCACGTTCCAAACCGTTTGATCATTTTGGAGATTCATCAACATTTTCAGGTGATTATCAGGCTGGAGCAAAACGAGCTGGTGAACCTCGGTCTTCCAGTGATCTTTTGAATGACTGGCCAGCTCTCGAAAACTGGTTAGCCCTGATATCGGAAAAGTCTGGCGACTGACATCCAGCACGATTGAACCTTTGCCTTGAATCTTCTGAATGTAGCCGTTACGTGACAGCATGGCCAATGCCTTCCGGATTGTTTCCCGTGATGCATGGTACTGCGCACCGAGTTCATTCTCCGTCGGAAGGAGCGATCCGGATTCAATCCGTTGGTTGTGTATCTTTTCACTGAGGTCATTATAAATTGAGACAAATTTACTCTTTCCCATTGTGATCGTTCTCCTCCAAAGACAGAACGTCTGCCCAAAGCCATCAATAATTCCCTAATCTGTAATCGATTAACTTGTTCAGATAGTAAAAATAAAAGGGCAGCCCTCCGCCCTCTTATCTGCATTTCCACTATTAGTATAACAAAATGTTGATATGAAAACCTTCACAAAACAGGCAAATTCATGAACTTACTCATTAATTGATCAAATGATAGGCTACCGACTCATACGGACGAAGCTGCAGATCCTGCACGTGCTCCGGTGAGTCTGCATAATTGCTAATTAACAAGTCACTTTGATCATGCACTATTTCTTCAGGCACAGAGAAGGATACAGATTGGTCGGTAAAATTGCTTACAACAAGCAATTGTTCTCCTCTACCGGTGCGCACATAGGCAAAAACACTCGGATCGTACGGTTCAATCAGCTCGAAACCTCCATTCACGATGACATCGTACGTTTTGCGCAATGCAATCAATTTTTGATAATGGTAGAAAATTGAATCTGATTGACGGAGCGCTGCATTCACATTTACCGTATCATAATTATTAGCGATTGAAATCCATGGTGTGCCGTTTGAAAAACCACTGTTTTCGCTCTCGTCCCACTGCATCGGTGTGCGCCCATTATCTCGAGATTTTTGCCGAAGAATCGCCAGAATCTCCTTTTCAGACTTGCCCTCTTCATGAAGAAGCTTATACGCGTTGAGCGATTCAATATCCCGATAGTCTTCGATGCGTTTGAAGTTCGGGTTGATCATTCCGATCTCTTCACCTTGATAGACATAGGGTGTGCCTTGCAGCATATGCAGCGTCGTTGCCAGCATCTTCGCTGATTCAACGCGATACTTGCCTTCATCGCCAAACCGGGAAACGATACGCGGCTGGTCATGATTGCACCAAAACAGCGCATTCCACCCTCCGCCTTCGTGCATGCCTTTTTGCCAAGTTCCCAGAACCTTTTTCAAATCGACTAGATTCAGCGCACCGAGTGCCCATTTTTGACCGTGTGGGTAATCCACCTTTAAATGATGGAAATTGAATACCATGCTTAGTTCTTTGTACTTCGGATTCGTGTACCGGATGCAGTTGTCAATCGTTGTCGACGACATTTCGCCAACGGTAATGGTCCCGGAACGTCTGCTGAACACACGCTGATTCATCTCATGCAGAAACTCATGGATTCGCGGTCCATCCGTATAAAACGCACGACCGTCTCCCGGCGAGTTCGGATCATGATCATCTGGAAAGCGCTGATCTTTCGAGATGTTATTAATCACATCGAGCCGGAAACCATCCACACCCTGATCAATCCAAAAATTCATCATTTTGTAAACGTCATCTCGAACAGCTTCGTTTTCCCAGTTCAAATCCGCCTGGCTTATATCATACAGATGCAAATAGTATTGTCCGCTCTTTTCATCGAGTTCCCATGCGGATCCTCCGAACTTTGACTGCCAGTTGTTCGGCGCGCCGCCATCTTTTCCCGGATCCCGCCAAATATAATAATTGCGATACGGACTGTTGCTGCTGCGGAGCGCTTCCTTGAACCAGCGATGCTCCGTCGAAGTGTGATTAACTACGCTATCCATGACAATCTTCAAGTCTCGTCGGTGTGCTTCAGAAAACAGATGCTTCAGTTCCTCCATCGTTCCGTATTCAGGCTGCAGATTATAATAATCGCTAATATCATAGCCGTTGTCCTTTTGCGGCGACCGATACATCGGCGTCAGCCAAAGAACATCGACTCCAAGTTTTTTCAGATAATCCAATTTCTCAATGATTCCGTTAATATCACCGATACCGTCACCATTTGTATCCTTAAAACTTTTCGGATAGATCTGATAGACAGTTGCTTTTTTCCACCAATCTTCTTGCATGCGTGTCACACCCTATCTTTTTATACTTTGCGCCCTTGTCTCTAGTTCATTACCCTTCATCAATAGATTTCTTGCTGAACTTTGAAAATACATAAGTCAGGACAAACGGCAGGATCAAAACGATCAGCATACCGATAAAAAACGGTCCCCAATACTTTGGAATGATGGACAGGAAGCCCGGCAGTCCGCCGATACCGATTGATGTTGCCTTAACGTTGCACAACGTGATAAATGCTCCGGCAATACCTGAACTGATGATTGCCGCAAGAAATGGATAGCGAAATCTCAGATTAACCCCGAACATCGCCGGTTCGGTAATACCAAGCCACGCTGAAACTGAGGACGTCATTGCGAGCCCCTTAAGCTTGGCATCGCGAGCCATTAAGAAAATGGCAAAAGCTGCCGCTCCTTGTGCAATATTTGACAGCGCGAGCATCGGCCATAGGAATGTGGAACCGGTACTCCCGATTAACTGGAGGTCAACAGCAAGGAAAATCTGGTGCATGCCTGTGATGACCAAAACACCATAGAAGAAGCCGTAAACCAACCCGCCGAGAATCGGAACATAGTGGAACAAACCAACAATGCCGGCTGTAATCCAATTGGCTAATTGAAGGGTCACAGGTCCAATGATCGTGAACGAAAGTAATCCGGTTACAAGTAGCGCGACAGGTGCGACAACAAGTAGTTGAATGGAATCAGTCACATGCTTCTTCAAGTAAATTTCAATTTTCGCAAGAACATAGGAAGCAACAAGTACAGGGAGCACTTGGCCCTGATAGCCGACCTTATCAATGTGCAGCCCGAACAGATCCCAAATCGGAACGGTCCCCTTTGTCTGTGCCTCGGCCAGACTGTAAGCGTTCAGCAGTGACGGATGAACGAGTACGAGTCCAAGGACAATACCGAGAAGCGGGTTACCACCGAACTTTTTAACGGCAGACCAACCAATCAATGCCGGCAAGAAGACGAAGGAAGTGTTGGCAATAACCAAAATAATATCGGCAAAATCTTTCCACTGCGGATAGGCTTGCACCACAGATTCTTTAAAGAAAATCCCCGGATTCGCCAGCACATTGTTGATGCCCATTAGCAAACCGGCGGTAACAATCGCAGGAAGAATTGGTATGAATATATCCGCCAGCGTTTTAATGCCCTTCTGCAGCGGATTCATTTTTTCCGCTGCCGCATCCTTTACTTCTTGTTTCGATGATTCACCGATGCCTGTCAATCGAACAAACAAATCATATACCTTGTCAACAGTACCATTTCCAATCACGATCTGAAACTGACCGTTTGCTGAGAAAAAGCCTTTGACCAGATCAATCGTATCAAGTTTTTCTTTGTCTACTTTATTTTCATCTTTTAAAATTAATCGCAGCCGAGTCACACAATGTGTCGCGGCGTTAATATTATCACGGCCACCGACTGTATCAATGATCTGCTTTACGGATTCTTCAGTTATGACTGCCATTCAATTCACTCCCACTTTATATTATCTCAAATAAGTGCGTGACATTAATTGTTCATTATAAACGGGTACAAATAATGCAAGCGACACGAATCAAAACGTCTTTCAGTGGTGCACGGCCGTTGCGCCACCGAGATAAGATGATCATCATGGAACCTCATTAACAAATTAAAGTATAGCGCTTACATTTGTATTTGTATAGTCAAATTACTTATTTTAATTAATTTGTATATATAAATGCTTGTCCAATTACGGATAAGTTCCTGAATTCATTCGTGCACGCAAAAACGCCCCGGCTGTCGGATCTGAATCCGATCGCCGAGGCTTTTGTAGTTCATTCGTTAGTTACTTTTACTGTTATTTCGATAAGAATTGCTTTGCCCGGAGCCTCGGCTGTTTCCACCTCTGCCCCCGCGGCTGCTGCTGTTGCGATTGCCGCCTCTTGAGTCGGGACGTTTGCCGCCGTTTTTGTCTCCGAAACGCTTCTTGCCTGGGCCGTTGCTTGGTCCTGTTTTCCCTTGAATAATCGTCGGTCTTGATTTTTTCTGGCGCGGCTTCTGCGGTTTCATACCTACAACTTCAAAGTCGACCGCGTGCTCGTCTAGATTTACGGCGAGTACACGCACTTCGATTTCGTCTCCGATCCGGTATAAATGACCGGTTCGTTCACCGACGAGCGCCATGTTTTCTTCGCTATAGTGGTAATAGTCATCGGTTAGATAGCTGATGTGAACGAGTCCTTCAATCGTGTTCGGTAATTCAACGAATAGACCGAAGTTCGTGACACCGCTGACCACACCATTAAATGTCTCGCCAACTTTGTCTTGCATGTACTCAGCTTTTTTCAGATCATCCGTATCACGTTCCGCTTCAACCGCGTGCTGTTCACATTCGGACGTATGCTTTGCGATTTCCGGCATCTCTGCTTTCCAATAAGCGATCGTCTTCGGGTCTGTCTTCTTCTCGAACACGTATTTGCGCAGCAGACGGTGCACCGTCAAATCCGGATAGCGACGGATTGGTGACGTAAAATGGGTATAGTACTCCGTTGACAAGCCGAAGTGTCCCAAGCATTTGTCATCATATTTTGCCTTTGCCATTGAACGCAGCATCACAGTACTGATGACTGCTTCTTCCGGCTGCCCTTTAGCCTTTTCAAGTAGAGACTGCAACGTACGCGGATGTACGTTATCCGGTTTGCCATGCAGGACATAGCCGAAGTTAACCACAAAGTCGAAAAACTTCTCTAACTTTTCCGGATTTGGTTCTTCATGAACACGGTAAATGAACGGCAGACGCAGTTTCTCAACATGTTCGGCAACCGTCTCGTTCGCGGCCAGCATGAACGATTCAATCAGGCGCTCGGCAACTGTACGTTCACGAACAACGACATCGACCGGCTTGCCCTGCTCATCGACAATGATCTTCGCTTCGGTAAAGTCAAAGTCAATCGCGCCGCGCTCTTGACGATGTTTTTCAAGAATATCTGCCAGCTCGGCCATCAGATCAAAAAACGGGATCATATCATGATAACGTTCGAGCACTTCTTCATCTTCACGCTTCAAGATTTTGCGAACGTTGTTGTACGTCATCCGTTCCGTCGAGCGGATCACGCTAGGGAAGATTTCATGCGCAACGACAACTCCCTGCGAATTAATCTCCATCTCACAACTGAGTGTCAAACGATCAACATGCGGGTTCAAACTGCAAATTCCGTTTGAAAGACGATGCGGGATCATCGGGATGACGCGATCAACAAGATAAACACTCGTGCCACGGTCATATGCTTCGGCATCAAGTGCCGACCCTTCTGTGACATAGTTGCTGACATCGGCGATATGTACACCTAATTTATAGTTTCCATTATCCAATTTGGAAACGGTAACGGCATCATCCAAGTCCTTGGAATCCTCGCCGTCGATGGTCACAATGGTTTGACCGCGCAGATCCCGGCGTCCTTCATAATCTTTATCCGACAGTTCATCCGGAATTGCTTCAGCTTCCGATAATACTTCTGGAGGATATTCAAGCGGTAAATCATGCTTGTAAATAATCGATAAAATGTCGATACCCGGATCGTTTTTGTGACCGAGAATCTGAGTCACCATACCCTCCGCATTCTTGCGGCCTTCCGGATATTTTGTGATTTCAGCAACAACTTTATGGCCTTCCATTGCGCCATGTTCTGCATTTTCGGGAATAAAAATGTCACCAGTGATTTTATTGTCATCCGGGATGACAAACCCAAAATGACGTCCCGCGTTAAAGGTACCGACAACTTTGGTAATCGCTCGTTCGAGAATACGAATCACAGTACCTTCCGGACGTTCCCCTGCTGATTTGTGGGACACGCGAATCACGACCGTATCACCGTTCATTGCTCCGGCAAGATCGTTCGGGCTGACAAATACGTCATCGAACTTATCATCTTCAGGAATAATAAAGGCGAAGCCCTTGGCATGCGCTTGGACTCTTCCCGTCATTAAGTTCATCTTTTCAGGCAGACCATAACGATCCGCACGTGTCCGGATCACAAGCCCCTGTTCTTCTAATTCATTCATTGCTTTCACTAAATCAGTGAATGCTTCCGTCTCATTTGCTTCAAAGACAGCTTCAAGTTCTTTTAATGTCATCGGTCGGTAAGTTTCTTCCCGCATATAGTTCAGGATTTTCTGAATGCGCTCTTCCGCCATGTCGTATACCTCCCTGTCCTTAGGAAACAGACCAATCTAGGCTTTCAAGAAACGCATAGATATCCTGGTGCAGCTGCACTTTTTCTGTTCCTAACGTAATTACATGAGTTGAATTTTCATACCATTTTAAATGCTTATCCGCAGACTGAATGGTTTCATAAAAGTACTGCGCACTATTCATTGGAATCATTTCATCCTGACGTGCCTGAACGATTAAAGCGGGGGTGGAGATTCTTCGGCTATTCTCCCTCACTTCGTCAATCAGTTCGCCTAATGGATCAAGAACAGTCGGAATTTTCGTTTTAAAATCCGCCAATTCCGCGGCAATCGCCGCTTCGGTTTTCCCCTGATATTGCTTGTATGTTCGCGCGAAGGAGATGGTACCGTTAAGAAGTCGATCTCTATTATCGGAATAAGCCGGCGCGCACATCGGAACAATACCCTTCACTGAAAAAGTGTAACCACTTTTGAGTGAAAATACCCCACCAAGCGAAAGACCGCAAACTGCAATCTCGGGATGACCGTGTCGACGTAAAAAAGCGCCGGCATTTTGGACATCGCGCCACCAATCATCGGGACCGGTCTGAAGCAATTCCTCAGGGGCGCCGCCATGACCGGAATAAATCGGGCCATAGCATGTGTATCCGCGCTGATGCAAGTAGCGTCCCAGATGTCGGACATCAATTGAATTGCCCGTAAACCCATGGAGAAGCAGCACGGCGCGTGGTCCGGAGTCTAGAAAAAAAGGTTTTGGGCGCCTTAGTTCCATTCTTCCCTCATCCCCTAATCGAAAATCCAAGCAGTAGATACCGCAATTAGGTAAAAAGGCATCTTCTTCCAAATACATTATACGCTATATCTTGGGTTTGGTCTAAAGGAAACAGAAAGTTTCGCTTGATCGTTGGCGCGCTGCTGAATTTCACGCTATTTTTTACAGAGTAAATCAAAAACCGGAGTTTTCGCTCCGGTTTCATCCTCATGGCATTTATTTAAAATAATAGCCAATCAAAAATGCGCAAGCAAAGAAGACGACTGAGAAAAATATGGTCAGCCTTTTAATGCCGACTTCGATACCTCTCGCCTTTTGTTTGCTGAATAATTGCTCCGCGCCGCCGGTAATTGCCTCAGACAATCCGTCACCCTGGCTTCTTTGAACTAATACGAGACCAATAACAATGACAGCTGAGATAATCATTACCGTTAACAAAAATGTATGCATCGTCGTGTACCCCAATCTTCTAATCAACGTTCATTCAGTCATTAGTTTTAATGTACCATACCGTGGCGTCAAGAGCAACAGACCGAAAATGATTTTTCTAATGAAGGCAACAAATCAATTACTTATCTGCCCTTCAGCTGTTCTCTTGCGACGCATCTTCCGTCTGTAAGTAATTGACGCGACAGTCACACAAATCTCATACAGGAGAAGCAGCGGAATAGACATGACCGTGTCGGATACGAAATCGGGCGGCGATAAGACAACGCCAATCACGATAAGTACAAAATAAGCGATTCGACGCATTTTCTTCATACGCATCGGAGTCAGCACTCCAAGATTCGTCAGAAACACAACGATCACCGGCAATTCAAAAAGAATTCCGAATGGCAAAACGACATTAATCATAAAGCGAAAATAACGATCCGTTGTAAAGAGAACATGAAACATACCATCGTTCATCCCAAGCAAAAAATGGAGGATATTAGGAAAGACAACCTCATACCCAAAGACAAGGCCTGCGATAAACAGTAAAAAAATCGCTGGAATATATGAAAGCGTCACTTTGCGTTCTTTTACAGACAACGCCGGGGCAATAAACAGCCATAGCTGCCATGCGGCAAAAGGAATCGTCACAGCGATCGCAACAACGCCCGCGATCAGGAAATAAACGCTGACAATCTCCGTCGGTCCGAGTACAGCCAGTTTGTTCGTAACACCCAAATCAGACACGAGCCAAAGATAGACCTTTTTAGTGAAAAAAAGCATCACGGCGGCACTTGTAACAAAGACGATAAAAATAGAAATGAGTCGTTTTCGCAGCTCATTAAAGTGCTCAATTAGCGACATCTTTTTTTCAGTCATCCGTCACCAGTTCCTTACCTCTTTTTCTCGATGCTTGTCTTCTCTGCTTCCACAGTTGTCTTATTATTTTCCGAATCCGAATCATCACCCAAACCTTGCGTCGCCTTTTTAAACTCCTTCAGCGTCTTTCCAAACGCCTTTCCGATTTCCGGAAGCTTGGACGGTCCGAAGATCACGAGTGCAATAACAAGGATTAATATGAGTCCCGGAAGTCCAATACCTGCCCATCCCATGGCAAACACCTCTTTATTCTAAGTATATCAATTAACTCAACTTTCGCACCCTAATTTGGGCAGATAAACCTTGATATAGTTGGGTAAGCTCTCAATCCATTGTGTCAGTTGACAAGTAACCCATCTTTTGATTGATTTTTTTGTTTTTGTTAGGGCGTCATGAAGAATATCCATGAGCTGCGTCAGTGCTACAGCCCAATCCAGTTCATTCATTTCGTCACAGAGTTCATAAAACATACCACCAAGGGTTCGATTATCTGTACTGCAACGGTTTTGCCAAGACAGGAGAATAAACCTTGTAAAGACAATGGTTGTGTGGCTAATCAGCAGATCGTACGATCTGCCCTGGAACTCTTTTTGAAGCTTAAGAAATGACTTCGTTGCTTTAAAAAATAATTCAATGTCCCATCTCATGCCGTACGTACGAATGATTTCCTGTTCTGTAAGTGTGCAGTCAGTACTTAAGATGGCTAGCCATTCACTTTGTTTATTGCGGTTTTGAACGAACACAACTTTGACCGGGACTCCATTAGCCATTGTGGTACGAATAGAACGTAAAATTTCTTTGTGACTGGTTACGGGCTTCGACAGTCGATACAGCGTTCTTAATCCAACCCATTGAGAGCCTACTCGATAGCGCTGATTCGTTGGTTTCACCATACCAATAACATCGATACCTTGATCGGTCAAAGCCTTGATCAAAGGTTGTTGGGTAAACCAGCTGTCCATCAGAACATAGGATGCATCAATTCCGTTCAACAAGGCCCGTTTAACCATCCCAGGGATTTGTTCAGGAGCTGTTTGTAAAGCTTCGATTCGTCTTTTATAGCCGGAACAACGCTTATCAATCGTCGAATTGATATCATTAATTTTTGCCTTTTCTTTGCTTGAACTAAGGAGTGAAAAATCAATGGGCAGGAACGTTGATCCGTCGGACCATCCTAATGTCAGCATACGAAATCCTTTGTAGTGTCTTCTCCTGGCATGGTCAAAACAATGAGCCAAAAGTTCGACGCGCTTACTGCGGTCGCGATAAAAAGATGAATCATCCAGAATGAGTACTTTAGTGTGGCAGGTGCTCGTCAAACGGCTGACTTTCATAATCGTGAATACGCTTAGTGCCGTCAGGAAGCGGCGCCAGGCAAACTTCGGGTAGTTTAAAAAACGATAAACAGCATCCTTGCCTGGTAATTCATCTGCTTTATTACTCTCCAGTAAACGATACCAATTTCTTTGGGTAAAGATCAGACGAAAAATAAGCTGAAAAAGATAACCACTGGAAAAGCCGAAGGCTTTTTGAATTCCTGCCTGACGTAAATGTTTTAGAATCTTCAACTCATCGAATTTTGCTTTTATTTCTAATGGTAGTTGATTATTTTGACCTTTTTTCGCTATCATATAGAGGGCACCTCTTCTGTTTGGTAGTGTATTTCGTCAAAATCACTATACCAAAAGTTGAGGTGTCTTTCTATTTTGTCAAGAAACATAATGAATAGGCCACAAAGTACGTTATATCAAGGGTTATTTCGGATTTTCACTCTGCGAAAGTTGAGAATTAAGTTCAAACGAATGGAATCAATTGACGGTTAACGTATTCGTTCTGATCATCGCATGATTGCTCACTTTAATCAATTATTTTGACGTGAATTGGAAACGATTAGTCCTATTTTGCTGTCGCGCATCACACCAATAGCAAAAAAAAGAAAAGAACATTTGTCCTTTTCCAGAATTACTTTCATTCAATTTAATCATAGATTATTGATTTTGCTCCCTTTTCAACTTGCCAAGTACACTGTGCCTAAATCCAAAAAGTACATAGATAACAAGTCCGATAGCGAACCAAATTAAGAAGCGAATCCAAGTCTGTCCCGACAGATTGACCATTAGAAAACCGCATGAGAGAACGGCGAGGAATGGTGTCACATAGATGAACGGCACTTTGAAATTTCTTTTGATATCCGGTCGCCTGACACGAAGCACAACAACGCCAATCGAAACGACGATAAACGCAAACAGTGTGCCGATGTTAACAAGCTCAGCAAGTTCATCAAGTGGTATCAGCGCAGAAAATACCGTCGCCATCCCCCAAGTCAAGAGAATGCTGAATACCGGCGTTTTCGATTTCTTCGTCAGTTTGGCAATTGACTTCGGCAGCAAACCATCACGGCTGATCGCGAAGAAAAGCCGAGTCTGTCCATACATCATAACAAAGAGTACCGTTGTGATACCAAGAATTGCGCCAAGTGATACAAAACCGGCAACCCAGTCTTGATGAACGAAGCGCAGCGCAAAGGCTACCGGATCGCCAACGTTCAATTCGGTGTACGGAACCATGCCTGTTAAGACAACGGAAACCGCGATATAGAGAACCATACATACGCCGAGCGATGAGAGAATACCGATTGGCATATCACGCTGAGGCCTACGTACCTCTTCGGAAGCAGACGACACGGCATCGAAACCAATGTAGGCAAGGAACGCTGTTGCCGCTCCTTTAATCACACCGTTAAAGCCAAATGGCATAAAAGGTGTCCAGTTCGAAGGCTTCACGTAAAACGCGCCGACAACGATGAACAGTAAAACGACACCAATTTTTATAAGAACGACAATATCGTTAATTCGAGTAGATTGCTTCACCCCGGTAAGAAGGACTACTGAGAGCAGCAGAACAATTACCGTTGCCATTACATCAACGTACGTTCCATTGCCGGGATTAAAAGCGGCGCTGATTACGGTTGGCAAATTAAGACCGAATCCTCTCATCAATTCCTGAAAATACGCGGACCATCCACTTGCGACAACCGAGCACGCAAGACCGTACTCCAAAATTAGATCCCAACCGAGAATCCAGGCAAAAACTTCACCGAATACGGTATAGCTATAAGTATAAGCACTACCCGATGCAGGTATCATCGACGCAAATTCTGCGTAACATAATGCGGCAAACGCGCAGGCAATTCCTGATAAAACAAAGGACAGCATAATAGCAGGTCCCGCGTTATTGGCTGCGACAATACCGGTCATAACGAAAATACCGGTACCGATGACGGCCCCAACACCAAGCATCGTCAAGTCGAAAGCGCCCATCGCTTTCTGAAGCCCACTCTCACCGCTTGCCTGATTGATCGTGTACTCCATCGACTTTTTTCTGAATAATCTTCTAAATAAACTCATCCTTAAAATCTCCTTCTGTACATCCTTAATAACACAACGCAAAGGGTATTATTTTTCTCTGTTTTCAGAATTTTATACTCCGATTTTCTCTATTTGCCTTTATGTTGTAGTGATTATTTTACATGTTACCTGGTACTATGTAAAGGTACTAATTAAATATTTTCATCATGAAAAATGACAGCGAAACCCAACAAGTCGGTTCGCTGCCACAGTAAAACAAAACCCCCGCTGAGTTATCCAGCGAGGGCAATTGATTAAATAAACTTATTTAATGTTGTAGAACGAGTCGTCGCCAAGGTATTCAGCAGAAGTAGCGAGGTCGTCTTCGATTCTGATCAATTGGTTGTACTTAGCGATACGGTCTGTTCTTGCAAGAGAACCGGTCTTGATTTCGCCGGCATTCGTTGCAACAACGATGTCAGAAATTGACGTATCTTCCGTTTCACCGGAACGGTGGGAAACGACTGCAGTGTAACCTGCTTTTTGCGCCATTTGGATCGCGTTCAGTGTTTCAGTGAGCGTACCAATCTGGTTAACCTTGATAAGGATCGAGTTGGCAACGCCAAGGTCGATACCTTTCTTCAGGTAGTCAGTGTTCGTAACGAACAGGTCGTCACCAACGAGCTGAACTTTGTCGCCGATCGCTTTGGTCAGTTTAGCCCAGCCTTCCCAATCGTTTTCGTCGAGGCCGTCTTCGATCGAGATAATCGGATATTTTTCAACCAATGCGGTGTAGTATTCGATCATTTCGTCAGTTGTTCTTACAACGCCTTCACCTTTGAAGTTGTACTTGCCGTCTTCGAACAATTCAGAGGAAGCAGGGTCGATTGCGAGCTTAACGTCAACGCCCGGTTTGTAACCTGCTTTTTCAATTGCTTCAAGAATCGTGTCAAGAACTTCTTCGTTGTTCTTCAGGTTCGGAGCAAAACCGCCTTCGTCACCAACAGCCGTCAGATGGCCCTTAGCAGAAAGAACGGATTTCAGAGCGTGATATACTTCAGCACCGATACGTACAGCTTCCTTGATGGAATCTGCGCCTACAGGCATGATCATGAATTCCTGGAAGTCTACACTGTTGTCAGCGTGCTTGCCACCGTTAAGAATGTTCATCATTGGTGTAGGAAGCACTTTTGCGTTTACACCGCCGAGGTAACGATACAGCGGAACACCGAGTTCATCTGCAGCAGCGTTAGCAGCAGCAAGAGAAACACCAAGAATTGCGTTAGCGCCTAATTTGCCTTTGTTTTCTGTTCCGTCAAGATCGATCATTGCTTGGTCAAGGGCCACTTGGTCTTGAACTTCCATACCGATTACTTCAGGAGCAATTAATTCATTAACGTTCTTTACAGCTTTCAGAACGCCTTTGCCGCCGTAACGGCTCTTGTCACCGTCACGTAATTCAACAGCTTCGTGTTCACCAGTAGAAGCACCACTTGGAACAAGTGCGCGGCCTTTGCCGCCGTCTTCTGTATAAACTTCAACTTCAACAGTTGGGTTACCGCGAGAGTCGAGGACTTCACGACCGTAAACTTCAACGATTTGAGACATTCATTATCTCTCCTTATCATCATATAAATTTTATATGGTGTACTGAAAACCGAGCGCTATGTCCGGACGATAACGGACGGCTTCACACCAATTCATTTCATGTATTATCTGCAAACCTCAGCCTTTTACTGCGTCAAGCAGAGCAAGGAAAGATTCTGGTTGCAGGCTGGCACCGCCGACAAGCGCGCCGTCGATATCCGATTGAGTGAGCAGTCCGGCGATTGTTGCCGGTTTTACGCTGCCGCCGTATTGAATACGAACTTTTGCAGCCGTTGCTTCATCATAAAGATCAGCAATCGTTGCACGGATATACGCACAAACTTCGTTCGCATCTTCATCAGAAGCAGATTTGCCAGTACCAATTGCCCAGATCGGTTCATAAGCAACAACAACATCAGATGCCTGATCACTCGGAACACCTGCAAATGCTTTTGTTACTTGGTTCTTGACAACGGATTGCCATTTGCCGCCTTCACGTTCGTCCAGCGTTTCACCAACGCAAACGATTGGAGTCAGTTTATGAGCGAATGATGCAAGTACCTTTTTATTAACTGTTTCGTCCGTTTCAGCAAACATCGCTCTTCTTTCAGAGTGGCCGATGATTACATACTGAACGCCTAGATCTTCGAGCATAACCGGGCTTACTTCACCCGTGAATGCACCGGATTCTTCAAAGTGAACATTCTCAGCGCTGATTTTCAGATCTGAGCCTTTTGCGTCCGCAACAATGCGGTCCAAGGCGAGAAAAGGAGCAGCGACAACGGAATCAACGAGGTCGGCAGCCGGAACTTTATCCTTAACTGCTTCAACGAATTCGCTTGCTTCCTTAACTGTTTTGTTCATTTTCCAGTTTCCGGCAATAATCGGTTTACGTGACATGAATGGACACCTACCCTTTCTTGCGGTTATTTCTTAAATTATCTTGTCCAGATTTACTCAGCGTCATCAAGTGCGGCAACGCCAGGAAGTACTTTGCCTTCCATCAGTTCAAGAGAAGCGCCGCCACCGGTCGAGATGTGCGTCATTTTGTCTGCAAGATGGAACTTCTCAACAGCTGCCGCGGAATCGCCGCCGCCGATGATTGTTGTTGCGTCGGTTGCATCAGCAAGTGCTTGTGCGATCGCTTCTGTACCTTTCGCATAAGGTTCCATTTCGAAGATACCCATTGGTCCGTTCCAAACAACAACTTTAGACTTCTTGATTGCTTCGGAATAGAGAGCAACCGTCTTCGGTCCGATGTCAACGCCGAGCCAGCCTTCAGGCATTTTGTCGATATCGACAACGTCTTTGTTTGCTGTTTCAGAGAATTCATCAGCAATGACCGTATCAACAGGTGTTAAGAAATTAACGCCTTTTTCTTTAGCCAAAGCAAGGAATTTCTTAGCGAGATCCAGCTTATCTTTGTCAAGCAAAGATTTGCCGATTTCGTAGCCCTGAGCCTTAACGAATGTGTAGGAAAGTCCGCCGCCGACGATCAGCGTATCTACTTTATCAAGCAGGTTTTCGATAACGCCGATTTTGTCGGTAACTTTCGCACCGCCGATGATAGCTGTGAACGGGTGTTTCGGATTTTCAAGAGAAGCACCGAGAATTTTCAATTCCTTTTCGAGAAGGAAGCCTGCAACTGCAGGAAGATAGTCAGCGATGCCTGCTGTTGACGCATGCGCGCGGTGAGCAGAACCGAATGCGTCGTTTACATAAACATCTGCAAGCGCAGCAAATGCTTTTGCAAGTTCCGGATCGTTTTTCTTTTCGCCTTTTTCAAAACGAACGTTTTCAAGAAGAAGAACGTCGCCTGCGTTTAATTTCGCAACAGCTGCGTCAACTTCCGGTCCGACAACTTCGTCCGTCTTTGCGACAGGCTTGCCGAGCAGTTCGCTCAAGCGTTTTGCAACAGGATCCATTTTGAAGGAATCCTTGTCTTCTGCTGTCGGGCGTCCGAGGTGAGAAGCCAGAATAACTTTCGCGCCGTTTTCGATCAAATAGTTAATGGTTGGGAGCGCTGCACGAATACGTGTATCGTCCGTAACCGTCGTACCGCTAAGCGGAACATTGAAGTCAACGCGGCAGAAAACTTTCTTGCCTTTAACATCAATGTCTTTAATGGTTTTCTTTGCCATGCCTAGACCCTCTTTCACTTTATTTCATCACATGGAGGCAAGGCTGCAGTCCGAACCTCCATCGATAAGAACAGTATTCGTAAAAAAAGCGGAAACAACTAAGGTTTCCGCTATTCAAGTTCTATTCAAAAAGTTAGGCAATCCTTATTTTGCAAGTTTTGCGAAGTATTCGAGCGTACGAACAAGTTGTGAAGTATAAGACATTTCATTGTCATACCATGCAACAACCTGAACGAGTTGCTTGCCGTCTACATCAAGAATCTTTGTTTGAGTTGCATCAAACAGAGAGCCGTAAGTAATACCGATTACGTCAGAAGAAACGATCGGATCTTCGTTGTAGCCAAGAGTTTCGTTAGCTGCGGCTTTGATCGATTCGTTGATTTCTTCTACACTCGTGTTCTTAGCGAGCGTTGCGTAAAGCAACGTTACAGAGCCAGACTTAACTGGAACACGTTGAGCAGATCCGTCAAATTTGCCTTTCAATTCAGGAATAACAAGAGCAACGGCTGCAGCAGCACCTGAAGAAGCAGGTACGATGTTTTCAGCAGCGGCACGTGCACGACGAAGATCGCCGCCTCTGTGCGGGCCGTCAAGAGTCATTTGGTCGCCTGTGTAAGCGTGAACCGTTGTCATCAAGCCTTTTTCGATGCCGAATTTGTCGTTCAATACTTTAGCTACAGGAGCCAAGGAGTTCGTTGTGCAAGAAGCACCGGAGATAACAGTTTCAGATCCATCGAGTGAATCATTGTTTACGTTGAATACAATCGTCTTCAAGTCGCCCTTAGCAGGAGCAGAGATAACGACCTTCTTAGCGCCGCCCTTGATGTGCGCTTCAGCCTTGTCTTTCGATGTGAAGAAGCCTGTGCATTCAAGAACGATGTCAACGCCGAGTTCGCCCCAAGGCAATTCAGCTGGGTCACGTTGTGAGAGAACTTTAACTTTCTTGCCGTTAACTACGAAGTAGCCGTCTTCAACTTTAACTTCGCCATTGAAACGGCCTTGTGTTGTATCATATTTGAGCAGGTTTGCGAGCATTGCTGGGTCTGTCAGGTCGTTAACCGCAACAACTTCCAGTTCAGGAACATCCTGAATTCTTCTAAATGCAAGACGACCGATACGTCCGAAACCGTTAATACCAACTTTAACTGTCATGTTAATAATGACCTCCTAAATGGTTTAGAAATTTTTTAAAATCTCTTGCGCTGCTCCTTCATCCGTGATAAGCACAGAATCCGGACCTTTCTTGCAGTAAGCCTGAATTGCCTCAGCCTTAGACTTGCCCCCGGCCACGGCAATCACTGAGTGCGCGCCGAACAGGTCTTCCCATTGCAAACCAATGGTCTGAACCTTATGAATGACGCGGCCCGTCTGATCAAAGAAATAGCCAAAAGCCTCGGCCACAGCATGTTCCGTGTCGACCCTTTTGAGAATTTCTTCTCCGGAATGCCGGCGAATTGCCATCGTTTTCGCATCACCAATGCCGTGTACGATGATGGTTGCGCGATGGACATGCTGTAACACCCGATGAATGCTGGGCTCTTCCATCAAGCTGTGATAGGACTCATCACTGAGCTGATCGGGAACGTGGAGCAGATGATAGCGCCCTTCAGCTTTTTCAGCCATTTTGGCGCAGATCGTATTCGCTTGATTTTCGACCCGCTCGCCAAGACCGCCTCTCGCCGACACAAACAGGAGATCCTGATGCGCTTTTCTGAGCGGATGCATCATTTCAGCAACGGCTGCGAGCGTTGAGCCCCCGGTCACTGCGATGATGTTGATCGCGCCCAGTGCGCGTTCGATTTCCTTGACGCAGGCCAGCCCCATCTCATTCTTGACTGTCGCGTACTGATCACTGTCACCAGAGACAATGACAACTTTGGAAACGCCGAGAACTTCTTCCAATTGCTTTTCCATGTTCCTCAATCCTGAAATGTTCTTCATCACTGTTCCAAGAGCCTTGACAATGGCTTCTCCGTTTTCCGTCAGATACATGCCGCTTGACGCCATTTGGATTAGCCCTTGCTGACTGAGGAACGTGACCTCGCCGCGCAGCACACGTTCCGTCATGCCCAAATGGGATGACAAGCTTCGTCTGCCGATTGGCTGAAGAAAATGTAGAGATTGAAGAATACGGTAGCGACTGGACATTATGTCTAAGACGTCGGGGATCAGCCTTTTCTGAAGATCAAGCAAATGTTCCACAGCGTCCCCCTCGATCGACCTATACAGGTCTCAAAATGTCCCACACAGTCATTTTATGTCCCATCCGCTCCATTTATCATGATAGCAACTTTCACCTATGTTTACAAGCATAATCATGTAAATGTTTTGTATGGACATTTTAATGACGCAGATTTGTCACATTATGAAAAGTGTTGATATAATGCGGTTTATTGATTTTGAACAATCTGCATATTTTGAAAAATGTCACATCTACATGCCCGGCTCCCACGTTCCCGAATCCCCTCTTGTGATTTTGATCCATGTGAAGTATACCCTGTTTCGACAAAAGGAAACAAAGAAAGCGTTGTAAACTTTTACAACGCTTATCTGTTCGGGACTTATATTGTCCCTATATAGTTCAGTTAGTTGTACGCAGCCCTGCGCTCGATGGTTGAGCCAATTCCGCAGGCTTGTCGGTATTTGGTTACCGCTCTTCTCGAACAGCCCATTCCGGCCTGAGCAAGCAATTGCGCAAGCATCTGGTCGGACAGCGGTTTTCTGCGATCTTCATTCTCGACTAGCTGTTTGATCTCGAACTGAATTCGAAAAGCGGAGAGCGTTCCTTGTTTCGCGCGAACCGCTCTGATAAAGAAATTTTTTAAAGGAGAAAGCCCGTAATTTGTTTGGACATATTTACCTGCTACGGCTCGACTAATCGTCGACTCATGAACGTCCAACTGATCGGCCGCCTGCTTCATTGTAAGTGGGCACAGATGTTCACGATTCCCAGTTAGAAAATAGGCTTCCTGTCGCTTCATCACCATCTGCGCCAGCTTCATCAGCGTTTGTTTTCGCCTTGAAACGCCTGAGAGCAGCCAATCCGCCTCCTCGAATTTCTCACGCAGATAGCGCTTCGTCTCACGATCCGCGGCCTTCATGTAGCGTTCATAGTCATCCATATTCACCGAGATAGTGGGCAGATATTGGTCCTCAAGCTCACAGACAAGCCCGCCGTCTTTTTTTGAAATGACAACATCCGGAACAATATAGTGTGGCGGTTCATCCTGAATCGTTGCGACAGGATTCGGATTCAGTTTGCGAATACGCGCGACCGCCTCATTGATCGCATCCTCGTTCGTTCCTAACGAGGAAGCAAGTTCCGCCCAGTCTCCGGTCATAAAACAATCGCGATAATCAGTCAGGATCGTCTCTGCCAGCGGGCAGCGGGGTTCCGAACGCTGCAATTGCAAGCATAAACATTCGATGAGCGAGCGTGCACCGACACCGGCAGGCTCCAATGACTGCACAACGGCTAGTGCCTGGTCCGGATCTGCTTCGAGCTTGCCAAGTCGATCCAGAATCGTGTCCGGTTCCTCATCAAGGAACCCATTGTCATTCAGTGAATCAATCAGCAAGTCGGCCGCTTCCAAGCATATCCGATCAAGTCGCGTCTGATGAAGATCGCGGTGCAGCAGTTCACGAAAATCAACCGTATCTGCTGCCGTCTCCTCGATTACATCCGACGTATATTTGCCTTCTCCTCCCATCGAGGAATAATCACGGTGATAATCACGCTCCTCAACACGCAGCAGCGGATTTTCCATCGCCTTTTCGTGGAGGAGTCGCGAAAGTTCCTCATTATTACATTGGAGTACCGTCACAGACTGATATAAGGCCGGTGCCATTTTCAATTTCAACGATTGACTTTGAACTAGTGCTAACCCCATCTCGCTCACCCCCTTTCTTATTATTATAGCAATAGGTCCATAAAATGACTACGCTTTCAATAATGTTTTTTGTCGAATTTTATCCTATTTAGCGCCATTATGAGAAAATGTGTTCACATTCATATAAAATCAAAATAAGTTCTCGAACCGCTGATGCAAAAAAAAGGCACTGGTGATTGAACTCACCTTACCTTTTATTCCTTCCTTATCAAAAATATTTCTTTTTCCAGAAGAACAGTGCCGTAATTCCGGCCAAACCGATCGCGATGCTGATCGGAATCCAAAATGCGTGCGGCGCGTGTTCCCAAGGAATTGAGCCTACATTCATTCCCCAGAAGCTCGCCACCATGGTTGGAATGGAGAGCACGATCGTGACCGTGGTCAAAAATTTCATCACCAAGTTCACATTATTTGAAATTACGGAAGCATACGCGTCCATCATGCCACTTAAGATATTGCTGTGCACTTCCGACATTTCAATCGCCTGCTTAATTTCGATAATGACATCCTCAAGCAAGTCTTGATCGTCCTCGTACATGCGCAGGAAGCGCTGTTTGGTCATTTTTTCTATAACAATATTATTTGATTTCAATGACGTCGTGAAATAAACTAATGTCTTCTCGAGACTCAGCAAATTAAAAAGCTCTTCATTCCGCATCGATTCATGCAGCTCGCGCTCAATCAACGAAGTTCTGCGATCAATTGTTTTTAAGTATCTGAGATAATAGCGGGCAATCGCGTAAAGCAGTTGCAGTGTAAACCTTGTTTTCTTATAGGTGAAAAAGTTGCGAATTCTATTATTGATGAAATCATCGATGATCGGATTGCTCTGCAGGCATACAGTCACGAAGTAAAAAGGTGTGACAATAATACCAAGCGGGATAGTGTCATAAGGCGCGGAATCGGATTCATCTTGTACGAGTACAGGAAAATCGACGATAATGAGCACCGAATCGTCTTCTTTTTCGATACGCGAGCGTTCGTCGTCATCCAACGAATCGCGAATAAAGTCTGATGGGATGCCGGTTCCTTCAACGACTTTCTGAACTTCAAATTCAGAAGGTCTTGTCAGATTAATCCAGCACCCCTTTGCCAATTCATCTTTTTTAACCAAACGATCTTGTTCATCCGTTAAATAAATGTCAATCATGGTGCACCTCCTCTTAATTCAGAGGAAGCCTACACAGATATACGCTCGCTGAAGGGAGTTTAATCGTCCAAGAGCGTTTGATGCCATATAAACTTCCCCTTGCCAATGACTGGGATCCGGTTTTTGACTCGAACCGTCAGAACTCATTGAACGATCACTTCCTTCAGCAGACAATGTATTTGATGCGCAGCGCTAAATGCGGGCGCAGCCGTGCCACCAAGTACTATATTACATGGTGTTCCGGTAGAACACAAATGAATGATGAACGTTAATTTGTAAATTATTTGGCAAAAAATTGTTACAGTTAGTATCTATTGGGTTAAGCCAAGCTCTTAACACGGTCTGAACTTCAGCGCGAAGTCGCTGCTTCTTTTCCGGTTAAAAGCGAAAAAAGAACCTTTGTTTTTTTAACAAAAGGCTCTCGGTATTACGTTCATGATGCAGTTCGACTGTTCAGTCAGATCAGCAGTGCGGTTTTGGAAAGCACGGTTTGCCGCATTGTACGTTATAATGCGATTCATCACACGTCTCAGACAACGTATGCGGATAGTAGTGCTGATGTTCATAGATGTAATGAGTTTTTCTGATCGTATGCAGTTGATGGATATGTTTCACAATGACTGGCTTATAAATGTGCTGAACGTTGACCGTTTGCGGATCATAAACCGTCCCGCCTTGTGTCGGTGGACAATGAAGCGTATTTTCAGTTGTCTTGCCTGCAGCCGCACCGGCTCCGGTCTGAGGGCCGTATGGTGTTGGCATGGCGCCTTTTCCTTTTCCTTTGCCTGGCCCCATTGCTTTTGTGCTCGGACATTTGAAAGCAGGCTGGTATTCCGGTTTGAATTGTGGTTTCGGACTTGGCATCGGGCTAATTGCGCCCACATTGCCCATATTGCCGACATTGCTCACGTTACCCACATTACCCACATTGCCGACATTGCCCATGTTTCCAGGATTAACCGGAATAGGATTACTTGAATAAGGTGAAACCTCCATAGTTTTGCTCCTCCTCGTCAATTAAAGTACACTAATAACCTATGAGTCCCCGTAACCTATTGCACTAATGAGAACACCTAATTTTGGTCACTCAGCCTAAAATTGGGCGAATTTCGGAGCCAAGTTTTCTAATAATGCTTGCAAAAGCGGGACAAATCACTTAGAATAGACAAATGTCAGCAAAGCATTGCGCGCTCGTAGCTCAGTGGATAGAGCAATGGTTTCCGGTACCATGTGTCGGGGGTTCGACTCCCTTCGAGCGCATAATAAGTAAGTTGTGGATCAGCCATCCGGGCTGGTCTTTCTTTTTTGTCCTTTAAATTTGACCTATATTGACCTTTAATGTATGATGAATGTGGTTAAGGGAAAAATAACTTTTTTCAATGGAAAAGGGGGTTCGTTCAATGCCTTTAATACCTACAGTCATTGAGCAGACAAACCGCGGTGAACGCGCGTACGACATCTACTCACGCTTATTGAAAGACCGCATTATTATGCTTGGAACAGCGATTGACGATAATGTTGCTAATGCCGTTGTCGCTCAGCTGCTTTTCTTGGCAGCCGAAGATTCGGAAAAAGATATTTCGCTTTATATCAATAGTCCCGGTGGATCAATTACAGCGGGAATGGCCATTTTTGATACGATGCAATTCATCAAACCGAAAGTTTCGACGATCTGCATCGGTATGGCCGCTTCGATGGGCAGCTTCCTTCTGACCGCCGGTGAAATCGGCAAGCGTTACGCACTTCCAAACAGTGAAATTATGATTCATCAACCGCTTGGCGGCATGCAAGGTCAGGCATCAGATATGGAAATTCACGCAAAACGCATCATCTCCATTCGCGAAAAATTAAACCATATCTATGCTGAAAGAACCGGACAGCCTTATGAGGTCATCGCCCGTGACACGGATCGTGACAACTTTATGTCCGCCGAAGAAGCCAAAAAATATGGTTTGATTGACGAGATTATGGTCGCAGCGAAATAAGCAAAAAAAATGTCGGACACAGTGTCCGGCATTTTTTTGTTTATTAGAGTAAGCGCTATCATTTTAATTCGCAATGCTTTTGTTCAATAAAATCAGTGAGTGTTTCAAGCGCCGCGCGTTCATCCTCACCCTCAGCAGTAAGGAGAATTTGATCACCGCAGGCGAGCGCACTGCACATCACGCCCATAACGCTTTTCATGCTTGCCACATGTCCGTCTTTGACTAGTGTAAGGTTAGATCGAAACTCATTTGCGTTCTGCACAAACAATGCCGCTGAACGCGCCTGAAGCCCTTTCTCTAAACCAATAGTCACTTCTTTAGTCAGCAATTCAGTAATTGCCTCCTTTCAAGAGAATGACGGCGCTGCAAGTTATTGGCCTTGCCGGATCTGATTGGCGATTGCGTCAATTTTTCGGAAGCGGTGATTGATCCCGGACTTGCTGATCGGCTCACCGCTCACCAGTTCACCAAGTTCCTTCAAGGTGATGTCCGGATTTTTCAAACGAATCTCAGCGATTTCACGCAATTTATTGGGCAGTTCCTCCAATCCAATCGTTTTTTCAATAAGTCGGATGTTCTCCATCTGCCTCATTGCGGCGGAGACTGTTTTGTTGAGATTGGCTGTCTCACAGTTCACCAGACGGTTCACCGAGTTGCGCATATCTTTGACAATACGGATATCCTCAAAATAAAACAAGGCCTTGTTCGCGCCGATGATGCTTAGAAAATCGGTGATCTTTTCGCCTTCCTTCATATAGATGATGTACCCGTTCTTTCTCGGCAAGATTTTAACATTAAGATTGAACGTATTCATCAGTTTAGCCAAAGAATACGTATGTTCTTCATAATTCGAAAAAATTTCTAAGTGATAGGACGATTCCGGGTGATTCAGCGATCCTCCTGCTAGAAACGATCCGCGCAGATAGGAACGCTTGCAGCAGTCCTTTTCAATAAGACTCGTCGCTATTTCTCGTGTGAATTGCCCGTTATCATCAATTATTTTCAGGTCTTCAAGGAACGGCCGCGCGGTGTCTTTTAATCGAACAATGTAGACATTATTCTTCTTTAGCCGCATCTTTCTGCGAACCAAAATCTCAATCTGATAGTGATAGACCTGCTTAATCAGTCGAAAAATGCGGCGAGAAATCGCCGCGTTCTCAGTCGCAATATCCAGTTCGATTCGTTTATTGCGAATTGAGATGAACCCATTCATCCGCGTCAACGCAGCCAACTCGGCACGCGCGCAGCAGTCATCCACCTCAAGCATGGTTAATTCCTTTTTTGTTTCAGCGGCAAATGACATGGAAAATCCTCCAAACCTCACACTTTTTTCTGAGTAAATAAAGACAACAGCATACGACCGACAACCGCTTCATCATGGCGAACCATGCCTCTAGTTGTCTTAATCAGCGGCCCGTGAATCACATCGACCCCTAAATCATTCAGCCGTTCCCAGTCAATGCGTACCGGTTCTGATTCCTCGGCAGCATAGCGTTTCAACAAATCACGTTTGATGGGCTGACTGTTCACAACGATGGTGTCAATGAAGGGGCGCGCAACATGACGATGGATCGCCTCGATATGTTGCGACGCTGTAAAGTGGTTGGTCTCCCCTTTTTGCGTCATGATATTGCATACATATACTTTCCTTGCTTTTGCCCGTTCAATTTCTTTGGCAAGCTCAGGAACCAGCAGATTCGGAATCACACTGGTATACAGACTGCCCGGCCCGAATGTAATCATGTCCGCTTCACGAATCGCGCGGATACTTTCCGGCAGCGGGCAAATATCCGCCGGCTTTAAGAAAACGTGTTCAATGCGTTTATTAACCTCAGTAATATGAGATTCACCCTCAATGATGCTGCCGTCACTCATAACTGCGCCAAGCATAATCATCTGATCTGCGGCAGGAAGTACTTGACCGTGAACATTAAGAATTCGACTCAGTTCACGCACACCTTTAACAAAATCGCCGGTGATTGACGATAGAGCCGCAATAAGCAGATTCCCCATGGAATGACCATTTAATCCACTGTCTGACTTGAATCGGTGCTGAAGCAGTTTCTCAAACATAGGTTCAATATCCGATAACGAAACAAGAACATTACGAATGTCGCCGGGAGGAGGGATCTGCAATTCATTTCTCAGCATCCCACTGCTGCCGCCATCGTCCGCCACAGTCACAATTGCGGTGATATCCACCGGATACTTCTTCAATCCCCGAAGCACCGCTGGAAGTCCTGTGCCACCGCCAATCGCGACTATTTTTTTTCGATCTGTCATTCGTTTAGTTTCCTCTCTCAATATCCCGGTGCGACACAGTTGTCGGGAAATCTCCGGAAAGTTTTTTGGCGATCCATTCTGTCAAAGCGACCGATCGGTGTTTGCCACCTGTACAGCCAATCGCAATGACCACCTGTCCCTTGCCTTCACGTTTGTATTGCGGGATCATAAATTCGAGCAGATCCATCAATTTTTTCAGAAACTGCTGCGTTTCCGACCATTTCAGCACGTATTCGGAAATATCGGCGTCCAGCCCAGTCCGCTCACGCATATGCTTCACGTAATAAGGATTAGGCAAAAAGCGCACGTCAAATACGAGATCGGCGTCAATCGGCAGTCCGTTTTTAAATCCAAAGGAGAGTAAATTGACGCGGAAGGTCTCCGTTTCGCTGGCAAATTCCTGAACGATCTTATCGCGCAGCTGCCTTGGTTTCATATCTGTTGTGTCTATATAGAGTTGAGCGAGTCCTTTAACTTCTTCGAGTTTCTTTCGTTCAGCGCGGATACCCTCGATCGGCCGGCCCTTTGGAGCCAGCGGATGTGAACGCCGCGTCTCCTTATAACGATGAACCAGCGTTTCATCCTTAGCGTCGAGGAATAAAATTTTAGGTTTGATTTTCTCAGATTTACTGAACGCGTCCAGTGAGGCAAAGAGCGAATTAAAGAACGTTCTGCCCCGAAGGTCCATCACGAGTGCCAGCTTGTTTAATTTGTCTGAATCTGAGTCCTCAATCAAATCAATAAATTTAGGCAGCAAGGTCGGCGGCAGGTTATCAATGCAGAAGTAACCCAAGTCCTCAAATATTCGAGTCGCAATGGTCTTCCCCGCACCCGACATCCCGGTTATAATTACTACTTGAATATCCTTCATCTTGCATCCATCCCCGCCGATCAATTTTTTACGCAAGTTGGCGGTCACTTCCGCCAAGGTGCGCAACTGTCTCTCTATATAGTATACTCGAAAAAAATTCATTCAGAAAGACAAACGATGATCAGGAATATCGAAGGTCGTGCGGTGGCTTCGACGTTGCTCATAGGATGTACTTTCACAGGAGATGATGACTTTCGCGTTGTGTACAGGACGTACGCGTACTTAGCGAAAGTTCCAGTTAGTCGAAGCTCCTCTATTTTCCGGGCCGCTAATGCTCGTTTCCTTAACTTATTTATTTTTTATAGTTTATTATCAGTGTAAAAAAAGTGACACCGCAATTTGCGCGTGCCGCTCAATAAAGCCTATATAAAAAAGGGGGGTTAAATTCATAATTAATTTTACTTCTTCTTCATTTCATAAAGATTACACGATGATTAAACACTTATGAAGATAGCAGCGAATATTGGCTTAAGAATTACGACTTAAGACGCAAAACAGATAAAGTACTTATTTTACCGCAGAAGCATCCTTCAGCGTCTCAACATATTTCTGAGCATTCTCTGCCGCAATACTGCCATCGCCGGTCGCCGTAACGATTTGGCGCAGTTCTTTCTGGCGCACATCCCCTGCCGCGAAGATTCCGGGGATGCTCGTTTCCATCTTTTCATTGGTGACAATGTAGCCTTGCTCGTCAACAATATCCAAATCTTTTACCGCGGTGGTCAGAGGATTCATGCCGACATAGATAAAAACACCGTCAACCGGGAAATCCGTTTCTTCGCCGCTTTTTTTATTTTTCAAAGTCAGACTGGACACTTTGCCGTCTGTTCCGTTGATTTTGGTACAAACCGTATCCCAAATAAAGTCTACTTTTTCATTGTTGAATGCCCGCGTCTGAAGAATTTTCTGGGCACGCAGCTGATCACGACGATGAACCACCGTCACATTGGAAGCGAACCGGGTCAAATAAGTGCCCTCTTCAACCGCTGAATCGCCGCCGCCAATGACAGCTAATTTCTTTTCTTTAAAAAACGCGCCGTCACAAACCGCGCAGTAGGACACGCCGCGTCCGGCGAGTTCTTTCTCGCCGGGCACACCAAGTTTCCGGTATTCCGCCCCTGTCGTCACGATAACCGTAGACGCCTTGTATTGCTTGCTGCCGCAGTCAACCGTTTTATAATCCGATCCATCAATGATCTTCTTGATGTCGCCGTACGCGTATTCAGCACCAAATTTTTTCGCATGTTCAAACATTTTGTTAGACAAATCAGGACCGAGAATTGATTCAAAACCCGGGTAGTTCTCAACAGCTTCCGTATTCGCCATCTGTCCGCCGGGAATGCCTCGCTCAATCATTAAAACGGACATATTCGCTCTTGCCGCATATACGGCGGCTGTCATTCCGGCCGGACCCGCCCCCGCAATAATCACATCATAAATTTTCTGTTCTTCAGTCAACGTCAATCCATTCCTTCCTTAACTAGAATATTAGTCTTTTTATAATAATTATTATCTACTCATCTGATAATTCTATGCTAAAGAATACGGCTTCTAAAGTCCAGAAAAGTGCTCATGCGAAGAGCAATGGCGAATCATTCAGAATAGTCCTCCCACTGTTTCTCAAGTGCAATTGATAATTCTTGGATATGTTTGCGCAATCGGTACAGCGTCGTTCCAGCATTCGATGCTATTTTTTTCTGAGCGACCGGTTTGCCAAACTCCTTTTTCCATAAATAGATCAGCGCGGCCGCCCATCCCTTGATGTCTTGGTCCCTAACCGTCGCGAACGAATGAACAACCGACCAAAAGCTATAGAGCTCCGGGTGTTTCATTGTTTCTTTTCCTCCGCCTGCCAGACGTTCGACCTCACGCATGATTTGCATACTCGCGTTACACGTGCCGCTCTCCATTTCCTCGAGCAGTCCACGCGCAATTCGAATGATTTCGGGATTCATTCCATTTTTGACCACATTCTGAATCAAGATTCGATAGTGGTGATGAGACGCATAGAAAAGGGAAAAAATTTGAAAGGCCTTCATCTCTTCCCAAATTTCTTTATGAATAAGATCTTTGACCATAAAATTAGATCCCGCATCCGGTTCAAACATCATATCCTGAATCTTATTGTATTTGAACGGATGAAACGGTTTATCGCTGAAATAGTCTACACGTTTCCAATTCTGCCTGGCGCGCTCTAGATCGTTGCAGTGATAAGAGGAAAGCGCCATCCAAAAGTAAAACACTTGATCACGGCGCGCGCCGCGTTTTTCAGCGATACGCAGCCAGTAGTACGCTTTTTCATAATCTCCGATAAACAAGTAAGTCGAACCGAGCTTCCCGCAGTGCTCCGGATAAAGCGGATAGATGAGATCAAGACGCGCAACCACTGAGTTCAATCCATCCTTGTCGCCAATTTGATAATAAAAAGTCGTCAGATTGCAGAGTGCATGGATGTTTCCCGGATCCTTTTCCAAAACGAGATGCGCGCTGGCAATTGCCTGATTGGTATCCCCCGTTGAAAAGTAGGCAATCGATAGATTATTTTGCGCCGCGAGAAAATCAGGCTCGTCCTCGATCACCTGTTTAAAAAAGTCAATCGCCTCACCGAAATGACCATGCTCCAGTGCCAATCGCCCACGTTCATGAACGGTGACATAGGCAGATTCCTCATCTTCCAACTCTTTCATTTCCATAGTCAGCATCTGAAACAAATCCTGAGCCTCACGCTTGTACGTCCCGTTCGGATCGAGCGTTAAATAGGTCTGTACTTCATCGATCGCCTCTTGAAATTCACCAAGATAAGCGTAATTGTTCGCAATAAAAAAATAGCAGTCTGTCAGTTTTGAATCGAGTTCATAAACCACTTTCTTCAACAAATGGATCGATGACTCATATTCTTCCAGTTCAGCAAGAATCTCTGCCTGCTGACATAAGTAATCAACATCATTCGGTCTAAATTTAATCGCTCGCTCCATATATTTGCTCGCGCGCTCAAGATCGCCTTTTTGAAAACAAGCCATCCCTTTCTGATAAAAAAAGTCACTGTCACAGTGAAAATCAATGACTTGAGCTTTTTTTGTACAGTTTCTCTCCTCCATAAAATCCTTTTGCCCCCGTGCTCTTATTTCATAATTCCTCAACAATTATAGCATAACTCCGGCCGCCAATTGTGAAATTAACAAGAGCGGTGCATTGCTTGTGCGCAAAAAAAATTACCCAACCGCCACTCAAGCAGTCGGGTTGATTTCTTTTTTTATAGCGAGACATCGACGGCGTTTACAATGCCAACCAAGTCATTCATGGTGTTGAGCAGATAGTCAGGATTCAATCGTTCAAGCATAGTCCGTCCCTTAAGCGACCAGCCAACCGCAGCCGTGCGGACATGCGCGTTTTCTCCGGCAAGTATGTCTGAAGGGCTGTCGCCAACCATAATCGTTGAATCACGCTCAGCAGACAACGCGTTCATCGCACGCTCTACCGGTTCCGGATCCGGCTTGAGGCGCATGACATCGTCGCTGGTCACGACTGTTCCAAAAAAGTCCGCCATGTGCGTCAGATTAAGCCCGCGCTCCACCATGTCCCGTCTCTTGGTTGAAACAACTCCAAGTGCGCATCCTTCCCGTTTCAGCGCGCTCAGCGTCTCACGCACATAGGGAAACTCCTTCACCAGTTTATCATGATAACGACTGTTATGATCGCGATAAACAGCCACCATCTCATTTGTGAGTTTCGGGCTGACCCGATTAAAACTCGTCTCAAGTGACTCGCCGATGAACGGAATCAAGTCTTCTCGCGTGAATTCACCGGGAAAATAGCGATCCAGCGTGTATTGAAAAGAAGTCAAAATCAGCGTATTTGTATCAATTAGCGTTCCATCTAAGTCAAACAATACCGTTTTAATCAATGCACCCAACTCCCATCAAAAAAATAAAAGATCACCGCCCATAGATCGATAGACTGCGGTGATGCATATAGTAATTGATTTTTTATTCCCCATAGCGCGGTCTGTTTTTCTGTGCCGCACGCCAATAAATGATCAAACTAATGCCTACGATGACAAGAACCACTGACAACCATTGCGACACGCGGAGCGGCCCAAGCATCAGGCTGTCGGTCCGCAAACCTTCGATATAAAAACGACCAAGCGCGTACCAGGTCACGTATGTCATGAACAGTTCGCCGCGCTTCAAGCGAACCAAGCGCCTGATCGTGAGAAGCAGAATAAACCCGATTATATTCCAGAGCGATTCATACAGAAAGGTCGGAATATAATAAGTTCCATCAATATACATCTGGTTCACAATGAAATCCGGCAGATGCAGATGTTCCAAAGCGGCACGCGTCGTTGGACCGCCATGCGCTTCCTGATTCATGAAGTTTCCCCACCGGCCGATTGCCTGACCAAGAATAATACTTGGCGCGCATATATCGGCGACTTTCCAAAATGAAACGTGACGCAGGCGGCAGAAGACGATCGCAGTCAGAACCGCTCCGATCAATGCACCGTAAATGGCGATTCCGCCATTCCAAATAGCGATAATTTGACCGGGATGTTTTGAATAGTACCCCCATTCAAACGCCACATAGTAGATACGTGCGCTGATCACGGCAATCGGCGCCGCGTAGAGGAGCAGATCAGTGAACGTATCGGTAGGGAGATCGAAACGCTTGCCTTCACGCATCGCTAAAAGTAAGCCAAGAAGTGCGCCCGCCGCAATAATGATGCCATACCAGTAGATATGTAACGGCCCGAATTCAAAAGCCATTCGATTAAGTGGTTCAATTGCTTGATTCATAAAATTGCCACCTCATATTTTCTTCGTACGTTGATTAGCGGTCATGTAGACTGTCATTCAATCGATCAGCAAATTGCTGCGCCGCATGATAGCCCATATTCTTCAATCGAAAATTCATCGCCGCAACTTCAATGATCACGGCAAGATTTCGTCCGGGACGTACCGGCAGTACCAATCTCGGAACATCCGTATCGATCAACTTAATTTTTTCTTCATCCAACCCAAGCCGGTCATAAACCTTGTTCTGGTCCCAAAGCTCCAAGTGAATCACTAACGAGACCGTTTTATAGTTGCGAACCGCGCCCGCGCCAAATAAGGTCATCACATTAATAATGCCGAGTCCGCGAATTTCCAGCAGATGCTGAATCAGTTCCGGCGCGCTGCCGACTAACTCAGCCTCGCCCTCCTGCCGGATCTCGACCGAATCATCCGCCACGAGGCGATGCCCACGCTTCACCAGTTCGAGTGCCGTTTCACTCTTGCCGACACCACTGTCACCGGTGATAAGAACACCAACACCGTAAACATCCACAAGAACACCATGCACTGCTGTCATTGGCGCGAGACGGGATTCCAAGTAGTTGGTGATCATACTGCTCAGCCTTGTCGTCTGCATTTTTGATTGCAGCACGGGCACATGACGTTTATCCGACGAAATGATAAACTCTTCCGGCACGTCAATTCCGCGCGAAATCACAATGCACGGTGTCTGCGCGGTGCACAGCTGCGAGGTTCGTTTATACCGTTCGTCCATACTCAGTTCATTGAAAAAAGAAAGCTCGGTACGCCCAAGCAGTTGCAGACGTCTCCGTGGATAGTAAGTAAAATAGCCGGCGATTTCAAGACCGGGACGAGAGATGTCGCTGACAATAATTTCGCGATCCAGTCCCTCTTTACCGCTAACCAACTTCATATCAAAATGCTCAATAAGCTCATGTACACGCACTTTGTTCATAGGATCAGTTTGCCGCCGGAACCTGTCCGTTTTTCTTTCGTCATCACGCCTCTGATCACTCAGGTGACACGCGTTCGGAAAGCCTAAAATCCGCCTGGCAAGGGCGTACATACCTGAAAGAGAAAAGGAACCTCCATTTCTTTCTGTCATTGCGCCGGTTTGTCATTCCGACGCTCTTTCAGGTTTATTAGAAAACTTGGCTTCGCCAAACCTCTGACGAAGGCAAAAAAAGCTTTGTTTTTTTTATGCTTTCCTACCAGAGGGTGTTCAAAAAGTCCGGGAAAAATTGCTGTCGAATCTCTGTGTCAACTTGTTTCTCCGCTCCTCACGTATCATTTGCATACGCTCTGGTGCTCGAAACTGCGCTTCCTTGATCTTCTCGGCTCTTTTTGTCCTCCTTTTTGAACAGACTCTACCAGTGTTCATAAAACCGGGCGAATCACCCGATCACCAGTCACATTTTCTTCATTTTACCACAGATTCATGGCTTGGAAAAATTTAGCGATGGGGCTGAATATCTCTTTAGCTCGAAACAAATTTTCATCTAACTTAACATGTCTTAACACACAAAAGCGGCGCAATTAGTCACGCCGCAAAGGTTTAATAATCAAGTTTTGAATGATCAGCTGGCAAATTGCCATGATAATCGCCACAATCAGCGCACTGCCGAATCCGTCCAGCTGAAACGCCGTCCCCATGATGGTTGATGTCAGCAGCAGCATCAACGCATTAATGACAAAAATAAAGAAGCCTAGGGTCAGCACAGTTGCCGGCAATGAGAGCAAAATAAGTATGGGTCGAATAAATAAATTAAGAAATGACAAAATGAGGCTGGCCGCAAAGGCAGCGCCGACGCCGGAAATCTGTACCATCGTATGAAGATAACCGGCAAGAGTCATTAAGATCACCATGTTAATGATGACGTTAAGCAAGGTCTTCGCAAACCAGTTTTTAAACAAATGCGTCACACTCTCTCCGGAATAATAAGATAAGCAATAAAATAGCCCAAGATGCCAGGAAACCCAAAGGATACTAAGCATAGAATAACAAACACAAGACGGACAAGCGTCGGATCGATGTTAAAATAGTCACCAATGCCTCCCAGTACTCCACCAAGGACCTTGTTGTCTGCAGATCGGTATAATCTTTTCGTCATTAATATCCCCCCCGCCTAATACATCCTATTCCACTATACCCTTTCATCATGCAGGGTAACAAGGAATTTTTCCCATTTTATGGGGAAAATCGATGTCACACGCGCAGCTGATCGCTTTTTTCAGCCACGAGTTGTTGCGTCCGGAGATGTTTCTCCATCCGCTCGCGATCCCGCTCCAGCACCGGTTTCAAATACTTGCCGGTATAGGATTCCTTGGTTTCCGCGACCTCCTCAGGTGTTCCGGTTACGACGATCGTTCCGCCGCCGTTTCCTCCCTCCGGACCAAGGTCAATCAAATGATCCGCGCATTTAATCACATCAAGGTTGTGTTCAATAATCAGCACACTGTCGCCGCTGTCGACGAGCGCTTGAAGCACGACCAGCAGGCGAGAAATATCGTCCATATGCAAACCGGTTGTCGGTTCGTCCAAAATATAAAGGGCGCGGCCCTTGGTTCTGCGATAGAGCTGAGAAGCGAGCTTCACACGCTGCGCCTCACCACCGGAAAGCGTGGTCGCCGGTTGGCCAAGTCGGATGTAACCGAGCCCGACATCAAACAACGGTTCCAGTCTTCGTTTAATCCGCGGCACATTTTTAAAGAACTCCAAACCTTCCTCAACGGTCATATCGAGTACATCTGCAATTGTTTTGCCTTTATAGGTAACATCAAGAGTCTCACGATTGTAACGTTTGCCATGGCATACCTCACAAGGCACATAGACATCCGGCAAAAAGTGCATTTCAATTTTAATAATGCCGTCGCCGCTGCATGCCTCGCATCGCCCGCCTTTGACGTTGAAGCTGAAGCGTCCTTTTTTATAGCCGCGTACCTTCGCTTCATTCGTCGCCGCGAACACTTCACGAATCATATCAAACACGCCGGTGTAGGTCGCCGGATTCGAACGCGGCGTGCGCCCGATTGGCGCTTGATCGATCTGAATGACGCGATCCAATTCTTTGATTCCTTTAATTTGTTTATATTCGCCGGGGGCGTCGCGGCGCCCATGAAGTTTCTGAGCGAGCGCTTTGAACAGTACCTCATTAACCAGTGTACTTTTTCCTGATCCGGAAACACCGGTTACAACCGTCATAACACCCAATGGAAAACTGACGCTGACATTTTTTAAGTTATTCGCTTTCGCCCCGATGACCTTGATCGCCCGCTTCGTCACTTTTCTGCGCGTCGCGGGAACCGGGATAAACTTGCGACCCGACAAGTATTGTCCGGTCAGCGAATTTTCATCACGCATAATCTCCTCAGGAGTACCCTGCGCTGTGATCCGTCCGCCATGTTCGCCGGCGCCGGGGCCAACATCAATGATGTAATCAGAGGCAAGCATGGTATCCTCATCATGCTCGACGACGATCAATGTGTTCCCGAGATCACGCATTCCAAGCAGCGAGTGGATCAGGCGGTCGTTGTCACGCTGATGAAGACCGATCGAAGGCTCGTCCAATATATAGAGTACACCCATAAGCTGCGATCCGATTTGCGTTGCGAGACGTATTCGCTGCGCCTCACCGCCTGACAGTGTTCCCGCTGCTCGGCCCAAAGTCAGATAATCAAGACCGACGTCAATCAAGAACTGTGTCCTTTGCGTGACTTCACGAAGAATCAATCGAGCAATCGTCTGCTCCTTCTCCGTGAGTTCCAGCCCGTTAAAGAACGAAAGCATTTCCCGAATCGGCATTTCGGTCACTTCACTGATGTGCTTGCCGCCGATCTTCACCGCCAGCGCTTCCGGGCGAAGCCGGTGGCCGTGACACGTTGGGCACGGCTTTTGCATCATATATTCGGACATCTGCTCGCGAATATAATCGGAACTGGTCTCCCTGTATCTGCGCCCGATATTGTTGATCACGCCTTCGTAATACATATCTTTATCGCGGACATCGCCAAATTCATTCTCATAATGAAAATGAACTCGCTCTGTTCCCGATCCATATAAGATAAGGCGCAATTTATCCTTTGGCAGCTCGGATACCGGAATATTCATATCGATACCAAAGTGCGCGCAGGCAGCCTTGAGCAGCTGCGGGTAATATTGCGAGCTCGTCGGTTCCCAGGCGAGGATCGCGCCTTCAGCCAGCGTTTTTGAATGGTCGGGGATGACCAGATCGGGATCTACCTCCATGCGTGAACCCAAACCATCACAGTCCGGGCAAGCGCCAAACGGACTGTTAAAGGAAAAAAGTCTCGGCTCAAGTTCACCGATTGAAAAGCCGCAATAGGGGCAGGAATGCTGTTCGGAAAAGAGCAGTTCTTCTCCGCCGATAATATCGACGACCACACGGCCATCGGTCAGTTTGGTCGCCGATTCTAGTGAATCAGCGAGCCGCCCCTCGATGTTCGGCTTCACCACGATACGGTCAATGACCACATCAATGGAATGCTTTTTATTTTTTTCAAGCTTAATTTCTTCAGCAACCTCGCGCATTTCGCCATCGACGCGCACGCGTACATAGCCTTTTTTCTTAATTTCCTCCAGCGTCTTAACATGCGTCCCCTTCCTGCCTGAGATGATTGGCGCAAGAATCTGCAGTTTCGTCCGTTCCGGAAAGACCATGATTCGGTCGACCATTTGTTCAATCGTCTGTGACGTGATTTCAATGCCATGCGTGGGACAGAACGGGTGACCGATTCGCGCAAAAAGCAGGCGCATATAGTCGTAGATTTCCGTTACCGTCCCCACAGTCGAACGGGGATTGTGGCTCGTCGTCTTCTGATCAATAGAAATCGCCGGTGACAAGCCTTCGATCGCGTCCACATCAGGTTTGTTCGACTGACCGAGAAATTGGCGCGCGTAGGCAGACAGGGACTCAACATAGCGCCGCTGCCCTTCTGCATAGATCGTGTCGAACGCGAGTGACGACTTGCCGGAGCCCGACAACCCGGTAACGACGACCATTTTGTCACGTGGAATTGTGACATTGACATTTTTTAAGTTGTGTTCACGTGCGCCTTTAACAACAATATTTTCAAGTACCATCTGCGCGTTATCCCTCCGCCTTCAGTTCATAGAGTGCGTCTCTAAGCTCCGCCGCACGCTCGAAATCAAGTGACTTTGCCGCCTGCTTCATTTCTTTTTCAATACTTATAATCGCTTTGTTGCGCTCGTTCTTCGTCAACTTTTGCTTTTTCTTCTTGCCGGAGCCATTTGATTTTTCCACATCATGGGTCGCCTTAATTAAATCCGGAATCGACTTTTGGATGGTTGTCGGCGTAATATGGTGCTCCTCATTGAATGCTTTTTGGATTGTACGGCGGCGGGCCGTTTCATCCATCGCCATACGCATTGAATCCGTAATCCGGTCCGCATACATAATGACGCGCCCATTTGAATTTCGCGCTGCGCGGCCAATCGTTTGGATCAAAGAACGCTCCGAACGAAGGAAGCCTTCCTTATCGGCATCCAGAATAGCGACGAGCGAAACCTCCGGAATATCCAAGCCTTCACGAAGCAAGTTAATGCCGACCAAGACATCAAATTCGCCTCGCCTCAGATTACGAATGATCTCAATCCGATCAAGCGTCTTAACCTCCGAATGCAAGTAATTGACTTTAATGCCCATACCTTTCAGGTAATCCGTCAGGTTCTCTGCCATCTTCTTCGTCAGCGTTGTCACAAGAACACGTTCTTGTTTCTTAATTCGAATATTGATCTCGTCGTACAGGTCGTCAATCTGGCCTTTGATCGGACGAATTTCAATCTCAGGATCAAGCAGCCCTGTCGGCCGGATAATCTGTTCCACCGGTGTTCCCGAGTGCTCCAATTCATAGTCTGCAGGTGTTGCGGAGACATAGACAATTTGGTTGACACGCTCTTCGAATTCCTCGAATTTCAGCGGCCGGTTATCCTTCGCCGAAGGCAGGCGGAATCCATGGTCAACGAGCATGTTCTTTCGGGCCTGGTCACCGTTGTACATCGCGCGAATCTGTGGGAGTGTGGCGTGCGATTCATCAACCATAATTAAGAAATCCTTTGGAAAATAGTCCATGAGCGTATACGGTGATTCTCCCGGTTTTCGGAACGTCAAATGTCTGGAATAGTTCTCAATGCCTGAGCAGAAGCCAACCTCTTCCATCATTTCCAGATCATAGCGCGTGCGCTGTTCCAGCCGCTGTGCTTCCAGCAGCTTTCCGTTTTCGTTAAGTACGTTTAAACGGTCCTCAAGCTCTTTTTGAATATTCACGATTGCTCGTTTCATTTTTTCCTGGCCGGTAACAAAGTGAGAAGCCGGGTAAATGGCTACATGTTCGCGTTCACCGACAAGCTCTCCGGTCATCGGATCCATTTCCGTCAGGCGCTCAATTTCATCACCGAAAAATTCGACGCGAATACAGTGGTCGTCACGCGACGCCGGGAAGATCTCGACAACATCGCCGCGCACACGAAACGTACCGCGGGTAAAGTTTATGTCGTTGCGCGCGTATTGGATATCGACGAGCTGACGCAGCATCGCGTCCCGCTCCTTCACCATGCCCGGTCTGAGTGAGAGCACCATTGACCCGTACTCTTCAGGAGAACCTAAACCGTAAATGCAGGACACACTGGCGACAATAATCACGTCACGCCGCTCGAACAATGAACTTGTGGCCGAGTGGCGCAGCTTGTCAATCTCGTCATTGATGCTCGAATCTTTTTCGATATAGGTATCCGTCTGCGGAATATAGGCTTCCGGCTGATAATAATCATAATAGCTGACAAAATATTCAACGGCATTGTTCGGGAAAAATTCCTTGAATTCATTATAGAGCTGCCCGGCAAGCGTTTTATTGTGTGCAATGACCAATGTCGGCTTATTCACCTGAGCAATGACATTCGACATGGTAAATGTTTTGCCTGTTCCTGTCGCTCCAAGCAATGTCTGGTGTTTTTCACCGTCCATAATCCCATTGACGAGTGACCGAATCGCTTCCGGCTGATCACCTTGCGGCTGAAAATGGGACGCAAGCTGAAAATCCATAGTAACGTCCTCCAATCTTTTCTCGTTTTTCTATGAATAACGTGCATTATTTGTCCAAGATAGAAAAATTGTTTCTTAAATTATAGCATAACTACACAGCAGAAAGCGAACGGACATTCCCAATATTTTTCATCACCGCAGCTTAGCAGATAAAAGCATAAACAGGATAACCAGTACGGACTTTTTCTATGATTGAGCGAAATTAAAAAACTCCCATGGCAAAACGCCACAGAAGTTCTCTTCGGAATCATTTACGAATTAATATCTTCGCCAATATACTTTTCAATTTCATCCACAATTTTTTTTGCCACTTTGCGACTCAGAATCAGCTTTCCATTCGCAAGTACCAAATTATCCGGCGACACCTCATTCGTAATCTGGCATGCCATATTAGGCACATATTTTTTGAAAATAATCCGTTCATCTTCAGTGAAGATTTCGAGCGGATCACCCTCCTTGATATTCAAAGTTCTCCTAAGCTCAATCGGAATAACGACACGTCCTAATTCATCAACTTTACGCACAATACCCGTCGATTTCAATATATAGGTCCCTCCTCTCCATCTTATCCAGGCCAAGTCAAGCAGATGTTGTCTATTAATTATACTACCACGTTATAGGTATGACTGTGTAAACGGTTTAAAAAAAATAAACAAAAATTCACTTTACTGTACTCGATTTCAAATTCAGTCACTTTTTAACATTGGCAAGCACATATAAAAAAGAAAAGATTAGAGAAAACGAGTATAGCCGATCCGGCGCTAAAAGAACCACTACTAACGTCAAGTACGTCCCAGAGCGAATTTTCCTAGCAACTAACGATCATCCTCCACAATTCAACTGGTATCCTCGATCTGCGGGCAGCGCTTCATTTAGAGCCTTGGTTTCGATTTCATGGTATGTCGGTAAACACTTCTTACCTTTCCATTCCAAATCGATCATAGTATTCGAATTGACGTTCAACTATTTGTCTTTTGTTTTAATTTCCATTGGTCGTTTTCTAGGAAAAGCAAGCCGATCTTATAGTCATCGTCCTCATGAATCGGACCCTTCACGAAACGCTGCTCGCCAAAACGATCAATGACTTCAAGCTTGCAATACGCCGCATGCTTCTGAAGTGCATCATAGAATTCAAAGACACTGCCAACTTCCAGATCGTTCACACGCAAAATCTCCTCGCCCGGAATGATGCCCAAGCGCGCGCCAAGCGAATGAGGGATCACTCCGACTAGCCGCAGCCCCCTGTTCGGCATGACATAATAAAATGGGCGCGTCTCACGCAGGTGATGGTGATACCAGACAAGAACCAGGCGGCTTATAAGCGCGGCCGCACCACCCAGAACAACAAAAATGGGAAGACGAAGCAGACACGCTGCTCCGACAAAAATGGCGCTTATGCCGGATGTTGCCATCATCCATCGTGCCGTTTGGCGCACCGCCTGTTTTGGCAGCGAATGCGTGATTAACTGAGCGATCCCCACACCAAGCGGAAAAATCGCAAAGCCGAATGATGTGCCGTCAGAAACAAACGGCCATGGACCAATCGCCGGAATCGCGCCAGATACAGGAACAAGAAAAAACAGCGGAGCGATCCAAAGCTGACAAGCCTCCTGCGCGCCGACCAATCCGCCTCGATTGCTGCTGATGAGACGCGGTGATGTCTGATACGCCCCCCAAAAGAAAATCAACATTGTTTCGACAAGCAAACCAACAATGAGAAAGATACCAAAGGATAGGTAATCAATCGCGTGAATCTCTGCGATCCATCGATTAATCAGCGGATATGGAGTTTGGAATACCGGAATCAAATAAGCCGCGACAAGTGTCAGTCCGCCGGCAATGGCAGGCGACAGAAGACGTTGCTGGCAAGTAAGCAGCAAGACGGCATACGCAAGTGAAAACAGAGCAATCACCCCCGGCGCGAGGCTGACTCCGGCCACAATTAGCGCCAGAGATCCGATCAGCCCGACAATCAAACTTGGCAAGACACTTGCAAAGATCGTATTAAACATTCCATACGCCTTAACCCGGAACGAACACCGCTCCCTCCTCACCCGCTGCGCACTGTAAAGAAACAAAGCCAACACGAGCAGATACACTATTGGATTCACAAAAAATGTGGCAATGCCCGAAAAAACAAACCATACGATGTCCATCATCCTAAATTCCCCCACGACTGATTCCTGGCCAAAGACTCCACTTCACCAAAGCCATTCGATCCAATCTTCTTGATGTTTCGACAATAAATTATGAAATTCCTGCAATGTAATACTTTTCTTAATTATACATGAGGATTACCGACATGGGCCGATCAATCAGGAAATTTTTTACTGTAAAATGTGCACCACCCCCTATTCATGCATGGAATCACGGTTTTCGTGCATTGAACCGGGGTTTTCGTGCATTGGACCACGATTTTCGTGCATTGACGCATGATGTTCGTGCATTGCGTCGCGGCAATGGCTCCTTTCTTGCATTGAACCCGACTTTTCGTGCATTGAACCATCGATTTCGTGCATTGGCGCATGATACTCGTGCATTGAACTGGGGTTTTCGTGCATTGGATCACTATTTTCGTGCATTGAACTTCAGTTTTCGTGCATGGACTCCGCTCGCGCTATTATTTATGCATTGATTTCTGATTTTCGTGCATTGAACCGGAATTTTCGTGCATTGAATCATCATTTTCGTGCATTGGCGCATGATGTTCGTGCATTGCGTCGCGGCAATGGCTCCTTTCTTGCATTGGATCACGGTTTCGTGCATTGATCTAGGGTTTTCGTGCATTGCCCGGATGATCCATTGCTCAACAGAAGCTCAACAGAAAACAGGCACCGCCGAAGCAGTGCCTGTTCCCTATCTGGTTTACTTATTTAATTGTTTTTCAATGACCTTGATCGCGGCGTTCAACTGGCGATCATTTTTCTGATCCTTAATCGCCGTCAATGTCGCCTGCTGCAATGCATCGGCTGTTTTCTGGTTGATCACACCGGTGCTCGGTAATTTTTTATCTTGTTGGAAAGCTTTCACTGCCTGCACGGTTTCGGCGCTGAAGTAGCCATCAGCGCGACCCGGGTTGTGACCGGCCGCCTTAAGCATCTTCTGAGCGTCGGCTATAGTCGCGCTTGTTTCATCCGCCTTGAGCGTCTTACCTTTTTTAAGCGTGATCGGTGCGACATAGAAATAATCCGGCTGCTTCACGTTGATTGTCGGCTTGATACCCTTTTTGTGAATCCAGTTCGCATCCGGAGTCAGCCATTTATCGGTCGTCAGTTTCAACTCGCTTTTATCGGAAAGTTCGATGCCCTGCTGAACCGTCCCTTTGCCGAATGATTTGACGCCGACCAGCGGATACCCCGCCGCTTCATGAAGCGCGCCTGCGAGAATTTCGGACGCGGACGCAGATCCGCCGTCAATCAGGGCAGTAATCGGATAATCTTTCTTCTTCTTTAATGTCGAATAGAACGGCTGTTTCTTACCGGCGCGATCCTCGATTTGTACAATCGGTTTCTTTGACGGCACAAGCAGGTTGCCTATTTTCTCAACTGCCTGAAGATAGCCGCCGGGATTGCCGCGCACATCAATAATCAAGCCTTTCATTTGATCGCCTTCGAGCTTGTTCAGCGCCTTACTGAATTCCTGATCTGTATTTTCGTTGAACTGCGTAATCGCGATATAGCCAATCGATTGACCATCGCGCTTCAACATCTTGCTCTCAACCGTACGGATCGGAATCGTGTCGCGTTTAATGGCGAACGTCAATTCATCACTAACCCCCGGTCGTTTGATACCAAGACGGACAACCGTTCCCTTTTTGCCACGGATTTTATTGACCGCTTGATTAATATCAAGGCCATCCGTTGATTTGCCATTGATTTTCACAATCGCGTCCTTCGGCTTAAGCCCTGCTCTTTCAGCCGGCGATCCTTTAATCGGAGATACAACAGTGACCTGCTTGCCAACCATCTGGACTTCGGCCCCGATTCCTTGGAAAGACGAAGAAAGTGATTGTGTAAAGTCCGATGCCGTCTTCGCATTCATGTAGCTTGAAAACGGATCGTTTAGCGCTTCAATCATGCCCTTGATTGCACCGTCATACAGATCCGAACTGCTGATCTTCTGAAAATATTTATTCTCAATCAGATCATGGATCGCTTTCACTTTCGCCGTAGCCTTATCCGCCGCAGCCGAGCCATTTGTCGCCGCAGCAGCGGATTCCTGGCTGCGATTCTGGACAAAGCCAAACACCGCGTAAGAGCCTGCCGCTCCAACGAGCAGTGAGATCGCCATGAGCAAAGCGACCACTTTGCCACTGAACTTTTTCATAAAGAATTGCCTCCTCAATAAACACCGTTTTGCCGCAGTAAATCATCACTACGCAAACCGAACATTGCTCTTATCATACAACAATGTCCCATGCATGTCTTGCAGATATCCCTGCGACCGCCTTACCATCAAGCAAGGTAAGAAAAAAAGCCACCATACACAGCAGGCGGCTTATTAGACTTTCAAAAATTTTCGTACCGAACTCAGGCTGCCCCAAACGCCAATCAACGCGCCGATACCAACCAGAAGAATGCTCAGGTTCATCGTCATCGTGTGATATGGAATCAGTTTGATGAACATCTGCTGCAAGTTGCCCCCAAGACTATAATAGGCAAAACGGTACACAACCATAACCAAAACGACAGGAATGATTGATCCAAGAACGCCCATGACCAATCCCTCAATGAAATAGGGCCAGCGGACAAATGCATTTGTCGCACCGACAAGCTTCATAATTTCAATCTCGCGGCGACGCGCGACAATCGTCAGCTTAATCGTGTTGGCAATCAAGAATACCGAGGTAAACAGCAAGCCGATAATCAATACGATGCCCACGTTTCTCGCGATATTGATGAATTTGAACAGCTTCTCAACCGTCCCTTTTCCATAGCGCACATCCGTGACATTCGGAAGGTTTTTCACCACATTTGCGACATGTATCGTTTGTTCTGGTTTCTTCGTTTTTAAAATAAATGCGTTCGGAAGCGGATTCTCTTTCTGAAGATCCGAAAAGCTTTGCTTATCATTGCCAAGACTTTCCATCAAGCTGTTCAAGCCTTCCTTTTTTGACTGGAAGCGAACGGACTGAACATGTTTGATCCCCTTTAAATCATTCTCCAAAGCGGTTTGCTGCGGCTGCGTTATCGACTGATCAAGATAGACACGCACCTCAACGTCGCTTTCAATGTCGCCGGCGATTTTATTTAAGTTGAACATGACCATCAAGAATAGACCGACAAGCACGAGCGACACAGTAACCGCACTCACCGAAGCGAATGTCATCCACCCGTTTCGTCCGAGACTCTTAAAACTTTCATTGATGTGTCTTCGCAAAGTTCTAATCTTCATAGCCGTAGTCACCTTCCTGCTGATCACGCACAATCATACCGCCTTCAAGCGCCAAAACTCTGTGCCTGATTTTGTTGACAATTTCCCTGTTGTGGGTCGCCATAACAATCGTCGTCCCCTGCTCGTTGATCCGTCTGAACACATCCATAATCTGCCAAGATGTCTCCGGATCAAGGTTTCCCGTCGGTTCATCGGCAATCAGCACAGGCGGGCGGTTGCAAATCGAGCGCGCGATCGACACACGCTGCTGCTCGCCGCCAGAGAGCTGATCGGGAAATGAGCGCATCTTATGCTTCAGCCCAACCAGATCAAGCACCTCCATCACGCGACGTTTAATCTGCCTCGGATGCTCCTCAATAACCTCCAACGCGAACGCGACGTTTTCATAGACCGTCAGTTTCGGAAGCAGCCGGAAATCCTGGAACACAATTCCAATTTTGCGGCGGAAATACGGCACCTGCCGCTCTCTCAAATTCGCGATGTTCTTATTATTAATGAAAATCTTTCCACGCGTAGGCTTTAATTCTCTAATCACCATTTTTATAAAAGTCGACTTTCCCGCGCCACTTGGGCCGACGATGTAGACAAATTCACCTTGTTTAACAGACAGATCAATGCCGTTCAGCGCCATAACCCCGTTCGGATAGGCCTTCCAGACATTTTGCATCAAAATAACGTCATCCATAAAGTTCCTTCCCCCAAAGTCCTTTTTCTCCACATTTTGTCGTAAAACCAAAAAATCTGTCCGATAATACATTTCTATGTAAACCATTCGCATCAAACGCAAGAATGAGAGGGTTGGCATGATCAGAACCCCGTCCCGAATCAACCTAGACCAAGAATCCCATCCCCACGCGCGCCGAATGATACTGCCAATCAATCATTCACCATTATACCATCCAAACCCAACGGATTACCTATGAAAATTATTACATTTCAATTTCAAAACAGACACGCAAATGCAAAAATCTCGTCGAAAAATGTTTGATTCTGCGATTGCACACTAATGGCGAAGTTTTGGTACCGTTCAGCGCGGTTTCGTGCGAATCTCTTATTCTACGAAGAAAAGCGGGCCTTCGCCCCGCTTCTCCTCACGTTCTTTGATAGAATCCTTTACCGAATACCTCAGTCGCGTTTGTGATAATGAAGAAAGAATCGGAGTCAATCGATCGGACAAGCTGCTTCAGATGGGTCAGCTCGCCTTGCGACACGACCGTCATCAGCATCGGACGGTCGTCACCTGTGTAGCCGCCTTGGCTGGTGATACGCGTCACGCCGCGATCAATTTCGTCAAGAATCGCTTGGCGCATCGCCTCTTCCTTATCCGAAATGATCAGCGCCATCTTTTCCGTGTTGAAGCCAAGCTGCACCACATCAATCATTTTAGCAGTCAAATAGATACTGATCAGGGCATAAAGTGCCGCTTCAAGCGACATGAAGAACGCAGAGGTAATCACAATTAGTCCGTCCAAAATTGAGACGCATATACCGATTGACAGACCGCTGAATTTCTGTATGATTTGCCCGGCGAGCGCGGTTCCCCCGGTTGATCCGCGGCCACGGAACACAATACCCAATCCGATTCCGGTGCCGATACCGCCGAACAGCGCGCCAAGCAGCGGACTGTCTGTCGCCGCCGGCATTCCTGCCGTAAGAAATATAGAGAGCGGCAGCATGACTGTGCCGAGCAAGGTTTTCATCGCATAGTCCGCGTAACCGAAACTGCGGCCAAGTATGAGCAGCCCAATGACGAAAATCGGCACGTTCAATCCCCAAAGCACATAAGACGGCACCCAGCCGAGTGTCCAGTGAAGCACAATGCTGATCCCGGCGACACCCCCAGAAGCGATATGCGTCGGCAGCATAAACACATTAAACGTGATTCCAACGATAAAAGATCCGATGATGACCAATATATAGTCCATAACTAACGCCGTCTTGCCACGGGACGGCGCAACATGCTTGTCTCTTTTTTTTATTAAATGCATCCATAAGCTCCTTTTTCCAAATACAAACTAGTCGAATGCTCTTATTTTAATTCATCCGCAATAAAACGGTCAATTCACGACCGCGGAATTTTCCTCAAGAAATAAGAAATATCGGGCAAAAAGCGTACGGTCCTTTACTCCAAATGCCGATTTAAAAAATCAACCTTGTGCTTGAACAGACATTTCGGCTGCGCGTTCTTGGAAAAAAGAATGGCGCTCGTCCACCTATCGGTCTTTAATTAAATCCGGCGAGAGTAAAAATAAGCGGAGATTTTCCGGTTAGTTACATCATGGCGCTTGTTTCACAGGTAAATAAGGGTAAATTTTCCGCTTATCCACGGAAAATCCCTCCATTTTCATGTTTTTCGATGCGATAAGCGGAATTTTTCCGTCTATTTAAGCTATTTTTTCATTTATTTTCCAAATAAGCGGAATTTCTCCGTCTATTTCTCAGATTGGGCGTTAGCTTAAAAATAAAAGGAACCGGCTCAAGGCCGGTTCCTCCAGAATTTCACTTTTCACAAATGTAAACGCAGGTATGCGTCGATAAACGGATCGATGTCGCCGTCCATGACGCGGTTCACGTCGCCGATTTCAATATTGGTACGGTGATCCTTGACCATGGAATATGGGTGGAAGACATAAGAGCGGATCTGGCTGCCCCAGCCGATTTCCTTCTGCTCACCGTGGAGCGCGGCCATTTCGGCTTCCTTCTTTTCTTCCTCCAACTGATACAGGCGCGATTTCAACATTTTCATCGCCTGATCACGGTTTTGGAACTGCGACCGTTCCGACTGACAACTGACAACCACGCCGGTCGGGAGGTGCGTCATTCGCACGGCTGACGACGTCTTGTTGATGTGCTGACCACCGGCGCCGCTGGAACGGAACACGTCGACGCGCAAATCTTCCGGCCGAATATCAATTTCAATATCATCGTCAATTTCCGGCACCACTTCACACGATACGAACGATGTGTGACGGCGTCCGGCAGCGTCGAACGGCGAGATGCGCACCAAACGGTGGATCCCCTTTTCCGCCTTCAAATAACCAAACGCATCCGGTCCTTTGATCATCAACGTGACGCTCTTCACGCCCGCTTCATCACCGGGCAGATAGTCCAGCGTTTCCACTGCGAACCCCTTGTTCTCCGCCCAGCGCGTATACATACGCAGCAGCATTGACGCCCAATCCTGGGCTTCCGTACCGCCTGCTCCTGGATGGAGCTCCAGGATCGCGTTGTTGCGGTCATGCGGTCCGCTGAGCAGCAGCCGTGTTTCATATTTGTTGAACGCGGTCCGGGATTCTCCGAGCGATTCCTCCAGCTCAGCCTTCAGATCCGCGTCATCTTCTTCTTTGACTAACTCATAGGCAACCTGCAGATCTTCAAATTTGTTTTCAAGATCCGTCAGACTGTCGACCTTGCCTTTTAACTCATTGGACTCGTCGATCACCTTCTGGGCTTTCTCATTGTCATCCCAGAATCCGGGCATCGTCATTTTCTCATCCAATTCGGCGATCTTTGCCTTCTTGTTATCTAAGTCAAAGAGACCCCCTAAAGTCTTTGAGACGAGTTTCCATCTCATCAATTTCGTGTTTCATTTCAGATAAATCCATGTTCATCCTACTTTCCAAGTTCCACAGATCATTTTCCGTGGCAGTTTTTATATTTTTTGCCGCTGCCGCATGGGCACGGATCATTACGGCCGACATGTACCTTGCGTTTGATCGGCTTCTTCTTCACCGGTTCGTCATCCTGACCGCCGGAGATCACGCGCAGTCCATGAGTCACGCGTTCACGTTGAATCGGTTCCTCCTCGCGGATTTCCGCTTTCATCAGGAAGTTGACAATCTCTTCGTCAATGCTCGCAACCATTTCCTCGAACATCTTGAAGCCTTCGATATTATATGCGCGGTATGGGTCGACCTGACCATAAGCGCGCAGATAAATACCTTCGCGAAGTTGTTCCATCGCGTCGATGTGATCCATCCACTTCGTATCCACCGTACGCAGCGTGATCACACGCTCGAATTCGCGCATCCGTTCCGACGTGAACTGCTCTTCTTTTTCATCGTAACGAGCAATCGCCTTCGCATACAAATCGTCGATCATTTCTTCCGGATCCTTGCCGTCAAGATCCTTCAGAGTCAGCACGCCTTCATTGAAAATCTTCGCGTTCAAGTAGTCAATTACCGCTTGGAGATCCCATTCTTCCGGTACTTCCTTTTCCGGCGTATGCGCATGAACACTATTCTCAATGACCAGCTTGATCATGCCTTCAACATCCGGGCGCAGATTCTTGGATTCAAGAACCTCATTGCGCTGTTTGTAAATGATTTCACGCTGTTGGCGCATCACATCGTCGAATTTCAGCAATTGTTTACGCGCGTCGAAGTTGTTGCCTTCGACACGTTTCTGAGCCGCTTCCACCGACTTGCTGACGAGCTTACTTTCGATCGGTGATGTATCATCCATGCCGATCTTTTCCATCCAAGCTTTCATTTTATCGGAGCCGAACCGTTTCATCAAGTCATCTTCAAGCGACAGATAGAAACGCGATTCACCAGGATCGCCTTGACGACCAGACCGTCCACGCAGCTGGTTGTCAATACGGCGGGATTCATGGCGCTCCGTACCAAGGATGAACAGCCCGCCAAGATCAGCCACACCTTCGCCAAGCTTAATATCGGTACCACGACCGGCCATGTTAGTGGCAATCGTTACCGAACCGGTTTGTCCTGCATTTTCAATGATCTCCGCTTCACGCGCATGGTTCTTCGCGTTCAAGACATTGTGCGGAATGCCGTGCCTCTTCAGAAGTTTCGAAATCAATTCCGAAGTTTCAACCGCAACCGTACCGACAAGCACCGGCTGACCGCGATGATAGAGCGTCGTGATTTCATCAACAACCGCTTTGAACTTGCCCTTTTGCGTTTTATAGATCAAATCCGCATTGTCCACACGGATCATCGGTTTATTCGTCGGGATTTCAATAACATCCATGTTATAGATGCTCTGGAATTCTTCCTCTTCGGTCTTCGCCGTACCGGTCATACCGGAAAGCTTTTGGTACATGCGGAAGAAGTTCTGCAACGTGATCGTCGCCAGCGTCTTGCTCTCACTCTGGATTTCAAGACCTTCCTTGGCCTCAATCGCTTGGTGCAAACCTTCACTGTAACGGCGTCCCTGCATCAGACGACCGGTAAACGGATCGACGATGATAATCTCGCCGTCCTTAACCACGTAATCCTGATCGAGATGCATGATCGCGTGCGCCTTCATCGCTTCACTCACATGGTGATTGATTTGCACATTGGTATAATCATACAAGTTCTTAATACCGAAAAAGTTCTCCGCCTTGGTCATGCCTTCCTCAGTCAGCTGTACCGACTTCGTCTTCAGATCAACCGTGTAATCCTGTTTCTCAGACAGAAGACGCGCGAACTGATTAGCGCGCACATACAGATCCGTCGACTTCTCCGCGTTGCCGGAAATGATCAGCGGCGTCCGAGCCTCATCGACTAAAATGGAATCCACTTCATCGACAATCGCGAAACTGAGCGGGCGCTGAACCATTTCTTCTTTATAGAGCACCATGTTGTCACGCAGATAATCGAAGCCGAACTCACTGTTCGTGCCATACGTAATATCAGCGCCATAGGCTTCCTTCTTCTCCTCAGGGCTCAGACCGTTAACGTTCAAGCCAACCGACAAGCCAAGAAAATTGTACAGCAGCCCCATCTGCTCCGCATCACGCTTCGCCAAATAATCATTGACCGTAACCAGGTGCGCGCCCTGACCCGCCAGCGCATTCAAATAAAGCGGCATCGTCGCAACGAGCGTTTTACCTTCACCGGTTTTCATCTCGGCGATATTGCCTTGATGCAGCGCAATCGCACCAATCAACTGAACATAATACGGCGTCATGCCAAGAATACGCGTCGACGCCTCACGAACCACCGCGAACACTTCCGGCAGCAGATCATCAAGCGTCTCGCCATTCTCCAAACGCTGCTTGAATTCCGGCGTCTTCGCCTGCAACTCATCATCACTCAGCGCCTTCATTTGATCGGCATAGGTTTCAACCACATGCGCGATTTTCTCCATCTTGCTGAGCTTGCGGAGGCTTGTATCTCCTAAAACTCGTTTGAGCATTCCTATCATGCCTGCATACACCTCATTTAAGATTTCTGATTGAGCGCCACGTACCCGCGCCATCAGTAACAATCGTCTTTATCATGCGTTCACGTATGAACCTGTCCGAAAAATTCCTACATCAATATGTCCTCTATTTTAACAATATTCGCCCACGGTGACAATTACCCGCAACGAAAAACACACAATCCCATGAGTTCTCCATTCACCCTCATCCATACGTTCGCCCGCAAAGTCCCTTTTTCGGGGCAACGCCAGTTCTATTAGGCAAATTCCAACAGCTTCCATTATACGGCAAAACGAATGCCAAGAAAACCGTCTCGGAAAAAGCAGCTTAAGCAAATGAGCTGCTCGGAATTCCGAATTCAGTGCAGCAGCCTGCGCGTGTGCACAGCCAAGAATCCGAAAGGGGGAGATTCGCGTGTGCGAATCTCCCCCCAGCTGTATAGTCAATCATTTTTCGTTATTCTTGATCGATTAATCCAAACCGTCCGTCTTTGCGGCGATACACAACCGCGGTCGAATCATCTTCCGCATTATTGAAAACGAAGAAGGAGTGACCAAGCATATCCATCTGTAGGATCGCCTCGTCAACCGTCATCGGCTTAAACACAAAATGCTTCTTACGAACAACATCAAGCGCTTCCTCATCTTCAACCGTCTTCGTTACCGTGCTGCCTGCATTTTGTAACGCCTGCTTCGCACCTTGGCGGTTCTTGCGGTTGAGTTTCGTTTTGTGCTTTTTGATCTGACGCTCAAGCTTGGAAACAGCCAGATCAATCGCTGTGTAGAGATCTTCCTCGCCTACTTCAGCTCTCAGGAGAAGGCCTTGCAGCGGAATCGTTACTTCAACGACCTGTTCTTTGTTATGAACACGCAAATTCACACGCGCGCTCGTTTCAATAGGTGCATTGAAGTACTTTTCCAACTTGCCGATTCTTTTCTCTGCGTAATCCTGCAAAGATGATGTCACTGTGATGTTTTCCCCGCGAATAATAATATCCATGAGAAAGCCTCCCTTCAATACTATATACATTCGCTATTCCCATCCCAATTCCTTCCCAAACATCAAAATAGTTTTACAACAACCGCTTTCTTTTATCTATTTTCGACAAAACCAGCCTTTTTAAACTTGCTATCAAATTCATGCAAAATAGGTATCAATCATATGCAATATTCCAATTGAAATACAGGCGTCAAATGCGCTACATTGTATTGACGCTGCCTGTTATAGCACATATAATGATAACGCAAACAGGAAATAATAATGCGGCAATTCACACGAAGTTGTCCAACATTTTCCTTAATCAAATCATGAATTTAGTGTCAGACTATCTAACACTTCAACACGTATATGATTCATAACGCAAAGGGTATAAGTGCGACGGTGACCATATCTCATAAAAGGGGTTTTGACCATGTCAGTCAAAAAAGAAGAAATCATTGAATTGTTCGAAAAGCTCAATGAAGACGAAAAAGAATCCACCTACAATTACTTGCAATTCCTCGCAAGTCTGAATACAGAACCCGAAAAAGCAGCCGTAGCTGCCGACTAAATAGAATCCAGAATTCAGTACCCGATCGTCCATCCGTTAATCCAAGCGGGTGGACGATTTGTTTATCTGGAGAAAAATCAATAACGAATCAATGAACTTAGTGTATGAAAAAATGGGCGATTGGTGAAAAATAAAAAATCACCGCCTCAGCAGTGACATTTACTCCCGCTTATCCAAGAACATGCCGTCCTTAGTCGGGCCACTATATGGATTGCGATAGCGATTGACCGTCTTTTTTCTGTGTCGGAATTGGCTCATGTCATTCGTAATCTCTTGCTTAATCAACTGAAGCGATTGATCAATCCGTTGATTCATCGATTCAATCTCTCGTCCAATCTGACGATCCGAATCATTGCAGTGATCCGGCAATCCCTTCAAAAGCGTTTCTCGCGCGTCAAGCAGCTGTTGCAACTTCTCGATAAACGCATCGCGATCCTCACGCTCATACCCCTTAATCAATTCATCCAACGCAACCGTCTGATCATAAATCTCCTGTAAAACCATCTTAGGCTCGATCCCGCTTCGGTTGATTCTTCTGCGTGATTTCAATGACTTGCTTCCACGTATCACGAAATTCAGCGACAAATCCTTCGACTTCATCAAGAATTGCCGTATCATTCTTAATGTTCGCTTCAATCAATCGACGATTCATATAATCGTACATTTGCATCATACTCTTGGATACAGGTTGTTTTTGATCAAGGGTGACCATGAGTTCTCGAATAATTGCTTGTGCCTTTTGAATGTAGATGTTTTTACCTTCTATGTCTTCTTCTGAAATCGACAATTTCCCTTGGCGAATAAACTTAATACATCCATTATAAAGCATCAACGTCAACTCACCCGGAGTTGCCGTTAATACGGAATTTTGTTGGTAGCTTTTATATGCACTTGCCTGCATTTTTTGAACCTCCTAAAAAAGGCTAATCTCATGAACTCGTAAACTGCGACAGGTAAGAAGCTTGGCTGTTCGCCTGCTGAATTGCGGCCTCCATTGCATCGAATTGGGTATAGTATCGCGTTTGGATATCCTGAAGACGCAGCTTAAAGGCATCAATTCGATCATTCATATCGTCAATTGATTTGCCCATTGAATACTGAGTATAGACCATATTTGTGTTTCCGGCTTTATCCTCAATCTGATCCATTGTATTTTTCAAGGTTGTATTCAAGCGCTGCATAATGCCTTGTTCAGAGGTGGTATCACCTGTCTTTGTAAACAGTTCCATGACCGCCTGAGGATTGGTACTAATGGCTTGCTTCAGTTTATCCTCATCAATGATCAGTTTGCCATGATCAAGGTAATCACTGCTGGTCGTTATGCCGATTTCAGCCAACTGATCCATATTTGTGTTGCTTGTCCCATTTACCGGTGTATATAAATTAGTACGCAGCTGGCTTAATGCACCGCTTAGAATACTGTCATTAGCGAGCATTCCAGATTTAGCTTTATCTGTCCAACTCGTGATATCAGAATCTTTCATGGTTGATTTTTGAGCATCAGTTAGTGGAGCGTAATCACGATTACGTTTTTCTGAAATCTTATCATTGATTTGCTTGATCGTGTCGTTGTATTTACTTACAAAATCTGCTATGGAATTATACACCGTATCCGTGTCATTATTAACTTGAACTCTTGTATTCGAGCCCACCCCTTGAAGGGTGTAGGTAACTCCACCCAGAGTAAAAGTATTTGTGGAACGATGTGTCGATAGGCCGTTTAATGTAAATTCAGCATCTTTTCCCAGAGTTTCCCCGCTCTGCGACAGTTTTAACGTATCTGTTAAAAAAGCACTTCCATTGAAATATATCGCATGTCCTTCAGTTGCAGATCCAGACAAATCTCCAGTATCCGTCCGTGTCATTGAGACTGTTCTAGTAGCAGAATCATAATATGCATTAACACCAATACCCGATGAAGAAATTGCAGAAAGGATTGAATTTAGCGACATACTTGACGGAAAGTCAAACTCTTTATCAATTTTATTTCCACTCGTGTTATATGTCGAAATAGTGAAACTAATGGTTTCATCAATTGAACCTGATAACTTAGGTGCCTGACTTGATAGACTTGCATCAGCATCAAATGAATCATCTTCTGATGTTATTTCTCCCCCAACGTTATAAGCAGATGTCGCCAGTTGTGTAACCGAAATCATATTTGACGCATTTCCAGCAGTTGCACCTGCTGTTGCAGTAACAATACTTGAATTACTGGATGTTGCGTTTTTTTTCATATATGTTCCTTGCAATTTCATATTTTGAGTAACCGACTGCAAGTTGCTTAATAATGTATTCATCGAACGATAATCATCACGTTGCCACTCTGTCAACTGTAAATTCTGCTGCATCTGCACAAGCGGCTGGCTTTCAGCTGTCATTAGCTTAGCGACAATGCTATCAACATCAATGCCACTTGCCAGTCCGCTCACTCGGTTTGTATTGGTCGCCCCAATCATACTATTGATTGAATCGATTGAAACACTGCTTGAACTTGAATCCGCCATGCTGCTCACCTCTTAATTAAACTCTTTTATTAACAATTAATCCTAACTTTTCAGCAATTGCCGCGTACATGTCCATAAATTTTTTCGGCGGTATTTCCCGGATCACTTGATGTGTTCTAACATCCTCGACCTGCACATAATACTTGTTTAATTTATCATGGAGTACATAGTGCATTTCTGTCAATTCCGGATTTAACAGCTTATTTGCTTCTGAGACCAAATCATCCAGTTGTTCTTTATTAAAAGATGGATAGGTTCTCTCCTCTTGTATTTGCTGGTTTCCAATCGGTTGATTGTGCGTTTGATTGGTTTGTGTATCCTTTTGTATTGAATTTTTTCCATTGCTCTGATTCTGCAAAGCTACATCAAGTGAAACATCGCCGCTCATGTCCAGCCCTCCCAAAGCTGCAACTTTTCTTCTACCTTAAATATCGGTATCATTAATAAAAAGTTTAGACGACTTATTTTTTCGTTTCAACAGTTCTCAAACTTTGCGAAAACTTTTACCAAAATAAAAACGAATCTCCAATAACTCAGAGATTCGTCTTTATTTTGCTATCACTTTAAATGTTACTTCAAGCTGCTACCATCAATTTATCTCAGAAGTTGAAGAACTCCTTGAGGAAGTTGGTTCGCTTGAGCAAGCATTGACTGGGCAGCTTGATTCAGAATGTTATTCTTCGTGAAGTTACTCATTTCTTTAGCCATATCAACGTCACGGATACGTGATTCAGCGGCCGTCAAGTTTTCTGAAGATGTGCTCAAATTATTGATAGTATATTCCAGACGGTTCTGCCAAGCACCTAGTTGGGAGCGTTGGCCAGAGACTTCTCTAATCGCTGCATCAATAACTTCGAGATTATCATCAAAAGTCTTTGTCGAAACATTCACTGAATTAACGTTTGCTACATTTGCATTTGCTGCAGTTGCACCTAAACTAGTAGCTTTCATATTGCCAATTGAAATATCAAGAGTTGTATTTTCATTAGCACCTATTTGGAAACTAATTTGGTTACCTGTAGTTTCGATAGTTTTAGTGTCCAGACCAACAGTCGTCAAGTTAGCATCAGCACCAAAAGAAATCGAAACACCCAGTGAATCAAAGTTTAGTGTTGTTCCTGCCGAAATATCAGTTGTATCTGCAACGGATAATGTTTGACTAACTCCACTATTTGTTCCAGCAATTGTTAGACTATTTGCTGCTACAGTAAAAGTTAAGGTTTCACCAGATGCAACTCCAGATGTACTAACAGTGATGCCCGCAGCTTGTAAACCAGCAATCGTTTGCGTACCGTCAGCTGCTTGGACGCCTAAAGATCCATCAAGTAAATTCTTTGTATTAAACTGTGTCTTATCACCAATTCGTGTAATTTCAGAATTCAGCTGATCAATTTCTTTTTGAATTTCCGATAGATCATCAGGTGTATTCGTTCCGTTATTTGACTGAACCGCCAATTCACGCATACGTTGAAGAATTGAATGGGTCTCATTCAGCGCGCCTTCAGCTGTTTGTAAAAGTGAAATGCCATCCTGAGAGTTTTTTGTAGCCATATCCAACCCACGAATTTGACCACGCATTTTTTCGGAGATCGCGAGACCCGCAGCATCGTCACCGGCACGGTTGATACGAAGACCTGAAGACAGTTTTTCAAGAGACTTCTGAGTAGCTGCTGTGTTTTTGCTCAAATTGTTGAGCGTGTTCAACGCAGCAATGTTGTGATTGATAATCATAAATAGTTTCCTCCTTGAATTGTGAATTCCCACGTCCATGTGGAATAGTATTTTGGCAATCGGGAAGGCGCCTTCCCAACCGCCTTACAATCTATATATCGTCATTAGGAAAAAGATGTTTAGTAGACTAGGATATTTTTTCATATTTTTTAACAGTATACTCATCTGCCTGAGTTACCACTTTCTAAGTATCTCTTCCACTTTCCCTTTATCCGCTTGTCCATTTGTCAGGAACACATTAGGAATCCCTTGTGCATAACCGCGTACGTTCTCCGCACCAAATATAGCTGCAACACGTTGGCATGTTTGGATAAATGGTGAAGCCTTCTTTGTCTGATTAAGGTGCATATCTTTATCATACAACCACTTATCTGCTGCCCCTTCTTCATAACCAATCACAGAGAATTTAACTTTATCTTTACCCATTTTATGCCGAGCAGCAAGTATGCTGCGATAAATAAAATCATCTGAAGGAAGCGAGTATCCTGCAAAAATGATGTGTTGAGCATTTTCAATGCCCACCTTCATGTCGCTTTGAATTTCTTCCTAAAACTTGAAAGATAGAAAAGTGTCCCAATCCTTTGCTGGTTCTATGTTATTCTTGAATAAATTAGCTCAGTCTGCCACTTTTTTCAGCTGTTCCTGATAGTTAGACGGCAGTTTGGCCAAAAATCGTGCAATAATCTGATCCAGGACTTTCTCAGACAGAACGGGTTCATTCTCGAAGGCCTCTTGAAACAGATCGATGAGTTGTCGAATCGCTTCGGTAAAGGTGATATCTGCAAGTTCATCAACCATGAGATAAAACAACTCGCCTAGGGTACGGTCATCCTCCTGTTCGCGGTGCTGCACCGCAAGCAAGGAATAGCCAATAGCCAATAGCCACGCAGACTGTATGCGCAAAGATCCCATCATAGGATAAGCCCTGATATTTGGCCAGTCGGAGATATTGCTTGCACATTTTGAAGTATACCTCGATCGACCAGCGCTTCCCGTAAAGCCGGATGATCTCATCTTCAGAAAGCTGCGTGTCTGTCGACGCCAGCACGAGATATTCTTTGCGCTTCCGGCGACTGCGGACATAAACCAGTTTCAGGGGAAATGGTTCTTCTCCCTCGACCACGACTTCAACGATTGTGGAAAGCAGGTAGCGCGACCGTCCGCGACGTTTTTTCTGAGCTTTGAAGATGGCTTTGACGTCCATCATTTGACCGTTGAACCGGTAATACGCTTTTTTAGACTTCTTGACCATGGCAACCGTATGAAGTTTTAGTTGTCATAGCTGATGAAACATCATTGGGCTTGAGAACCATGAGTCAAACAGGACGTACGAAGCGCGGACGCCTTGATTCAGAGCGGATGCAATCAGTTCCCGAGCGACATCGGTCCCTTTGCGTTGAGCCTGAAGCTTTCGCTTCCCGGACCGTGTCCGGGCATCCGCTTTTGTGTCGCAAACCTGATTCTTGCCGGAAAGCAGGGAAAAGGTGACCGGCAGGAACGTGTTGCCGTCGCTCCAGCCCAACCCCCGCGTATGCCTGCGCTTGGCGTGGTCAAACTGGAACGCCGCTAGTTCTACGTGTTTCGCATTGGCGCGTTCATACATAGAATCATCGACAATGAACACGTTCTTACGCGCCGAGTCAGTCAGCGGATCGATGAATCGAATGATTTGGCGACAGAGCAGAATCAAGAACTTTTGCCAGTTGATCTTGCCGCTGTTCAGCAAATTGCGAAACGTCTTATCCGAGAAGCTGAGCTGGTTTCGATGCTTCAGATAATCGCGATACGTTGACTTGTTGGAAAAAATCGTGCTGAGCAAATAACAGAACAGGACACGGAAAGGTACTCCTTTTGTCTTGGTGGCATGAGAGGCCCGTGCAATTTGTGCCAAATGAAATCGGTTAAAAAAGGTTAGGACGGAATCTAAAATGCCGGCTGATGAACGATCATTACGTGTTATACTTTTCATAGCATGAATCGACCTCGATTAATTGGAAATTGGTACTTCAATTATGCCGAGTGTTCGTTATTCATGCTTTTATTTTTGCATTACTCCCTTATCTGACAAGGCATGAAGGCCGTTTTTGATGTTTCAAGCTTTAGTTTCTTCAATAAACGATGGATTACCCAATTGAAAAACTGTTGTGTAATTAAAGAAGTATAATGTGCTTCTGCAACCGTCCCACAATATGTACATAGTAACCTACCACAAATATCTTCACGTATCGCTTATCCTCTTCTCCGAAGCGAGGAAAGTTGAATTTGAAGGTAACAGTCGACATTTTTCTATTAGTGTGTTACCATTGGTTTGAATCTAATGGGGGGGTGTGATAAAATGGCACAAGTTTTTGATGCAATTAGGGCAATCTTCATACCTGCAACAGGTAGCCATCCAAAAAATGCAGAGTACCGTGTTGCCTGGGGAAAAGAAAAATGGGGAAATACTAAATACGGTGTCACTAAGGTTCAAATGTCATACAACGGAAATATTGCAGGTATGTTAAGTCCTTCTTTTCCAGATGAAACATTTGACGAAAGAGCTGTAATATTTGCTTTACACCTTCTTAAAAGTCCGACTTATGGAACAAATTCAAAAATGAGTAAAGACATTTTGGTCTTACGTAAAGTTGGAATAGATGATGACTTGGATGATGTAACGGACAAAATTATCGAAGAACTCATAGCTATGACAATTGATATATTCGATTCTAAGAAAAATCCATTATCAGTGATTGTCCGCGTTGAGCCTAAAGAACAGTTTAATCTTGATGACTCCACTTTTGCCTTTCTTTTTAGGGCTGATGTATTCCCATCTTGATTAAAAATTGTTTTTCATAAAGGAGGCTAAAAACATTATGCCTAAATATCCAAAAAAATACACGCAAAATGCAGGTTCGATTACTTGTGACACCCATCGTTATAAAGCTTTTGGAACTCGAAAGTATCTTCATATTGAGTTAAATAATAAATACGATAAGGATTTAACTTTTTACTTGATGAACCCGAGTGATGCTGATCAAAATTTTTCTGATGCCACAGTCAATAGGTGTATAGATATCGCGTATTCCTTTTTTGGAAAATATGAAATCGGTTCGATTTCTATCGTAAATGTATTACCTTTTTATGAGCCCAAGTCCGCTAAACTTCAAAATGTTATTCAAACTGTCAAAAGTTTTTCTTTATCCTTTTATGAAAATGAAATTACAAGCAATTTAAAAGTGGTAAAACGAACAATTAAAGAGTCAACCTATGTTTTCTTAGCGACTGGCGGTATCCCCAATGTCGATGACAAAACAGAATATCGAAAATTAATACATGATATTTACCAATGGGTTGAAGAATCAAAAGGTCAAGCCTTTATAGGAAAAAAGTATAATGATAAAGGTTTCCCAACTAAGAAATACTCCAGACATATTCACCCATTTCGAAGAGGTTTTTTAGAAGAAGCGCAGCTTCATGATTTAATAGACGGTAAATTCATTGCGAAAGGTGATCCATTCAAGGTTACATTTAAGCAATGAATTTAGACACCCATTACCATACCGCCAGGAAATGCTTCTTAAGTATTAAAATCCCAATTTGTTTTAATCGCAGAGTAAATTACAGATACTTTAAATAACATTCTAGTTTAGAGTGTTAACTCTTAAAAAGAGTATCTAGGTAAAAATCAAGAAAATGAGGTAACATTCATGAGTGACGAAAAAGTGATACGACTTACCCCGAAAAATTCAGTTTTGCGCGAATTATACTTGATATCAGGAAATCAGTGTGCCTATCCTGGATGCGTCAGACCAATGATTGACTCACATGGAAACTTTGTTGGTCAAATATGTCACATTGAAGCAGCAATGCCAGGTGGTGAGAGATTTAATTCTAGTATGAGTAATGAAGATAGAAGAAAACTTAGTAACCTCATTCTAATGTGTCATGAGCACCATATAGTAACTAATAACATTCATGAATACACTGTCCAAAGACTAAAAAAAATTAAAAAAGATCATGAAAACAAATTCAGCAACATCATATCAAAATTGGTCCATTCTATTGAAGATTTAACTCAACTACAAGAAAGTGTTGTTCCTAAGACTTTATCAAAAATGAACACGATATTACATTGGGGTAACACAGAAGATGAATTGCTACTTTGCATTGACGAAATCAACCAATGGATAAGTCGATTAAGAAAGTTGACACCAAACACTAGAAAGATATTTGTCATTATGCTTGAACGATCAGAAGCAGCTTACCCACAATATATAATTCCAATAGAAGAAATTGAACTTGTTACTAATTTGACAAATATTGAATTAAGGAAACATATAGTTTTACTGACTAAATATAGGTTTATTTCGGAAGTATATCTTGATGAACACGGATATATTTGCGATTTAAACACTTTTGATAGCGGATGGGAATTTTGGGAAGAACTCATAAGATTCTCTCAAAAAACAGCATCAAGTCTTGAAGAAATAATTGTTAATTTAGATTTTAGTATTCTAGACTAGTGCACTGTAGCCTTAATTCCCGTTACACATCACTAGGCATCGGGATATCTAGAGCCGTATAAATAGCCTTCTGAGCGGTCAATATTTCGCCCACCCTTAGTGCCTGGCCTGGGGATTCAAAAGCCTCAATCACATCTAATTTATCGAATAAAGCTTGAATCGTGTAGTCTTTGAAAAGCTTTTGGATCTGCATCTTTCTCTTAATAGACGCAAGCAGGATCAACCCAACAACACTTACAAAAAGTTTTCCATCTAAGGCTGATTCTGATGAAACGAACATGCGACGCGAGTTCAGCCGCTTCTTTATGTTATATCGCTCGATAAGGCTAAAGGCCTTGGGTAAAGACACTGAATTTGGAAACTAACCTTAAAATAATGTTGAGGTGTGCATCATGACGTCCATTGAAATCAAATTGAAAGAAGCTCAGCAGCTTCTTAATTCTCTTATTTCTAGCAAAATTCATCATTTTTCTACGCTTAAGCCATCACATTTGAAAGAAAATCTTACAGCTGTCTACGTTATTTTCACAGAGCAAGAAACTTTATATGTTGGTCGTACGAAGAATTTAAGAAGAAGACTCTACACTAATCACCTTCAAGGAAACCTATCAACAGCTAGATTGAAGAAGTATTTAATCGATGATGATCGTCTTCCTGAGATTAATTCCTCGGAATTAGCGAAAGAATGGATCAAATCAAACTGTTTCTTCCGTTACATTGAAATTACTAACTCAAAAAGTCGCGGTCACGCTGAGGGAATGATTGGATATTTATTAAATTCCCGATATATTGAAGATGAGCACTAAACGCCCACCTGCTAAAGCAGGTGGGTTCAGACATAAATGTCTGCGACTTAAAGTCGCCATTCAAGACTGAAGTCTTCTGAAAGCCCTTGTGCTCATAGCACACTGAATGTTGACTGAACTCAGTTGTCAATCTTGAACATGTCGTTCTTGACCTTATTTGACTGGTTCGCAATATAATTTCGAATGATTTCTTCTGTCACGTTGCCGACTGTTGCGCAGAAATAGTCTCTCGACCATAGATGCTGACCCCAATACCTTTTTTTGAGTTCTGGACACTCATCCTGAAGCAATCGAGATGCGTGTCCTTTCAGATACTGCATAATTTTACTCGGTGCAAGGCTCGGCGGACATGAAATCAGCAAATGAATATGTTCCTTGCCTATGCTCCCCTGCAGGATTGTGACTCCACGGGCTTCACATCCCTGTCGGATGAGTTCACGCAGTCGAACGGCGACTGGACCACGCAGCACTTGATAACGATATTTGGTCACCCAAATCACATGGTACTTGCTATCATAGACCGCATGACCGCTTTTCTGATAACCGTCCATACTTTTCACCTCTAGCAAAAGTATGGACATGAAAAGATAAGGCTAAAAGCGGATACCGTCTAAAGACGGTGGGTTTAGACCACGCTTTTGGAAACTAAAAAACGTAAAAGTACTAACCTCGCTTATCTTATCCGAGAGTTTAATCAAGTATTATACAATTGATGACTCGCATTAATCAAATAATTATCAAGGGTACTGAAGGGCCTTGTGCTCAATGCACACTGAATTCTGACTGAACTCAGTCATCAATCTTGAAAATGTCGTCCTTGATTTTATATGATTGGTTGACAATATAAGTACGGATGATTTCATCGGTCACCGTACCGACGGCCGCACAAAAATAACCTCTGAACCATAAGTGCTGTCCCTAATACTTTTTTCAGTTTTGAAAATTCATCTTGTAATAACCTCGATGAACGTCCTTTCAGTTACTGTATGACTTTACTAGCAGCCGGGCTGGGCGGACAGGAGATCAAAGTGAATTTGTTCTTTACACACTCCCTAGCTGAATAGTGATTCCTCTAGCTTCACAACCTGCGGGATTAATTCTTGTAATCGAACAGCAATCTGACTCCACAGCACTTTATACTGATATTTTGTCACCTAGATCACGTGATACTTGATATTTTAGATCGCATGACCATTTTGATAACTGTCCTTATTTTCACCTTCACCTTTGTAAAAAGTATGGGCACAAAAAAATAAGGCTAAAAGCGGTATCACTCAATATTTTTCATAATTTTTCCAAATCTGATTCTCCAATACAACTTAATCCATGTGGTATACTAGCGTCCTGAAAATTATTGAGTTTAACTAACATATTTTTGTTCATTTTTTTCCCATTCCTTTTTTGAATTTTTTTAAAAATCATGCTTATTTTTTGTGAAAATGTATAGTCAATACTTCGCACAATTTGACTCTTCGTCAATAATGGAAAATCCCTCTACAAGTTTCCATTCATATATTTTCATCAACGGCTCCACAACCAACTCTCTTACCTTTGCTTCACTCGTAATCTCGGCCAACGACAAGAAATAGTTAGTAATTTTTATATCTGTATAATCCGTTTGATATAGTTTTGAATAGCGATCACTTAATAAATACGATTCCTTTTCCCAACCTGCGGATATAATGCCATTACATTTGACCAGCGGCTTTCCATCTTTCCGTTCTGCCACTGCACATGACAGAATGGGATATTTGATTTGACGATCTTCGTCTAGTCCATCAAATAGGATATTGAATGCTAGACCTTTATCGGGATTATCTTTTGTGTAGACACGCTGTATGAAGTAAGGAAGCCAGAATTCGGGGGATTCAAAGCTGGATGAACGGTCCCAGGTGACTCCATGGTCGCCCACTGCCGTCCAGCCTTTTTTGGCGAATTCGTCTTCGA